>CAZQOA010000031.1:3334-45759 GCA_964594715.1 uncultured Rhizobiaceae bacterium | reverse complement strand
CCGCCCGGTTCCGCCCGCAGCAGGTCGCGCTTGGCGAGGAACAGGATGGTGCGCACGGCCTCGCCGCGCTGGTTCGGGGGCAGGTCCGCGATCAGCCTGGTTGCGGCAAGGCCGGGTTCCCGCAGGATGCGCTCGACCAGCGCGTCGAGCCGCTCCTTGGGTGGCAGGTGGCCGAAGGCATAGCGGAACGCCTTGCTGCCCCGGCAGGCCTCGGCCACCTGGGCGGCATCGGCGCGGGACAGGTGCAGCCGGTCGCCCGCCTGCAGCATGCGCGTGGGGAAGGAGCGGAACAGCTCGAGCGGGTCCGGTATCTTCAGCTCGGGCAGTTCCGGCCCCGTGGCGGGTGCCGTCGCCAGCTCGGCGATGGCGCGCCGGCCGGCCAGTTCCGTCCAGAGCCGCCGCCATTCCTCCATGACCCTCGGCCAATCATAGGTGGCGACCGCGCGCTGCCGGGCGGCCGCGCCCATCGACCGCCGCCGCTCCGGCTCAGATGCCAGCAGGTGGATGGCGTCCGCCGCCGCCCGGATGTCGACCGCAACGAGATGCCCCATGACCGCGCAGAAGCGGTCATAGTCGATCTGGTCGGCGAGATAGCTGCGGAGCGCGCCCTTGGCGGCCGGCGGCGCCGCCATCAGGGTGGGGATCCGGAATCCCTCGACGCCGTGGCGGACGGTGTCCTTGTAGCCGTCCCAATCGGTGACCACGACCGGCAGGCCGGCCGCCATCGCCTCGACGGGGGCGAGGCCGAAGGTCTCCTGCACGCTGTCGGCCAGCGACACGAAGAGGTCGGCGCCGGCCAGCGCATCGCGCCGCGCCTCGTCGTCGGGATTGACGATGAAGGTGGTGCGCACGCTGGGCGCCACCTCGGCTGCCAGCGCGCGGAATGCCTCGCCGATGGAGGGCGTGGCGAACTGGCCGAGCAGGAAGTAGCGCGGCGGGACGGGCAGCTTCCGCGCCGCCTCCTCGATCGCGGCGAAGGCGGCATAGGGGTGTGCCTTGGCATGCATGCTGAGCCGGCCGAGGAAGAGCGCCACCACCTCGCCGTCGGCGACGCCGTGCCGGGCGCGCCAGGCCGCGCGCCGCGCCGGGTCGGGGGCGAAGGCAGCGGCATCCACCCCCAGCGGAATGATCGGGCGTGCGGGGCGGGGCAGGGGCGTTGCGATCCCGGCGCGGGCGGCCGCTTCGTCGGACGCGTCGAGCAGCCGGTCGACCACGTCGCGGGCAACGCGCGTGGTGCAGACCAGCGCATCCCAGGGCTGCACCGGCGCCGTCGGGTAGGCCGTGATCTCATGCCATGATTCGCGGCTCGACAGGCTGTGGGTGATGCCGATCAGGCTGTAGGCGCGCGGGTCGGCGCGCGCGGCGGCCTCGGCCCGCAAGGCCGGGTCCTGCAGCAGCACCGCTCCATGGTCGGCGAACTGCCGGCGCGAGCGAGGGGTGATGCCACGGGCCAGGTTGGGGTTGCCGCCGAGCTCGCCGACATGCCGGCGCATGTCCTCGAAGGTCTCGCGGTCGCCCAGATAGCCGACGATGGACCGGCTCGCATTGGCGCGGACGAAGGCCTCGAAGAAGGTGCGGGCCGCGACCGTCAGGCCGACGATCAGCCGATCGCTGCCGGGCTTGGGGCGGGAGGTATAGCGGATCGCCGGGGTGGGCACTTCGGCCTGGTCGAGCGGCATGGGGTCTCCCGGGACAGGCCGGCGGCGGGTGGGGGCAGAGGAACCTAGAAACCCCGGCCCCCGCGGGTCAAGGATGCTCGGGGCGGAAACCCGTCAGCGCCCGTCCATCGATCCCAGCACGAGATAGAGCGCCGTCACCTCGCGGCGCGGGATCTGATACTCGCTGGCCGGGTTGTACTGGCGCACGACATAGGCGTCGGGGTCGGCGCGGACCAGGCGCTTGACCAGCGCGGTGCCGTCCGTCTTCACGATGACGACGTGGCTCATGCGCCGCGGTATCCGGGTCGGATGGACATAGAGCATGTCCCCCTGCTCGTATTTCGGCTCCATGCTGTCGTTCATCACATACATGGCAAAGGCGTCCGGCACATCGCGCAGGGTCTCCGGCCGGTCGATCCATTCGATCGGGTCGAACTCGATGCGCTGACCGTCGGGGCCGGCCTGGGCGCTGCCATAGACGGGCAGGCGGCGGGCGCGGTCGAAGCGGACGGCCCGGGGCGCGGCGCCAGGGTTCGTGGTGAGAGGGCTCGTGACGCGGCGCGCCGGCCCGGCCTCGGCGCCGGGGTCGATGCCGGCCGCCTCCGGCGTGGTGCCGGCCAGCGCCAGCACCCGGCCGGGTGCGATGCCGTGGCCGGCCAGCACCGCAGCCACCCGGCGCATCAGCTCCACCGGCAGGAACGGCTTGCGATAGCGGTCCTCGTAGTGCTGGTAGCCGGTCAGCGACATGGCGAGCGCGTCCGCGATCTGCCGCATCGACAGACCGGCCTCTTCGCGCAGCGCCTTCAGCGCCCGGGCGGCGGCGGACGGTTCGACCATCGGCCGACCATACCGCAAATTCCCTGATAACGACACCCCCTCCTTGTTCGACAAACGCATAATGCGTAGCGTGATGCCGATGCTACGGGCTGGAAGGAGGAGAGGATGATCGGAACCGACGAAGGGGCAAAGCCGTCCGAATGGCCGCCGACCCCGGAGGTGTTGGCGGCCGCGTTTGCGGCCGGCCAGACCCTGGCCGCGATCGGACGCCTGCATCGGCGCTCACCGGCATCGGTGTCGATGCTGGCGGCGCGCTACGGCCTGGCGACCGCGCGCGCCAGGGGCGCTCTCGGTTCCCCGGTGCGGGCGCGCAGGCCCGACGACGCCGGAGAATGGTCGTGGCCGCCGTCGGACGAGGTGCTGGTCCGCCTGTCCGAGGCCGGGATCGGCGACCGCCGTGCGGCGGCGCTCTTCGCGGTGCACCCTTCGACCTATCGCGCATGGCGCCGCCGGCTGCGCGACCGCACCGCCGGCCTGGCGACGGATGGGGAAGAGCAGGCGGCCGACGCCGCCGAATACGGCTTCGACCCGGCCGCGACCTGGCCGGCCGGCGCATGTTTCGCGGATGACCCGCGGGCCGCCGCCGCGCACCGGTCCGGGCGGGTCCTGCGCCCCATCACCATCGTGGAAGGCGCCAGTTCCCTGGCCCTCCTGTCGGTTTGAGGCGCCTTCGATGACGCGCCGTGGGCGTCCCCGCGACCCCGATGCCAAGCGCCGGCGCCGCACCACCCGGGCGGCGCGCCAGGCCGCCGACGCCGGGCCGACGCCGGAGCTGCTGGCCCAGCGGCGGCGCGTCTCCGGCGACGCCGCCGTGCCCATCGACTTTCCCCTGGACGTTCTGGCAGCCCGCCATCGCCGCGACCCGGCGGCGGGGCTGGACCCGGCGGAATGCCGGGCCGGCTGGCGGTTCGCGCGCCTGGCCTGGCGGGTGTTCCGGGCGCCGGTGCCTCTGCCGCCGCTCTTCTGGGCGACCCGCGTGATCGGGGCGGGCAGCATCCCGGTCGCCCGCGACGAGGCCACGCAAGCCGAGGAGGACCGGCGCGCGATGGCCCTCTATCGCGATGCGCGGGCGGCGCTCGGGGCGGCGGGGCCGGCCGCGATGCGCGCCGTGGACGCGGCCGTGGTCGGGCTCGCGATGCCCGGCGACCAGGCGGCGCTGGCCGATCTGCGCCACGGGTTGCGCCGCCTCGACCGCTACTTCTCGATCGCCCGCTCGCACTGAAACTCGCGCCACCCGTCTACCGCAAAACGCGGTTTAGGTGTACCAAAAAGCAAGATCGGCGCGGCGCCCTGGAGACGGGGCCCGCGCCGAACGCTTTTCCGGACGACTGTTCTTCCAGGGGGCCCTCCGCATGATCGACCAACTGGCCGCCGCCCGCCGCCGTGCCCATGCCCTGGGGCTGCGCACCCGGGGGCTCGGCTATGGCGAGATCGCGGCCTCGGAGGACCTGGACGGCGTCGCACCCCTGTTCCGCACCGTGGCGGCGGCGCGCAACGCGGTCGCCCGGGCGCTGCGCGAGGCGACCGACGATGCCGAGACGGAGCGCCGGCTGCAGGCCCGCCGCCTCGACCTCGCCCTGACCGGAGCCTGGGGCAAGGCGCTGGGCGGCGACGGGCCGGCGATCGACCGGGTGCTGTCGATCGAGACCCGGCGTGCTCGCCTGCTCGCGCTCGACACGCCGGACAGCACGCCAGCCGCCGACGGCGCCGCGGTGCAGGAGGCGGCGGCCGAGGTCGCCCGCAAGCTCCAGCGGCTGGCGGAGCTCCTGACCCAGCGTCCCGTACCCGCCGCGGCCAACGGTGCCGCGAGGAACGGTGTCGGCCATGCGCCGGTCGACGCCGAAGGCGCGGTGGAGGGGCGGGCATGAACCTGTCCGTCGCCGCGCGCCTCGCCGGCCGCCCGGTCTTGCGCGACGGCTTCCTCGCGTCGCTGTCGCCGCAGGCGCGGGCCCACCTGCTCTACGAGTGGCGCTTCTGGGCGCGCCCGATGCAGTTGGCGCCGCCGGCACCCTGGCGGGTCTGGTTCATCCAGGCCGGCCGCGGCGCCGGCAAGACCCGGGCGGCGGCCGAGTTCATCCGCGCCGAGGTGGCCGCCGGCCGCGCGCTGCGCGTCGCCCTGGTGGGGGAGACGGCGGCCGACGCGCGCGACGTGATGGTCGAGGGGCCGTCCGGCATCCTCGCGGTCTCGCCGCCTTGGCAGCGCCCGCGCTGGCAGCCGTCGCTGCGCCGTCTCACCTGGGCCAACGGCGCCGTCGCCACCACCTTCGCGGCCGTTGACCCCGAGCAGCTGCGCGGGCCGGAGCACGACCTGGCCTGGGCCGACGAGGTCGCGAAATGGCCGGACGAGAATGCCTGGCACAATCTGATGATGGGGCTGCGCCGCGGCCTGGCGCGCTGCGTCGCCACCTCCACCCCGCGTCCGCGGGCCTGGCTGAAGCGGCTGCTGGCGTCGCCCGGCACCATCGTCACCCGCGGGTCGACCTACGAGAACGCGGCCAACCTGGCGCCGGAAGCGGTCGCCGACCTGGCGCGCCGCTATGACGGCACCCGCCTCGGCCGGCAGGAGCTGGGCGGCGAGTTCCTGGAGGAGGTTCCAGGCGCGCTGTGGCAGCGGACCATGTTCGAGGCCGGCGGCTTCCGCGTTATGCCGGCGGAGCCCTTCGAGCGCATCGTCGTTGCGGTCGACCCGGCCGCCACCGCCGGCGAGGACAGTGCCGAGACCGGCATCGTCGCGGCTGCCCGTGACCGCGCCGGCCGTTTCTTCGTGCTGGCCGATGCCAGCGCCCGCCTGTCGCCCGACGGCTGGGCCCGGCGCGCGGTCGCCGCCTATGACCGCCTCGGCGCCGACCGGATGATCGGCGAGGCCAACAATGGCGGCGACATGGTCGAGGCGGTGCTGCGCCGGGCGGCGGAGGCGATGGCCGCCGAGGGCCGCCGGCGCAACCCCGACCTGGCCTACCGCAAGGTCACCGCCAGCCGCGGCAAGCAGGCCCGGGCCGAGCCGGTGGCCGCCCTCTACGAGCAGGGCCGGGTCCACCATGCCGGCCGTTTCGATGCCTTGGAGGATCAGATGTGCGCTTACCTTCCGGGCGGCGACGGCCCGTCCCCCGATCGCGTCGATGCGCTGGTCTGGGCGCTGACCGCATTGTCGGACCATGCCCTGCCGCCGCTGGTGGCCCCGCTGCTGATCGGGGGCGGCGATGGCGGGCGCTGAGGACACCCTGGTCGAGCTGGGAAGGTCGGGCCTGCGCGCCTGGTCCGGCCTGGTGCGCGAGGAGTTCCTGCCGGAGTTGCAGGGTCCGCGCGGCGTCGCCGCCTATCGCGAGATGGCGTCCAACGACCCCGTGGTGGGGGCGGTCCTGTTCGCGGTCGAGATGTCCTTGCGCGGCGTGCCCTGGTCGGTGGCGCCGGCCGGCGACGACGCGGCATCGCAGGAGGCGGCCCGCTTCCTTGAAAGCATCCGCGACGACATGAGCCACGGCTTCGAGGATTTCATCGTCGAGGTGCTGGGCATGCTGGTCCATGGCTGGAGCTGGTTCGAGATCGTGTGGAAGCGGCGCCCGCCGGCATCGGACGGCCGCATCGGCATCCGCAAGCTGGCGCTCCGGGCCCAGGAAACCCTGCTGCGCTGGGAGTTCGATGCGGCCGGCGGCACGCGCGGGATGTGGCAGGCAGCCTCGCCCGAGGCGCCGGCCCCGGTCTTCATCCCGATCGAGAAGTCGCTGCTGTTCCGCACCACCACGGCCAAGGGCAATCCCGAGGGCCGCTCGATCCTGCGCAACGCCTATCGTCCATGGTTCTTCAAGAAGCGCCTGGAGGAGGGCGAGGCGATCGGCTACTGGCGCGCGCTGGGCGGCCTGCCGGTGGCGCGCATCCCGGCCCGCTTCATGGCGGCGGGTGCGGCACCCGAGGAGCGTGCGCTCTTCGAGGATTTCAAGCGCATCGTCCGCGACACCCAGGTCGACGAGCGCGCCGGCCTCGTCCTGCCGTCCGACCGCGACGAGCGCGGAAACCTCTATTTCGAGTTCGGGCTGCTGTCGCCGGTATCGGGCCAGTCGGTGCCGATCCGCCAGGCCATCATCGATCGCAGCCGCGAAATCGCGATGACGGCGCTGGCCGACTTCATCCTGCTGGGGCGCGACGGCGGCGGCTCCTATGCGCTGGCCCGCGACAAGGGCGACCGCTTCGAGACCGCGCTGACCGCCTGGCTCGCCACCATCGCCGGCGTCCTCAACCGCCACCTGGTGCCGCGCATCTGGCGCATCAACGCGCTGCCGGCTGCCGCCATGCCGCGCTTCGTCCCGGGCCGGGTCGGCCGGGTCGACGCGACTACGCTGGCCGGCCTGGTCGAGCGGCTGGCGGCGGCCGGCGTGCCGCTTTTCCCCGACGACGCGCTGGCCCGCTTCCTGCGCACCGCGGCCGGCCTGCCGCTGCCCGATTCCGCCTCGGAGATCCCGGAATGACTCATGCCTTCACCATGACCTTGCCGATCGCCAAGGCCGACCCCGCGCTCCGGACGGTGTGGGGCTGGGCCAGCGTCTCGGTCCGCGACGGCGCGCCCCTGGTCGATGCCGAGGGCGACCACATCACCACCGACGAGCTTGTCCGCGCCGCCCACGCCTTCATGGCGCAATCACGCCGCGGGGCGGCCGGACATGCCGACGGCGGGGAGGACATCCCCGCCGTCGGCACCGTCGTCGAAAGCCTGGTCGCGAGCCCCGCGATCCAGGAGGCGCTCGGCATCGACCTTGGCCAGGAGGGCTGGTTCGTCGGCATCCGCATCGACGACGACACGGTCTGGGACGCGGTCCTGGCCGGTGAGCTGGCCGCCCTGTCCATCGGCGGCATGGCCCGCCGCGTACATTTCGATTGAGGCGGAGGACCGGCCCGATGGCGCATCAACTCGTCGACCTGCGGGTCATCGAAATCAGTCTCTGCCGCCACGGGATCAACCCCGGCGCCCGCGTGCTCCTGGTGAAGGGGGCGAGCGATGCCCCCGACCCGGTGGCGGATGCCGTCGCCAAGGCGCTGGAGGCCAAGGAGGCGGAGATCGCGGCCCTCAAGGCCGATCGCGACCGCGCCGGGCGCGTGGCCAAAGCCGCCCGCTGGGCCGCCATCGGCGTCGAGCCAGAGGCATATGCCGACCGCATCCGCGAGGTCCCGGACGAGGTGGCGGGGTGGATCGACGACCTCTTCGACCGTGCCGCTGCGGCGCTGGCCGAGGCGGACCTCTTCGGCGAGCGCGGGCGGGCGGCCGTGGTCAAGGCCGAGGCGCCGATCGTCCGGCGCGCCCGCGCCGCCCGCGGCATGTCCCGGACGGCGACGCACGCCCGGCAAGACTGACCCCGCTCCCCCTCGAAAGGAATCCACCATGAGTGTCCAGACGTTGCCGGCCGCCGCCGGCGACTGGCTCAAGCACGAGTCCGATCCGCGCTACACCCGCCATGCCGTGACGCTGCTGTCGACCGGCGTCGCGCGCACTATCCCCTCGGGCACCGTGCTCGGCCGCATCGTCGTGGCGACGCCGGCCGTCGCCACCGCCGCCGGCGGCAATGTCGGCAACGGCGCCATGGGCGCGGTGACGGTCGGCCTCGGCGCCGGGGTCGGCACCTATCGCCTCGCCATCTTCGAGGCTGCCGCCAATGGCGGCCAGTTCGCCGTCACCGCCCCCGATGGCCGGGTGGTGGGCCTGGGCCGCGTCGCCGCCGCCTTCGCCGGTGGTGGCCTTGCCTTCACCCTGGCCGACGGCGCCACCGACTTCGCGGTCGGCGACGCCTTCACCATCGCGGTCGCCGCCGGCTCCGGCTTCCTGGTCGAGCTCGACCCGGACGGCACGCTGGGCAGCGAGCGCCCGGCCGCCATCCTGGTCGACCCGGTGACGGTGCCGGCGGCGGGCAACGCCGCCGGCCTGGCGCTCATGCGCGGCCCGGCCCTGGTGCGCGCCGACGGGCTGGCCTGGCCCGAGGATTACGACACGGCCGACCAGGCGGCCGGCGAACGGGCCCTGGCCGCACTCGGCATCGTTGCCCGCATCGGCGCCTGACCTTTCTTTCCACCGGAGACATAGACATGACGGTCATCACCAACCCGTTCGATGCCGGCGGCTTCTCGCTCGCCGAGCTGACCGAGGCGATCAACCTGCTGCCCAACCGCTATGGCCGCGTGGGCCAGCTCGGCATCTTCCGCGACGAGGGCGTCACCCAGCGCCAGATCGTGCTCGAGGAATCGGACGGCACCCTGAACCTGCTGCCCTCGGTGCCGCCGGGCGGGCCGCCCACGCTGGCCAACCGGACGCAGCGCCGGCAGCGCGGCTTCGTCGTGCCGCACATTCCCCATGACGACGTGATCCTGCCGCAGGACGTGCAGGGCATCCGCGCCTTCGGGGCGACCGACGCGGCCGACCCGCTGGCCAACCTGATGGAGCGCCGGCTGGCGCGGATGCGCATGAAGCACGCCCAGACCTTGGAATTCATGCGGGTGAATGCGCTCCGCGGCCAGCTCCGCGACGGTGCCGGGACCGTGCTCTACGACTGGCATGTGGAGTTCGACATCATCCAGAAGACGGTGGACTTCGCGCTCGGCACCGCCGGCACCGAGGTGGCCGAGAAGGTCCGCGAGGTCGTCCGCCATGTCGAGACGAACCTGCGCGGCGAGACCACGACCGGCGTCCACGCCCTCGTCAGCCCGGAATTCTGGGACAAGCTGGTGAAGCACGCCTCGGTCAAGGACGCCTATCGCTACTTCGCCGCGACCGCCGGCGGGCAGCCGCTGCGTGACGACCTGCGCCGCGGCTTCCCCTTCGCCGGCATGGTGTTCGAGGAGTATGGCGGCACCGTCACCCTGTCCGGCGGGGCGGCCGAGCGGCTGGTGCCGGCCAATGACGGTATCGCCGTGCCGCTCGGCACCAGCGACGCCTTCGTCTCCTATTACGCGCCGGCCAACCTGATCGAGGCCGCAAACACCATCGGCCTGCCGCTCTATGCCCGCCAGGTCGGCCGGCCCGACGGGCGCGGCATCGACCTCCTGACCGAGAGCAACCCGCTGCCCGTCGTGCGCCGCCCGGCACTGGCGGTGCGCATCCACAGCTCGAACTGACCGATGGCCCTCACGGTCGAAAGCGGCGCCGGCATTGCCGGCGCCGACAGCTACCTGGCGCTCGCCGACGCCGATGCCCACCATGCCGCCATGGGGGCCGTCGCCTGGGCGGCCGCACCCGCGGCGGCCCGCGAGGCGGCGCTGCGGCGGGCGACCGCCGCGGTGGATGCCCTCTTCGCCGGGCGCTGGAAGGGCAGCAAGGCGCATCCCTGGTCGGTCAACATGCTGGCCTGGCCGCGCCGCGACGTGACGGACGCCGACGGTGCCGCCATCGTCGCGGCTGACCAGGTCCCCCACGGCCTGAAGACGGCCGTGGCGGAGGGCGCGCGCATCGAGCTGGAGCAGGCCGGCGCGCTGGCCGACAGCCTGCGTGCCGTCCGTCGCTTCGCGCTGGGGCCGCTGTCGGTCGAGCTGGGGCCGGGCGAGGGGCCGCCGCCCGCCGTCGCCCTGCCGCTGGCGCCGCTGCTGCGGCCGGCGGCCCTGCCGGTGTCACGTATGGCGGTCCCGCGCATGGCGGTGCCCGCGTGCGCCGCCCCACCCTTCCGCGTCGGGATGCATGACGGGGATGGGTCATGAACCCGCTGTCGCGCCTGATGCGCGGGCCGGTCGCCGATTTCATCGCCGGATATGGCACGACCGTCCGCCTGGCCCGCGGCACCGGCGCCTTCGATGCCGATGCCCAGGCAATGGTGCCGGGCGAGGTGGTCGTGACGGTGCCGGCGATGCTGGTCCGACGGTCGATCGGCGATGGCGGCACCGCGCTTCGTACCATCGAGGCTTACATCGCCATCTCGGCCCTGCGCGACACGGGCTTTCCCGACCCGCCACGCCCGGGCGACCGGGTGGCCGTGGATGGCGAGGAGCTGCCGGTGATGGAGGTGGAGAGCCATGCCGCCGGCGCCGGGGCCGGCCTGCATGTCCTGCGGATCGGGCGATGAGCGCCGCCTTCGATGCCGCGCTCGGGCGCTTCGCCGCCGCCGTCGCGGCACTGGCCCCGGAGGCCGCCGATGCGGCGGCGTCCGAGGTGTTGGCGGCGGCGGTGGAACGTACCCCGGTCGCGACCGGGCGCCTCCGCGACGGCTGGCGCATCGCCGACGGCGACACGGTCGGGCGGCGGGTGGTGAACGACGTGCCCTACGCCGCCGCCGTCGAATATGGCAGCCGCACCCGGCCCGGCGCTGCCATGGCCCGTGGTGCGGTCGTGGCCGTCGCGTTGTCCTTCGGGGACGAGCGTTGAGCTGGCGCGACGAGCTGCTGACCCTGTCGCGGCGCTTCGGCCAGCAATGGGCAATGGTGGAGCCGGCGGTGCCGATCCGCTGGCCCGACGATGCCACGCCGCCGCCCGCGGCGGCACCCTGGCTGCGCTTCGCCGTGGTGCCGGTCGATGCCAGGGCGGTCGGCCTCGCCGCCGACGGCCGGCGCCTGCATCGCCATGCCGGGCTGGTGGCGATCGACGTCTTCGCCCCGCCCCGGGAGGGCCGGGCGCGCATCCTGGGCCTGGCCGACACCGCGGCCGCCATCCTGCGCGACTGGGCGGCGCCGGGCCTGCGCTGCGGCGCGGCGCGCCTGGTGCTGGCCGACGACCCGGAGGGGTGGAGCCGCGTCACCCTCACCGTGCCGTTCGATCGCGACACGCTGTTCTGAACCTCCCCTTCCAATTCGGAGATCTGCCCATGACGATCGGCGATACCAGCCGGGTCGCGCTCCGCTTCGTCGAAGAGACGAGCTGGGGCGTGACGCCGGCTCTGCCCATGCGGGCGCTGCGGGCCAAGTCCCAGAGCCTCGACTTCGATGTCCGCTACATCGCCTCGGAGGAGTTCCGCAGCGACCGCCAGGTGGCCGACGTGGCCCAGGTCGATGCCGGGGCCGCCGGCTCGGTCGGGGTGGAGGTCAGCTATGGTGCGGCCGACGCGCTCTTCGAGGGCGGACTCTTCGCCCGCTTCGCGTCGGCGGGGAACGTGACGGGGGCCGCGGCCACCTCGACCTCGGCCTATGGCGTGGCCGCCGGCGGTGCGGCTTTTGCCGCCGGGCACCTGGTCCGCGGCCGCGGCTTCGACATCGCCGGCAACAACGGCCTCAACCGGGTGTCCGCGGCCACCGCCACCGCCGTCACCGTCACCGGCACACCCCTGACGGTGGAGGCCGCGGCCCCCGCCCAGGCGATCCAGGCGGTCGGGTTCGAGGGTGCTGCCGGCGACATCGAGGCGGTGGCGGATGCGCTGGAATCGACCGCGCTCGACTTCACCACGCTCGGCCTCGTGGTCGGGCAATGGATCGCGATCGGCGGTGCCGCTGCCGGACAGCGCTTCGCCACGGCCGCGGACAATGGCTGGGTGCGGGTGACCGGGATCGCGGCCAGCCGCCTGTCGCTCGACCACCTGCCGGACGGCTGGGCCGCCGATGATGGTTCCGCCAAGACCATCCGCGTCTTCTTCGGCGACGTGCTGCGCAACGGGGTGGAGGAGATCTCCTACGCGATCGAGCGCGACCACGCCGATATCGGCCAGGTGCTGCTGTTCCGCGGGCAGATGGTGCGGATGCTGCGCCTGACCTTGGCGACCGGCCGCATCCTGGAAGCGTCCTTCGACCTCGTCGGCAAGGACGCGCTGCGCGGTGCCGCCAGCTTCGGCACCGGCGACCCGCTGCCGGCCGGCACCGCCGCGGTGATGAATGCCGTGGGCGACGTCGTGCTGGTCCGCGAGGGCGGGGGCGGCGCCGGCATCGTCCGCCAGATGACGGTCGAGATGGACAACAACCTGCGCGAGCTGAAGGCGGTCGGCACGCTGGGCAACGTCGCGATCGGCGTCGGCGACGCCTCGGTCGGCGGCACGCTGGAGGCCTATTTCCAGGACGGCACGCTGTACGACAAGTACCTGGCCGGCACCGACACCTCGCTCGCCTTCGTCGTGGCGGAGAACGGGCAGGCCTATGTCGTCACCCTGCCGCGGGTGAAGCTGTCCGGTGGCCGGATCGAGGCCGGCAGCCGCAACGGCGACTGCGTCCTGCGCTTCGACCTGATGGGCCTGCGCGACCCGGCGACCGGCGCCTCGCTGCAGATCGACCGCCTCTCGGAGTTCGGCGTGTGACGATGCTCCCACCGAACCACGAGATTGCCCAAGCTCCGAACACGTCGAACACAGGAG
Source organism: uncultured Rhizobiaceae bacterium (assembly GCA_964594715.1). Classification (GTDB taxonomy): domain Bacteria; phylum Pseudomonadota; class Alphaproteobacteria; order ATCC43930; family Allostellaceae; genus Allostella. Next base: position 33,026 of record CAZQOA010000031.1, on the reverse strand, counting down.
ACCCACCCATGAAGCTGAGCGAGCTTGCGACCGATCCGGAGGCCGAGCAGGCGGGGGTGCCGGTCGAGATCCTGCCCGGCCTGGTGGTGACCGTGCGCTCCACCGCCACGCCGGCCTATCGCAACGCCCAGGCGCGCCTGCTGCGGCCGCTGGCCCGCCTGGTCGGGGCCGGCATGGCGATCCCGGCCGAGAAGCAGGACGAGATCGCGGCCCGGCTGCTGGCCGACGAGGTGGTGGCCGGGTGGGACGGGCTGAGCGGCGAGGACGGCCGCGCCATCGCCTTCTCGCGCGAGGCGGCGGCCGCGATCTTCCTCGACCCGGCCCACCGGCGCTTCCGCGATCTGGTCTTCGAGGCGGCCAACACGGCCGAGACCTTCCGGCGCGGCTTCGAGGCGGACGTCGCAAAAAACTGATGGCGGTCCTGGCCTGGGTCCTCGAATGGGGCGCCCAGGCCGACCTCCTGGAGGCGCGGCGGCAATGGTCGGGCGTGGCCCCGCCGGCGCTGGCCGACCGCCCGGAGGTCGCTCCCTGGGCCGAACCCTATTGGCGGGCCTTCCTCGACCTGGCGCGGGAGCGCGATCCCGGCCCACCGCCCCGTCCCATCACGCTGGGTGCGGTCCGCGACTGGCTGGCCGAGGAGCAGGTGGCCGATCCGGTCGTCCGCGGCGAGTTCCGCCGCATCGTGACCCTGCTCGACGCCGCCTGGCTCGACCGCGCGCTGGCACGATCCACTGATCCCCGACCGCAAGAAAGGTGACCCCGCATGTCGGATGCCGTGCTGGAAATCCTGATCGACGCCACCCCGGCCGAGGCGGGCGCGGCGCGGGCGGTGCGGGCGCTGGACGACATCCGGGCCGGCGCCGTGGCGGTCGAGGCGGGGCTGGGCGATCTCGGCCGCAGCCTGGGCGACGGCGGGTCGGCCGTCGCCCGGTCGCTGGACGCCGCCGCCCGCAGCCTGGCCTCGGTGGAGCGGGCGGCATCGGGCGGCGACTTCTTCGGCGCGCTGCTGGATGGCGGCGCCCGGGCGGCCCAGGGGCTGCTCGGCGTCTTCGGCCGCCTTGCGGGCGATGTCGGCCGCATGTTCGGGTCGGGTGGCGCGCTCGACATCGGCGGGCTCTTCGCCAATCTCGGGCGCGCGGCGGCCAGCGGCTTCGCGGCCATCCTGCCGGCGGGTCTGGGCTTCCTCGGCCCGATCGCCTCGCTGGCCGGGGGTGCGCTGGGCGGGTTGCTCGGTTCGCTCTTCAAGCAGGCGCCGAAGGTGCCGCAGGGCGAATATTCGGTCTGGCTGTCGGACCCGGCCACCCCGCAATACGCCTCGACCCGCTTTCCGGCCGTGACCGACGCCGCCCAGGGGTTGACCACCGACCTGACGCGGATCGTGGTGGCGCTGGAGCAGCAGCTGGGTGTGCGGCGATCGGCCGATCCGGGGGCGGCGATCGGCGCCACCTTGAACGAGAAGGAGGGCCTGCGCCTCTTCTACGACGCTGGCGCCCGCGACGGGCCGGATGCTGCCGGTCGCGCCTGGTTCGCGGCCGACCCCAAGAACGCGGCGGCGGTGGAGGCGGCCAAGCAGGGCTTCGCCGTCGCCCTGCTGAAGGACGCCGACTGGTCCGCCTGGGGCGGCGAGCTCGGTACCCGGATCGCCACCCACATTGCCGGGTCGGCTGCCGCCACCGTCGAGGAGCTGACGGCCGACATATCCTTCATCGCCGGTTTCGAGGACGCCGTCGGCCGGCTGAAGTCGGGGGTCGGCGACTTCGCCCAGTCGATGGCGGCGGCGGCCGAGGCGGCCGGCCGCGCCGACGCCCAGGCGCTCGCGGGCCGCATCGGCGCCTTCCTCGACAAGACGCGCGAGCTGGGCCTGCCGCTGGCGGATGCGACCGACGGGCTGCGTGCAATGGTGGAGGTGATGGCCGGCGTCCGGGTCGCCGCGGCGGAACCGCCGCTGTCGCGCCTGGAGGAGGGGACGCGCCGCCTGACCGCGGAATGGCAGGCGATGGCGCCGGTGCTGGAGACGCTGGGCTACGACGCGGCCGAGGCCGGGGCGCTCATCCGGTCGGGCCTGGCTAACGCGATCGAGGATCTGGCGGACGGAATCGGCGCCGACCGGGCCGCCTGGGTCGACCGCACCGGCGCCACGCTGGGCGGCCGGGCCTATGTACCGACGGCCGATGCGCTCTTCCGCTCGCTCGGCCTCGATCCCGCGGCCACGCCCGACTTCTTTGCCGCGATCCGCTCGACCCTGGCGGCCGGCGCCGGCGGTGCCTTGACCCGGGCGGACACGGCAGCACTGGCGCCGCGCTTCGCCTATCAGTACGACCGCCGCGAGATCGCGCCGGACGCGCTCGACGTCATCGCACGCGCCGTCGACGGCGCGGCGGACGTGGCGGCCTCGATCCGCGCCGCCCAGGGTATCGGCACCACCACCGGCGCCGGCGCGCTGGCATCCGTGCAGCCGGCCGCCGGCGATACCGCCGCGGTGCAGGACGCGCTGGATGCCCTGGCCGGCGTCGAGGATGCACAGCGGACCGTCGCCCGCGAGGCGCAGCGGCTGGCCGGTGCCTTCGCGGGCGCGGCCGGCGACCTCGCCCGCTTCCGCGGCGGCCTATTGACGGGCGGGTCCTCGCCCCTCTCGCCGGGCGACCAGCTGGCCGAGGCGCGGCGCCAGGAGGCCGACGCCCTGGCCCGCCTCGCCGCTGGTGGCGACGACGCACCGGAGGCGGCGCGCGCATTGCAGCAGGCGGCGTCCCGGGTGCAGGAGCTGGCGCGCACCGTCTATGGCTCGTCGGCGCAATCGGTCGCGATCTTCGATGCCAGCCTGGAACGGCTGCGGGCTGCGGAGGGCAGGGCCGTCACCATCGCCGAGGCGCAGGCGGCGCTGGCGCGGGCCGCCAATGTCGAGCTGGCACGCATCGCCGACGAGGTGGCGGCCTTGCGCGCCGACCTCCGCGCCCAGGCCGCCCCCGCCGCGCCCGTCCTGCCGACCTTCGGGGTGCAGTCCCTCGGGCGGGGCGTCAACGAAAGCACGGGCGACTTCCTGGCGCGGCGCTTCCCCGCCTTCGGCGGGCCGGCCACCGACGCCGGCGCGCTCGCCTGGCTGAAGGAACCGCACGGCTCCGGCCTCGGCCTGACGCGGCAGCAATATTTCGGCGCGGCGACGGCGGCCGGCTATTTCGGCGCCTTCACCACGGGCGGCCACACGGCCTTCCTGTCGCCCGGCGGCAGCCCGGACATGAACCGCTGGGTCGCCTTCATCGACCAGCTTCGCCGCCATACCGACGTGCCGTTCGGCCATTTCGGCGTCCCCTACGCCGATGGCGGGCTGGTCACCGGCGGGATGCGGGGCCGCGACAGCGTGCCCATCCTGGCGATGCCGGGCGAGCGCGTCCTGTCGGTGGAGCAGGCCCGCCTGTTCGAGCGCTTCGCCGCCAACCAGGGGGTGGCCGCCTCCATCGACGCCCTGCGCGAGGCGGCCGCCACCGGCGATGCCGCGGAGCGCGAGGAGGCATCCCGCCTGGAAGCGCGCCTCGCCATGCTGGAGCGCGCCATCGGCACCATGACCGGCGAGCTGCGCGGCCTGCGCGGCGACCTCCGCATCGCCGTCTCCGACCGCCCGCCGGTCGGCGCCGCCGCCGGGGGCGGCCGACGCGCGGGCGTCTGACCTCATTGCAACCAGGAGCATTCCCCATGGCAGCAGGCGACTTCACCCTCTTCGGCGCGGCGATCGAGAACATCGCCCGGGGCCTGATCGACCTCGACGGGCATAGCTTCAAGGCGCTGCTGGCGACCTCCAGCTACACGCCGAACGCCTCCACCACGACGAGGTGGCCGACATCACCAACGAGCTGGCGGGCGGCGACTATGCCCGGGCGACCCTGACGAATGTCGCCGTCAGCCGTTCCGGCACCACGGTGAAGTTCACCTCCGACCCGGCCGACTTCGGGGCGGAGGTCACCTTGACCGCGAAGTGGTTGGTGATCTTCGACGACACCCATGCGAGCGACGCGCTGCTCGGCTATGTCGACCTCAACACCGGCGGCGGCTCGGCCGCGTCGACCGACGGGCCGTTCAAGCTGACGCCCGACCCGACCGACGGCTGGTTCACGCTCGCGCCTGCGGCGTGAGGTCTAGCCGGTGACGTCGGTCGGGGAGGCGGCGTTGGTAGGGGAGGCGGCGTTGGTAGGGGAGGCGGGGCGGCACTGCATCTGGACCGCGAAGGCCCAGTCGCGGAAGTCGGCGCGCCGGGGTTCGCCGAGCGGCCGCGTCCAGTCGCCGCCATCCTCGGCGATCGCCTCCCAGTCCATCCCGCGCTGCCGGCATAGCAGGCGGGCGACGGCTTCGTTCTGTGTGTTGAATTCAGCGTCGTCCATGGACGCAACTCTAAATCCGAACCGGATGGGAGGCTAGACCGATGGCTGACCAGCCGTTCTGGAACCCGTCCGACAAGGATGCCGACGTAACACTGGCGTCGAGCAATCGCCAGTGGAGCCAGCTCTCTGGGACCATCGGCGCGGTGCGCTCGACAGTCGGGCTGGCGGCCGGCAAGTGGTACGTCGAGCTGACGCATCAAAGCTCTGGCGGCAGCGCCGCGCGTCATGGCATCGCGACCGGCGCGCACACGATTACTGTGCCGCCGGGCGACAGCGTCGTGAGTTGGGTCATCAACGGGCAGGCGACCTATCGGCACAACAGCGCGAACGGCACGGACTTCGACAACTTTTCGAACGGCGATACCGTCAACCTCGCGGTCGATCTCGACAATGGTCGGATATGGTTCGGCCGCAACAACACATGGCTGAGCGGGGACCCATCCACCGGGTCATCGCCTGTTTTTACCGGCATCACGGGGACGGTCTTCCTCGCAGGTGGCATGGACGGCGGCGGTTCGAGCCGCGGCGGGACCCTCAAGGAACTCGCCAGCTACACCGGCACCGTTCCGACCGGCTTCACCGCCGGCTGGGGGCCGGCGGCGGGTGGGGTCGGGCATGAGGAAACCGTGGGCGGCCGTGCCATTGTCGTCGCCGTCGGACCCGCGTCCGTCCTGGCCGGCACCGGCGCGATCCTGACCGCGGGCGGGGCGGACCTGGCCGTCCAGCCGGGCCAAGCGGCCTTGTCCGTGGGTGATCTGCTGGAGGCCGGTGGCGCCACGGTCGCGCTCGCCGGCGGGCCTGCGGCCCTTCTCGCCGGCACTGGCGTCGTCCTCGCCGCCGGCGGGACGTCGATCGCGGTCGCGGGTGACCCGGCGGAGCTGGTGGCCGGCACCGGCCTGCTGCTCGATGCCGGCGGCGGTCGGATCGCGATCACCGGCGGCCAGGGGCAAGTCACCGCCGGCGAGAATGTCGAGCTAACCGCCGGCGGTGCCCGGCTGGCGCTGGCGGCTGGCCTGGCCGCGCTGCTGGTCGGCCAGATGCTGAGCGCGGGTGGGGCAGCCCTGGCGGTGACCGGCGGTACCGCCTCGCTCGTGGTGGGCACCGGCGCCGTCCTGACGGCCGGGGGTGCGGCGATCGCGGTCCAGGGCGGTGCGACCACCCTCCAGGCCGGCACCGGCGTCGACCTCGCCGCCGGCGGCGCCAGCGTCCGGGTCACCGGCGGCACCGCGGTCATCACGCTGGGCAGCGCGCTCTCCGCCGGTGGCGCGGCGCTCGCCATCACCGGCGGCACCGTCACCTTGCAGACCGAGCAGGGGGTCGAGCTGACCGCCGGCGGTGCGCGCCTCGCGGTGACCGGCGGCCGCACCCTCGTCGCCGCCGGCGCCCGCCTGCGCTATCCGGTGCCGGCCGCCGGCGACCTGGCCGCACTGCTGGCGCCCGGGGCCGGGCGGCTCGAATGGATCGTCATCATCGACGCCTGGGATGCGGAGGCCGGCCAGGTGGTGCCACTGCGCTGGTCGGCCGGCGACTACACCACCGGCCCGGCCGCCTCGCTCGCCAACACGCGCCTGCCCGGCCGCCTGGTCGATGTCCAGGTGCGGCGCGCGCTGTGGGCCGGGACCGAGCTGTTCGGCCGCTCCGAGCCCGCCCGCGGCGTCATCCTCTTGGAGAACGCGTCCGGCGAGCTCGACCACCTGGCGACGGCCGCGACCGGCAGCGGCGCCCGGCGCTGGCACTTCCGCCGCCGCCCGGCCCGCATCCTGGTCGGGCACCCGGCCTGGTCGTTCGATGACTTCGTCCCCGTCTTCACCGGCCTGGTCGAGGATGCCGCCTTCGATGGTGGCCGGGCCTCGTTCCAGCTCCGCGACCGGCTGCTGCGGCTCGACCGGCCGGTGCAGGACCGGGTCTTCCGCGGCGACCGGGTGCTGGTCGTCTCGGCCAGCTCGGTCGCGGTCGGGGTGGGGCCGAAGACCTTCATCCTGCCGAACCTCGCCACCAACGGCGATTTCACCTCGTCCCTGTCCGGGTGGTTCGCCGGCACCGGCTGGACCAATGCCTCGGCCAAGGCATCCAAGGCCGCCGGCACGGCCTCGGCCCTGGAACAGGTGATGGCGACCGCCGCCGACAATGAGTATCGCCTGCGCTTCGACGTGACGCGGACGGCAGGCAGGTTGCAGCCGACCGTCGCCGGGGAGGCGCTCGGCGACCCGATCACGGCGGCCGGCACCTGGTCCCGCACCTTCTTCGCCACCGGCTCCACCACGCGGGTGGGCTTTGCCGCCGACGCGGCCTTCGCCGGCACGGTCGATGCCGTCGCCCTGCGCGCCGAGCCCAATGCCGCCGCCGACGACGCCGTGCGCATCGCCCGCACCGGCGACCTCGACGGCACCTGGATGGCGGGCCTGGTCACGTCCTGGACCGCATCGCTCGGCGAGCTGATCGTCGACGTGGCCGAGGCGGCGGGGGCGGGCAGTCACAGCGACTGGTCGATCTGGCTGCGCCCCTACGCGGGCACGGCCGAGCTGGCGGGGAAGAACCTGCCCGTGGCGCTGGGCACCGTGCGCCATGCCGCCCCGCCCGAGGCGGGCTCGGTGCAGGGCCTGTGGCTCTATCGCCTGGCCGACGCCCCCGTCCGGGTCGATCCCGACCTCGGCCACGGCGTCTATGACGGCGGGGTGGCGCTGACCCCGGCCGAATCCTTTCCGCCCGCGCCGGGCCAGGCCTTCGTCGACGGCGCGGAGGGCGCCTTGTGGGTCGCGTCGCGCCCGCAATACCCGCTGACCGTGACCATGGAGGCCGGGCTGGGCGCGACCGCCGGGAAACGGGTGTTCGCGACCCCCGGCTACTACACCTTCCGCGTGCCCGCCGGCATCACCTCGCTCCGCGCCAAGCTGTGGGGGGCCGGCGGCGGCCATGGCGGGGTGGGGGCGGTCGGCTTCCCCGGCGCCGGCGGCGGCTTCGTCGATGCCGTGCTGACGGTGGAGCCGGGCGAGGTGATCACGCTCGAGGTGCCGTCCGGCGGCGGGGCGGCCGGCGGACCGGGCGACCCTGGTGCCGCCGGGGTCTCGGCCGCAATCTGCGCCGGCGGCTTCGGCGGCACCGGGTCGGAGCGCTCGGGCGGCGGCGGTGGGGCCGCGGCCGGCATCATCCGGAACCTGGCGGTGGTCCTCTGCGCGCCTGGCGGTGGCGGCGGCTCCGGCGAGGCGGCGGGCGGGGCCGGCGGTGGTGCCACCGGCACCGACGGCGGCGATGGTGGGGTCCGGCACGGCAATGGCGGCACGTCCGGGGCCGGCGGCAGCGGCGGCAGCGGCGTCGGTGGTGGCGCGGCCGGGTCGGCCGGCACTTCGGCCGAGGGCGGCGATGGCGGCACCGGCTCCACCTCCGGCGGCGGTGGCGGTGGTGGCGGGCGCAGGGGCGGCGGTGGCGGCGGGGCCGGCTCGACGGCCGGCGCCGGCGGCGGTGGCGCGGCGCTGGCGACCGGCGGCACCAGCGCGGGTGGCAGCGGCGTCACCCCGGGCGGCGACGATGACGAGGATTATGCCGCCGGAACAGGCGTCGGCGGCGACGACGGTTCCGGCGGCGGCGATGGCCGCATCGTGCTGCTGTGGGCGCCCGACCCCGACACCGCGACCGAGGCGACGGCCGCGGGCCTGCTGGAGACGGTGCTGCGCGACCGCCTCGGCTTCCGCCATGTCGAGGCCGGGGCCGATATCCTGGTCTCGATCGCGGCCGATGCCGCGACCCGCACCTTCACGGCCGGCGGCGGCAGCTTCGCCGGCCTCGGCATTGCCGCCGGCGACCAGGTCAGCTTCGCCGGCCTGTCGGAGAATGCAGGCACCAACTTCACCGCCGCCACGGTCGGCACCACGACCCTGGTCGTGAAGGAGGCGGTCGTGGACATGGCGGCCGAGACCGAATTCACGCTCGCGGTCGGCGACCTCGACGCGCCGGCGCTGGCGGCCCTGGCGACCGCCGCGCCGCAGCGGCTGGGGGCGTGGCTGGGCGAGGAGAGCCCGCAGGGCCGCGACCTGGTCGACCGCATCAACGCCACGGTCGGCGCCTGGATCGACACCGACCCGGCCGGCCTGATCACCGTTGGGCGCTACACCGGGCCGGCCGCGGTCGCCGACCATGATCTCGACCAGCGCCACCTGACGGCGGTGCGCCGGGTCCCGGTCGGGGCCGCCCTGTGGCGCCGGCGGATCGGCGCCCGGCGCTGCTGGAGAGTCCACGGGCCGGCCGAGATCGCGGCCGCCGCCCCCGACGCGGTGCGCCGGTTCCTGCTGACGGAATGGCGCGAGGGGCTGGCGGAGGACACGGACGTCGAGACCGACGACCTGGGCGCCGAGGAGGCGTTCGTCGAGGGCCTGTTCGACCGCAAAGAGGATGCCGACGCCGAGGCCGCGCGCCAGCTGGCCCTGCTGTCGCCGGCCGCACTCGCCTTCGAGGTCGAGGCGTCCCTGGTGGCGCTGGCCTGGCGCCCGGGCCAGACGGTGGCGCTGACCGCGGCCGAGGTCGGCCTGACCACACCGCGCCGCCTGGTGATCGTGGCGAAGGAGATCCGCATGGCGGCCGATGCCGTGACACTGACCTTGCTGGGGTAGATCAGAATGGCGAACTGTCTGTTGGCGCCGATCAACTGGGCCTGGCTGGAGGGGGTGAGCTTCTCCGGCGGCGACTGGGAAACGACCTTGCCGCTGGCCGGCCTCGCCACCAGCGACCCGCTGGAGTATGCGCGCGCGGCCTCGGCCGCTGCCGCCGACACGACCTTCACCGTCGACCTGGGCGCGCAGCGGCTGATCGACGTGGTCGGCCTCTTCTACGCCAACCTGTCGCCGGCGGCCCTGATCCGGGTCACCACCGACGAGGGCTATGACAGCGGCTGGCGCGACGCCTATCCGGTCACCCACGCGCCGGTCGGTGGCTACCTGCCCTTCGGGCGGCCATCGGCCGACGGGAAGATGCCCGAGGACGAGCGCGACCCGCGCGGGGTCAGCTACCTGCTGCTGCTCGACCAGGCCGTGACGGCGACCGCGGTCACGGTCGCGATCGACGACGAGGCGAACCCGGCCGGCTATCTGGAGGCCGCCATCCTGTTCGTGGCCAAGGGCGAGCGGCCGGCCGTGAACCTCGCCAACGGCTTCTCGATCGCGCCGGTCGAGGAGGCGACGGCCCGGCGCAGCCTGGCCGGGACCTTGCTCGGCCGCCGGCAATGGCTGCGCAAGCGCATCGCCGGCGCCTTCCGCTGGCAGCACCGCGACGTGGCGCTCGGCCAATGGCTGGAGGCCGAGCGGCTGGTGGGCCGCACCCGGCCGGTCCTGTTCTCGGTCATCACCGACATGGGGCACCACGCCGACCGCGCCACGGTCCTCGGCCACCTCGACGAGCCGACCCCGATCGAGCATGCGCAGTTCCGCTATTACGGCTGGCCGTTCGCGATCACCGAAGTCTGAGCGCCATGGGAGGATTTCCCGATGACCCTGCAAGCAGAGCGCCCCCGCGGGGATCGCAAGCCGGAGGCTGCCCATGCCGCCCTGCTGACCCGCATCGCGGTCCTGGAGACCCAGATCGTCCATCTGCGCGAGACCATCGCGGCGGGCGACGTCGAGCGCTCGCGCATCCTGGCCGAGATCGCCGAGCTGAAGCTGCTGGTCGCCCAGATCAAGGGCGCCTGGCGGGTGATCGGGGCGGCCTGCGGCGCGCTCGGCCTGGTCGCCGGGGCCATCCTGCCGCCCCTCGTCAAGACGTTGATCGGAGGGTGAGATGACGGCGACGCCGCGGGGCATCCGCAACCATAATCCCGGCAACATCGACCGCGGCCACGACCGCTGGCAGGGAATGGCCGAGGACCAGTCCGGCGATCCGCGCTTCATCCGGTTCGCGGCCCCGGAATGGGGCATCCGCGCCATCGTCCGCGTGCTGCGCTCCTATCGCGACCGCCATGGGCTCCGGACCGTGCGCGGCATCGTCGGGCGCTGGGCGCCGCCTGCCGAGAACCCGACCCACCGCTACATCGCCTTCGTCTGCGACCGCCTCGGCATCGACCCCGACGGCGATGTCGACATCGACCAGCCGGAGCTGCTGCGCACCCTGGTGCGGGCGATCATCCGCAAGGAATGCGGGCCCGGACCGCTGCCCGAGGGCGACTGGTACGGGCTCGACGTCATCGACGAAGGCATCCGGCGTGCCGGATGAGCGGGACGACCCGCGCCTGGCTGGGCTGGAGACGAGCTGGCGATGGCGGCGGCGGGCGGTCTGGCTGACGCTCGGCTTCTGCATGGCGGGCCTCGCCTACCTGATCGCGTGGGGGCGCCATGACAGCCGCCTGCATGAGACCATCGCGTCCTCGCTGTCGCTGCTGCTCGGCTCCGTCGTCATGGCCTACATCGCGGGTGCGGCCTACGACGACCGTTCGCGGCGGCAGAGCTGGGCCTCCTACGAGACCACCCGCATGACCATGGCCCAGCGCCGCGCCGACCATGATTCCGCCGCCGGCTGAACCATTTCCCGGAAGGAAACCACCCGATGCTGCTTGCCGCCATCGGTGGTGCCGCCGCGCGGGTGCCGGCCGTCGCCTGGATCGTCGCCGGCACCATCGCCGCGGCAGCGTTGTGGGTGTCGGTGGAGCGGGCGTCGGCGGCGCATTGGCGCCACGCCGCTGCGACCGCCGAGGCCGGTGCCGCGGTGCTGCGCGGCCAGGTCGGTGAGCTGGCCGACCTCAACCAGGCCAACGCGGCCGAACTGGTCCGCATCCGGCAGGCCCATGAGCGGGTGGTGGCCGACCTCGCCACCGATCTCGACCGCGCCCGCAAGGCCGGCACCCGGCTTACCGTCATCCACCAGGAGATCGCCCGTGACCCGGATGCCGCGGCCCCTCTGGCCGATCGCTGCCCTGCCTTGGATCGCTTCCTTGACCGCCTGCTCGACGATCGAGGCGGAGCCGCGACTGGTGACGCGGATCGAGCAGGTGGCGATCCTGCACCCGCCGGGCCTGCTGGAATGCCGGCCGGAGCCGCCGGCACCGCCGCCGCCGCGGACGATCGGCCAGGGCCTCGCCTGGATCGCGGCCCTCCAGGCGGCCGGCGATGACTGCCGCGCCAGGCTCGCCTGTATCCGGCGGCGCCAGGCGGGGGCGGCGTGTGGCGGATGAAGCCTCGCCTCGTCCTGCCGCCCTCGGCTAAGGTCGCGAAGGTGCCGCGCGGCGGAGGGGAACCAGGCTGGCCATGCTCCCGATCGAGACGCCCTTCCGCGGCTTCTGCGTCGGACATGAGCCGCCCGTGGTTCCGCTCTGGCCCGGTTTCACCTTCGTCTGCGAGCATGCCTGCGGGGTGCCCGGCGAGTGGGTTTATCCGGACGCGTTTCCGGACCTGCTGCCGGGCGAGGCCGCTTCCGAATATCCCGCCTTGTTCGCCGTCCGCCGCCGCCTGGAGCAGGAGCGTTTCGCGGGCACGGTGGTCCTGACCCAGTATCGCAAGCTGGTGGCCCGGCGGCCGGTGGGCCGGGCGGCCGAGGCCGGGGCCCTGCAATTCCAGTTGTTGGCGCCGGACGATGCGGGCGGCCTCTGCTTCGACGATGCCCTGCCGCGCCCCGGCCAGGATTGGCTGATGTCGGCGCCGACCCGGCTGCCGGTCACCGTCGGCCGGCACTACGCGCACAGCCATGTCGGCCGCGACCTGCTGCGCTTCCTGGCCGACGCGATCGACGCCGGCGCGATTACCGACCGCGAGGCGTTCACGGTGATCGGGACGAAACGGAACGTCTTCTCCGCGACGCTTGGCGCCTATCCGGCGGCCGCCTTCATCAAGATCTTCACCCGCCTGGAACAGGCCGCCATCGCCTTCGCCGAGGGAGGCTACGTCCCGCGCCACGACTATCAGCGCCGGGTCATCGGCTTCTGCCTGGAGCGGCTGCACGGCATCCTGGTGAGCGCGGCGATCGTTCGGTCCGAGGCTGACGGTACGCAGGTGCGCGGCTATCTCACCCTGGTTTCCGCCGACCAGGGGTATGTGCCGACCAGGTAGAAGAGCGGAAAGCATCAGCAGCCAGTGCTTGAGCTGTTTACGCTTCGGAGACGGCATGACCGGCCGGGTCCCAGGCTGCCCGCGGCTCCGAGCGCGCGTCTCGCTTGACGAAGATAAAAAGGCGAAGCTTATTCGTGGCCGCAACCCGACGCGTTCGACGGCCTTCGTCGTCCTGTTCCTACTGAAGGTTGACGGGCACGACCACCTAACAGACGCCCGGCCAATGCCCAGCAAGAAGGCCGGTCCGTGGTCGCCTCGTTCGCAAAACGCAAAGAATTATGCGGCCAGGATCGCGATCAGGCCCGACTGCACGCTGCGCGTTCGATAGGGGCGCACCTTGGCGTTTCAATCTACATTACGGGCTGGACGGTGAAGGCGCGGCAGGCCTACGCGGACCAGTGGTGCGGCGGAGGCATGAAGCCACATCCCGACGCCGATTGGGATTGGGAAGAAATATTCAAAGGACACAAGGAGTACGATCGCCTCGATCTCGCTGTGTGGGGCGCCGGCGACCGGCTCAGCGTGCTTGGCCTGGGGTTGGTCAAGAGCGACGCGGTCGAAGTTCGGTTCGTGGCCGGGGATCCTCGCCCGGGGTGTCCCTTGATCGGTCACAGAGCGTTGATCGTGCTGGAATGTGCCCAGGCCTATGCCCAACTACGTGGCAAGCATGAGCTACGCGTGCAGCCCGTAAACGAGCGCCTGGAGGAACTGTACACTACCAAATTCGGTTTCACGCTTGCCACGCCGCGCAACCAGCCTCCATCTTATCGGAAGGAAGTGCCGTGATGTTGATGCAAGTACCTAGATTCCTGGCGCGCGCGTTGCGTATGGGTCGCGTGACCCTGCACGATAAGCCGTGCCCCGAGCCGGAGCCTCTTGCGACTCTGCCTAGGCCCGTCAGCAGCTTTTTTGGCGGGCTTACGCCCGATCAGAAGCAAATGGTGTCGACTCATCGCGGAAATGACGAGCACGGCGACCCGACGTTCCTGAAGAAAAACCTGGGAAAAGTCCGAGGCGCCACGACTTAGGCGCGACCGCGCGTGGCATTGCGCAATGCCGTTCGCTCACCCATTCACCACCTCCCGTACCTTGATGTGTAGCGCGATCCGTCCGCGAGGCAGATTGCCGCTTCTCCGTGAGTTGGCGTAAAGCGGGAAGAGGCCGCCTTCATGGGGCGGCCTCTTCTTCGGGTCTGGCGAGTATCCGCCTACACCATCGGACGGCGCTGGTAGAGCGCGCGGTCGCGGGCGATCTGCTCGGCGGTGTAGGGATCGGCGCGTTCGTCGAAGCGGTCCCAGCCGGCCTCGCGATAGGCGCGTGCCCGGGTGTCGGGGTCGATGGCGCCGTGGCGATCGAGCACCGCGTTCGCCGCATCGATGCTGCTTTCGTCGACGCGTGCGGTCACCAGCGTGCCGCCGCGGCGCACGCCCTCGGCATAGACATGGGCGTGTTCCTCGCTGACCCCGGCATGGGTGAGCGCGCCGACGATGCCGCCGGTGACCGCACCCGCCGCCACGCCGGCGACCGCGCCTGCGGCCGTCGCGGCCAGCCACCCGGCCGCCACCACCGGGCCGAGGCCGGGAATGGCCAGCATGCCGAGGCCGGCGAGCAGGCCGGCACCGCCGCCCAGCACGCCGCCGATACCAGCACCCGTGCTGGCACCGCCGCCGGCTTCGGTGGTCTCGACGATGCTGGGCGCATCGGCATTGTTGGCGACGATGCTGATATCGTCGCGCGGGACGCCGAACTCGATCAGGCCGTTCACGGCGTTGGTCGCGGCGTCGTAGCTGTCATAGAGGCGAGAGACGGTGGTTTTCATGATGGCTTGCCCTCAGGTTCGAAAATTGGGCGGGTTCGGGGATTGAGGCCGGTCTAATTGGCGTGCTGGGGCGAATGGCGGCGCGCGGGGACAAGGCTCCCGTCACTTGGCGACGATGTTGCCCTGATAGTCGACCGCGACCTCGACCGGCTGGCCGTTCTGGGTGGCCGTGCCGCGCCAGATACCGTCCTTGTCCTTGGTGAGCGCACTGACCGCCTGAAACCCGCGCTCCTCGAGCCTGGCCTTGGCCTGGCCTTCGGTGAAGGAATTGGCGCCGGCGGCGGGCGCTCCCGGATTGTTCGTGCCGGAGGAATTCACCGCCGGGTTCGATGGCGCGGCCGGGTTCGCCGGCGGCGTGGTCTGGGCGAGAGCGGTACCGGCCAGCAGGCCGAACGCCGCTGCCGCGATGGCGATCTTGGACATCGTTGATTCCCCGATGGAAGTGATTGTCGGTAGCAGAACCCCTGCGCCGGAGAAGGGTTCCGGCCGGTGTCGTGCAACAGGGGGCAAGTCCGACCGGGGGAACCGCACCGGCGACCCGGCGTTCAGCGCGCGTCGAGCTCTGGCTGTTGCCGTTCGCGACGGGGCAGATCACGCCAGGGCAGATCACGCCAGGCACGGCACCAGGTCATCGGGTGGAGGCGGCGATGCGACGCAAGAGCCTGTTCAGCCGCTTCGCCGCCCGCGCGGCGACCCTGATGGGACGGCCGGTGGTCTTCGGCCTCGCATTCGCCTCGGTCGTCGTGTGGGCGCTGACCGGCCCGCTCCTCGGCTTCTCGGAGTTGTGGCAGCTCACCATCAACACCGGCACCACCATCATCACCTTCCTGATGGTGTTCCTGATCCAGAACTCGCAGAACCGCGACGCGGAAACGGTGCAGATCAAGCTCGACGAGTTGTTGCGCGCGGTCGAAAATGCCGACAATCGCCTCCTCGACCTGGAGGAGATGTCCGAACGCGAGCTGGTGCGGTTGCGCGACGAGTACGAGGCGATGGCCGCGAAGGCGCGGGACGAGCTGGAGCGGGCCGACAAGGGTGCGTCGTCCGACGGGCGGTGACGCGGCCGGCAGCGCCTTTCAGCCGGGCGGCCGCTTGGTCGGGCGCGGCGTCGCCGGCTTTGCCCTGGCGGGTGGCGGCTTCGGCCACATGCCGCGGCCGGCGGCGCGCGCGGATGCCTCCTCGATGACATAGCTGTCGCCGTAGCGTTGCAGGGCGCGCGCCCATCCGCGCTTCACCAGCTCCTGCGCCACATCGATCTTGTCGGCGGTGCAGCGCCCGATCCACCCCTGCTTGGCTTCCGCGCGGCCCTCCCGGACCTTGGGGGGCCTGACCTTGGGAGCGGGTGGTTCCAGCTCCAGCAACTCGCAGTGAACCGGCTCGCGCCCGACGATGCGCCGCATCTCGATCATTGCACGCTTGCCGTGCTGGGTGCGGGCCTCGGGTGCGTCGACCGCCTGCAGCCGCACCCGCTGCCCCTCGACCTCGAGCACGTCGCCGGCCACCACGGTCGCCCGGCCACTGACCAGGTCGATCGGCCGGGGCGGCGGCGGGGCCGGGCTGGCCTGGGCCGGCACCACCGCCACCGGCGGTTCGGCGGCCATGTTGCAGGCGGCCAGGAACACCAGGGCGGACAGCAGCAGGACGGCCGGCAATGCCGGCACCATCGAGGCCAGTGGTCCCGTCAGGGGGGGCGACAGCATGGCAGCCTCTATGCCGACAGGGTTCGTCTGCGGCGGGCCGATCGGCCACCGGGACGGGCGATGTCGGCATGGGGCATGGCGGCTCCGGGACGCGAAAGGGTGGTGAAGGCCGCAATCCTAGCAGGTCACGGGTAAGGACGGGCTAGTCCGATCGTGATCGCCGCCGTCGATCGGTCGGGAAAATCCGTCAGGCCAGCAATGCCACGGCGTCCTGCAACCCCACCGGGGCGTCGGCCAGCAGCCGCCCGGCCAACGCATCCTCCGCCCGAGCGTCGGTGGCCGCCAGTGGGTCGCGCGGCTCCAGCCGATGCCGCATGGCGGACCGCGCCAGCAGCAGCCGCCGGGCGTCGCCGTCGGACGCCGCGAGCCGTGCCCCTTCCTCGGCCATCAGGATGGCGGCGGTGGCGTAGTAGAGGCCGGTCGCGGCCTGGCGCGACGGATGGTCGTCGGTGCCGGCGGCCACGGCCTCGGCGAAGGCCTGGCTGCGCTGCCACGCCGCGCGCAGCGGCACCGCCAGCGCGGCCGGGACGGCGGCCAGCCGCGGCAGCAGGTCGCGGGCCAGCGCGGCGGCGGCATCCGACCGGCGGATCGCCCGGATCACGTCCAGCGCCACGACGTTGCTGGTCCCCTCCCAGATCGACCCCAGATGGGCGTCGCGCAGCAGGCGCGCGTCCGACCATTCCTCGACATAGCCGCAGCCGCCGCGCACCTCCATGGCGTCGCCGGCCACCCGGCGGGCGTCGCGGCAGGCGCGGAACTTCAGCAGCGGCGTCAGGATGCGCAGCCGCCTGCCGGCGGCCTCGTCGCCGCGGTCGGCCGCCTCCATGGCGGCGGCGGTGGCGAACACCATCGTCCGCGCGGCCTCGACCGGCAGCAACATCTTGAGCAGCTGGCGGCGCATCAGCGGCAGCTCGATGATCGGCCGTCCGAAGGCGACGCGGTGGCGGGCGACGTGGAGCGCCTCGAACATCGCACGCCGCATCAGGCCCGCCGCCCGCACCCCGTTCGACAGGCGCGACAGGTTGATCATGTCCGCCATCTGGACGAAGCCGCGGCCGGGCGCCCCCACCAGGTGCGCCTCCGCCCCCTCCAGGCGGATCTCGCCGGACGCCATGTCGCGGGTGCCGAGCTTGTCCTTCAGCCGCACGATCCGGTAGCGATTGTCGCTGCCGTCGCCGGCGATGCGCGGCATCAGGAACAGCGACAGGCCCTTGAGGCCGGGCTCGGCCCCCTCCGTCCGCGCCAGCACCATGGCGAGGCCGGCATCGGCGTTGGAGCAGAACCATTTCTCGCCCCACAGGCGCCAGCCGTCGCCGTCCCGCCGCGCCACCGTCTCGATGCGGCCGACATCGGAGCCGCCGGCCTGCTCGGTCATGAACATGGCACCCTGGGTCAGGGTGTCGAGGTCGGTCGCGATCAACCCCGGCAGGTAGCGCGCGACCAGGGCCGGGTCACCGTGGCGGACCAGGGTCGCGGTCAGGGAATCGGTCATGCTGACCGGGCAGCACAGGCCGAACTCGGCCTGCACGAAGAGGAAGGTCAGCGCGTACTTGGCCATGGGCGGCAGGGGTTCGGGCCAGCCCAGCACGCCTGCCTTGTGGGTCATCGCGGCCAGCCCGTACTCGGCAAAGGCGATGCGCTCCATCTCGCGATAGGCCGGGTGCTTCTCGATCCATTGCCGGTCGCGACCGCGGCGGTCGCGATGGTGGAGCACGGGCGGGTTGCGGTCGGCCTCGCCGGCGAGCGCGTCGAGCGCGTCGCCGGCGAGCCCGCCCAGCCGGTCGAGATGGGGCGCGAGGTGGGCCAGCAACGGCCCCGGCAGATGCAGGCGCAGGAGCTGCGCCATGGCCGGGTCCGCGCGCCACAGATTGCTGCCGCGGGCGTCCGGCACTGCCGCCGGGGCCGTGCCGGTCATTCGTTGGTCGCCCGGTCGAGCGCCGCCTGATAGGCGAACAGCCCGGCCTGCCCGCCGGTGTGCAGGAAGACGATGTCCTGCCCCTTGCGGAAATGGCCCTTGGCGATGAGGTCGATCATCCCCGCCATCGCCTTTCCGGAATAGACCGGGTCGAGCAGGATGCCCTCTTCGCGCGCCAGCAGCTTCAGGGCTGCCAGCATGCCGGGCGTGGGGTCGCCATAGGAGGTGCCGAAATAATCGGCGTTGGCGACCACGGCCTCGCGCGTGACGATCCCGGGCATGCCCAGGAAGTCGGCGGTCTCCTCCGCCAGTGCCAGGACCATGGCTTCCTGCTGCTCGCGCGGCTTGCTGACGGTGATGCCCAGCACCGGCAGCCGGGCGCGCAACGCCTCCAGCCCGACGACGATGCCGGCCTGGGTTCCGGCACTGCCGGTGGCGTGGACGAGATGGTCGAAGGCCACCCCGCGGTCGGTCGCCTGGGCCAGCAGCTCCAGGGCGAAGTTGACGTAGCCGAGCGCGCCCATGGGGTTGGAGCCGCCGCCCGGGATCACGTACGGCTTGCCGCCGCGCTTGCGCACCGCCTCGGCCACCTCCTGCAGCGCCTGCTTCATGTCGGACCCGCCGGGTACCTCGTGCAGGCGGGCACCCATCAGCCGGTCGAGCAGGATGTTGCCCGAACGCAGATAGGCCTGGTCGGCGTCGGCGATGCGGTTCTCCAGGATCAGCTCGCATGCCATGCCGAGGCGGGCGGCGGCGGCGGCGGTCTGGCGGACATGGTTGGATTGCACCGCGCCCACCGTCAGCACGGTGTCGGCGCCCTGGGCGATCGCATCCGCCATCAGGTATTCCAGCTTCCGCGTCTTGTTGCCGCCGAGGCCGAGCCCGGTGCAGTCGTCACGCTTGATCCAGATGGTGGGGCCGCCGAGCAGCAGGCTCAGCCGATCGAGGCGTTCCAGGGGGGTCGGGAGGTGGGCGAAGCGCTGGCGCGGGAAACGGGAGAGCTGCATAGCGATACTTGGCCTCTCAGGCGGATGGGGAAGGTCTTGATCGAACCTGCTGCGACACTACCTCAGGCCGATGCCCGGACGACAGACGTTCCACGCCGCCGCCCACTCCGCTATCCTCCTCGCGGGTGATCGCTTGAGAGGACGATGATGCTCCACCGCACCCGAGGCCTGGCCGCCTCGGTCACGCTTCTGGCCATGCTTCTGGCGCCCGTCGGCGTGGCCGCGAAGCAGGTCAGGTTCGGCCGGCATGTGGACAAGGGCATCGTCGAGTACGCCTACAAGTTCAACGATTCCGAAGGCCGCATCCAGTCGCTGCGCTTTCGCCTGCCGGAGGCGATCGTGCTGCGCGGCCATCGCGAATACCGGCCGATCGACAGCCCCGAGGTCGCCAATTCGCTGAAGAAGCGGGTGGAGCAGACGATCGACGAGTATGTCCGGCCGCTCGGCGGCACCATCACCGTCAACGTCGAACGCAAGAAGGGCAGCCTCTCGGTCCATTACGAGGTGAAGCTGCCGCCCAATCGCGCGACCTCGGCCGTCGAGGCCGAGGTGGAGCGCCGGGCGGAGACGGCGACCTCGGAGACCTATGCCGCCTTCTTCAACGTCCGGGAAGCGCCGGGGGCCGAGGTGCGGCCCGATTTCGCCCGCATCGTCCCGCGTGCCGCAGCCGACCTGAAGCCGGTGGCCGAGGCGATCGCGGCGCAGACCACGGACGAGCGCGAACGCATCGCGCTGGCACTGGCCTTCATCCAGTCGATCCCATATGCCGTGCCCGACCGGCAGAGCCAGGGCGGCTTCGTGATGCCGGCGGCGTTCTTTGACCTCAACCGCGGCGACTGCGACGTGAAGTCGGCGGCGCTGGCGGCGATCCTGATGACGTTGCTGCCCAACCGGTCGATCGTCATGGTGCTGCCACCGGAACATGCGCTGCTGGCGGTCGACATTCCGTCGGCGGGCGACGAGGCGAAGATCGTCGTCAACGGGCGGAGCTATGTGCTGCTGGAGCCGACCGGACCGTCGCTGTGGCCGATCGGGCGGGTCGCCGAGGAAACCGGGCGGAAGATGTCCGGCACCACTTCGGAAACCGTGGTCCTGCCGCGACAGGTGACGGAAGAGGCGCAGGTCAGCCCGCGCAAATAGTTCCGGCCGCGCGGATAGTTCGGGCCGGGACGATTGCGCGGCACGCTTTGGTCGACGTTACGTCGATTTAATCCGCCTTCCATTTGTTCGCAATCCACGCATCCCTATCTTTGTTGGCAGAGCTGACGTGCTTTGCCCCCCAGACGCGTCAGATCTTGGCCCCGCCGATCCCCGAGCCTCCTGGGTTGGCGGGGCCTTCCCATTTTCAGCGCCGGTTTCTCACGGCTGGCACAGCTTCCATTCCCCCAGGTCGAGATGCAGGTGGTCATGGTGGTCGGCGTCCGCGCCGGGCCCGAGGACCACATGGAAGACCCCGCACGAGTTCTGCGCCACGTCCTGCAGGAAGCGGGAGCGCGCACCGGCCCCGCGCCAGTGGTCGCGGACCAGCGCCTTCGACCCGTCCGCCAGCTCGAAGCCCCAGATGTCGATCGCCCGCCCGCGGGCATGCTCGCTGAGGCGGCCGTTGCGGGTGTTGCGGCAGACGAAGCCGCCCGCCTGATGCACGGTCGTCACGCGGCTGCGGAGATGGCGCCGGGCGGCCGGCTGGACCACCTGGTCGACCCACTGGCCGACCATGCGCGCGGTGGGGCAGGAGATGGTGACCGGCTTGTTGAGGGCTGCCGACATGCCCTCCAGGCTGACCCCGTCCGGCAAGGTGCAGCCGCCGATGGAAGCCGGCTGCGGCAGCGGCCGGAAGATGATGCCGCGGTCGGCGAGGTCCTTCATGCAGGCTTCGCCCGGGCTGGGCGCCGGCGGCTTGGCGCGCACCGCCCGCGGCCGGTCGGGCGCCGACGTCCCGCAGGCGGCCAGCATCGCCACCGCCGTCACCGCCGCGGCCAGCGCCAGCCATCGCCGCGCCCGAGAACGCCGCACCTGAGATTGATCGGCCCGCATCTCCCTCCCCAAGCCCCTGAGGACTTGCGAGAGGGTAGGTGAGGATTCGGCCGGAAGCTATTGATTCGTCAATGGAGGGACGCGGTGTCCTTGTAGATGGTACCGCCCTTCATGATGATCATCAGGCGCTTTTCCGGCTGCGTCAGCACGCCGATGTCGGCGATCGGGTCGCCATCCACCACCAGCAGGTCGGCATAGGCGCCGGCGGCGACCAGGCCCAGCTCCTGTGGCCGCATGAGGATCTCGGCATTGATGCGGGTCGCGGACGCCAGCAGCTCTGCCGACGACAGCACCTCGCGTCGGATGGTGAACTCCGAAAGCTGATGGACATGCATGGCGCCCAGCAGGTCGCTGCCATGGCCGAGCTTCACGCCCTTCGATCGCGCGATCTCGATCGAGCGCAAGCCCGCCGCCTGGACCTCGGTCAGCTTGGCGAGGCTGCCTTCGGGGAAGCCCAGCTCGCGGCCATAGCGGCCGAGCGCGTCATAGGTGGCGAGCGTCGGCACCAGGTAGGCCTTCTTCTCGGCCATCAGGGCGGCCGCGTCGTCGTCGATCAGGTTGCCGTGCTCGATGGTGCGGATGCCGGCCGTCACCGCGCGCCGGATGGCCGCACCGGTATAGGCGTGGGCCATGACGTAGGTGTGCCAGGCCTCGGCTTCCTCGACGATGATGCGCATCTCCTCGGCGGAATATTGCGTGTTCTGGATCGGGTCGGCGGGCGAGGCGACGCCGCCGCCGGCCATGATCTTGATCTGGGTCGCGCCCTTGCGCAGCTCGTCGCGGGCGGCCCGCCGGACCTCGGTGGCGCCGTCGGCAATGCGGCCCAGGGACGCGAACGCCTGGCCGCAGGCGCAGCCGTCGACCAGCATGGTGCGCGGGCGGAAATCGCCGTGCCCGCCGGTCTGGCTGAGGGCCTGTCCGGCGAAGAACAGGCGCGGCCCGTGGAAGAGCCCGCTCTCGATCGCCTCGGCATGGCCCCAGTCGGCGCCGGCGGCATCGCGCACCGTGGTGAAGCCGCGCATCAGCATCTCGTAGGCGATGCGCGCCGATCCGGCCGCGATCAGGCTCGGCGGATGGCCCTGCAAGGTGCCGAGGTTGGTGACGGTGGCGGTGATGTGGACATGGGCGTCGATCAGCCCCGGCATCAGCGTCCGCCCGTCCACCTTGATGCGGTGGGCGCCGGCGGACTTGATCGGCCGGTCCGACACTTCGACGATGCGGACGCCGTCGGTCAGGACATGCATGCCGCCCTGCATCTGGTCGCCGCGGCCGTCATAGAGATTGCAGTTCTCGAACAGGTACGAAGGCAAGGGCCGACCTCCCAATGACAGAGCAGGGCTGGATGGACACCGGGGTCAACACTACGCGGGGGCGGCGCCTTGTGCTACGTCGCAGCCAGTGGTGAGATTCGATCGGGGGCGACGCGCATGGCCGCGGGCAATATCCTTCTCGTAACCTTCGACCAGTGGCGGGCCGACTGCATTTCGGCGCTGGGCCACCCTTGCGTGCGCACGCCGACCGTGGACGCGCTGGCGGCCGACGGAGTGCTGTTCGCCAACCATTTCACCCAGGCCGCACCCTGCGGCCCGGCCCGGGCCTCGCTGCTGACCGGCCTCTACCTCCACAACCACCGGGCCCTGCGCAACGGAACCCCGCTCGACGAGCGCCACGCCAACCTCGGGCGGGAGGCGCGCAAGGCCGGCTATGCGCCGAAGCTGTTCGGCTACACCGACACCAGCGCCGACCCGCGCGGCCGCCACCCGAGCGACCCCGTGCTCGCCACCTATGAGGGGGTGATGCCGGGCTTCGACGCCGAGCTGCTGCTGACCGAATCGGTGGAGCCCTGGGCCGCCTGGCTGAAGGCCAAGGGCCACGACGTGCCGGCCCGGCCGACCGACCTCTATTTGCCCGACCGCACCGGTTCGCGGCCGGGCGAGGCGCCGACCAGGGCGCCGATGGCCATGAGGGCCGAGGACGAGATCACCTTCTTCCTGGCCGACCGCGTGCGCGAATGGCTGGCGGTGAATGGCGGGCGGCCCTGGTTCCTCCATGTCTCGTTCATTCGCCCGCACCCGCCCTATATCGCGCCGGCACCCTTCCACGACATGGTCGACCCGAAGGACGTGCCGGCCGCCGTGCGCGCCCCGACGCGGGCCGAACAGGGGCGCCAGCACCCTTGGCTGGGCGCCCACATCGAACGGCAGTGGCAAGGCAACCTGCCGGTCGCCGAGCCCGTGCCGATGGCGGCGATGGACGAGGCGGCCCTGGCCCAGCTGCGCGCCACCTATTACGGGCTGGTGTCCCTGGCCGACGCCGCGCTCGGCCGCATCGTCGACGACCTGAAAGCGAGCGGCCAGTATGACGACACCCTGATCGTGCTCACCGCCGACCATGGCGAGCACCTGGGCGACCACTGGCTGCTCGGCAAGGACGGCTATCACGACCAGGCCTTCCACATCCCGCTGCTGGTCCGCGATCCGCGCCGCAGCGCCGACGCCGCGCGCGGCCGCATCGTCGAACAGTTCACCGAGGCGGTGGACGTGATGCCGACGGTGCTGGGCTGGCTCGGGCAACCGGTGCCGACCACCTGCGACGGCCACGACCTGGCGCCGTTCCTGGCGGGGGCCACGCCCGACCGTTGGCGCGATGCGGTCCATTGGGGCTACGACTTCCGCGACGTGCGCGGCGCCCATTTCGAGACCGCGCTCGGCCTCCCGCCGGAACAATGCGGGCTGCTGGTACTGCGCGACCGGGCCGGCAAGTACGTCCATTTCGCGGGCCTGCCGCCGCTCTTCTTCGACCTCGCTGCCGATCCGGGCGAGTTGCACGACCTGGCCCGCGACCCGGCCCGGCAGGCGCAGGTCCTGGACTATGCCGGCCGGCTCCTGTCCTGGCGCATGGCGCACGAGGACCGGACGCTCAGCCACTATCACCTGGGCCAGGGCGGGGCGGCCTCCAATCTGCACCGGCGGGGGTGAAGGAGGGGCGCTCTATATTCCCGCGGACGGCGGGATGGGATCGGCGCCGAAGGGGCGGTTCACGAGGGACAGGACCTCGGGCGCGGTGAACATCCGGTTCCGCCGATACCCGGTGCGGTCGGCGACGATGCCCGCCGCGGCCAACTGATCCATGGCGAGCGACGCCGCCCGGAACGACACGCCGAGCAGTGCCGCCAGCCGGCCGACCGTCAGCACCGGATAGTGGGGCAGCAGTTCGAGGGCGCGGTCCGCGGCGGAGCCGGCGCGGAACCGGCGGCGCGTCCGCCACGCCGACTGTAGGAGCGAAAGCGCACGGCGCGTTGCCATCAGCTCGTCGGCGGTGCCGACGACGGCATCGGCCAGGAAACCGACCATTGCCGGCCAGTCCAGGCGCTGCTGCGCCGCCTTGAGGGCGGCATGGTAGGCCGCATTGTGCGCCTCGATATAGGGCGCGAGGTACAAGGGGACATGACCCTCCGCCGCCATCATCAGCGGCAGCAGAAGGCGGCCCACACGGCCGTTGCCGTCGCGGAAGGGATGCACGGCCTCGAAATGCGCATGGGCCACGGCCATCCGCACCAGCAGGCTCTGCGTGACCGCCTGCGGCCCGTCGGCTCGCATATAGGCCAGGGTCTCGCCCAGGCAGCGCACGACATCCTGCGGTGGCGCCGGATTGTAGGTGGAATAGGCGATGTCCCTCATGCCCCCGATCCAGACCACGACCTGGCGGAAGGCCCCGGGCGCATCCGGATAATCCGCATCGCCGCGAACGACCGCCGCATGAAGCCGCTGCACGAGTTCCAGATCGAAGATATCCGGGCCGGTTACGCGGGCCTGCGGCATCAATCGGTCGAGGGCGAGCGCATAGTCGCGCACTTGCGCGGCCGCGCCGGAAGCCTCTGCGTCCGTGGTCTCTTCGACCGACAACAGCTCGTCGAGCGTGCTGTTCGTGCCTTCCATCGCCGAACTGCTGACCGCCTCGCGCCGGGTGAGCAACCGGCTGACGATGTATGGATCGGTCAGCTCGGCCGCGAAGGCGTCGATACGGCCCAGGGCCTCGGCCGCGGCCTGATGGCGGGCAGCGGCGGCGGCCAGATCGATGCCGGTTTCCGGGGGCGGCAGTGGCACCACCCCGTAGTGCGAGGCGTAGGGCTCTGGATACCGCGCCAGGCGCTCTCGGACGGAATGGCTGAGATCCTGTCGGCGCATGGAATCTTCAACATTGCAGGCGGGCTTCGATCCTTATTATAGTTTAAATAGAAAATCTTCAACATGAACGGCTTGGTGCCGGTCGTGATGAAGGTTGGGTGTCCGCAACCTGCCGCCTCAGCCGGAGTGCAGCGCTGCGCGCAGCGCGGCCACCGCCTGGGCCGTGGCCCCCTTCGCGGCGGGCGTGTCGGCGACGCCGTTCAGCATCACGAAGTCATGGATGGTGCCATTGTAGCGGACCGCCGTGACCGGCACGCCGGCCTCGGCCAGCCTGGCGGCATAGGCCTCGCCCTCGTCGCGCAGCACATCGTTCTGGTCGGTGATGACCAGCGCCGGGGGCAGGCCGCGCAACTGGTCGAGCGACGCCCGCAGCGGGGCGGCCGTGGGCTCGGTACGCCGCGCCTTGTCCGGCAGGTAGGCGTCCCAGAACCACTGCATGGCCGCCCGGGTCAGCCACGGGCCGTCGGCGAACTCGGTGTAGGAGCCATTGTCGAAGTCGGCGTCGGCGACCGGATAGAAGAGCAGCTGGAAGGCAATCCTGGGCCCGCCGCGCTTCTTCGCCATCAGGGTGACGGCGGCCGCCATGTTTCCGCCGACGCTGTCTCCCGCGATGGCGAGGCGGGCGGCGTCGAGCTTCAGCAGGCCGGCATTCTCCGCAATGTGGAGGAGGGCCGCGTAGGATTGCTCGATCGCGACGGGATATTCGGCCTCCGGCGAGCGGTCATAGTCGACATAGATGACGGCCGCGCCGGCGCCGACGGCGAGCTCGCGGACCAGCCGCTCATGGGTGTCCTTGTCGCCGAGGATCCAGCCGCCGCCATGGATATAGAGGATGACCGGCACGGCTCCGACCGCACCGCGCGGGCGGATGATACGGATGGCGACATGGCCGGTCGGGCCGCCGGGAAAGGTCGTCTCCTGGATGTCGGCCGGCGGGCCGCGGTCGCCACCGGCCTGGGCGCCGGCCAGGACCTGGCGCGCGGCCACCGGCGTCAGGGTGTAGATCGGCGGGCCGCCCTGGGCGGCCAGCGCATCGAGGAATTTCCGGGTGGGTGGGTCGACTTTCATCGTGCAAACCCCCTCGGGTAACGTGGCTACCAAGATAAGATTGTCCATGTGCGGCCGAATTGCCAGCGACGGTGCCGGGCAGTCCGGTTCAATTCGGTGACAGCCGCCGATGGAACGCGGCCTCCGCTGCGGCGTCCTTCAGGGATGCGGGCGCGCGGGTCCGCCTATTCGATGGGGGAATGGATGGCCTACGAGCTCCATTACTGGCCGACCATCCAGGGGCGCGGCGAGTTCGTGCGCCTGGCGCTGGAGGAGGCGGGTGCCGACTATGTCGATGTCGCCCGCGGCGTCGGAAAGCGGGCGGGCGGCATGGATGCCATGATGGCGTTCCTCGATGGCGATGCCCCTACCTCCAAAAGGTTGGCGCGCCCGCCCTTCGCGCCCCCCTTCCTGAAGGACGGCCGGCGCCTGATCGGCCAGACCGCCGCGATCCTCCTCCATCTCGGCGACCGCCATGGGCTGGCGCCCAAGGGCGAGGCGGACCGGATGTGGGCCCATCAGGTCCAGCTCACCATCGCCGACCTGGTGGCGGAGGCGCATGACAGCCACCACCCGGTCGGCATGGGCCTCTACTACGAGGACCAGAAGCCGGAGGCGGCCCGGCGCGCGCAGGAGTTCCGCCGCCAGCGCATACCGAAATACCTGGGCTGGTTCGAGCGCATCCTGGAGCGCAATCCCAAGGGCGACGGCCACCTGGTCGGCGGGCGCGCCACCTATGCCGACCTGTCCCTGTTCCAGGCGGTGGAAGGGCTGCGCTATGCCTTTCCGCGCGCCGCCAAGCGGGCGCTGGGCAAATGCCCGCGGGTGATCGCCTTGCACGATGCGGTGGCGGCGCGGCCGCGGATCGCCGCCTATCTCGCCAGCGAACGCCGCATCCCCTTCAACGAGCAGGGCATCTTCCGCCGCTACCGCGAGCTGGATGGCTGAGGCGCTGCCGACCGGTCGGCTTCCATGCGGCTGCGGATGATGATCGCGGGCGACAGCGGGTCGTCGGCGGCCCAGGGCCGCTGCAGGTCATGGACCGTGCCGGCGGGCGTCCCCGGCCCGCCGATCGCGACCGCCGCCGGCAGCGAGAAGAAACTGCCGGGCGGGTAGCGGATGAGCGCATCGCATCCGGCGAGCAGGTGCATTTCCACCAGCGCGTCGTGCAGCGTGCGGTGGGCACCGTTCCAGCCATGGAGCTCGCCCTCGCCCGGCGCGCGATAGCCCTTGGGCCGGGTGACGATACCGGGGATGGCGCCCATCGCCTCACCGGCGAATTCGTGGCTGTCGGTACACAGCAGGACGGTCGCCGGCCGGCCGAGCCGCCGCCGGGCCTCGGCGACGGCACGGCGGCAGCGCTCCAGCGCGTCGGCGGGGTCGGTCCAGAAGGGGGTATGCAGGCCGACTTCGCCGCCATTGCCGTGCCGGGCATGCAGCCCGATGAGCGGCCGCCCGGTGTTGGAAAGGCCGGTGTTGGAAAGGCCGGCGGCGAAGGTGTCGCGGCTCCTGGCGATCCGCGGCGCCGGGCGCAAGGCATCGAAGAACGCACGCGCGTCGGCCAGCGACACCAGCCCGTCATTGATGCAGGCGTCGAAGATGACGGTCGGCGCCGCGACGTCCATCCCCGATCGGATCAGTTCCACCGCGCGGTCGCGGTCGGCGTAGAGGTCGGCCGCCGGCCGGCCCAGCGGGTGTGCCAGCGCATCGTCGTCGTCCCAGCGGGACGGGTGGCGGGGCCGGGGGAAATGCAGCCGGGCTACCCGGTCATCGCCGACGAAGGGGACGCCGGCCAGCCGATCGGGAGCGTCGAAGCAGAGGGGAAAGAGGTTTCTCGCCCGGTCGGCGGCGTAGCTGCTGCGCCGCCAGTCGGCAACCAATGTCCGCCCCGTGCCGCGGGCGAAGACCCATGCCGCGGCGAGGCAGGCCAGGCGGTCGCCGAGGCCGGTCGGCCGCAGCGAGACGACGTATCGGGCAGGCGGGGGGCGGGCAGGCGGGGCGCCGTTGTCCCCATCGTCGACCACCGCGCGCCTCTCGGATGTGCGGTGGCCGGCGATGGGAAGGATCAGCCCCAGGGCAGCGAGTAGGTCTTCACGTTGGTGAAGGCCTTCATCGCCTCCAGCACGCCTTCCTTGTAGCCGAGGCCGGAATCCTTGATGCCGCCGAAGGGAGAGGATTCGATGCGGTAGCCCGGCACCTCGCGGATGTTCACCGTGCCCACCTGCAGCTCCTGCACGAAGCGGGTGATGTAGTCGAGGCGGTTGGTGACGACGCCCGACGACAGGCCGTAGGCGGTGCTGTTGGAGAGGCGGATGGCCTCGTCGATGTTCGCGAAGCGGATGATCGGCGAGACCGGTCCGAACGTCTCCTCCATCACCAGCGGCGCGTCCGCCGGGACATGGTCGAGCATGGTCGGCGCATAGAGGGCGCCCCGGCGCTCGTGACCATGGAGCAGGGTGGCGCCGCGTTCGATCGCGTCGGCGACACGGGCCTCCATGCGGATCGCGGCCTCCTCGTCGATCACCGTCCCCATGTCGGTCGCCGGGTCCATCGGGTCGCCGTACTTCACGTCCCGGGTCTTGGCGAGAAGGCGGGCGGCGAAGGCGTCGGCCACCGCCTCATGCACCAGCATGCGCTTCACCGCGGTGCAGCGCTGGCCGGAATTCTTGTAGGAGCCGGCGGCCGCCAGCGTCGCCGCCTCCTCGATGTCGGCGTCCTCCATGACGATCAGCGGGTCGTTGCCGCCGAGCTCCAGGACGCAGCGCCGGTAGCCGAGGTTCTGGGCGATCCACTTGCCGACCCCGACCCCGCCGGTGAAGGTGACGAGGTCGATGCCCGGGCTCTCGATCAGGGCCAGCCCGATCTCGCGCGGGTCGCCGGTCACCACCTGGAACATGGCCGGCGGCAGGCCGGCCTCGTACAGGATATCGGCCAGCAGCAGGGCCGTCAGCGGCGTCTTCTCGGACGGCTTCAGGACCATCTTGTTGTTGGTCGCGATCGAGGGCGCGATCTTGTGCGCCACCTGGTTCAGCGGATGGTTGAAGGGCGTGATGGCCGAGATGGCGCGCAGCGGGTCGCGCTGGGTGTAGATGCGGCGCTTCTTGCCGTGCGGGCTGATGTCGCACGAGAAGATCTGCCCGTCATCGTTCAGCGTCGCCTGGCCGGCCAGCATGAAGACGTCATGGGCGCGGCCGACCTCGTAGACGGAATCCTTCTTCGACAGGCCGGATTCGAGCGTGATCAGGTCGCTCACCTCGGCCGTGCGCTCGACCAGGATCTTGGCCGTGCGCTGCAGGATGGTGGCCCGGTCGTGGCGCGACAGGGTCGACCGGAACGCCTCGGCCGCGGCGAAGGCACGGGCGACGTCGGCCGGCGTCGCCTTCGGCACCGAGCCGACCAGGCGCCCGTCCCACGGGTAGTGGACGTCGATGCGGCGAGTGCTGTCGACGCGCTCGCCGGCGATGCGCATGGTCTCGTGGCGGGGCTGGTCGGATGCGGCCTCGAGGGCCTTGGGGAGCGCGGTCATTTCGCCTCGGCTAGCTGGTTGAGGACGACGTCGAAGATGTCGAAGTTGCGCAGGCGCGCCTGGCCC
>CAZQOA010000031.1:0-3234 GCA_964594715.1 uncultured Rhizobiaceae bacterium | reverse complement strand
CCATGGGAGCGCAGCGGCGCGTCCAGGCCCGACAGGTCGTGCAGGTCGGCGCGGGTGCCGAGCACCCAATGGCGCGCCGACACCGCGACGATGTCGCCGATGCGTTCGCGCGGCAGCTCGAAGCGGGCGGCGGCGGCATCGCCGTCGAGCACCAGCTCCATGCCCGGCAGGGCCGACAGGGCGGCCGCCACGCGCGCGGCGTCGGCGCCGTCCGGCAGGTAGGCGGTGGCGAACGAGCCGAGCGCGCCGTGATGGACGACGTAGGGGTCGGTGATCGGCAGGATGACGCGCGCCTTGCCGGCCCCGAGGATGCCGTCCAGCACCGTCTGCAGGTAGATCACCTGCGGCTGGCCGTCGGCGCCGAACTTGGCGTTCATGCCATGGTCGGCGGTCAGCGCGATGACCGCGCCCAGCCGGTCCATCGCCGCCAAATGGCGGTCGATCATGGCGTAGAACGCGTTGGCGACCGGGGTGCCCGGCGCGTGCTTGTGCTGGATGTAGTCGGTGGTCGACAGGTACATGATGTCGGGCCGCCGCGTCTCGAGCAGGCGCACGCCGGCCGCGAACACGAACTCCGACAGGTCGGCGCTGTAGACCGACGGCAGGGGCCGATCGACGAAGGCCAGCAGATCGGTGATGCCGTTGGCGGCCTCGGTCGCCTGGTCGGCCTTCTCGGCCGAGAAGCAGATGCCCTTCAGCTTGTGGCCGAGAAGCGTGCGCAGCTTGTCCTTGGCGGTGACCACGGCGACCGCCAGTCCGGCATCGGCGAAGGCGGCGAGGATGGTCCCGGTGCGCAGGAACTGCGGGTCGTTCATCATCACTTCCTTGCCCGTTTCCGGGTTGAGGAAGTAGTTGCCAGCGATGCCGTGGACCGACGGCGGCCGGCCGGTGACGATCGACAGGTTGTTGGGGTTGGTGAAGCTCGGCACCACGCAGTCGGCGAGCAGGCTGGCCCCCCGCTGCAAGGCGCCGTCGAGGTAGGGCATGACGCCCGCCTTGATCGCCTCGGTCGTGTAGTCCGGCTCCGAGCCGTCGATGCAGACGACCACGGTCGGCTGCCGCGGCGCGTGATAGCGCCGGCCGTTCACCTCGACCGACAGGTCGCGGGCTATGCCGTCCATCGGCGTTCTCCTTCAGGCGGTGGCGCGGCGGGCGACCGGCACCGGCCCGCAATCGGTCACCTTCATCTCCGCCAGGGTGCCGGCGATGGCGGCCAGCGCGTCCTGCATGTCGCCGGAGGACAGGCGACCGATGCAGCCGATGCGGAAGCTGTCGGCAACGGTGAGCTTGCCCGGATAGATGACGAAGCCGCGGTCGCGCAGCCGGTCGTAGAACGCCTGGAACTCGAAGTTCGGGTCGGCCGGCATGTGGAAGGTGACGATGATCGGCGCCTGGATGGCATCCGGCAGCAAGGTCTCGAAGCCCATGGCGCGCATGCCGTCGACCAGGATGCGGCAATTCTCGCGATAGCGCGCGCCGCGGCCGGCGACGCCGCCCTCATCAGAATGCTCGGTCAATGCCTGGTCGAAGGCGGCGATGACATGGGTGGGCGGCGTGAAGCGCCACTGCCCGGCCCGTTCCATGAAGCGCCACTGGTCGTGCAGGTCGAGGCTGAGGGCGTGGGCATTGCCCTCGCATGCCTCGATCGCGGCCCGGCGCGCGATCACGAAGCCCATGCCGGGCACGCCTTCCAGGCACTTGTTGGAGGAGGCCGCGATGGCATCGCAGGCGACCTCGCGGACATCGAGCGGCAGGGCGCCGAAGGCGCTCATGGCGTCGATCAGCAGGCGCCGGCCGTGGCGGGCCACCTGGGCCGCGATGGCCGCGACCGGGTTCAGCACGCCCGAGGTGGTCTCGCACTGGACCACGGCGACGTGGGTGATGGCGGGGTCGGCATCGAGGCGGCGGCCGATTTCGGCCGGGTCGATCGGGGTATCCTCGGCGGTCTCGTATTCGACCGCTTCGCGGCCCAGCATCTCGACGATGCGCGCCATGCGGTGGCCGTAGGCGCCGTTGATCGCCAGCAGGATCTTGCCGTCGCGCGGCAGCATCGTGCCCAGCATCGCCTCGACCGCGAAGGTGCCGCTGCCCTGGAGCGGGATGGTGACGAAGGTGCCCTCGCCGCCGGCCAGCTCCACCAGCCGGGCGCGGATGCGCGCATTCATGGCGACGAAGCGGCCGTCGCGGGAACCCCAGTCGCGCAGCATGGCGCGCTTGGTCGTGTCCGAGGTGGTGAGTGGTCCGGGAGTGAGGAGGAGCGGTACCGCGGTCGATTCGGTCATGGAAGGGGCTCCGGCAACGGGGATAGGCTTGAAAATGCCGAGCGCACCTGTATAAGTCCAATCCCCATCCTCTATGTGAAGCATAGAAGAAATCTATGTTTCAGACACAGCTCCGCGCCTTCCACGCCGTTGCCGTCGAAGGCAGCTTCACCCGCGCCGCCGCACGCCTCGGCGTCACCCAGCCGACCCTGTCGGCGCAGGTGAAGACGATCGAGGAGCATTGCGGCGCCGCCCTGTTCGACCGCCTGGGCCGGCGCATCGTCCTGACCGATCTCGGGCGGCGGCTGCTCGACGTGACCCAGCGCCTTTCGGACGCCGAGGCCGCCGCGGCCGAACTCATCGGTGATGCGCGCGCGCTGCGCACCGGCCGGCTGCGCGTCTCCGCCGACAGCCCCCACCATGTGGCGCCGCTGCTGGCGGCGTTCCATCGCCGCTATCCCGGCGTGCAGGCGATCCTGTCGATCGGCAATGCGGAAACCGTGCGCGACGACCTGCTGCATTTCGCGGCCGACGTCGCGGTGCTGGCCGACGTGCAGGAGGATGCGCGCCTCCATACCGTTCCTTGCGGCCGCCATGCGGTGATGATCGTGGTGCCGCGCGACCATCCCTGGGCGGGGCGCCGGGCGATCGGCCTCGCGGACCTGGCCGGGCAGCCCATGGTGCTGCGCGAGGCGGGGTCGGTCACCCGCCGCCTGTTCGAGGCGCGGCTGGCGGTGGCCAAGGTCACCCCGCACATCGTCATGGAGATCGAAAGCCGCGAGGCGGTGCGCGAGGCGGTCGCCGCCGGCATCGGTCTGGGCGTGGTATCCGAGGCCGAATTCGGCGCCGACACGCGCCTCGTCATGGTCCCGGTCGATGACCCCGAACTGGTCACCTGCGAATTCGTCGTGTGCCGCACCGAGCGCCGGCGGGTGGCGGTGGTGCGGGCCTTCCTGGACCTGGTGCCGGCGTA
>CAZQOA010000030.1:16624-47370 GCA_964594715.1 uncultured Rhizobiaceae bacterium | reverse complement strand
TCGTCCATCTCGCCGCTGCCATGATCTGGCTGCGATGAATGTCGATCCGCCCTAGAGCCCCGCCTTCACCCGCGCCGCCACGTCGGCCGGGACCCATTTGGTCCAGATGTCCTCGCGCGTCTTGAGGAAGTGCCGGGCACCCTCGTCGGCCTTGGCGCCGGTCTCCTGCATCTGGGCCAGGGCTTCCGACACGATGGTGCCGGTGGTTTCATAGGCATCGAGGAAATGCGCGATGCCGGGTGCCTTGTCGGCGAAGGCGGAGTTGACCCCCACCACCACCTTCACGACCGGGTAGGAGGTGCCCTTGGTCACCTTGGCCGGGTCCTTCTCGGCCGACATCGCCTCCCACACCGCCTGGTCGAAGGGCGGCTCTTCCAGCATCACGACGTCCCGGCCGACCTTGCCCAAGAGCCAGGTCGGCCCCCAGTAATAGAAGAGGATCGGCTGGTGGCGGCGCACGGCGCTCTCCACCGCCGCCGACAGGGCCGCACCGGTGCCGGGGCGGAAGTTGGTGTAGTCGCCGACCAGGCCATAGGCGTGCAGTTTCTTCTCGTTCACGACCTCGCACTGCCAGCCGGCGACGCAATTGTAGAAACGGCCCTTGCCCGGCTCCTCCGGGTCGCGGAACACGGCCTTGTAGCGCGGCAGGTCGGTCACCGACTTCAGCCCCTTGGCCGGGGCCTGGTCGCCCTCCACGACGTAGCGCGGCACGAACCAGCCCTGGATCGCGTCGGGGAAGTTGATCCCGTTCTCGCGCACCGTGCCGGCCGCCGCGGCCTTGGTCCAGGCCTCCGGCTGGTTGTTGCTCCAGATTTCCATGAGGACATCGACATCGCCGCGCGCCAGCCCGTTGATCAGCGGGATGGTGCTGCCGGGCACGGTGTCGACCTTGCACCCGTACCCCTTGGACAGGATCTGCTGGGCGACCGCGGTATGGAAGGCGGCCGAATCCCAGTCCAGCCCGCCGAACATGATGGGCCGATCGACCTCGCATTTCGGGTCCGCCGCCGATGCCGGGGCGATGACGGCAGGCGCAATACACAGGGCAGCGGTCGCGGCAGCGAACCAAGTCCGAACTACATTCATGTCGTGCCTCCCGGGGGGCGCCCGCACGGGTCCGCAACGCGCCGCCCAACGTTTCGCGCCCATCGCTTTCGACAACGGAACCGGCAACCTGTCGTTCCGGATGGCGCGATGGCACCGCCGACACCCTACGAGCCGCCCCGGCACTGTCAACCACGTATGGATGGCGCGCATGGATGGCGCGCATAGGTGGCACGCATGGGTGGAAGGCGCGCGCATCCCCGCTGTCTGCGGTATATGTCGGTCCGGGCTCGCGCCCGCCGAACATCGCCGGGAGATCGAATGAGCATGCCTGCCGAACCATCCGAAGGGACGCGGGCCGAAGGGGCGTGGGTCCACCGCACGGCCAGGCTGCTGGGCGCCAACTGGATGACTTCGCGCTCGGTGTTCATCGCCCGCGTCGGCGGCATCTACGGGCCACCCGTTTGGCAGGCCGCGCGGTCCCACCTGGATCGCGCCCTGCCCGCGGGCCTGGCCGCCGATGCCCTGCCCGTCGCACCCGACACGCTGACCAAGGCAGTCGAGGAGCTGTCGCGGTTCATCCTCGACTGGGCCGGCCACCCCGTGCTGCCGGTGCAGCGCACGCCGGCCGGGGCCGATGCGGTCGACATCGCCGCCATCGCCATGGGCAACCCCGAGATGACCGCGGCCGCCCTCTCCATCGCCATGCATGTGCTGGAAAGGTCGGGCCGGCAGCCGCCGGCCGACGAGGCGTGGGTCGCGCGCGCCCGCCAGCACCTTCTGGCGGCGCGGCGCGAGGGCGCGAAGTGGCTGAAGAGTTCGCGCAAGTTCGTCGCCCGCGCGGCCGAGGAGCGCGGCATACCCTGGCGGACGCTTTCGGCGGCGTCCCACGTCCTGCAACTGGGCGAAGGGCGCCACGCCCGCCGCTTCGACGCATCCGGCACCTGGCGCACCTCGATCCTGTCGACCTCGGTCGCCGGCAACAAGCGCAGCGGCAACCATGCCCTGCGGCGCGCCGGCCTGCCGGCGGCCGAGCAGGTCCGGGTGGACGACGCCGCAGCGGTGCGCCAGGCGGTTCCGGCGCTGGGCCTGCCGCTGGTCCTGAAGCCGACCGCGCTGCGCGAGATGCAGGGGATGCGGATCGTCTATGACGAAGGCGACATCGACGACGCCTACGCCCACGCCAGCAGCTTCGGGCAGATGGTGGTCGCCGAGAGCTACATTCCCGGCAACGAGTACCGCGTCCTGGTCCTCGACGGCGAGGTGGTGTCCGTCATCCTGCGGCTGCCGGTCACCGTCACGGGTGATGGCCATTCAACCATCGCGGCGCTGGTGGAGCAGCAGAACCAGGACCCGCAGCGCGGCGCGATGGACGAGGGGTTCCCGCTCGCCCCCATCGCCATCGAGGCCCTGGGCCGGCGCTACCTGAAGGAATGCGGCCGCAGCCTCGAGGACGTTCCCACAGCCGGCGAGGTCGTCCAGGTCCATCCCCTGCCGATGATGCAGTTCGGTGGCAACGGGCGCGAGGACATGACCCAGCGCATCCACCCGGACAACCGGGCCCTGGCGATCCGCGCGGTCGGCGTGTTCGGCCTCGACGTCGCCGGCATCGACCTGCGCATGCCCGACATCACCCGCTCCTGGCGCGAGGTCGGCGCCGGCATCTGCGAGGTCAACCCGCAGCCGAACCTGGCCGTCCATTACGGCTTTCCGTCGCCGATCGACGTCGCCGGGGTCCTGATCGACCGCACCTACCCGCCGCAGGACCGCCTGCCCATGCGCCACATCCTGATCGTCGGCGACGAGGACCTGGATGCCCATGTCGCCGCCGTCGCCCAGGCGCTGCGCCGGCGCTTCGGCTGGCGGGTCGGCACCAGCGGGCGATCCGGCGTCGACCTTGAAGGCTGGCGTCCCGGCAATCCGATCAAGTTCCTACCGGAGGCCCATGGCACGATCGTCGAGGATCCGACCCTGGACGCGGCCGTCTATGCGGCGACGCCCGGGCAGCTCGCCTTCGCCGGCCTCGGCATGACGCGGGTCGATGTCGCGATGGCCTCGCCCGCGACCCCGCCGCGGGCCTTGCGCATGGTCGATGCCGCCGTGGCGGCGGCCGGCACCAAGCTCCGCCGGCTGCCCGACCTGCCGGAGGATACCGCGCGCCGGGTCGAAATCCTCATGCAACGGATCACCGCCAACATCTGAAACCCAGCCCCCGCACCGCGACGGGGACCATCCAGGGAGCGCCCATGCCGGATCTGCCCACGCAGCCCGAGCCGCTGCGGCTGGAGAATCCCGTGACCCTGTCCGGCGCCAACTGGGCCGCCCCGCGGTCGGTGCTGATCGCGTCCGTCAGCGGCCGCTATGCGCCGGCGAGCTGGCCGGCCGTCCGCGCGCTCCTCGCCCGCCTGCTGCCGGCTGGCCTGCCGGAAGGCGACTTCCCCGCCCCGCCCGAGGACGCCGCGGCGGCGGTCGAGACGCTGGCCGTCTACATCCTGGACTGGCTGGGCCATCCGCCGCCGAAGGTGCAGCGCACGGCCGCCGGGCGGCGGGCGGCGGGGCTTGCCATCATTCCGCTCGGCAGCGCGGACATGACGCGGACCACCCTCCATGTCGCCCGGATGATCCTCGACCAGGCCGCGGCATCGGACGGCCCCGACTCCGATTGGCCCGGCGCCGACTGGATCCACCGCATGCGGGGCAACCTGTTGAACACGCGGCAGACCGCGACGAACTGGCTGCCGCTGTCGCGCGGCCGCCTCGTCCGCGCCGCCGAAGCGCGTGGCATCCCCTGGCGCCTGATGCAGCCTGCACCCCAGGCACTGCAACTGGGCGAGGGACGCCATGCCCGGCGCTTCGAGGCGTCGACCACCTGGCGGACATCGGCGGTCGGCGTGTCGCTGGCCGCCGACAAGCGGCACGGCAACCAGATGCTGCGACGCTGCGGCCTGCCGGCCGCCCGGCAGGAGGTGGTGGCCAGCGCCGACGAGGTGCGCGCAGCCGCCGCGCGCTTCGGCCTGCCGCTCGTCCTCAAGCCGACCTCGCTCCGCCTCGGCCAGGGGATGCAGCTCGTCTATCGCGCAGCCGACATCGACGACGCCTGGGCGGTCTCGTCGGGCTTCGGGCAGAAGGTGGTGGCCGAGAGCTACATCCCCGGCAACGAGTACCGCGTGCTGGTAATCGACGGCGCGCTCGTCTCCGTGCTCCTGCGGGTCCCGGCGACCGTGACCGGCGACGGACGGGCGACCATCGCCGAACTGGTGGAGCGGGAAAGCCGCGACCCGCGGCGCGGCGGCGAGGCCGATGGCTTCCCGCTGGAGCCGATCGCGACCGACACGCTGGCGGAGCGCTATCTCGAGAGCCGGGGCCTGACCTACGCCAGCGTGCCGGACGCCGGCGAAGTGGTGCAGGTCCATCCCCTGCCGATGATCCGCCATGGCGGTGGCGGCCGGCTGGACGTGACCGACCAGGTCCACCCGGAAAATCGCCGGATGGCGGAGCGCGCGGTCGGCGTGTTCGGCCTCGACGTTGCCGGCATCGACCTGCGCATGCCCGACATCGCCCGCTCCTGGCGTGAGGTCGGCGCCGGCATCTGCGAGGTCAACCCGCAGCCGAACCTCAACCTCCACTACGACATCGACACCTCCATCGATGTCGCGGGGCACCTGCTCGACCGCTGCTACCCGCCCGCCGATCGCGGTCCGATGCGCCATGTCCTCCTGCTGGGCGACGGCGACCTCGACCCCCACCTGGCGGCGGTCGCCGGCGCGATGCGCGAACGCTTCGGGTGGCGCGTCGGCACCGTGTCGCGCAGCGGTGTCGACCTGGATGGCTGGCGCCCGGATATCCAACCGCGCACGCTGCCGGCCGCCTATGGCCTGGTCGTCGAGGACAGCAGCCTGGATGCCGCCGTCTATGCCGTCCCGCCCGCGGCCGCCGTCGCCACCGGCCTTGGCATGGAGCGGGTCGACGTGGCCCTGATCGCGCCGGCGAACCCGGGTTCGACCCGCGCACGCGACGCCGCGGCGGCGATCCTTCAGGGTATCGGCCGGCCGCCGGAGCCGCTGCCGGAAGCACCCGAAGGCGCCGCGGCACTGGTCCTGGCGGCACTGGAGCGGGTCATCGCGGACGGCTGAGCCCGCGCAACGCCTGTCCAACCGCGCCGCGAGTTGTTACAGATTCGTGAAGCACTCGCCGGGAGAAGCCAGGATGAACCGCTACTGGACCGCAGCCCTCACACTTTCCCTGATCGGCGGCGCCGGGCCGCTGGCCGCCCAAGGCTCGCTCAACCTCTATTGCTCGGTCCAGGTGGAATGGTGCCAGGCGATCGCCACCAACTTCGAGAAGGACACCAGGACCAAGGTCGCGATGACCCAGAAGGGATCCGGCGAGACCTTCGCCCAGATCCGGGCCGAGGCGCAGAACCCCAAGGCCGACGTCTGGTTCGGCGGCACCGGCGACCCGCACATGGCGGCGGCCGAGGAGAACCTGACCGTCGCCTATGAAAGCCCCAACCTGAAGGAGCTGCACCCCTGGGCCGTCAAGCAGTGGGAGCAGTCGAACAAGCGCGCGGTCGGCGTCTATGCCGGCGCCCTCGGCTTCGGCTTCAATCGCGAGCTGCTGGCCAAGAAGAACCTGGCGGCGCCGGCCTGCTGGTCCGACCTGGTGAAGCCCGGGATGAAGGGCGAGATCCAGATGGCCAACCCCAACTCCTCCGGCACCGCCTATGTCATGATCGCGACCATCGTCCAGCTCATGGGCGAGGACGCGGCGTTCGCCTACATGAAGGCCCTGCACCCCAACATCAACGCCTATACCCGGTCGGGCACGGCCCCGATCAAGGCGGTGGCGCGCGGCGAGACGGGCGTCTCCATCAGCTTCGTCCAT
The DNA here is from genome assembly GCA_964594715.1 of uncultured Rhizobiaceae bacterium. Taxonomy (GTDB): domain Bacteria; phylum Pseudomonadota; class Alphaproteobacteria; order ATCC43930; family Allostellaceae; genus Allostella. The sequence continues at coordinate 41,442 of CAZQOA010000030.1, read as the reverse complement.
GACGCGGTGGTGGAGGCCAATGCCGGCTTCCCGGCCGACTATTCGACGCCGTGCGAGGGCACCGGCTTCGAGATCGGCTCGATGTCGATCATCGCCGGCGCGCGCAACCTGGCCAATGCCAGGAAATTCTACGACTGGGCCCTGACGGCGCCGGCACAGCGGCTGGGCTACGATGCCGGCAAGCAGCTCCAGACCCCCGCCAACCGCGCCGCACCCCTGCCCCCCAAGGCGCCGGACCTGTCGAAGATGAAGCTCATCGAATACGACTTCGCCAAGTATGGTCGCGCGTCCGAGCGCAAGCGCCTGATCGAGCGGTGGGACCGCGAGATCGGCAGCCTGCCGCGCGGCTGACCCCGTGCGCCTCCCGGCCGCCGTCGCCGTCGCGATCCTGCTTGCCGCCGCACCCGCGGCCGGCCGCGGGGTCCTCAACCTCTATTGCTCCGGCCCCGTCGAATGGTGCCAGGAGATGGCGACCGGCTTCCAGGCGGCGACCGGCACCGTCGTCGCCATGACCCAGAAGGCCACCGGCGAGGTGCTGGCCCAGATGCGGGCCGAGGCGGCCAACCCCAAGGGTGACGTGTGGTGGACCGGGCAGGCGGATGCCCACCTGGTCGCGGCCGAGCAGGACCTGACGGAACCGTGGCGGCCGGCCGCGCTGGACGACCTGGAGCCCTGGGCGCGCGATCTCTGGACCGGCTCGGGCGGGCGTACGGTCGGCATGGCGGGGCTGGTGGTCGGCATCGGCTACAACACCGAGCTGCTGGGCAAGAAGAAGCTGGCGCCGCCGCGCTGCTGGGCCGACCTGCTGGAGCCCGCCTACCGCGGCGAGATCCAGATGTCGAACCCGCATTCGTCCGGCACCGCCTACACCATCCTCACCGTCCTCATCCAGCTGCACGGCGAGGACGGCGCCTTCTCCTATCTGAAGGCCATGCATGCCAACGTGAACAGCTACCCGCGGTCGGGCATCGCGCCCACCCGGGCGGTGGCCCGCGGCGAGACCGGCATCGCGCTGGGCTTCCTCCAGGGCTTCGCCGCCGAGACCCGGGCCGGCTTCCCGGTTGCGACCGCGGCACCCTGCGAGGGCACCACGCTCGCGGTCGATGCCATGTCGATCGTGAAGGGTGCGCGCAACCGGGCCGAGGCGCGGCGTTTCTTCGACTGGGCGCTGACCCCGGCGGCGCAGGCCCTGACTGCGAAGGCGGGCCACCTCCATCTGCCGGCCAACCGCAAGGCGCCGCCGCCGCCCGGCTCCCCCGACCTGTCCCAGGTGAAGCTGGTCGACCAGGACCTGGCCCGGTTCGGCAAGGCGGCCGAGCGCAGCCGCCTGCTGGCGCGCTGGGACGAAGAAATCGGCCAGCTGCCGCGATGAGGGGAGAGAGACCGCCTCGCCGCAGCGGCCGAAGAGATTGAGCTTGCCCAGCCTCATGCCGGGCGTGCAGCGCCTCCTGTGGTGGGCGGTGGCCTGCGTGGGCGCGGTCGTCCTGCCGTGGCACATGCAGCAGGACGGGCTCGGCCCCGCCGCGCTGCTGGCCCTCTTCCAGGATGATCCCGATGCGGCCTCGGCCGCGGCGCAGGCCCTGGGGCACGGCCGGTTCTGGCTGTGGCCGGTGCTGGCGGCCCTGGCGCTGGGCGCGCCGGCCGCCCTCCTCCCGCATATGGACCGCAGCCGGCGCGGAATGCTGCTGGTCGCCGCCGGCCTCTTCGGCATCGCGGCGGTCGTCGCCCAGGGCTTCGCCATTGGCCTCCGCGGCTGGACGGTGCCGTGGCTGGAGGCGGCCTTCGGGGCGCTGGACGACCGGCAGTTCGGCATCGGCATCGGCGGCGCGGTGGCGATCGCGGGCTTCCTCTTCCAGGCGACCGACGGGCTGGCGCTGCGCGGCGCCTTCAAGGGCGACCGCTTCACGGCCGGCGCCGTCGGGCTGCTGGCGGCATCGATCCTGGTCTTCACCTTCTGGCCGATGGCGACCATCCTGACCCAGGCGTTCGGCGGCCGCGGCGAGCTGGGGCCGCTCGCCGCCTTCGCCGACCGGCTGGCCGACCGCAAGGTCTGGGGGCTCGCCTGCCTGGCAACGGCGCAAGGCTGCGGCGTCGCCTGGAACACGCTGGCGCTGGGCTTTTCCACCGCGACCGTCGCGACCGCGCTCGGCCTGGCCTTCGCCCTCATCGTCACCCGCACCGACCTGCCGGCGCGGCGCGCCATGCGCCTGTTGACGGTGCTGCCGATCATCACTCCACCCTTCGTCATCGGGCTCGGCCTCATCCTCATCTTCGGGCGCTCGGGCGTCGTCAACCAGATGGTCGAGGCGCTGACCGGCGCCCAGCTCGGGCGCTGGATCTATGGCGCCCCCGGCGTCTGGCTGGCGCAGGTCTTCTCCTTCACGCCGACCGCCTTCCTGGTCCTGATCGGCGTGGTCGAGGGCATCTCGCCGACCATGGAGGAGGCGTCGCGGACCCTGCGCGCGACGCCCATGCGCAGCTTCTGGACGATCTCGCTGCCGCTGATGCGGCCCGGCCTCGCCAATGCCTGGCTCGTGGTCTTCGTCGAGAGCCTGGCCGATTTCGGCAACCCGATCGTGCTGGGCGGGTCGTTCGGCGTGCTGTCGACCGAGATCTTCTTTGCCGTGGTCGGCGCCCAGGCGGATTTCGGGCGGGCGGCGATGCTGGCACTGATCCTGCTCGCCTTCGCGCTCGGCGCCTTCTTCCTGCAACGCCTCGTGCTCGGCCGGCGGTCCTATGTCTCCGTCTCGGGCAAGGGCGATGGTGGCCTGCCCACCCCCCTGCCGCGGCCGGTCGCGGTCGCCGCCTTCGCGATTGCGGTGCCGTGGGCGATCCTCACCAGCATCGTCTACTGCATGGCACTGGCCGGCGCCTTCGTGAAGGTATGGGGCCGCGACTGGACGCCGACCCTGGAGCATTTCGAGCGCGCCTTCGCGATCACCGGCGCCCCCGGTGGCGGCTTCATCCTGTCGGGGCTGGCCTGGAATTCGCTCGGCACCACCGTGACCCTGGCCGCCATCGCCGCGCCGATCACGGCGGCGCTCGGCATGCTGGCGGCGTGGATCCTGTCGCGGCAGCGCTTCGCCGGGCGCTTCCTGCTCGAATTCGCGCTGATGCTGACCTTCGCGGTGCCGGGAACGGTCATCGGCGTCGCCTATATCCTGACCTACAACGTCCCGCCGCTGGAGATCACCGGCACCGCCATCATCCTCGTCGCCTGCTTCGTCTTCCGCAACATGCCGGTCGGCGTGCGCACCGGCATGGCCGCGATGAGCCAGCTCGACCGCAGCCTGGACGAGGCGTCGGCCACCTTGCGGGCGTCGACCTTCCGCACGCTGCGGCGGGTGGTGCTGCCGCTGCTGAAGCCGGCGATCCTGACGGCGCTGGTCTATTCGTTCGTGCGCGCGATGACGACGGTAAGCGCGGTGATCTTCCTCGTCTCCGCCCAGCACGAGATGGCCACCGTCTTCATCATCAACCGGGTGATCAATGGCGACTACGGGGTGTCGATCGCCTACAGCGCCGCCCTCATCCTGCTGATGGTGGTCGCCATCGGCATCATCCAGCTTCTGGTCGGCAGCCGGCGCCTCGGCCGGCGCAGGGCGGCGCCGGCGGCCATCATTCCGGTGGGAGGACGCGTGTGACGCCACTGCGCAAGCCCGGCGCCGAAGTGCGCCTGGAGGGGATCGGCAAGCGCTATGGCGCGGTCGCCGCGGTGAAACCGCTCGACCTCGTCATCGCCGGCGGCACGCTGGTGACGCTGCTGGGCCCGTCCGGCTGCGGCAAGACCACGCTGCTGCGCATGATCGCCGGGCTCGAGGTGCCGAGCGAGGGGCGCATCCTGATCGGCGGACGCGACGTCACCCGCATGTCGGCCGGCGAGCGCGACGTCAGCCTCGTCTTCCAGTCCTATGCGCTGTTCCCGCACATGACCGTGGCCGAGAACGTCGCCTACGGGCTGGTCTCGTCCGGCATGGGCCGGCGGGCCGCCGCCGAGCGGGCGATGGAGGCCCTGGCGTCGGTCGGGCTGGAGGGTCTGGGCCAGCGCCTGCCGTCGGAGCTGTCGGGCGGCCAGCAGCAGCGGGTCGCGGTCGCCCGCGCCCTGGTGCTGGAGCCGGCGGTACTGCTGTTCGACGAGCCCCTGTCCAACCTCGACGCCCGCCTGCGCCGGCGGATGCGCGACGAGATCCGCGAATTGCAGCAGCGGCTCGGCGTCACCGTGGTCTATGTCACCCACGACCAGAGCGAGGCGCTGGCCGTGTCCGACCGCATCGTGGTGATGCGCAATGCGGAGATCGCGCAGGCCGGCACCCCGGCCGAGCTCTACGAACTGCCGACCGACATGTTCGTGGCCGGGTTCATGGGCGAGGCGAACGTGCTGCCGGCCCGCATCGCGCGCATCGAGGGCGACCTGGCGACGGTCGAGATCGGGCCCATGACCCTGCGGCTGCCCCACCGCGGCCTGGGGCCCGGGCCGGCTTCCCTCGCGGTGCGGCCGGAGGCGGTCGGCGTCGCGGCTTCGGGCGGCGGCCTGCCGGGGCAGGTCCGGCGCGCCGCCTACATGGGTGCCACCATGGAATACACCATCGACACCGCCATCGGGCCGGTCTTCGCCGTCAGTCCCGATGTCGGCCGGCCACTGGCGGCCGGCACCGCGGTCGGGCTGACGCTGGCACACCGTGGGGTGGTGCTGGTACGGTCTTGAACACGGGGACAGGTCATGACGGCCACGCGTGTTTCGGGGGGTGGAGCTTTGCGTCTGGTGTCCGGCGGCCTGTCCGCCCTGATGGTCGCGGCGACCGTGTTCGCCTGCCTGAATTCGGCTGCGGCCGAGGAACGGCTGCGCATCGGCCTCGCGGTCGAGCACAGCGCGCTGGACCCGCACTACCATTCGACCGCGCCCAATGCGCAGATCGCACGCCATATCTTCGACCCGCTGGTGGCCCAGGATGCCGCCCAGCGGCTGCAACCGGGCCTGGCCCTGTCCTGGACGATGGTCGAGCCGACGCGTTGGGTGCTGAAGCTGCGCCAGAACGTGCGCTTCCATGACGGGCAGGCGTTCGGGGCCGACGACGTCGTCGTGTCGCTGAAGCGGGCCGTCGCGGTGGAGGGCAGCCCCGGCGGCTACGGCACCTATCTGCGCGCCGTCGCCGAAGTGCGGGCGATCGATCCGGCGACGGTGGAAATCCGCACCAACGCGCCCTACCCGGCCCTGCCCTGGGACCTGACGGCGGTCGCCATGGTGCAGCGCAGCGCGGCCAATGCCAAAAGCGATGCCTTCAACAGCGGGGCGGCGGCGATCGGCACCGGCCCGTTCCGCCTGGTCTCCTGGCGCAAGGGCGACGTTCTGGAGCTCGCCCGCAACGACGCCTGGTGGGGGCCGAAGCCGGCCTGGCAGCAGGTGTCGGTGCGCCCGATCCCGCGCGAGGCGGCGCGGGTCGCCGCCCTGCTGGCGGGCGATGTCGACCTCATCGACCAGGTGCCGACGACCGCGCTGGCCGACCTCCGGGGCCGCCGCGACATGCGGCTGGCACAGGCGGTGACCAGCCGCATCATCTTCCTCGGCCTCGACAGCCAGCGCGACCGCAGCCCCTTCGTCACCGACGCCGAAGGGCAGCCCCTGTCGCCCAATCCGTTGAAGGATGTGCGAGTGCGCCGGGCCATCTCGCTGGCCGTCGACCGTCGGGCACTCATCGACCGCATCATGGAAGGGGCCGCCGTCCCCGCCGCCCAGCTACTGCCACCCAGCTATGCCGGGACCAGCGACCGCCTGACGCCCGACCGCTTCGACCCCGACGGCGCCCGCCGGCTGCTGGCCGACGCCGGCTATCCCGACGGCTTCACCGTGGTCCTGCACGGCCCCAATGGCCGCTATCTCAACGACGACAAGATCACCGTGGCGCTGGCCGGCATGCTGCAGCGCATCGGCATCCGCGCCCAGGTGGCGAGCCTGCCCGGCAACATCTTCAAGAGCCGGGCCTCGAAGCGCGAGTTCAGCCTGTTCCTGGACGGGTGGTCGACCGAGACCGGGGATGCCGGGCTGGCGCTGCGGGCCCTGCTCGCGACCTCCGATGCGGCGACCGGCCTCGGCGCCTACAACCGGACGGGCTATTCCAACCCGGCCTTCGACGCCGCCCTGTCGAAGGCGCTGGTGATCGGCGACGACACGGTGCGGGCCGCGGCGTTGGCGGCGGCGACCGAGATCGCGATGAAGGATGGCGGCCTGCTGCCGCTTTATTTCCAGTCGGCGGTGTGGGCGACCCGCGCCAAGGTCGTCTACGAGCCGAGGTCGGACGAATATACGCTGGCCATATCGGCCATGCCGGCCACGGCCGTGGCAGTCCGATGACCGGTGCTCCCGTCATGACCGACGCCGGCCCCTCCAGGACGGAGTCGCCGGAGGACCAGCCCGCCGCAGTCCATGTCCGGCCGCTGCGCGGCGCCAACTGGTTCGCCAGCCATTCCGTCCTGGTGGCCGCGATCGGCCGGACGAGCCCGGAACAGGCGGCCGGGCTGGCGTCGGCCTGGCCGCGGGCGAGCGCCATCCTGCACCGGCTGCTGCCGCCAGGTCTGCCGGAGGGCGGCCTGCCGTTGCCCATCGACCGGGCGGCCGCGGTGGAGGCCCTGGTCGGCGCCATCTGCGGCTGGGGCGGCTTCCCGCCGGCCACGGTGCAGCGGACGCCGATGGGGGCCGCGCAACGCCACATGGCGGGACTGGCACCGGGCCACCTGCCGCTGACCCAGCACGCCACCGACCTGGCGCTGCGCATCCTGGCGCTTGCCGCCGGCGACGACCGCGCCGGACCCGACGATGCCTGGATCAGGGAGGAGAGGGCAGCGCTGCTGGCCCGGCGCAAGGACAGCGACGGCTGGCTGCCCTCGTCGCGGCGCTATGTCGTGGCGGCGGCGGAGCGGCGCGGCCTGGCATGGTTGCCGAAGGCGCCGACCGGCGGCGTCGTCCAGATCGGCGAAGGCCGGCACGCGCAACTGTTCGACGGTTCCTCCAACGGCCGCAGCGGCGCACCGGGCATGCTGCTGGCCGGCAACAAGCGGCTGGCGAACATCGCCCTTCGCCAGGCCGGCATTCCCGTCGCCCGCCAGCGCGCGATCTCCAGCCTGGCCGGCGCCCGCGCCGCCATGGCGGCGCTCGGCCTGCCGATCGTCATCAAGCCCGAGGCGGAGCGCCGCCAGGCCGGCGTCGGCTTCGTCTTTCGCGAGGACGAGCTGGAGGCGGTGTTCACCGCCTCCTACGAGGTCAGCCAGACATTGCTGGCCGAGAGCTACATTCCCGGCATCGAGCACCGCGCGCTGGTGATCGACGGGCGCATCGCCCAGGTCATCGTCGGCCTGCCGCCATCGGTGACCGGCGACGGCCGCTCCACCATCCGCGAGCTGATCGCCGTCATCAACGCCGACCCCAGGCGCGGCCCGCGCGACCAGGGCTTCCGGCTGACGCCGATCCGGATCGACGAGCTGTCGGCCCGCCATCTCGCCCGCTTCGGACGCAGCTATGACGACGTCCTGGCCGAGGGCGAGGGCATGGAGGTCTACCCCCTGCCGATGGTGCGCTTCGGCGCCGGCTGGAAGACCGACGTGACCGACATCATCCACCCGGATACCGCCGCCCTCGTCATCCGCGCCGCCACCATCCTCGACCTCGACGTGGCCGGCGTCGACCTGCGCACCCCCGACATCGCCCGCTCCTGGAACGAGGTCGGCGCCGGCCTGTGCGAGGTGAACCCGCATCCGAGCCTGACGGTGCATTACAATTTCGAGGGCCAGCCCCCGCGCGAGGTGGCCGACCTGCTGCTGGCCGCGCGTTTCCCCGCCGAGGCGCCGCATCGCATGACCCATGTGGCGGTGATCGGCGATGGCGACCTGCTGGCGCCAGCCCAGGCCATCGCGGCCACGCTGCGGCAGGCCCGCGGCTGGCGCGTCGGCATCGCCACCCCCGACCTGGTCGACCTGGAAGGCTGGCACCCCGCGCCGGTGCCGCGGCGACCCTTCGACCGCTATGCCATGGTGATCGCCGACCGCACCCTCGATGCCGCCGTCCATGTGATGGACCCGGCCTCGATCGAGCGCTGGGGGCTCGGCTGCCACCGTCTCGACCTGGCGCTGCTGGCCGCCGCACCGGACATGCCGGAGCGGCAGAAGGTCGCCGTCCGGCACACGCTGATGGCGGCGGGGGCCCGGGTCCAACGCCTGGAACGGGCGATGGCCGACCCGGGCGGGCCGACCATCGCGTCGCTGCTGGGTGCCGGCGGCGAATAGCGCCCGCCGCCCGGACCCTATTCGCGGTAGGGCATGTCGCCCAGATAGTCCCTCTTGCCGACATTCACCCCGTTGTGCCGCAGGATGGCGTAGGCGGTGGTGACGTGGAAATAGAAGTTCGGGACGACGTGCTGGATGAGGAACTCCTCGCCCGACAGGCTCTTGCCCTTCCAGCGCGGCTGGGTGATGCGCCGTTCGGCGGTGGCGGAGAAGTCCGCCGCGGAGAAGCCGGCCAGGTAGCTTGCCACGCTGTCGATGCGGGCCTGGAGTTCCGCCACGGTCTGCTCGCTGTCGTCATGGGCCGGGGCCGACTGCTCCTTGCCGGCCAGCCGCGCGGCGCCGAGCTTGGCGGTGTCGCAGGCCACCTGCACCTGGCGGATCAGGTGGAACTGGTCGGGCGCCAGGCGCGACTGCAGGAGGACGGCGACATCGAACTTGCGCTCTTCGGCGTGCTTCCCGGCCGCATCGAGGATATGGCCGAGATTGCGCAGCATCTTGGTGAACTGGGAGACGACGATCTGATGGATCACATCCACTCCTGACGTTGGGCCTGAAGCCGCCACCCTAGCAGATCGACCCGGCATTACCCCTGGTAATCCGTGCCGAGATGGAACAGGCAGTCGCCGCGGTCCGAGCGCCCGGGCACGCGCTTGCACAGGACGAACCCGTCGCGCTCGAATCGCGCCATGGTCGGCTCGCGCCACGGCGTGTCCTGGAAATGGATGAGGCCGGCAGGGTCGCCCTTCTTCACCTCGTCGCCCAGTTCCACCAGGGGCTCGAACAGGCCGCTGTCGGGGGCGTAGACGAAATAGTCGCGGCCGCCCACCTCCAGCAGCCGGGTCGGCGGGTCGGCGGGGGCCGGTGCCGTCCCGGTCAGGGCGCCGATATGGTGGAGGACGCGGCGGATCCCCTGCTCGGCCACCTTCAGTGCGGCCGGCGTCACCTGGCCGCCGCCACCCAGCTCCGAGCTCAGATGGGTAACGCCCTGGCGGTGCGCGGCGGAGGTCAGGGTCCGGTCCTCCGTGGCCGTCGCACTGCCCATATAGGAGCAGGGCGCCCCCAGCGCCTTCAGGAGGGCGATCGCCTGCTGCTGCTTGGCTGGGTCGGCCTGGCGGCGCGCGAGCCCGCTCGGCACATACATGAGCGAGCTGCCGCCGGAATGCAGGTCGACCACGAAATCGCACTGCGGCAGCATCACCTGCTCGATCCAATGGGCGATCTGCTGGGTGATGGTGCCGTCGGCGTCGCCCGGGAAGGAGCGGTTGAGGTTGCCGTCGTCGATCGGCGAGGTTCGCATCCCGGCGATGGCGGCCGGAAAGTTGGCCGCCGTCAGGAAGACGATGCGGCCCTTCACCTGGTCCGGCTCGATCGCGCGCAGGAGCTTCATCAGGGCGACCTGGCCCTCATACTCGTCGCCGTGGTTGCCCGACATCAGCAGGACCCGCGGCCCCTCGCCGTTGCGCACGCAGGCGATCGGGATCGGCAGCCAGCCATAGGCGGAGCGATGCACCGAGTGGGGCACGCGCAGGAAGCCGGTCTGCTTGCCGTCGCGTTCGAAATCGACCTCTGAGAAGAAGCGGCTGGGGCGGGACATCGGGAGGCTCCGAGACAGGGAAAGGTCAGGGAAAGGTGCCAGGTCAGGCGGTGACGAGGTGGCAGGCGGCGAGATGGCCGCCGCCGATCTCGCGCAGCGCCGGCACCTCGACGCGGCAACGGTCGACGGCGAGCGGGCAGCGCGTGTGGAAATGGCAGCCGGGGGGCGGCTTGGCCGGGCTCGGAATCTCGCCCGCCAGCACCACGGGCTCCTGGCGGGCGAGCGGGTTCGGTACCGGCACGGCACCCAGCAGGGCCTGGGTATAGGGGTGGCGCGGAGTGGCGTAGAGGCGGCGCTTCGTCGTCATCTCGACGATCCGGCCGAGATACATGACCGCCACCCGGTCCGCGACATGCTTCACCACCCCCAGGTCGTGGGCGATGAAGAGGTAGGCCAGGCCGAACTCGCGCTTCAGATCGTCCAGCAGGTTGATGATCTGGGCCTGGATGGAGACGTCGAGCGCCGACACCGGCTCGTCGCAGACGATGAGGCGTGGGCGCAGCGCCAACGCCCGGGCGATGCCGAGCCGCTGGCGCTGCCCGCCCGAGAATTCATGGGCATAGCGGGCGGCATGGGCCTGCGGCAGGCCGACCAGGGTCAGCAGCTCGGACACCCGCGCCCGCCGGCTCTTGCGGTCGCCGACGCCGTGGATCACCAGCGGCTCCTCCAGCAGCTGGGCCACGGTCATGCGCGGGTCGAGCGAGCCGTAGGGGTCCTGGAAGATGATCTGCATCTGGCGGCGATGCGGCCGCAGCGCCTCGACGCCGAGCGCGGTCAGGTCCTGGCCCGCGAAGCGGACGGTCCCGGCGGTGGCGTCGATCAGGCGCAGCACCAGCCGGCCGGTCGTGGTCTTGCCGCAGCCGGATTCACCGACCAGCGCCAGCGTCTCGCCCTCCGCCACCGTGAAGTCGACGCCGTCGACGGCGCGCACCGCGCCCACCTGGCGGCGGCGGATGATGCCGCGGGTGATCGGGAAATGCTTCTTGAGGCCGGTGACCTCGAGCAGCGGTGCCGTCATCGTTCCGCTCCTTCAAGCGCGAAGCAGGCGGCGTGATGGCCGGGGGCGACGGTGACCGGCTGCGGCACCTTCTCGCGGCAAACGGCCATCGCCTGCGGGCAGCGCGGGTGGAAGCGGCAGCCGGCCGGCAGCTCGGCCAGGGTCGGGACCATGCCGGGGATGGTCGGCAACCGGTCGCGGTCATGGTCGAGCGAGGGGATGCTCTCCAGCAGCAGGCGCGTATAGGGGTGGCTCGGCTGGCCGAACACCTGCTCGACCGTCCCCTCCTCGGCGATGCGGCCGCCATACATCACCACCACCCGGTCGACCATCTGGGCGACCACGCCCAGGTCATGGGTGATGAGGATGACGGCCATGCCCATCTCGCGCTGCAACTCGCGCAGCAGGGCCAGGATCTGGGCCTGGATGGTGACGTCGAGGGCAGTCGTGGGTTCGTCGGCGATGAGGAGGCTGGGGCGGCAGGCGAGGGCCGCGGCGATCATCACCCGCTGGCGCATGCCCCCCGACAGCTCGTGCGGATACTGGCCCATGCGCCGCGGCGCGTCGGAGATGCCGACCCGCTCCAGCAGCCGCAGCGCCCGCGCCGACGCCTCCCGGCGACCCAGCCCCTCATGCACGCGCAGTGCCTCCGACACCTGCTCGCCGATGGTGAAGACCGGGTTGAGGGCGCTCATCGGCTCCTGGAAGATCATGCCGATGCGGGCCCCCCGCACCCGCTCCATCTCGGCCTCCGGGATGGCGGCGAGGTCGCGGCCCTCGAACCGGACCCGGCCCGAGGCGATGCGCCCGGGCGGGCTCGGCACCAGGCGCAGGATGGCCAGCGCCGTCAGGCTCTTGCCGGAGCCGGACTCGCCGACGATGCCCAGCGTCCGGCCGGGGTCGACCTGGAAGCTGACGCCGTCGACCGCGACCTGCTCGCGGCCGGGGCGCCCGAAGACGACGCGCAGGTCCTCTACGGCCAGCAGCGGCTCAGTCATGCAGCACACGGAGGCGTGGATCGAGCACGTCGCGCAGCCCGTCGCCCAGGATGTTGAGGCCGAGGGTCGTGACCATCACCGCCAGGCCGGGAAAGAGGGCGAGCAGCGGCGCCTCGCGCAGGTAGTCCTTGCCGTCGGCGATCATGTTCCCCCAGGTCGGCGTCGGCGGCGGCGGCCCGACGCCGAGGAAGCTCAGAATCGCTTCGGCGAGGATCGCGTAGGCGAAGATGAAGGTGAGCTGGATGATCAGCGGCGCCAGGCTGTTGGGCAGGACGTGCCGCATGATGATCCAGCGGTGGCGGGCACCGAAGGCCAACGCCGCCTGGACATATTCCATCTCGCGCACGACCAGGACGGTGGCGCGGACGATGCGGGCGGTGCGCGGGGTGTAGACGACCGAGAGCGCGATCACCGCATTGATCGCCGAGGGCCCGAGCGCCGCCGCGATGGCGATCGCGAGCAGGATCGCCGGGAAGGCCATGAGCGCGTCCATCACCCGCATCAACGGCTCGTCGAGGCGGCGGAAATAGCCGGCGAGCAGGCCGATCGCGGTGCCGGCGATGCCGGTCGCCACGACCACCGCGAAGCCGATGCCGAGCGACAGGCGAGCGCCATGGACCAGCCGGCTCCACAGGTCGCGGCCGAAATTGTCGGTGCCGAGCGGGAATTGCCAGCTCGGCCACTGGAAACGGAAGCGGTAATGCATGCGCTCGGGTGCTGCGATCGCGACCAGGTCGGCGAAGACCGCCAGCAGCAGCATGATGCCGAACAGGATGAAGCCGGTCAGGAACAGCCGGTGCCGGAACAGTCGGCCGATGAGGCTGCGGCCAGCGGGTGCCGCCGCCACGGCGGGTGCGTCAGCGGCGGTCATAGGTCACGCGCGGATCGAGGAGGGCATAGAGGACGTCGACCACGAGGTTGACCAGGACCAGCGTCGCCGCCGTCACCAGCAGCCCGCCCTGGATGACCGGGTAGTCGCGGCTGAAGATGGCGGTCGCCAGCAGCCGCCCCATGCCCGGGATCGAATAGACGGTCTCGATCACCACCGACCCCGACAGCAGCAGACCGAAGGAGATGCCGATCACCGTCACGACCGGGATCATGACGTTCTTCAGCGCGTGCTTGCCCACCACCATGCGCCGCGGCAGGCCCTTGGCGCGGGCGGTGCGGACATAGTCGTTGCGCAGCACCTCCAGCATGGTCGCCCGGGTGATGCGCGCGAGCAGGCCGATCTGCAGCAGGGCCAGCGAGATCGAGGGCAGGACCAGGCTGCGTGCCCATTCGACCGGATCATCGCCGAAGGGGACATAGCCGCCGGTCGGCAGCCAGTCGACGATGACGCCGAACAGCACGATGAACATCAGGCTCAGCCAGAAATTCGGCACCGAGACGCCGATCAGCGCCAGCGTCAGAACGAGCTGATCGACCCAGCTGTTCGGCCGAAGCGCGGCGATGACGCCCGCCGGAACCCCGATGACGATGGTCAGCAGCAAGGCGACGCCGGCCAGCGCCGCCGTCACCGGCACGCGTTCGACGATCGCCTGGCCGACGCTGCGGTTCAGCATCAGGGACTGCCCGAGATCGCCGCGCGCGAGCCCGACATACCATTCCCCGAGGCGGACCACGAAGGGTCGGTCGAGCCCGAGCTGGAGGCGCACCTGGGCGATCTCCGTTTCGGAGGCTCCCTGGCCCGCGATCACCGAGGCCGGGTCGCCCGGTACGAGCTGCATGATCGAAGCCGAGATCAGCGTGACGATCAGCAGGACCGGGATCGCGGCCAGGAGGCGGCGGAGGACGAATTCACCCATTCAATGACGACGAGGAGGCAGTAATGCCCCCTCGTCCCTCCTTCACTTCCAGTTCGAGGCGATCGTTCGAAGCCGCATCATCGAGGCCGGTCGCCGGCCTCAATCCTCCAGCGACACGTTCCAGAAACGGGGGATGCGATAGGGAATGTAGCCCTTCACGTTGGCCCGCGACGCCTGCTTGCGCTCCAGGTCGCCGAACTTGAGGAACAGGACGTTGTCGTAGACCCGTGCCTGGAACTTGCCGAAGGATGCCTTGCGGGCCTCCATCGTGGTGCCGGAGATCATCTCGTCGAACAGCTTGTCCAGCACCGGATCGGGCGTGAACTGGTTGAGCTGCGGCGTCACCACGTCCTTGAGCGCGGTGAAGGGGCCGACCGACGGCCCGGTGCCCTGGCCGGTGAACCAGAGGTTCCAGGCGTCCTTGTTGCGGCGGCGGGCGGTGGCCGTCGCCCAGTCGAACACGTCGATCCGCACCTTGAAGCCGACGGCCTTGAGCTGCTCGGCCACGACCTGGGCCGCCTTGTACATGCTCTGGTAGCTGGAGTTGGTGATGATGACGAGCTCTTCGCCCTTGTAGCCGGCCTCCTTCAGCAGGGCCTGGGCCTTCTTCGGGTCGTTGACGTTGTAGAGCTCCTTGCCGTCCGTCACGTAGTACGGATTGCCGGGATATTGCAGGCCGGGCTGCACCTTGTAGGCACCGTCGGTGGAGATATCCATGATCGCCTCCATGTCGAGGGCGATCTGCATGGCGCGGCGGATCTTCGGGTTGTCGGTCGGCCCGCGGGCGTGGTTCACCCAGGCGCCGTGCAGCCACCAGTTCTTCAGGTCGTAGAGGACGATGTCCTTGCGGCCGGCCAGCCGCTTGGCGGATTCGATCGGGATGTCCTCGACGATGTGGAGCTGGCCCGATTCCAGGCCGGCGACGCGGGCCCCCGGCTCCTTGACGAGGCGGATGTCGACCATGTCGACCAGCGCCACCTTGCGGCCGGCGAACCCGTCGGTGCCCTTGGAGCGCTCGTCCGGCTTGTAGCCCTCGAACCGCTTCAGCTTCAGATGGCTGTCGGCCACCCATTCCACCAACTGGAAGGGGCCGGTGCCGATGATGTCGATCTTGCCGCCCTCACGGTCGGACTGCTCGGCCGGCAGGATGGCGATCGGCGACACGAAGGCCGTGATCTCTTCCAGGAAGACCGGGACCGGCTCCTTCAGCTTGATGACGAAGGTATAGGGGTCGGGCGCCTCGAAGCTCGTCACCGGCGCCAGCGTCACCTTCGGCAGGGCCATGCGCTTGTAGCGCTCGTAGGATGCCTTCACGTCGGCCGAGGTCAGGTCCTTGCCGTTGTGGAACTTCACGCCCTTGCGGATGGTGAAGGTGTAGGTCAGCCCATCGGGGCTGACGCTGTAGTCCTCCGCCAGTTCCTTGATGATGCCGTTGTTCTCGTCCCGGGTGACCAGCGTCTCGAAGATGTTCATCGCGACGTTGCGGGTGGATATCGAGGTGGAGAAGTACGGGTCCAGGGTCGGCGGCGGCGCCTCCTGGGCAAAGACGATGGTGCCACCGCGCTTCTGCGCCGCGGCCGGGCCGGCGGCGAGTGCGACGGCGACGAGCGCCGCCGCCGCCGCGCTGGCGATGCGGCCAAATCCTGGATTCATCAACGACCTCCCCCGAGGGATTTTCTTTAGGCTGGAGGGCGCAAGGTGCTGGACCATGTCCGGACTTGTCAACTTGGCGTGCAACAAATCGGAGGCTTCCCCATGTCACGACGCTGGTTCCTGGGTTCGACCGCCGCCCTGCTGGTCCTGGCCGCACTGCCCGCGGTCGCCGCGGACGCATTCCAGCCGGTCGGCCTGTGGCGCTTCTTCCACAGCGACGGCCAGCCCTTCCTCGCCCGCCTCCAGGCCGACCAGTCCGCGACCACCGACTTCGGCCAGGGCGAGGTCGGCATCTGGCGCTGGGAGGGATCGCGGGTCCGCCTCTATTATACCGACGGCTGGGACGACCTGCTCTATCTCCAGGATGGCAAGTTCCGCAAAGCCGGCTACGCCCCCGGCGCCGACCGCTGCGCCGCCCCCTCCAACGACACCGCCGCCGAGCATCTGTCGGACGACCCGAAGGCCAAGCCGTGAGGAACCTCTTGACCGGCTCGCCCTCGGTGAAGCACGGAGCCCGGGCGAGCTCATGGTTCGTCAGGTGTTCTGCACAAGGACAAAGTGGACACCTGTACGGGGACATGGTGGACGGTTTCAGGTCTCGGCGCTGGCCGGTTTGATTGGGGCAAGCAGCAGAGCTGCTGCCGATCGGTTGTCACCATCGCTATGCCGCACACCCTCATGGTGAGCTTGTCGAACCATCCTGGTGCAAGGAAAGGACGCCGATGTTCATTCCGCCATCCGGACCCTTCGACAAGCTCAGGATGAAGAGAGATTGGGAAAAGCAGTGGAGCTCCGCCGATCGGCTCGCTCCATCGCCAGCACTCCCGACCTTCATCGTCTCACGCGTTTCATCCAAGGCGGGTCGGAAATACCGGTGGCAACTCATCCCGAGCGCTTGCCGAGGAACGAACCATTGTCGCGGAATCCGGCCTGCGGGCCCGGCGTGCGGCACGCCCGCTCCCGCTCCTTGCCTTGACGCCGACGGGGGCTTTCTCTAAGTACCGCCCGGCTTCCACGCCATCGCTCAGCCGCGCTTGCCGGCGGGACCAGATTGCCACGGCGCCTCGGATCGCACCCGAGGGGCCGCGTTCGCGCGACCGCGAGGCCGTGCCCCACAGAAGGAGCCTGCCAGATGCCGCCGACGGCCCCCCCCGTCCCCCGCACCCTGCCCCCGCCCGGCGCTACCGCCGTTCTGGTCCTGGCCGACGGCAGCGTGTTCTGGGGCCGAGGACTGGGCGCCGCGCGCCGCACCGTGGGTGAGGTCTGCTTCAACACCTCCATGACGGGGTACCAGGAGATCCTGACCGATCCGTCCTATGCCGGGCAGATCGTCACCTTCACCTTCCCGCACATCGGCAATGTCGGCACCAACCTCGAGGACGTCGAGTCGGTGGTTCCGGCGGCCCGCGGCATGGTCCTGCGCGCCGATGTCACCGAACCCTCCAACTGGCGCTCGACGCGCCATCTCGACGCCTGGCTGAAGGCCCACGACCTGCCGGCGATCAGCGGCATCGACACCCGCGCCGTCACCCGGCGCATCCGCGACCATGGGCCGCCGACCGGCGTGCTGGCCCATGACCCCGACGGCCGGTTCGACATCGAGGCGCTGATCGCCGAGGCCCGCGCCTGGCCGGGCCTGGAGGGCATGGACCTGGCGATCGAGGTCACCTGCCGCCAGACCTACCAGTGGGACGAGACGCGCTACGTCTTCGGCGAGGGCTATGGCCGCCAGGAGGCCTCCCGCCACCATGTCGTCGCCATCGACTACGGCGCCAAGCGCAACATCCTGCGCAGCCTGGTCTCGGGGGGGTGCCGGGTGACGGTGGTGCCCGCGACCGCGACCGCCGAGGACGTGCTGCGCCACAAGCCGGACGGCATCTTCCTCTCGAACGGCCCGGGCGACCCGGCCGCGACGGGGATCTATGCGGTGCCGACCCTGAAGTCGCTGATCGACACCGGCCTGCCGATCTTCGGCATCTGCCTCGGCCACCAGATGCTGGCGCTGGCGCTCGGCGGGGAGACCCGCAAGATGGCCATCGGCCATCGCGGCGCCAACCACCCGGTCAAGGCGCTGGAATCCGGCAAGGTCGAGATCACCAGCCAGAATCACGGTTTCTGCGTGGTTTCCGAGACCTTGCCGCCCGGCGTCGAGGTCAGCCACGTCTCGCTCTTCGATGGGACCAACCAGGGCATCCGGGTGACGGACCGGCCGATCTTCTCGGTCCAGTACCATCCCGAGGCCTCGCCCGGCCCGCAGGACAGCCACTACCTCTTCCAGCGGTTCGTCCGCATGATGGACGAGAAACGCGGATAATCAGATGCCGAAGCGCACCGACATCAAGTCCATCCTCATCATCGGCGCCGGCCCGATCATCATCGGGCAGGCGTGCGAGTTCGACTATTCCGGGGCGCAGGCGTGCAAGGCGCTGCGCCAGGAGGGATACCGGATCATCCTCGTCAACTCCAACCCGGCGACGATCATGACCGATCCCGGGCTGGCCGACGCCACCTACATCGAGCCGATCACGCCGGCCATGGTGGCCAAGATCATCGAGCGCGAGCGCCCCGACGCGCTGCTGCCGACGATGGGCGGGCAGACGGCGCTGAACACGGCCCTGGCGCTGGCCGACGACGGCACGCTGGAAAAGTTCGGCGTCGAGCTGATCGGCGCCCGGCGCGAGGCGATCGCCAAGGCCGAGGACCGGATGCTGTTCCGCCGGGCGATGGACAAGATCGGCCTGGAATCGCCCAAGAGCCAGCTTGCCCGCTCGCTCGACGAGGCCCTGGCCGCGCTTGACGTGGTCGGACTGCCGGCGATCATCCGTCCGTCCTTCACGCTGGGCGGCACCGGCGGCGGCATCGCCTACAACCGCGAGGAGTTCGCCGAGATCGTGCGCGGCGGCCTGCGCGCATCGCCGGTCGGCGAGCTCCTGATCGAGGAATCCGTCCTCGGCTGGAAAGAGTTCGAGATGGAGGTCGTGCGCGACCAGGCCGACAACTGCATCATCATCTGCGCCATCGAGAACATCGACCCGATGGGCATCCACACCGGCGACAGCATCACCGTCGCCCCGGCGCTGACCTTGACCGACAAGGAATACCAGCGGATGCGCGACGCCTCGATCGCGGTCCTGCGCGAGATCGGCGTCGACACCGGCGGCTCCAACGTCCAGTTCGCGGTCAACCCGGCCGACGGGCGCCTCGTCATCATCGAGATGAACCCGCGCGTCTCGCGCTCGTCGGCGCTGGCATCCAAGGCGACCGGCTTCCCGATCGCCAAGATCGCGGCCAAGCTGGCGGTCGGCTACACGCTGGACGAGCTCGACAACGACATCACCGGCGTGACGCCGGCATCGTTCGAGCCGACCATCGACTATGTCGTGACCAAGATCCCCCGCTTCACCTTCGAGAAGTTCCCCGGCACCGAGGCCCTGCTCACCACCTCGATGAAGTCGGTCGGCGAGGCGATGGCGATCGGCCGGTCGTTCGAGGAATCGATGCAGAAGGCGCTGCGGTCGATGGAAACCGGCCTGTCCGGCTTCGATCCCATCGTCATCCCCGGCCTGACCGGCGGCCCCGGCGACCGCGACGTGCTGCGCGCCGCCCTCGGCCGGCCGACGCCCGACCGCATCCTGGTGGTCGCCGAGGCGCTGCGCCGCGGCCTGTCGATCGCCGACATCCACGCCGCCTGCCGCATCGACCCCTGGTTCATCGCCCGCATCCAGGCGATCGTGACGGCCGAGCAGGCGGTCGTGGCCGAAGGGCTGCCGGCCGACGCCCCGGGCATGGCCCGCCTCAAGGGCATGGGCTTCTCCGACGCGCGCCTGGCGACCCTGGCCGGCCTCGACGAGGCGACGGTCGCCGAGCAGCGCCGCGGCCTCGGCATCAAGCCGGTCTACAAGCGCATCGACACCTGTGCTGCCGAGTTCCCCTCCGACACGCCCTACATGTATTCGACCTACGAGGGCAACGGGATGGCCCCGGCGGAGTGCGAGTCCGACCCGACGGATCGCCGCAAGGTCGTCATCCTGGGGGGCGGGCCCAACCGCATCGGCCAGGGCATCGAGTTCGACTATTGCTGCGTCCACGCCGCCTACGCGCTGCGCGAAGCCGGCATCGAGACCATCATGGTGAACTGCAACCCGGAGACGGTGTCGACCGACTACGACACCTCCGACCGGCTCTATTTCGAGCCGCTGACGGCCGAGGACGTGACCGAACTGGTCCGCGTCGAGCAGTCGACCGGCGAGGTCATGGGCGTCATCGTGCAGTTCGGCGGGCAGACCCCGCTGAAGCTGGCGGCAGCACTGGAGGCGGCGCGCATCCCGATCCTCGGCACCTCGCCCGACGCCATCGACCTGGCCGAGGACCGCAAGCGGTTCCAGGTGCTGCTGCAGGAGTTGGGCCTGCGCCAGCCGGTGAACGGCACCGCCACGTCCGAGGCGGAAGCCATCGCCGTCGCCGAGCGCATCGGCTACCCCGTCGTGATCCGCCCATCCTATGTGCTGGGCGGGCGCGCCATGGAGATCGTCCATGACGTGACCGGCCTGCAGCGCTACATGACGACGGCGGTGCGGGTGTCGGGCACCAGCCCGGTCCTGATCGACTCCTACCTCAACGATGCGATCGAGGTCGATGTCGACGCCGTCGCCGACGGCGAGACCGTGTTCGTCGCCGGCATCATGGAGCATATCGAGGAGGCCGGCATCCATTCGGGGGATTCCGCCTGCTCGCTGCCGCCCTATTCGCTGGCCGCCGACGTGGTCGAGGACATCCGCAGCCAGACCGCGGCCCTGGCCCGCGCGCTCAGCGTCGTCGGGCTGATGAACGTCCAGTTCGCCATCCAGGGCCGCGACGTCTATGTGCTGGAGGTCAACCCGCGCGCCAGCCGTACGGTGCCGTTCGTGGCCAAGGCGACCGGGGTGCCGATCGCCAAGATCGCCGCCCGGGTCATGGCGGGCGAGAGGCTGGCCAGCCTGATCCCGAAGCCGACCAACTATACCCATGTCGCGGTGAAGGAAGCCGTCTTCCCTTTCGCCCGCTTCCCCGGGGTCGACACCCTGCTCGGCCCCGAGATGAAATCGACCGGCGAAGTCATGGGCCTCGACATGGATTTCGGCCGCGCCTTCGCCAAGTCGCAGCTCGGCAGCGGCACCAACCTGCCCTTGTCGGGGACGGTCTTCGTGTCGGTTCGTGACCGCGACAAGCCGGCCCTGGTCGAGCCCGTGCGCCGCCTGGCGGCGCTGGGCTTCCGGATCATCGCGACCCGCGGCACCGCGGAGTGGCTGGCCGGCAACGGCATCGCCGTGGACGTGGTCAACAAGGTCCTGGAGGGCCGCCCGCACATCGTCGACGCGATGCTGTCGGGCGAGGTCCAGCTCGTCTTCAATACGACCGAGGGCGCCCAGGCCATTTCCGACAGCTTCAGCCTGCGCCGCACGGCGGTGACGACTGGCGTTCCCTATTACACCACCATGGCGGGTGCCAGGGCCGCGGTCGAGGCGATCATCGCGCTCGAGGCGGGTGCCCTTGAAGTCGCCCCCTTGCAAGCCTACCTTCATGGATCGTTTTAGGGCGCCCGGCCGGCAACGGCCGGGCGGCTGGTTTTCTGATGTCCTGAAACGACGCGACGCAAGCCATCCGTGAAATCGGCTACGGAACCACACGCATGACCAAAGTCCCGATGACGGCCAGTGGCTATGACAACCTGGTCGAAGAATTGAAGCGGCTGAAGACGAGCGACCGGCCCGAGGTCATTCGCGCGATCGCCGAGGCGCGCGAGCATGGCGATCTCTCCGAGAACGCCGAGTATCATGCCGCGCGCGAGCGCCAGAGCTTCATCGAGGGGCGGCTGGCCGAGCTCGAGGATAAGATTTCACGCGCCGAAGTGATCGACGTGTCCAAGCTTTCCGGCGCGACCGTAAAGTTCGGCGCCACGGTGACCCTGGCCGACGAGGACACCGACGAGAAGGCGACCTACCAGATCGTCGGCGAGGACGAGGCCGACATCAAGTCGCGGCGCCTGTCGATCACCTCGCCCTTGGCCCGCGCCCTGATCGGCAAGCAGAAGGGTGAGTCGGTCGAGGTGACGACCCCGCGTGGCGCCAAGTCCTACGAGATCATCAAGGTCGCGTTCCTCTAGTCGACGGCGTTCGTTCCGGAGCCCGGGCGAACTCGAAATCTCTCTGGCACACATGGAAAAGGCGCCATCCTGCGGGTGGCGCCTTTTTTCTTTCCGGTTCCCGGCCGGTACGGCCGGTCAGTAGCCCTCGCGTTCCAGCCGCTTGCGCAGCAGCTTGCGATAGCGCCGCACCGCTTCGGCCTGCTCGCGGGCACGCCGCTCGGAGGGCTTCTCGAAGTTGCGGCGCATCTTCATTTCCCGGAACACCCCCTCGCGCTGCATCTTCTTCTTCAGCGCGCGCAGGGCTTGGTCGACATTATTGTCTCGTACGAGGACTTGCACGGCGAGCAGCTCTCCTTTCGTCGGCGAGCAAACCGAGTGGAACCGCGAACCCCGCGGCCGGAAAACGCGTCGGTATCATAAAGGTCGTGCAGCGTAAATCCGCTTCTTTCGGGGCAGCCCGGGCGCCACGCGCCGCCGCCGCGATCAACAGGGTTGGCAAGCCCCATCCCCGCCCATACTGTTTTGGATCACGCGGCGCGCCACGGCTGACGGGGCACGCTGAAGGGGGAGGGCAAGGAATGGCGATGCGGAAAAGCATCTTCGGCTTGGCACTGTTCGTCGTCGCGGGTTTCGCCGCCGTTCCGGCGCAGGCCGACCTGGCGCAGCTCTACGAGGCCGCCAAGAAGGACGGCGAGCTGACCTGGTACGTCGCCCACTACACGACCCAGCAGGCCGAAGAGACCGGTCGCGCGTTCGAGAAGAAATACCCGGCCGTGAAGGTCAACGTGGTCCGCACCACGGCCCAGGTCGCCTACCAGCGCCTCAACCAGGACATCAGCGCCGGCGTCGCCAAGTGCGACGTGTTCAGTTCCACCGACATCGGCCACTATCTGGAACTGAAGCAGAAGGGCCTCCTGATGGCCTACAAGCCCGAGAATGCCGACAAGGTGGCCGGGCCGTTCCAGAATTTCGATGCCGACGGCATGTACTACCCGACCGCGGCCGGGCTGATCGTCATCGGCTACCGCACCGACAAGCTGAAGCCCGAGGAACTGCCGAAGAACTGGACCGATCTGCTGGAGCCGAAATGGCGCAACAAGATCGCCACCGGCCATCCTGCCTTCTCGGGCTATGTCGGCACCTGGGCCGTGATGATGGAGAAGCTCTACGGCTGGCCGTTCTTCGAGATGCTGGAGAAGAACCGGCCGCAGATCGGGCGGTCCATCAACGACACCGTGACGATGCTGAATGCGGGCGAGCGCATCGTCTCCTTCGGCCCCACCGCGACCACCCTGGAGAGCGCCGACCGCGGCAACCCGGTCGGCGTGATCTACCCGACCGACGGCTCGCTGCTGATGGTGTCGCCCTCGGCGATCATGAAGAACACCACCAAGCCGGCTGCGGCCAAGCTGTTCCTGGAATTCCTGATGGACGTGGAGCATGCGCAGGTGGCGGTGAAGAACCGCCAGGAAAGCCTGCGCCCGGAGGTAAGCCCGCTGGCCGGCGCCAAGTCCTTCACCGAGTTCAAGGTCATCCGCCCGACGGACACCGAGGTCTCGAACGGGGTACCGAAGCTGATCGAGAAGTGGCGCGACCTGTTCGGCGGCTGACCCGGGACGGCTGACCGGAGGAAAGGCATGACCGACGCCGCGCTCGGCTGGGGCCGCCGGTCCTGGTCGACGCGCCTGCGCAACTTCGACGCCACCATCCTGCTGTGGCTGTTCCTGGCTGCCGTGCTGGCCTTCCTGGTGGTCAATCCGTTGCTGCGGCTGGTCCTGACCAGCTTCGCGGAGAAGGATACCGGTGCCTTCACGCTGGCCAACTACGTCACCGCCTATGGCCGGCACCGCTACGTCATCGCCCTATGGAACTCGGTCGTGCTGGGGGCAGCCGTGTCGGTGCTCTGCCTCCTGTTCGCGGTGCCGCTCGCCTGGGGCGTGTCACGCACCGACATGCCGGGCAAGGGCTTGGTCCGCCTGCTCGTGCTCGGCACCTTCATCACCCCGCCCTATCTGGGAGCGATCGGCTGGATCCTGCTGGCGGGGCCCAATGCCGGGTGGGTCAACCGCATCTGGCGCGCCCTGACCGGTGCCGAGGACCCGCTGTTCGACATCTACAGCTTCCCCGGCCTCACCTTCATCATCGCCATCTACTCGTTCCCCTACCTCTTCATCTTCGTCAGCGCCGCCCTCGACCTCGTCTCCTCCGAGATGGAGGACGCCGCCAGCATCCTCGGCTCCGGCAAGTGGCGGACGACCTTCCTCATCACCTTGCCGATGGTGCTGCCGGCGATCCTGGGCGGCGTCATCATCACCTTCCTCGAGGCGATCGCGCTGTTCGGGTCGCCCGCCCTGATCGCGCTGCCGGCGCGCTTCAACGTCGTCACCACCCAGCTCTGGCAGTTCTTCTCGCATCCCGCCCGGGTCGAGGTGGCGGCCGCCTTCGCCATGCCGCTCCTCCTGGTCACGGTCGGCCTCTTCTGGATCCAGCAGCGCATCATCCGCCGGCGCGGCTTCGTGGCATTGACCGGCAAGGGCGGCGAGCGCCGGCCGATGCAGCTCGGCCCCTGGCGCTGGGTGCTGCTCGGCTATGCCCTCTTCGTGCTCAGCCTGTCGGTGCTGCTGCCCTACCTGATCCTGGGCCAGGCCGCCTTCGCCAAGGCGTGGGGTCGCGGCTTCAGCTTCGACAACCTGACCCTGGGCAATTTCCATTTCCTCCTCTTCGAGCACGCGACGGCCCGCCAGTCGGTCGTCAACAGCTTCACCTACGCCGCGGCGACCGCCTGCATCGCCATCAGCCTGGCCCTGTGCATCGCCTACATCGTGCAGCGCCGGCTGGTGCCGTTCCGCGGCATCCTCTCCTTCCTGTGCATGGCCCCCTTCGTCATTCCCGGCATCGTGCTGGCGATCGGCTTCTACGCCGCCTATGCGCCGCCGCCGCTGGCGCTCTACGGCACCGCCTGGATCCTCATCCTCGCCTTCACCACGCGTTTCCTGCCGATCGCCTTCGCCAACGCATCGGCGTCCATCCGCTCGATCAACCCGGAGATGGAGGATGCCGTCCGCATTCTCGGCGGCAGCCGGCTCACCGCCGTCCGCAAGGTCGTCGTACCCCTGCTGAAGAGCGGGCTGATCGGCGCCTGGCTGCTGGTCTTCATCCCGGCCACGCGCGAGCTGTCGGCCGCCATCTTCCTCTACGGCCCCGACACGCGGACCATGGCGGTGATGCTGTTCGACCTGTCCGAGGAGGGCAATTTCGAGCGCCTCGCCGCACTCGGCTGGCTGCTGCTCGCCGCCACCATCGCCATCGTCGCCATCGGCTACCGCATCGTCGGCCGCGACTTCATGCTGCGCCGCGGCTCCAGCGACTA
>CAZQOA010000030.1:0-16524 GCA_964594715.1 uncultured Rhizobiaceae bacterium | reverse complement strand
CGAGGCATCATGACCGTTCACGACGCCCTTCCGCTCGCCCGCTTCAAGGTCCTCGATTTGACGCGCGTGCGCGCCGGTCCGACCTGCGTGCGCCAACTGGCCGACTGGGGCGCGGAGGTCATCAAGATCGAATCGCCGCCGGCGATCGAGCAGGGCGAGGCGCTGGGCGGTGCCAGGCACGGCTCCGACTTCCAGAACCTGCACCGCAACAAGCGCTCGATGACGCTGAACCTGAAGACGCCGGAAGGGCTGGCGATCTTCAAGAAGCTGGTCGAGGCCGCCGACGTGGTGGTCGAGAACTACCGCCCGGACGTGAAATTCCGCCTCGGCGTCGACTATGAGACGCTGCGGGCGATCAACCCGCGCATCATCCTGGGCTCGATCTCGGGCTTCGGCCAGGACGGCCCCTATCGCGACCGGCCGGGCTTCGACCAGATCGCCCAGGGCATGGGCGGGCTGATGTCGATCACCGGCCAGCCGGGCGAGGGCCCGATGCGGGTCGGCATCCCCATCGCGGACCTGACGGCGGGCATCTTCTGCGCCATGGGCATCCTGGTGGCGCTGCTGGAGCGCGAGGTGTCGGGCCAGGGGCAGTGGGTGCAGTCCTCCCTCCTCCAGGCGCAGATCGCGATGCTGGATTTCCAGGCCGCACGCTGGCTGATGGCGGGCGAGGTGCCGCAGCAGGCCGGCAACGACCATCCGACCTCGATCCCGACCGGGGTCTTCAAGACGGCCGACGGCCACATCAACATCGCCGCCACCGGGGGCGACATCTACAAGCGCTTCTGCAAGGCGATCGGCGCGCCCGGCCTGGCCGACGACCCCGACTACGCCACCGGCCCGGCCCGCTCGAAGAACCGCAAGGCGCTGAACGCCATCATCGAGGCCATCACCCTGACGCAGCCGAGCCAGCACTGGATCGACCTGCTGAACCAGGCGGGCGTGCCGAGCGGCCCGATCTACAAGATGGACGAGGTGTTCGCCGACCCGCAGGTCGAGCACCTGAAGATGGCCCGGCCGGTCGTCCATCCGGTGCTTGGGCCGCAGAAGCTGGTCGGCCAGGCGGTCGAGCTGTCGCGCACCCCCTCTACCATGCGCTCGGCCTCGCCCGAGCAGGGCGTCGACACCGACGCCATCCTGAAGGGCATCGGCTACGACGATGCGGCGATCGCGGCGCTGCGGGCGAAGGACGCGATCTAGCGCCGACGCTCAGCGGGGGACGAGGATCATCGCCCCGGTGGTCCGCCGTCCCTCGAGCTCGGCATGGGCGCGGGCGACCTCCTCCAGCGGGTAGGCGGCCGCGACCTCGACCCGGATGGCGCCGCCGCGGACCAGGTTGAAGAACTCGTCCGACGCCCGCTCCAGGTCGCCGCGGTCGGCGATCCAGGTGCCGAGCGTCGGGCGGGTGACGATCAGCGAACGCTTGTGCAGGTGCTGCAGCGGGAACGGCTCCACCTGGCCGGACGCGGTGCCGTAGTTGATCGCCATGCCCATCGGGCGGAGGCAGTCGAGCGAGCCCATGAAGGTGTCGCGGCCGACGCTGTCATAGACGACCGGCACGCCCCGGCCGTCGGTCAGCTCCTTCACCCGCGCGACCCAGTCCTCTTCCGTGTAGACGATGGGGTGGTCGCAGCCATGGGCGCGCGCCACGTCGGCCTTCGCCGCCGACGACACGGTGCCGATGACGGTGGCGCCGAGATGCTTTGCCCACTGGCACAGGATGAGGCCGACGCCGCCGGCAGCCGCATGCACCAGCACGGTGTCGCCCGGCTGCACCCGGTAGAGGCGGCGCACGAGATATTGCGAGGTGAGCCCGCGCAGCAGGCCGGCGGCGGCGACCCCGTCGTCGATGTCGGCCGGCAGCCGGACCATGCGGTCGGCCGGCACCAGCCGGACCTCGCGATAGGCCCCCATCTGCCCGGCATAGGCGACCCGGTCGCCGACCGAAAGCCCGGCCGCGCCCGGTCCGACCGCATCGACCACGCCCACTCCCTGCACTCCCAGCACGAAGGGCATGGGGTCGGCGCCGAACTGGCCGATGCGGTGATAGATATCGACGAAGTTCAGGCCGATCGCGGTGTGCCGGATGCGCACCTGGCCGGCGCCTGGCGCACCCACCACCTCGTCCTCGACCCGCAACTCCTCCGGCCCGCCATGGCGGTGGATACGCACGACCTTGGTCATCGGATCTACTCCCCGCCTGGCTCGCAAATCGGCCGCCGGAGGGGCGGTGCCTCGCGGACGCGGGTCATGCTATACGGGCATCAGGCACCCCACCAGAAGCGCTCCGCCGCCCCAAGAGGTTTCCCATGCCCGATGACGTCCGTCGCCTGCCCGAACTGACCAAGCACATGATCGCCGAGATCGACGGTGCGATCGGCTGGATCACCTTCAACAAGCCGGAGCGGCGCAATGCCGTGTCGACCGACATGTGGGAGGCGCTGCCCAAGATCCTCGACGAGTTCGAGGCCAACCCGCAGGTCCGGGTCATCGTCCTGAAGGGCGCCGGCGACAAGGCCTTCGTCTCCGGGGCCGACATCTCGCAGTTCGAGCAGGCGCGCAACACGCCCGAGCAGGTGGCCGCCTACGAACGCTTCGTGGAGAACAGCAGCGACCGGCTGCGCCATGTCGGCAAGCCGACCATCGCCATGATCCGCGGCTGGTGCGTCGGCGGCGGCGTCGCCATCACGCTGAACACCGATATCCGCATCTGCTCCGACGACAGCCGCTTCTCCGTCCCCGCCGCCAAGCTCGGCCTCGGCTACCGCGTCAGCGGCATCAACAAGCTGGTCTCGATCGTGGGCCCCGCCTTCGCCAAGGAGATCTTCTTCACTGCCCGCGCCTTCTCGGCCGACGAGGCCGAGCGCATGGGGCTGGTGAACCGGGTGGTGCCGGCGGCCGAGCTCGAGACCTATGTGCGCGACTATTGCGCCACCATCGCCGCCAACGCCCCGCTGACCATCCTGGCGGTGAAGCGTGAGGTCGAGGAGATCGCCGGCAAGATCGCCGGCCATGTCGACCAGGAGCTGTGCGAACGGCTGGTCAAGGCCTGCTTTGCCAGCGACGACTACAAGGAAGGCCGCACCGCCTTCATGGAAAAGCGCAAGCCGGCCTTCAAGGGGGCGTGAAGCAGGGGCGGAGCCCGGGCGAGTTCAGGAATCGCTCGGGACCGGGCCCTGCAACCTACCGTTTCTGCAGCGCGGCCAAGCCTCGGGTGAGGCCGCGCAAGGAGACCGGGACGCGGACGATCTCGGCGCTTTCCTTGCGGGAATAGGCGACGATCGCCTCCTTGCCGGCGCGCATCTCGGCCAGCAGATCGTCGCCGACCAGGGCCATGACCGAGCAGTTCTCGGGGCCGCACTGGCGGATGCCGACTTCCCGTACCTGCTGGTCGTCCACCTTGATGATGATGCCGGCCTCCTGGACGACTGCCGGCGGCACCTTGATGATCATCGCCGGCTTGCCCCCGGGCGCGAAGAAGCCGATGGCGACCGCCAGCGCCAGGCGCTCCGGCGCGTCCTTGTGGCCGACCCGCTGTTCGACGAAGCAGGTCTCCCGCTCCGTCCCCGGCCGGCGTTCGCACCCCAGCCGCCAATCGTCGAAGCGCTGCGCCGTGCCGGCACCGGGATCGGCGGGGACCGGCTTGGCCGGTGCCTTGGCCGGCACCTTTTTTGCCGGCGGCTTCTTTTGCGGCGCCGTCTTCGCCGGTGGCGGGTTCTGCTGGGCCATCGCCCCGGCGGCCACCGCGGCGGAGGAAATGAGGGCCGCGGCGGTGAGGAGCCGAAGCCGGTGCATGGCAATCATCATGGCCAGCTAATTGGAGGCAAGGGACCGCCGGTGCAAGCGCTGCCGCGAACCGGCGCGCAACCCCGGCCTTGACGGGCCGGCCGGCATTCCCCTAGCTCGGGCCAGGGCAGACCCAGGGGACGATCGCATGACGGATGGTGGAACAGCGGGCGGCGGCATCTTCGTCGGCAAGGGTACGGTCGCGCTCGAACTGCTGCCGCGCCTGGCCAACCGGCATGGGCTGATCGCGGGCGCGACCGGCACGGGCAAGACGGTGACCCTGCAGATCCTGGCCGAAGGGTTTTCCCGGCGCGGGGTGCCGGTCTTCATGGCCGACGTGAAGGGCGACCTGGCCGGGATCGCCTGCGCCGGGACCTCGAAGCCCAAGCTCGACGAGCGCGCCCGCGAGCTGGGCCTGCGCCTGGAGCATCGCGGGTTTCCGGTGGTGTTCTGGGACCTCGAGGGAACGCGCGGACACCCCATCCGGGCCACCATCTCCGACCTCGGGCCGCTGCTGCTGTCCCGCCTGTTGGGCCTGAACGAGGTCCAGGCGGGCGTCCTCAACCTCGCCTTCAAGCTGGCCGACGACGAGGGGCTGCTGCTCCTCGACCTCAAGGACCTGCGGGCGATGCTGGTCTTCGTGGCCGAGAACGCACGGGCGCTGACGCTGCGCTACGGCAGCGTCTCCAGCACCTCGGTCGGCGCCATCCAGCGCGCGCTGCTGGTGCTGGAGACGCAAGGGGCCGAGCGCTTCTTCGGCGAGCCGATGCTCGACATCGCCGACCTGCTGGGGTTGGCCGAGGACGGCCCGGGTCAAGTGAATATGGGCCAGGTCAACGTGCTGGCCGCCGACCGGCTGATGCAGCAGCCGGCGCTCTACGCCACCTTCCTGCTGTGGCTCCTGTCGGAGCTGTTCGAGCAGCTGCCGGAAGTGGGCGACCCGGACCGGCCCCGCCTCGTCTTCTTCTTCGATGAGGCGCACCTGCTGTTCGACGACGCGCCGAAGGCCCTGGTCGACAAGGTGGAGCAGGTGGTCCGCCTCATCCGCTCGAAGGGGGTCGGTGTCTATTTCGTCACCCAGAACCCGCTCGACATCCCGGAATCGGTGCTGGCACAGCTCGGCAATCGGGTGCAGCACGCGCTCCGCGCCTTCAGCCCGCGCGACCAGCGCGCGGTGCGGGCCGCGGCCGAGACGTTCCGCCGCAACCCGCGGATCGATACCGCGACCGCGATCACCGAGCTGGGCGTCGGCGAGGCCCTGGTCTCGCTCCTGGACGAGAAGGGCCGCCCCGGCATCGTCGAGCGGGCGCTGATCCGGCCGCCGGATTCGCGCCTCGGCCCGATCACCGACGCCGAGCGCGCCGCCCTCCTCGCCCGCAGCCCGATCGCCGGCCGCTACGACACCGTCGTCGACCGCGATTCGGCATTCGAACGGCTCCAGGGCCGGCATGGCGCCGCCGCCGCCACGCCCCGCGAACCGCGCCCCTCCACCGCCGCGCCACCCCCGTCCGGGCGACGCGGCCCCTGGAGCGAGCCCGCACCGGAATCCGCCCCCGCTGAACGCGCGCCCCCTGAACGCATTGGGCGGGCGCCACGGGCACCGTCCGGCCGGGCGCGGGCGCCGCGCGAGTCGGTCGAGGAAGCGTTCTTCAAGAGCATGGCCCGCAGCATCGGCGGTTCGGTCGGGCGGCAGCTCGCCCGCGGCGTCCTGGGGTCGATCCTGCGGCGCTAGCGCCGGACGGTGGCCACTCGCCACCGCGCCTTTTAGTGGTGATCGGAATTTCGCAATTCGCCTATGCCGGCTTTGCATATCGAAATCCGCATTCCATTCTGCGTCCGCAGCATAATTCGTCCGCTTATATAATGGCGGCCTGAACTTCCCGTTCCTTCAGATAGTTAGACGATCCCACGCGCCGACCCCGTCGCGGGCCCTGCCTTTGCAACTGCGGTGAGCGGAGGGCCCGAAGATGGCCCTCGCTCGAGGCAGAGGCTGGGCAGATGTGGGTGCGTGCTGAAGATCGAACGACCTCGATTCCGCCGAACATCGGCCCGCTTTCCTCCCCCGTACAGTCCCCTTCCCCAACAGACCCATCGCCCGTAGAGGCGGAAGCCGGCCGCCTCCTGCGGATCCAGCCGCTCTGCGCGTGGGGCGATCCGCCGGCCCGCGTCGCCGACGTGTCATGGGCGCTGCGGCTTCAGGTGCGCTTCCTGGTCCTGCTCGGCGTGGGCTCGGCTGCGGCGTTTCTCGGCTGGTATGCGACGGAGGTCCGGCCGGGGGATGGCTGGGTCTATTGGCCGCTGACGCTGGTCATCGCCTACAAGATCGGGATCTGCCTCTACGAATGGTATCTCTACTGGGCGATCCGGCCGGCTGCGCCGGCGCCGCGCACGTACGGCCCGACCGTCGACGTCTTCACGACCTGGTGCCCGGGCGAGCCGCGGGACATGCTCGTGCGCTCGCTGAAAGCCATGGTCGCGATGCGCCATGCGCACCGCACGCATCTCTGCGACGAGGGCGATGACCCGGTCCTGCGCGCCGTCTGCCGCTGGCTCGGCGTCGTCCATTTCACCCGCACGGTGAAGCAGGGCGCCAAGGCGGGGAACATCAACAACGCGCTGCGCCAAACCTCGGGCGAGATCTGCATCATCCTCGACCCCGACCACGAGCCGGCGCCCGGCTTCATCGATGCCGTCATCGACCATTTCGCCGACCCGCAGGTCGGCTTCGTCCAGGCGGTGCAGGCCTATCACAATCAGGCGGAAAGCATGGTCGCCCGTGGTGCTGCGGAACAGACCTACCAGCTTTCCGGGCCGATGATGCTGGGGATGCAGCATCTCGGCACGGTGCCGGCCTTCGGGTCCAACTGTGCCTTCCGGCGTGCAGCACTGGATTCGATCGGCGGCCACGCGGTCGGCCTGGCGGAGGACAGCCACACCGCGATGCGCCTGCATGCCCGCGGCTGGAAATCCGTCTATGTCCCCGAGATCCACACGCGCGGCCTCGTGCCGGCAACGATGGCGGCCTACTACAAGCAACAGATGAAGTGGTCGTGCGGCACCTTCGATCTGTTGATCCAGACCTATTTCCGGATCTTCCGCGGCCTGAGCTGGGCGCAACGCCTGCAATATCTGATGAACCCGTTCTTCTATCTGGGCGGGTTCGTCACGATGCTGACCCTGCTGGTGCCGATCGCCTGCCTCGTGTTCGGCGGTATCGCCTGGCGTACACCGGTCGAGACCTTTCTCTCCTGGTACGTTCCCTTCGTCGCGCTGACCCTGGTGATCCGGCAATGCGCCCAGCGCTGGCTGTCGGAGCCCTCGGAGCGCGGTTTCCACCTGGTCGGTGGCGTGCTCCGCGTCGGCACCTGGTGGGTCCATCTCTCGGGAATGGTCTGCTCGCTGATGCGGGTGAAGATCCCCTACATCCCGACCCCGAAGGACGAGGGCGCGGCGGATTCCTGGCGACTGGCGCTGCCGAACCTCGTGATGGCGGGCCTTTCACTGGGCGCGGTGGCCTATGGCCTGTCGCGCGACTGGACCCCCTACAGCCTCCTCATGGCGGGGATCGCGACCGGCAATGCCATTCTGCTCACGGGCGTCTCCGTCATGGGCCAGCAATCGACGCTGCTGCGGCTGCGGGCCGCCGCCTCGCGGTTCACCTCCGCCTGGCGGGTCATTGGGGCGAGGCCGGTGGCGGCGGCTTGGCGAAGCGGTTGCGAGGCCGTGGCGCAATGCAGGGCGGGCCTGCTCCACGTCCTGCGCGAGCGGGCGGTGATCGTCATCATCGGCCTGGCGCTGGGGGTCGGCGCGATGCAGGGCGCGGACGGCTTCAGCATCGCGGCCAAGGCCACCGCCGGTGCCGCCACGACCAAGGAGACCGGCTGCTTCCGGCTCGGCCTCTACATTCCGGAGCACGACCTCGGGCGCCCCCACAAGAACTGGGCGGCGATCGAGGACCGCCTTGGCGTCAAGTTCCAAACCGTCGTCACCTACCAGAAATGGGGGCCCGACAGCCTCTCCTACTTCCCCCAACGGCTGCTACGCGAGGTCCTGCGTCGCGATGCCGTGCCGTTGATCGTCTGGGAGCCGTGGACGGACCAGTTCTCGTTCGCCAGGCATGACCCCGACCTCGGCCGGAACAAGCGGGTGTTCCAGGCGATCACCAGCGGCGTCTTCGACGACTACATCCGCGCCTACGCGCTTCGCCTGCGCGACCTCGACGGGCCGGTCCTCGTCAACTTCGCCCATGAGGTGGGGAACCCGCGGTTTCCCTGGTCGGCGACGGGGGAGAACACGCCGGCGGAGTTCATCGCGGCCTGGCGCCACATCGTCGCGATGTTCAATCGCGCCGGGGCCTCGAACGTCAGCTGGATCTTCCATGCCCATACCCCCGAGGGGGTCGGCACCTACTACCCCGGCGACACCTATGTCGACTGGGTCGGGATCACCTTGTTGAACTACGGTTTGGCCCAGCAGCCGATGCCGCCGGCGGAGATCGGGCAGTGGACGGATCTGCCCAGCCTCTACCAAGCCTATCGCCCTGCCCTGCTCCGGACCGGCAAGCCGGTCGTGGTGACGGAGTTCGGCTCCACCCAGTATGGCGGCGATCAGCTGGCCTGGATCGACGAAGCCCTGCGGACCGTGGCCGGCAGCTACCCGGAGGTCCGCGCCCTGAATTTCTTCCATTCGGACCTCGACCGGCAGTGGCCCGCGACCTGGCGACCGCCCGGCAACCCGCACTACATCGACTGGACCTTCGCCCTGCGCGACACCGGGCGCAGCCCGGTCGTCGCAGCACTGGCCGCGCCGCCCTTCGCCTGCCAGAATCGCGCGGCGATGCCGGCGCACGCGCGCTTCGACGCCGAGGACGACGACCGCCCGCTCGCCCAGCGCGCCGGCTACGCATCGCCGCATGTGCGCGGCGACGCCGGCCAGTTCGAGCTGCTGGTCGATGGAAAGCCGTTCCAGGTCCGCGGCGTGGCGTATGGCGCCGGGCATGACTGGCGCGATCCGGACCTGGTCCCATCCCGCCGCCAGTTGGAGGCGGACTTCACCGCGATCCGCGCCATGGGGGCCAACACCGTCCGCCGCTACGGCACCTCCTGGTATGATCGCAATATCCTGACGCTGGCCCAGGAGCATGAACTGAAGGTCCTGTTCGGCTTCTGGTTCGAGCATCACGTCGACTACCTCGCGGACACCGCCACGCTGGCCCGCTACGAGGACGAGGTGGTCCAGACGGTACTGCGCTATCGCGACCACCCGGCCGTGCTCGGCTGGGGTCTCGGCAATGAGACCTGGGGCCTGCTCAAGCACCGCTTCGCCGAGCCCTATCTGACCGAGGTGCGACAGGCCTATGTCGCCTTCGTCGAGCGGCTGGCGCGACGCGTCCACGAGATCGACCCGCGGCACCCGGCATTCACCACCGCGGAGCACACCACGCAGCTGGCCGGCGAGCTTCAGGCCTGGCACCGGCACGCGCCATCGCTCGACTTCATCGCCGTCAATTCCTACTACGACGCCAACATCCGGGATCTCGACGCGTTGAACCGCACCTACAGTCCGGAGCGCCCCTATCTGGTGTCGGAGTTCGGCCCGCTCGGCTACTGGGACCCGGGGCTGACGCCCACCGACGCCACCGGCAATCTGGTGGAACCGTCGGATTGGGCGAAGGCGCGTCGCTATTCCGATCAGTGGCACACCGTGATCGCCGCCATGAACGGCAGCAACATCGGCGGGGTCGCCTATAGCTGGCGCGATCGCCTGGAAGGGACGATGACCTGGCTCGGCCTGACCGACATGTCCGGCCGGAAGAAGATCGCCTACTTCGAGCTGCGCCGCGCATGGACCGGCACGCCCGTGCCGGCGACCCTGACGACGCTCGCCGGCATTTCCGGCCCGGCTGGCACCCATCGGCCGGGCACGACATTGGAGTTCGCCGCCGACGAACTGTGGGGGCCGCCGAACGGGCTGTCGCTGGAGTGGACGCTTCGCGACGACAGCGAGTTCCATCGCTCCGGGCGGCTGCGGGCCGCCGGCAACGGCCGACAGGTCCGCGTGACCACGCCGCGCGCCCCCGGCCGCTATCGTCTCTACCTGCACGCCCGGGACGATGGCGACGGCGTGGCGACGGCCAGCGTGCCGATCCAGGTGACGAGCCATTGAGGCCGAGGCGGGTCGGGCACGCGAAATCCATGGGAGTCGGATGATGAAGGTCTCGTGTTTCACCGCCGGCGGTCGGGTCGCCGCGGCAATGCTGGCCGGCATGCTCTTCGGCGGGTCCGCAGCGTCCGCCCAGACGGTGGCCGAGCTGGCCGCCGCCGCCAGGCCGATGACGGCCATCGAGCTGAACGCCCTCTATACGGGCAAGACCTGGATGTGGGTGGATGGCGCCGGCCATTTCGGCGAGAATCGGCGCTTCGTGGCGACCGTCGGGAAGGGCCCGGCCACGGCCATCGCCAGGGGGCGATGGCTGACCACCGCCGCCGGGCGGATGTGCTTCGACGCCGACTGGCGGTATCGCGGCGGCTCCGAATCCCGCCGCACCTGCTTCCTGCACCGCCGGAACGGCGAGGCCATCTATCAAATGCGGGAGCCGTCGGACGAATGGTTCGCCTTCCGCGGCGTCCCCGCGTCCTCCGACGACGAGTTTGCCAGGCTGCGCGACGGCGACCTGGTCTCGCCGACGCTTCCGGCGCTGGAGCGGATGCTCGCTGCACCGAAATGATGCGCCCCGGCCGACCGGACTGGCCCGGCCGGCTGAGCCGGCTGGCTAGAACTGAACCGCTGTCCCGAGAACGACCGCCCAGCTGTCCCCGTCCGCGCTCCGCTTCTCGCTCTCCAGCCCGTACCACTGCACCGACCCGCGCAGCTCCACCCCCCGCTGGAGCGCATAGCGGCCGCCGACGACGGCCCGTCGCAGCCGGTCGTCGCCGATCACGGGAAACTCGCGGCGAGAGTCCAGCCAGGACGCTCCCAGGGTCCATGAATCGATGAAATAGTTGAGGCCAAGCCCCCAGGCCGCGGACTTGTTGCCACCCTTCAGCCCGTTGTCGTCCTCGCGATAGCCGCCGCCGACGAAGAAGTCCGAGGTCCAGGCCGACGCGTAGACGCCCCAGGTGCTGCGGTCGCCAAAGGCGCCGCAGGTCGAGCCGGCGAAGCAGTCCGCGAGCTCGCCATGTTCGTAGCCGGCCCCGACGATCCAGCCGACATCGGCGGCCTTGCCCTGATAATAGGCGCCCGCGGCGACCGCGTCCGACCAGTTGGCGAACTGATCGGTCGCTTGCCGGGTGTCGGGCATGCCGCCGAAGGCGCCGCCCTTGCCGCCCTCCCTGGCGTTCGTGGGCGTGTAGGAGAGGCCGGCCTGGAAGCCGCCGAACTTCGGCGTGACGTAGGTGATCTTCTCGGAATCGCCCGTGAAGTCGGGGCTCCAGCGGTCGGGGGCCTGGTTCGAGATGGACGAACCGCCGAATGCGTTGAGCAGCCGGTAGTTCGGATCGAAGCTGTCGAAATTGACATCGACCGACGGCGGCCCAGGTACGAGCCTGTAGGCTGCCCCCTTGGTCGCGCCGAGCAGCAGGGTGCCGCCCTTCGATTCGACGTACAGGAACGATTCGTCGATCTGATTGGACTCGGTCTGGGCATTGAGTTGCACATGGGCGCCGACGCTGATGCCATTGTCGAGCATCACCGATCCGGAAACGAATATCTCCGCCTCGCGTTTCAGATCGAATTTTCGACGGTCCTGCCCGTATTGCCCGGCGCCGTCGGGCTGGCGGACATAGACCCCGTATGCGCCGAAATATCCGCCCAGTTCCAGCCGCAATGGTTGCGGTTGCCTGGTCGCCGCCGGTTGCGCCGCCACCGGCCCCGCGATCAACCCCGGCCCCGCGATCAGCCCCGTCGCGGCCAACGCGACCGCGCGCCCCCAGATCGTCTTCATTCAATCCTCACAACGAGACCGCGACCGTTCCTTGCGTGCGACTCGAAGTGTATGGGGGGTCTCCATATTGGAGAAGTTCCGAGCGACATTGACGCGTGGGGCGTCCATGCTTCTCGTGAATGGTGTGTCCCCCCGGCATCAATCCATCGTTTGAGAGCCGCCTGTGGCGTCCTGGGGGGTGATCGCCGCCTATCCGTGTCGCAACCGCCACAGGTCGCGCCGTTCCGCCGCAGAATGGCACCGAATCTGGCGACCGGGCGTTGCATTCGCTAAGGTCCGGCCGGACGAACTATCGGTCTTGCCCCGACCTGGGTTCGTCATGAACGACCGTTGAAGGAGTTTCTCTAATGATCACCAATCTCCGCCGCTTCGGCAAGCTCGCGGTCATCCTCGCCCCGGTGGCACTGCTCGGCGCCTGCGAAAGCATGGGTTCTGACGACCGGGCGATGCTGCAGCGCAGCACGACCGCCTCCGAGGCTGCCCTTGTCGAGTCGCGCAAGGCTTCGGACAATTCCGCCCAGGCGCTGGCGGCGGCCCGTCAGGCGCAGGCGACCGCGCAGCAGGCCCTCCAGGCGGCCCAGGCTGCCCAGGCCGATGCACGCGCGGCGAACGAGAAGTTCGACCGCTCGTTCCGCCGCGGGATGCGCAAGTAATCCGCTAGAGCGAAGAACGGGTTACCCGTTCGATCGTCGGCGCCCCATCGGGTGCCTCGGTCGAGCGGGTGATTCGCACCGGAATCCCGTCGCGGCGCTGCTCGGCCGCGTCCAGCGTCGCCCAGTCGATACGTCCCGCCGCCTGGCCGGCGAACTTCGCCACGCGATCCCGCAGGCCGGGGATGGGCTTCGGGTCGAAGGTGCCCTCCTCCTCCAGGCTGTCCACGTCGCTGCGCGACGGATGCAGGTCGACGAAGAGATCATCCCCGATCCACCCGATCTTGGCCGGCTGGTCCACCACCGTCACCCGCGTGCCGATCGGCGCCAGGCGATAGAGATGCTCGATCCCCTCGGGATAGAGGCGGATGCAGCCGCGCGTCACCCGGCGCCCGATCGCATCGGGCTCGTTGGTGCCGTGGATGGCATATAGCGGCCACCCCAGATAGAGCGCGTATTCGCCCATCGGATTGTCGGGACCGGCCGGCACCACCGTCGGCAGGGTCGGATCCTCCTTGCGCTTCTCCGCGGTCGGCGTCCAGGTCGGATGCTGCTTCTTGCGGACGATGGTCGTGGTCCCGTTGGGGGTGCCCAGTCCCTCCTGCCCGATGCCGATCGCAAAGGTGAGCGTGGGCGCGCCGCCGCCGGGGTACCAGTAGATGCGCTGGTCGGACAGGTTGACGACGATGCCCTGCCGCGGCGCATCGGGCAGGACGTGCGCGGTCGGCAGGAGGATGCGGGTGCCGAGGCCGGGCAGCCAGGGGTCGACGCCCGGATTGGCCGCCACCAGCTCGGCATAGCCGAGATTGAAGGTGCGGGCGATATCCATGAGCGTGTCTTCGTAGCGGGCCGAATAGACCAGCAGCTCGCCCACGAGGTCGTTGCGCGCAGCGGTAGCCGGCAACGCGCGACTCCGCATGGGGGTCTGCGCGGCAAGCGGCCAAGGCAGGAGGGCGCCGACCGCAGTCGACGCGATGCCGGCCAGGACGGCGCGGCGGGACCAGCTGGAATCGATGTGACGCAAGTTCGGGCGCTCCGGAAAGATGCGTAGCCTGTCGTTTCTATATAGGCCGGCGGTCGCCGGATTCAGCCGAGTCCCCCTTCATGGACCATGCGATCTCCCTCGCCGCGATGCAACAAAGCCACAGTGTTGCAGATGGATTTACAACAGGAAGCCCGTGATTTTGCTGTTGTTTTGCCGTTTTTGATCGTTCACAGTCCGTTTCGCTTCATGAACGAAGCGACGCGGTTGCGACATGGATCGTCGGCTTCGGCCGGCACCGGTGGGGACCGGGGTGGCGCGACCGGCCAGGAATTTGGGGATACGGGGTATTGGGGATCGAGGGGGACATGGACGACCGTACCGAGGTCGAGCAGGACGATATTACGCCACATGGTGTTCTGATCGGCCGCCGCGGGTTTCTTGGCGCCTTTGCGGCATTCGCCGCGGTCGCGTCGATCGTTCCGGAAGCCCTCGGCGCCCCGGTGCCACCGCGAAAGCCGGCCCGGATCGGCCTGGTACCCGGCCGCAAGCCGGAAATCACCACCGCCGCCGCCCGTGCGCCGTCGCTCGGCC
Organism: uncultured Rhizobiaceae bacterium; assembly: GCA_964594715.1. GTDB lineage: Bacteria > Pseudomonadota > Alphaproteobacteria > ATCC43930 > Allostellaceae > Allostella. The sequence continues at coordinate 2,570 of CAZQOA010000030.1, read as the reverse complement.
GGCGGGCCAAGGTCCTCAACCTGTACAACGTCCATACCGGCGAGAAGGTCCGGGGCCCCTTCTGGCAGGACGGCCGCTATGTGCCCGAGACGATGCGCGCCATCCGCCGCATGATGCGCGACCATCGCGCCAACCAGGTCCACAGCATCGACCAAAATCTGATCGAACTCATGCACGCCATCCAGACGCGGGTCGGCGCCCAGAAGCCGCTTGAGATCGTCTCCGCCTATCGCTCGCCGCACACCAACGAGATGCTGCGCGAGGCCGGCTACGGGGTGGCGGAGAACAGCTACCACCTGGTCGGCAAGGCGGTCGACATCCGCGTCCCCGGCTTCCGCATCTCGCAGCTCAGCAACATGGCAAAGTCGATGCGCCGCGGCGGCGTCGGCACCTACGGCAGCGGCAACTTCCTGCACATCGACACCGGTCCGGTCCGCTACTGGTAGCCGTCGTCCACGGACGACGGGCTGCCCCGCAGCCCGCCCCCGGATCGGGACCTGGATTCCTAGCGAGCGAAGATCTGGGCGAGCCGGTGGTAGTCCGCGGGCTCGTTGTATATCTGCGCCGACACCCGGACATGGCAGCTGCCGCCGAATGCCATGACCGGCACCTCCACCCGATGCTGGCCCCAGATCCGGCCGCGCACGGCGCGCGCCGCCTCGCGCGTCGGCTCGACGGCGAAGGGCAAGGCGACCAGCGCCATCGACCCCGCCATGCCCTCCGGCGTCAGCACCTCGGTCCCCCAGGCCCGGGCGACGATGCGGGCACCCTCGGCCGCCAGGGCCAGGTTCCGCGCCTTGAGCCGGGGTGGGTCGAGCGCTTCGTAGAAGGCGAGTGCGGCATCGACCGATAGATAGGGCGAGCAGTCGCGCGTCCCGGTCCAGTCGAACTCCGCCAGGTAGCCCTTTCCGTAGCCGTGCGACAGCACGGTCGGGTGGAGGTCGGCCTGGGCCGCCGGCGATGCCCACAGGAAGGCGCAGCCGCGCGCACCGAACAGCCATTTATGGGCGTTGCCGACATACCAGTCGGCCCCCACCGCCGGCACGTCGAGGTCGAGCATGCCCGGGGCGTGGGCGCCGTCGACCAGCAGCGGCACGCCGCGGCGCCGGCACAGGGCCGCGATCTCGACGACCGGCAGCACCAGGGCGGTGGGCGAGGTCACATGGTCGACCACGACGAGACGGGTGCGACCGTCGATCGCAGCATCGAGCGCGGCGATCACGCCGGCCGGCGTCGTGCCGGGAAACGGCAGGCGCGCCTCCACCAGGGCCGCGCCCGCGGTTTCCGCCACATGGCGCGCGGCATTGCGCACCGCGCCATAGCCATGGTCGGTGCCGACGATGGTGTCGCCGGGCCCCAGGCGCAGCGACCGCAGCACGGTGTTGGCACCGGTCGTCGCATTCTCCACGAACACCAGATCCTCCGCCCGGGCACCCAGGAAGGGCGCCAGGCGCGCGGCGGCCTGGCGCAAGCCGGCCGGCAGGGTCTCCTGGAAGAACAGGGCCGGCTGGCGCTCCATGCGCTGGCGCCACGCCTCGGCCGCGGCCGTGACCGTGCGGGGGACCGCGCCGTAGGAGCCGTGATTGAGGTAGGTGGCGTCCGGATCGATCCAGAAGGCGTCGCGGATGGCGGCCCCTTCGCGCTGCTCGAACGAGGAATCAAAAACGCCGGCGATGCTGTTGTGAGACATGGCTTTTCCCTTTGTCCGCCATCACTTTGCCATGGTTCAGCGGCTTTCTGAATGCCGGATCGCCGCGCCCGTGGCGGAACCGATCGAGCGCCACAGCATTTGGTATGCTGGCAAGCCCGACGCCACTAAAACGTTTGACGGGTCGGCGGCTTCGGATCAAGATGTGTGTGGCCGCGTAGGCGTGGGCCACCAGATGTGGGGGAATCCATGGATTGGACCGAGGAGCGGATCGCCGAACTGAAACGGCTCTGGTCCGAAGGGTTTTCGGCCAGCCAGATAGCGGAGCGCTTGGGCGGGATCACGCGCAATGCGGTGATCGGCAAGGCCCATCGCCTGCATCTGCCGAGCCGCCCTTCGCCGATCCAGCGCCAGACGGGGGAACGTCGCGTCCGCAACCGCCCGGCCATGCGCCCGGCGGCAATGCGCGCGACGCCGGCGGAGACGGTGCGGGCCGCGCCGCCGCCCGCCATGCTCGCCTCGGCCGGGGAGCGGCCGCAACCCGCGCCGCCGCCGCGGTCGATGCGGTCGGGCCCGATGGACTACAGCTCGGCCCTGACCTTGAGCGACCGGCATTGCCATTGGCCGATCGGCCACCCGAACGAAGCCGGCTTCCATTTCTGCGGCGCCCCGGCCAATCCGGGACGTCCCTACTGTTCGGCGCATTGCCAGCTGGCCTATCGCAAGACCGACGACGCCGCCGCCTGACCGGCGGCTCCGGCGTCGACCGCGCCCGGGAATCGACCATGAGCGGGCACTGGCCACGAAACGAACACGGCGCGGAAATCCGCGCCGTGTTTGTATTCGCAACAGGGGAATTGGTGGAGCGGAGGAGGATCGAACTCCCGACCTTCGCATTGCGAACGCGACGCTCTCCCAGCTG
>CAZQOA010000029.1:0-47613 GCA_964594715.1 uncultured Rhizobiaceae bacterium | reverse complement strand
CGTCGCAAGGCGGCTGTGCCGCCACCAGCGCCCGCTGCTGCACGTCGAAGCACATGCCCGCCGCGGCCGCGCGCGTGATGTAGCTCTCGGCATAGACGGCCCCGGACAGGTGGCTGTGCAGGTCCGCCCCCTTGGGCAGCCGCCGCACATAGGCCTGGAGCAGGGGCGGCTGGTCGCGGATCGCCTCGAACAGGGCGGCGGCAATCTCTTCGTCGTCCGCTGCGGCGACATCGGAGGAAGGTGGCGGGCCACCGGCGCAGGCGGCCAGCAGGAGGAGGGTCGCGGCAAAGCCGAAGGATCGCATCATGATGCCGGCATTGTGCGCCACGGCCCCGGCGAAGGCGAGGCCCGCCCTACCCCGCCATCACGTCGAAGGCGATGGAAATGCGCCGCGCCCCGCTGTCGAAGGGAAAGGTGCGATGATAGAGCCAGGACGGGAACAGCACCATCAGCCCCTCCTCCGGCCGCAGGCTCCATGCCGGCGCATCAGCCCGGGGGTGGAACAGGTCCGGCGGGCGGCCGAACTCGATCCAGCCATCATGGCCGCCGTCGCCGATCTCGCCCGGCACGGCGACATAGTAGACGCCGCTGACGATGGCCGATGGATGGATGTGCGCCAGCTGGCGCCCGCCCGATTGCAGCACCGTGGCCCAGGCATAGACCGAAACCGCGCGCGGGAACCCGGCCAGCCAGGGATGGTCCCGGGCGGTCGCGACATAGCGTTCGACCGCACCCAGGATGAAGCCACGGAGCGCCAGGAATGCCGGCGTGTCATGGCGCAGCAGGTTGCGGGTCTGGAACCCCATCCGGGTGGTGGTCGCGGCCGGCTCGTAGGTCAGGGTGGCATCGGCATCGATGCCGGCCACCAGGGCGGCGTGGAAATCCTCCAGCCGCGCGAATCCGGGCGGCGGCAGCGGGCGGGACACCGTCACCAGCCGCGCCATCGCCAGGTGATCGGCGGCGTCGACGATCCGCCCGAGGGCCGACAGCGCGACGCCCTTCAAGGCGACGGCGCGCGCATTGCCGGGATCGCGCAGCAGCACGCCGTCGACGAGGGCCAGGGCCTCGCCCGCACCGCGGCCGGCCAGCAGGATGCTGGCCAGGGTGAGCGCCGCCAGCGGTATCTGCGGCGCCAGTGCCAGTCCCTCGCGCGCCTCGGCCTCGGCCTCCGCCAGCCGACCCTGCTCCGCCAGGCTCGCGGCCAGTTGCGCGTGGAGGCGGCCATCGGTCGGGTCGAGCGCCAGGGCCGCCCGCCACTGCGCCTCCGCCTCGCCATAGCGCAGCGCCTCCGCCAGGGCCTCGCCCAGCATCGCCCGCCATGGCGCATGCCCCGGCTCGGCGGCCACCGCCGCAAGCAGGGCCTCGATCGCCTCGTCGTTGCGCTCCGCACGGCGCAGCATCCGCCCGCGCACCGCCTGGGCCGAGGCAAGGCCCGGGGCAAGTGCGGCGGCCCGGTCGGCATCCGCCAGCCCGGCCGCGAGCTGGCCTGCCGCTGCACACGCCTGCGCGCGGGCGACCAGCGCGTCGGCCAGGTCGGGATCGAGGGCAAGCGCCCGGTCCGCTTCCGCCAGCGCATCCGCGGGCCTGCCCTGGACCAGGCGCAAGGTCGCCAGCGCGCCGCGCAGGGGGGCATGGCCGGGATGTCGGGCGATCGCCACGACCAGGGCGGCTTCGGCGGCGGCCGGCTGGCGAAGCTGGAGCAGCGCCAGCCCGCGGATGCGTGCCGCGGCGGGCGCTTCGGCCGTCTCCTGATCCACCGCATCTGCTGCCTCCAGGGCGGCAGCGAAGCGCCGGGCCGCCAGCGCCGCCTCGGCTGTAGCTAGGCTCATGGGCCCCCGAGCCGCTCATGGATCACCCGGTCGCCGGGGCGGATGCCGAGGCGGGCCGCGGTGCCCGCCGCCAGTTCCACCGCCGCCCGCGCCGGCCGGTCTGCGGGGCGGCTGTCCAGGGTCAGGGGTGGCACATTCTCGATGATGTTGATGATCCGCCCGTCCGCCTGGAGGAAGAGCATGTCGAGGGCGATGTAGGTGTTCTTCATCCACATCGCCAAGGGTGCGTCCACCGGATAGACGAACAGCATTCCCCGGTCGGGCGCCAGGGAACGGCGGTACATCAGGCCCTGCATCTGCTGGGCGTCGGTCAATGCCAGCTCGACCGTGAAGGGGTGCCGGCGTCCGTCCGCCGTCTCGATCACCATCGGTGAGGTGGCGAAGCCGACGAGCTGGGCCGCCGCCGGCAGCGCCAGCAGGCTCACGGCAGCGGCCAGGAAGCCGCGGCGAGTCGATCGCATCATGGTCCCTGTCTTAGCCGACGGCCGCCTCGGTTGCGAGCGTGGCAGCGATGGCCGCGCGCACCGCGGGGCGGACCGGGCCGGGATTGGGCGGGTCGGCCAGGGTGATGAACCAGTGGTCAGGCGGGTTCCGGCCGCGGCTGTGGTTCCATTCCAGCCCGCGCAGCACCGCCTCCGCCGCATCGGGCAGGCGGACGGGGATGGGCAGGCCGTTCAGGGTCGCCCAGACGCCGGCCCAGCAACGCGCCACCGACCAGGGATTATACCCCCCGCCGCCCAATACCAGCAGGCGCGGGGCCAGCGGCGCCAAGGCCGCGACCGCCGCCCACAGGGCGCCATTGGACAGGGACAGCCGGCTCTGCGGATCATCGGCCAGCCCGTCGGCACCACATTGGATGACCAGCGCCTGGGGCCGGAAGCCACGGCCGAGGGGCAGGATGGCGTGGGCGACGATGGCCGCCAGCTCGTCGTCGTTGAAGCCGGCCGGCACCGGCAGGTTGCGCGCCATGCCGCCGGCGCGGTCGGCGAGCGCGCCGGTATAGGGCCAGCGCGCCTCCTCATGCACCGAGATCGTCAGCACCCGCGCATCGTCGGCGAAGGCGTCCTCCACCCCGTCGCCGTGATGGGCATCGAGGTCGACATAGAGGACGCGCTCCAGTCCCTGGTCCTGGAAGGCCAGGATCGCCAGGACCGGGTCGTTGAAGAAGCAGAAGCCGCTGGCGCGGTCGCGGCGTCCATGATGGGTGCCGCCGGCCGGATTGTAGACGACGCCGCCCGACGCCAGGCGGCGGGCCGCCTCCAGGCTGGCGCCGACGGCGGTCGCCGGCCGCCGGAAGACCTCCGGGAAGACCGGGTTGCCGCTGCATCCGATGGCGTGGCGGCGGCACAGCTCGGCATCCGCCCTCTGGGTCCGCTCGGCCTCCATCAGGGCCTCGACATAAACCGGGTCGTGGAACCGGGTCAGCTGCTCGAAGGTCGCGCGTGGGCTTTCGACATAGGCCGCGTCCGGCAGCCAGCCGAGCGCACGGGCAAGGTCGATGGTCGGCGATACCCGCGGGATGGAAAGGGGATGCCGGCGGCCATAGCGCGAGGCACGGTAGATGTCGCTGCCGATCAGGAGCGGCCGGGCCAGCACGGACGCCGGTCAGTGCCCGGTGGCGTGGAAGCGGCCGAGGAAGGTCCCCAGGCGGTCCGATTTCGGCCCGGCGAACAGCTCCGCGGGCGGCCCCTGCTCGGCGATGCGGCCGCCATCCATGAAGACGACATGGGTCGCGACCGCCCGCACGAAATGCATCTCGTGGCTGACGACCAGCATGGTCATGCCGCTCTTCGCCAGGTCCTGCATGACCGCCAGGACCTCCGACACCAGCTCCGGGTCGAGCGCGGAGGTGACCTCGTCGAACAGCACCAGCTTCGGCTCCATCGAGACCGCGCGCGCGATCGCGACCCGCTGCTGCTGGCCGCCCGAGAGCTGGTAGGGATAGTGGTCGCGCCGCTCCGTCAGGCCGACCCGGTCGAGCCAGCGCCGGGCGATCTCGGTCGCCTCCTGCTTGCCCCGGCCCTGGACCTTGATCAGGCCCAGCGTGACGTTCTGCTCGGCCGTCATGTGCGGGAACAGGTTGAAGCTCTGGAAGACCATGCCGATGCGGGCGCGCTGGGCGGCGACCGCCGCCTCCCCCAGGCGCTTGTGCGAGCCGGCGGTGTAGCCGATGCGCTCGCCATCGACCTGGATCTCGCCCTGGTGGAACTCCTCCAGCAGGTTGATGCAGCGCAGGAAGGTGGTCTTGCCCGACCCCGACGAGCCGATGATGGCGACCACCTGCCCCTTCTCGACATCGAGGTCGATGCCCTTCAGCACCTCGACATCGCCGAACTTCTTGTGGACGTCGATCGCGCGCAGGAGCGGCTGGGCTTGGGCCATGAGATCCTCAGTAGCGGAGATGGGCGGTGCGCCGCTCCAGCAGCGCGCCCAGTTGGGAAATGGTGAAATTGACCAGCACATAGAGCATGCCGGCAGCAAAATAGAATTGCAGGATCAGGTAGTTGCGGGCGATGGTCTGTTGCGTCGCGAGCAGGAGCTCGATGACGCCGATGATCGACAGCAGGGTCGTGCCCTTCACCATCTCGACCGCCGTGTTCACCCAGGGCGGCAGCAGGCGGCGGATCGCCTGGGGCAGCAGCACATAGCGCAGGCGCTGCTGGAAGCGCAGGCCGATCGCCTTGGCTGCCTCGGTCTGCCCGGCCGGGATGGATTCGAGCGCGCCCCGTACCGTCTCGGTCATATGGGCGCCGCAGAAACCGCCGAGTGCCACCACGCCGGCGGTGAAGGGCGAGATATGCACCCCGAACAGGGCCAGGCCGTAATAGCTGAAGAGGATCAGCACCAGGACCGGGATGCCGCGCACCGCGTCGACATAGACCCGCAGCAGGAAGCGCAGCGGTAATGGACCGTAGGTCAGGCCGACGCCGCCGACGATGCCGATCAGCGACCCGGCGACGATGGTGATGACGGAAAGCTGCGCGGTGACGCCGAGGCCGGCCAGGAGCTGGTTGCGCGCCATCCATGCTTCGAAGAAGAAGGTGCCGGGCTCGAAGGTGAACATGGGTCCGGACCCTTCCCTAGCGAATCACGGCGTAGCGCCGCTCGACCCGCCGCAGCAGCCACGCGATGGTGTAGCAGGTGACGAGGTAGAGGATGCTCGCGGTGAGCCAGCTTTCCATCACCCGGAAGGTGTTGGCGTTGATCTGGCGGGTGATGAAGGTCAGCTCGGGAACGGCGATGGCGGCGGCCAGCGAGGTGTCCTTGAACAGCGAGATCAGGTTGTTCGAGAGCGCCGGCAGGGTGATGCGGAACATCACCGGCAGCACGACGTAGCGCTGGCGCTGCCATGGCCGGAGCCCGATCGCCTTGGCCGCCTCGACATAGCGGACCGGGATCGACGACAGCCCGGAGCGGAACACCTCCGACAGGTAGGCGCCGGCATAGACCGAGAGCGTGAGGATGAAGCTGTCGATCTTGTCGAGGAAGAAGATGCCCAGTTCCGGCAGGCCGAAATAGACGAAGAAGATCAGCAGCAGGATGGGGCAGTTGCGGATCGTCTCGACATAGGCCCAGAGCACCCAGCGCAGCGGCCCGATGCGCGACTGGCGGCCATAGGCCACGAGCAGGCCGATGACGCAGCCGATGGCGAGCGACAGGGCCGCCAGCCACAGCCCCAGCCACAGCCCGCCCAGCATCTTGTCGAATTCACGGAAAATCGGATCGAAATGGAACTGGTAGGTCATGCACCGATCATGCGGTCGAAGCAGTCGGGAAACAGACGGGCGGGAAGCAGACGGGCCGGTCCGTCCCGCTGGACGAACCGGCCCGCGCCGTCATTCAGGCGTGGCAGAGGCCAAAGGTCACGCGAATTCCTGTGGGAACCCGACCGTCGGCGTCTTCAACTCAATGCCGAACCACTTCTTGTACGACGCGGCGAAGTAGTCGAAGTCGACGCCCAGCATCGCCTCACGGTAGACCGTGTTGACCCAGTTGAGCCAGATCGGGTCGCCCGGACGCACTGCCGAGGCATAGGAGTTCGGCATCCAGCCGTAGCCCGAGTCGACATAGCGGTTCGGGAACTGCTGCATCAGCCAGCGCATGGCCGACTGGTCCGCCAGGTAGCCGTCGACGCGACGCGCGTTCAGCGCCTGCAATGTCGAATCCGGGCTGTCGAACTGCTCGACCGACGCCTCCGGCAGCCCCTTCTTCACCCAATCTTCGACGAAGACGTTCTGCATGGCGCCGATCTTGATGCCCTTGCCGCCGGCCTTCAGCTCCGAGAACTGCTTGTACTTGCCGTTGGCCATCAGCATCACGCCGACGCCCTCGCGATAGTAGGGAACCGTGAAGTCCACCTGCTGGGCGCGGCCAGGCGTGATCGTCATCCACTGGACGACAATGTCGACCTTGTTGGTCACCAGGCTGGGGATGCGCGCATCCGAGCCCTGGAGGACGAACTCGACCTTGTCGTAGCTGTCGAACAGGCTCTTCGAGATCAGCCGCGCCAGATCGATGTCCATGCCGACCAGCTTGCCGGTGCGATCCTCGAAGTGCCAAGGCGGGTTGGTGCTGCCGGTGCCGACGATCAGCTTGCCGCGGTTCAGCACCTCGTAGAGCTTGCTCTTGGAGTTATCCATCGTCTGGGCGACGGCGGCGCGCGGCGCCAGTACCCCGCCGCCGATCACGCCGGCGGCCGCGATCCCTGCCGCCCCGGCGGAGAGCTGGAAAATATCGCGCCGGGTCACCGTCGAGCTGCCCGGCTTGTCCTCGTCCCGATTGCTCATGTCGCTCTCCCCTCGCCATGACGACGTTCGTGGTCGCCCTTGAAGCCGATGCAGGAACCGCGCCGCCGGTCGTTGCCTGCGGCGATTCCGGGAAACGCGGTTCCCCTACCCGCGCGAGGATTGGAGCCGCGGCCGGGCCTTGTCAACCGGGTGCGAGTGACGGAGGCCGATTTCACGCCAGGGTAGCCTCCGCCGACACCGGCTTCCGTCAGCCACGCCGCGCCGTCAGCATCACCCCGGCGACGATCCCGGCGAAGCCGACGATGTGGAAGGCCATCAGCCGCTCGCCCAGGAAGAGCGTGGCCAGGACGGCGCTGTAGAGGGGGATGATGTAGAGGAAGGCGCCGGCGCGGTTGGAGCCGATGGCCGCGACGCCGCGGTTCCACGCGGCATAGCCGACGACGCTGGGGAAGACCGCGACATAGGCGACCGCCAGCACCGTCGCCAGCGTCGGCTGCAGCGCATGGCCCGAAGCGTGCTCCCAGACCATCGCCGGGAATGTGGCGACGGCGGAGATGAAGGCCAGCACGAAAGCGAAGCTCAGCCAATGGATGTGCGGCGACCGGCGCAGGCAGGCGGAATAGACTGCCCAGATGGTCATGTTGAAGAGGATGATGACGTCGCCCGGGTTGAAGGCCAGGGTGGCCAAGGTCGTTGGGTCGCCCCGGGTCACGATGACCATGACGCCGGCCAGCGAGATGGCGATGCCCACCCCCTGGCGCAGGGACAGCGCCTCGCGGAACAGGATGGCGCCCGCGCCCGCGATCATCACCGGCGCCAGCGAGTTCAGGACCGAGACGTTGAGTGCCGTCGTGTATTGCAGGCCGACATATTGCAGCGCGCTGAACACCGCCCCGCCGCCGATGCCGAGGAACAGCAGGATGCGCCAATGGCGCCGGATGGTCGGCCAGTCGCGTGCCAGGTACGGCCGCGCCAGCACCCACAGGATCGGCACCGGGATCGCCCAGCGCAGGGTCGACAGCGCATAGGGCGGGACATGCCCGGCGATGGCCCGCCCGACCACATGGTTGCCGGACCAGGTGAGCGCCGCCAGCGCCAGGAGGAAATAGGGGTTCGCGAGGAAGCGAAGAGCCGGGGTTCGGGCGATGTCCATCTGTGTCATCAGCTTCGCCCGAATGGTCGGCGATGGAAAGTCCGGCGGCTCTTGCCCTTCCGAGCTTGTGCTTCCGCCGGCGCCGGCGCCGGCGTCCGTCAGCCACGCCGCGCCGTCAGCATCACCCCGGCGACGATTCCCGCGAAGCCGACGATGTGGAAGGCCATCAGCCGCTCGCCCAGGAAGAGCGTGGCCAGGACGGCGCTGTAGAGGGGGATGATGTAGAGGAAGGCGCCGGCACGGTTGGAGCCGATCGCCGCGACGCCGCGGTTCCAGGCGGCATAGCCGACGACACTGGGGAAGAGCGCGACATAGGCAACCGCGAGCACGGTCGCCAGCGTCGGCTGCAGCACATGGCCCGAGGCGTGCTCCCAGACCATCGCCGGGAAGGTGGCGACGGCCGAGACGAAGGCCAGCATGAAGGCGAAGCTCAGCCAATGAACCCGCGGCGACCGGCGCAGGCAGGCGGAATAGGCCGCCCATATGATCACGTTGAAGAGGATGATGACGTCGCCCGGATTGAAGGCCAGGTTGGCTAGGGTCGTTGGGTCGCCCCGGGTCACGATGACCATGACGCCGGCCAGCGAGATGGCGATGCCCGCGCCCTGGCGCAGGGACAGTGCCTCGCGGAACAGGATGGCGCTTGCGCCTGCGATCATCACCGGTGCCAGCGAGTGCAGGACCGAGACGTTGAGCGCGGTCGTGTATTGCAGGCTGACATATTGCAGCGCGCCGCACACCGCGCCGCCACTGATGCCGAGGAACACCAAGATACGCCAATGGCGCCGGATCGCCGGCCAGTCGCGCGCCAGGTGCGGTCGCGCCAGAAGCCACAGGATCGGTACCGGGATCGCCCAGCGCAGGGTCGACAGCGCATAGGGCGGGACATGCCCGGCGATGGCCCGCCCGACCACATGGTTGCCGGACCAGGTGAGCGCCGCCAGCGCCAGGAGGATATAGGGGTTCGCGAGGAAGCGAAGAGCCGGGGTTCGGACGATGTCCATCTGTCCCGGCAGCTTCGCCTGGATGGCCCCCGATGGAAAGGCCGATGGCTGGGTTGTCGCGCAGAAATGCCACCGACGGTGGGCTCAGCGTTTCATCTCCTCAGCCCCCACGCGAACTGCGGCGTGCCGGGGACCGTGACGCGTATCCGGTAGACCGACGTCGAGGCGGTGATGAAGAGGCTGCGATAGTCGTCGTCGCCCCAGGCGAAGTTGGCGGTGTATTCGGGCACCCGGATCACGCCGAGGCAGGTGGCGTCCGGCGCGAAGACATGGATGCCGCCCGGCCCGCAGCAATAGACGTTGCCGTCGCGGTCGATCTTCATCCCGTCCGGGGCACCGGCGCCCTCGCCCACCGTCTCCGCCCAGACCTCGCCGCCGGACAGGGTGCCGTCGGGCCGCACGCCGAAGGCGCGGATATGCCTGCGGTCGGTGTCGTTGACCAGCAGGCGCTTCTCGTCGTGCGAGAAGCAGAGGCCGTTGGGCTGGCCGAAATCATCGGCCAGCAGCGCCAGCCCGCCATCCGGTGCGATACGGAAGACGCCCCGGAAGCCCAGCTCCGGCGTCCGCGGCACCCCGTAATGCTCTGCCCGGCCATAGGTCGGGTCGCTGAAATAGATGCCGCCGTCGCTATGCACGACGACGTCGTTGGGGCTGTTCAGCTCCCGGCCGTCATGATGGGTGGCGAGCACCGTGCTGGAGCCGTCGACCTCGGTCCGCGTCACCCGGCTGGTGGAATGCTCGCAGACGATGAGCCGGCCCTGGCGGTCCCAGGCCAGGCCGTTCGACTTGTTGCAGGGCTTGCGGAAGGTGGTCACCCCGTCCACGGCGCTCCAGCGCCGCAGATGGTCGCCCGGCATGTCGCTGAAGAGGAGGTAGCGGCCGCCCGGGTGCCACAGCGGCCCCTCGGTGAAGATGCAGTCCGATGCCAGCTTCTCGAAGGTGACCGAGCGACCGACCACGTCGGCGAACCTGGGGTCGCGGACTTCCACCGAATTCATCTCTTGCCCATCCATTCAAAGCGTCAGCAGGTCAAAGGGCCAGCAGGCGGTTGCGCAGCGCCTCGTCGTCGCGCAGCTCGGCCGAGGGGCCGGAAAAGCGGACCGAGCCCTTCTCCAGCACATAGACGCGGTCGGCGAGGCGAAGCGAGAAGTCGACCCCCTGCTCTGCCAGCAGGATCGTCAACCCCTGCTGCTTCAGGGCGGAGACCTGGTCCAGCAGGTGCTCGACGACGAGCGGCGCCAGCCCCTCCGACGGCTCGTCCAGCAGCAACAGCTCGGGGTTGCACATCAGGGTCCGGCCGATGGTCAGCATCTGCTGCTCGCCGCCCGAGAGGAAGCCGGCGCGGCGGCCGGCGATCGGGCGGAGCGGCGGGAACAGGTCGAACACGGCATCCGCCGTCCAGGCGCCGTCGCGGCCGGACACCCGGCGCGCCACGTCGAGATTCTCCCAGACCGACAGGTCGGCGAAGATGCGGCGATCCTCGGGCACGAACCCGATGCCGGCGCGCGCGATGCGATGCGGCGCCCAGCCGACGATATCCTGCCCCTTCCACCGTACCTCGCCCGAGCTCGGCCGGGTCAGCCCCATGATCGAGCGGATGGTGGTCGACTTGCCGACACCATTGCGCCCGAGCAGGCAGACACACTCCCCGGCCGCGATCTCCAGCGACACGCCGAACAGCACCCGCGACAGCCCATAGGCCGTGTGCAGGTCCAGCACCTCCAGCAGCGCGCTCACCCATGGCCTCCGAGATAAACCCGGCGCACCTCGGCATCGGCGCGGATCTCGGTCGGGGTGCCAAGCGCGATCAGCCGGCCCTGGTGGAGGACGCCGATGCGCTGGGCGATCTGGAAGACGACCTCCATGTCGTGCTCGGTGAAAAGCAGGGTCAGGCCGCGTTCGAGCGCGATGCTTTCCAGGAGCTGGATGGTCTCGCGGGTTTCCGCGGCGGACATGCCGGCGGTCGGCTCGTCGAGCAGCAGGATGTCGGGGTCGCTCGCCAGCGCGATGCCGAGCTCGATCTGCTTCTGGTTGCCGTGCGACAGCGCCCCCGCCAGCTCGCCGGCCTTGCCCGCCAGGCCCAGGCGCTGCAGCAGTGCCTCCGTCTCCGGCCGGAACAGGCTGGTGGCCCGTCCCCAGAAGTCGGTGCCGCGGCGGTGATGCGCGATGAAGGCGGCCTGGATGCACTCGAACACGGTCAGCCGCGGAAAGATGTTGGTGTGCTGGAACGAGCGCCCGATGCCGCGCCGGGTGATGGTGTGCGGTGCGGCCGCGGTGATGTCCGCGCCCTTGTGGAAGACCTTTCCCGAGGTCGGCCGGATGTGCCCGGTGATCAGGTTGAAGAGGGTCGACTTGCCGGCGCCGTTCGGCCCGATGATGGCCATCACCGAGCGCGGCAGCAGCGAGAAGCCGACGTCCGACACCGCGACGAATCCGGCGAACGACTTCGTGAGGTCACGAACCTCCAGCATCGCGCCCCCTTCGCAGCCGGGCGACCAGGTTCATGGCCGTGCCGACCAGCCCGCCCGGAAAGGCAAACAGCAGCACGATCAGGATCGAGCCCAGGATCAGCGGCCAGTACTGGGTGTAGGCGGTGATCTGGAGGTTGAGGAGCGTCAGGGCGGCGGCCCCCACCGCCGGCCCCCAGAAATGCCCCATCCCGCCCAGCAGCGTCATGATCAGCACCTCCGCCGACTTCGTCCAATAGGCGAAATCGGGAAAGACGCCGCGATTAAAGATGCCGAACAGCGCACCCGACAGGCCGGCGAAGACGCCCGCGACCGCGAATGCCGCCAGCTGATAGCGGCGCACGTCGATGCCGATGAACTCCGCCCGCTCCGGGTTCTCGCGGATCACCGTCAGGATGCGGCCGAACGGCGAATGGACGATCCGCCGCAGCGCCAGCATGGCGACGGTGACCAGCACCAGCGTCATGAAATAGAAATGGTCGCCGACGCGGAAGCCTCCGAACCCCGGGATGGCGCCGATCCAGCCCAGTTCCGGATAGGGCACGTTCGGCATGCCCTGCTCGCCGCCGGTGACGCCGTTCCACTTGAAGCAGATGGCCCAGACGATCTGTGCGAAAGCCAGCGTCAGCATGGCGAAGTAGATCTTCGTCAGGCGCACGCAGAAGAAGCCGAACACCAGGGCGAAGGCCCCTGCCATGATGCCGGCCGCCGGGAAGCCGACGGCGAACGGCAGGCCCAGCGTCTTCATGGCGATGGCGGAGGTATAGGCGCCGATGCCGAAATAGGCCGCATGCCCGAACGACACCAGGCCGGTATAGCCGAGCAGCAGGTTGAGGCTGAGGGCGAACAGCGCCAGGATCGCGATGTCGGTGGCGATGAAGGTATAGAAGCGCGACCCCAGCCACGGCACGGCGAAGGCGGCCGCGAACAGGATCAGCGTCCAGGGGATGCGCCTCATCGCACGGGCGGCCTTCCGAGCAGGCCCCAGGGCCGGATGATCAGGATGACCGCCATCAGGGCGAAGACGGCGAAGATCGAGAAGCGCGGCATCAGCAGGATGCCGAAGGACAGCACCTGTCCGAAGACGACGGCGCCGAGGAAGGTGCCCCACAGCGACCCCAACCCGCCGATGACGACGATGATGAAGACCTCGACGATGACCTCCACATCCATGCCCGGCACGATGGTCTTCACCGGCGTCACCAATGCACCGCCGAGCCCGGCCAGGAAGGCGCCGACCGCGAACATGCCGGTGTAGAGCCAGCCGACATTGGCGCCGAGCGCGCCCAGCATCTCGCGGTCCAGCACCGCCGCCCGGATGACGCGGCCCGCGCGCGAGCGATGCAGCAAGAGCCACAGGCCGAACGCGATCGCCGGCCCGAGGGCGATGATGAAGAGGTTGTAGTGCGGCACCAGGGTGCCGAAGATCGTGGTGCCGCCGGACAGGCTGACGGGGCGCGAGACCGAGAGCTGCTGGGTGCCCCACAGGATCTTCACGACATCGGCCAGCACCAGCACCAGCGCATAGGTGAAGAGGAGCTGGTAGAGCTCCTCGCGGTCGTAGAGATGGCGGAAGAGCAGGCGCTCGATGGCGGCCCCGACGATCGCCACGACGATCGCTGCCCCGATGGCGGCCGGCCAGAAATGCTCCGGCCCGGGCCCGAGCCAGGCCATGATCTGCCAGGCGAGATAGGCGCCCAGCATGTAGAGCGACCCGTGCGCGAAGTTCAGCACCCGCAGCACGCCGAAGATCAGGGACAGGCCGACGGCGGTGACGAAGAGGAACATCGACGCCGTCAGGCCGCTCAGGAACTGTCCGAAGATGAAGCTCGGTTCCGGCACCTGGCCCCCGCCCTTCAGGAACCGGGCCGGCGAGTGCCGCCCGACTGCCCGTCGATGCCGGGCAGTCGGACGACGCTCCTCGCCATGCACTGCGCCGCCGCGCGCGCGGCGCCGTCCATCATCAGATCCGTACCGCCCGCCCTCCGCTCAATCCATGAACGGCGCAGGATCGATGTAGGTCACATCTTCCATGACCGCGAAGGGGTATTTCGGGTCCATCTTCATCTTGCCCCAGAACTGGCCACGATTGGCCTGGTGGTCCTTGGCGCGCAGGGTCTGCTTGCCGATCGGGGTGTCGACCGACAGGTCGAGCAGGGCCTTGGCCACCTTGTCGGATTCCACGCTGTTGGCCTTCTTGATGCCCTCCGCCAGGAACTGCATCGTGACATAGCCGGTGATCGGCCAGGACGAGGGGAATTCCTGCTTGGTGTAGGCCTTGAGCTTGGTGATGTATTCGCGGTGCGCGGGCGGCCCGGCCGGCCACTCGAAGACATCGTAGGTGTTGCTCCAGATACCGACCGGATAGTCGGGGCCCATCGCCTTGGCGCTTTCGATCGAGCCCGCCTCGCCGGCGCCGATGAACTTGTTGTCGAGCGACTTGAAATAGCCGAGCGGCACCGCCTGCTTGGCGAAGGTGACGAAGTGCCCACCCCACAGGGACGAGAAGACGGCATCCGGCTTCTTGCCCATCTGGGCGTTGATGAAGGGCGTGTAGTCCGCCTCGCCCAGCTTCGGCCATTGCTGGTCGACGATCTCCATCTCGGGCTTGATCTTCTTCAGGTGATCGACGAACGCCTTGGTCGCGTCCTGGCCGTAGGCATAGTCGGGGCTCATGGTGCCGATGCGCTTGACCGGCCATTTGGCGATGATCTCGGCCGCCGTCCGACCCTCGATCGTGGTCGTCGACGCGGTGCGGAAGACATAGGGATGCAGGTTGGCCGGCGCCGTGAGCTGGTCGGTCTTGGTGATCGGCGCGATGAAGACGATCTTGTTCTCCTTGGCGATCGGCGACACCGCGGGCCCCTCGGCCGAGGTCAGCGTGCCGACGATGAACTGCACGTCGTCACGCAGGATCAGGTCGCGGACGACGCGCACCGCCTCGTCGGCATTGCCCTTGGTGTCGCGCGCGATCAGCTCGATCTTGCGGCCGAGCACGCCGCCCTTGGCGTTGAGCTCGTCGACATACATCTGGGCGCCCTTCAACGAAGGCTCGCCGAACAATGCCCCCGGCCCCGACAGGATCATCGGGAAGCCGACCTTGATGGTGTTCTGTGCCGCCGCCGACAGCGGAATCGCAGCCGTCATAGCGACGGCAAGCGATACGAGTGCGCTTCGCTTCATGACGTCTCTCCCAGAGCCGTTCGACGGAGGAATTTTTCCTTCTCGTCGTTGTTTTTCGTAAAGTGAAAACGTAACGCGACTCTTGAAACTATTGCCGGCCGTCCAGACCCGAGTCAAGAACGGGCCAGACCCTCCCTACTCTGCCGCCATGGGTTGCATCTGCCGCCGGCCGGCCGGCGGTCGTTTATGGAAATGCCCGTCCTTCATGATCGCGAGCAGCCGGTCGCGATGCTGGAGGATGGAGACGTCCTTGCTGGGGTCCCCGTCGACCAGCAGGAGGTCGGCCAGGAAGCCCGCACGCACCTGGCCCAGCTCGTCGCCGCGCATCATCAGCTCGCCGCCGAGGCGGGTGGCGGCAGTGAGCGCTTCCAGCGGCGTGTAGCCGAACAGCTTCACGAAATGCTCGATGTCCCGGGCGTTGCGGCCGATCGGGTTCCAGGAGAAGCCATAATCGCCGCCGGGCAGCACCCGGACGCCGCGCTTCTTCAGCGCCTTCATGCTGTCGCAGGCCGCCTCCAGCTCCGCCTCCAGGGCCGCCAGCACGTCGTCGGGAAGCTGGATGCCATGGTCGCCGGCCTCCTTGAAGGTGGCATAGGTGATGCCGACGGTGGGGGCCACGAACACCCGGTCGCGCGCCGCCTCCAGGAGGTCCAGCGCCTCCTCGTCGGCCAGGGTCGCATGGAAGATGATCTGCACCCCGTGGCGCAGTGCCATCTTCACCGATTCCGCGCTGCGGGCGTGGGCCGCCACCCGCTTGTCGCGGGATCGCGCGACCTCGCACACCGCGGCCACCTCGTCGTCATTCATGACCGTGTGCCGGGCCCTGGCATGGGGCACGAACTCGTCGCCCGACGGGTTGATCTTGAGGGTGTCGACCCCTTCGCGCACATAGTGCCGGGCAATGCGGCGGAACTCGTCGGCGCCGTCGGCCACCACCGCGAAGGTCTCGCGGTGCATATGGTGCAGGCGCACGTCGCCCAGCCCGCTGGTCGGCGTGATCTCCGGCGACGCCGCCAGCATCCGCGGCCCCGGGATGTCGCCGGCCGCGATCGCGTTGCGGATGACGACGTCGAGCCGGGGCTTGGCCGACGCAGCACTGCTGATGCTGGTGAAGCCATGGTCCAGCAGCAGCCGGACATGCTTCATCGTCAGCAGAGTGTGCTCCTCGGGCGGGATCTCGCCCAGGGCTTCCAGGCTGGAGGTGTTGGCGAAGCTGGCATGGGCATGGGCCTCGACCAGGCCCGGCATCACCGCAGCCCCGGCCCCGTCGACGATCTCGGCCCCGTCGGCCCGCAATGCGCCCGCCTTGCGCCCAACCGCCGAGATGCGGTTGCCGGCGACCAGCACCTCGCCCATGAAGGGCGCCTTGCCGCTGCCGTCGATGACCCGAACGTTGCGAAACAGGATGCGCCCCGGCTCCGTCATGTCCGCTTCTCCCCGCATGCGCCCCGGTGCCCCGGCCGCTTGCCTTGGAGGCCCGAAACGTCCTTTTTCGTCGCCGATGATTTGATTTCCGGGGCGGAGAGTCAATTACCCGGTACCGAAGGCCCGATTCGTGCGTTCATCTGGCCGAAGGTTCGGATCGATCGGAAGATACGCGCTTGCATCGCATCGTCACCTACAACGTCCATCGCTGCCGCGGCGGCGACGGACGGCTTTCACCGTCCAGGATCGCGGAAGTCATCTCGTCCTGCCGCCCCGACATCGTCGCCCTCCAGGAGGTCGATGTCGGCCGCCGCCGATCCGGCGGCGTCGACCAGGCCGGGGAGATCGCGCAGGAGCTGGGCATGCAGATGCATTTCCACCCGGCCTTCCACGTCCTGGAGGAGCGCTATGGCGATGCCATCCTGACCGCCCACCCGTCGCGCATCGTGCGGGCGGCGAACCTGCCGGGGCTCCAGCGCTATCCCGGGCTGGAGGCACGCGGCGCGCTGTGGGCCACGGTCGAGATCGACGGGCGCGAGTTGCAGATCGTCAACGCCCATATCGGCCTCCTGGCCTGGGAGCGGAAGATCCAGGTGCAGGCGCTGCTGGGACCGGACTGGATCGGCAACGAGGCGTGCCGCGACCCGCTGATCCTGCTCGGCGACTTCAACGCAGTGCCGCGGTCGCGCGCCTATCGGCGGATGACCCAGACCCTGCGGGACGCGCAGCGCGTATCGCGCAGCATCGTCCGCACCACCTTTCCGGCCCGCCTGCCGGTCATGCGCCTCGACCATATCTTCGTCAGCCCCTCGATCCGCGTCCTGCGGACCGAAGTGTTGCGGACCCCGCTGGCGCGGATCGCATCGGACCATCTGCCCTTGGTCATGGAGTTCGAGCTCGAGGATCCCAGATGACGGCCCTGGCCAGGGACCAGGATGGCGCGCGATGTCCCCGCCTTCGCCGCCTCCTGCCCTGGCTCGTCACGGCGGCAGCACTCGGCCTGGCCGCCTACCTGCTGCGGCGCATCTTCGAACAGCATGGCTGGGCCGAGATCCGTTCGTCGGTGGCGGCGATCCCGGCCGCCAGCCTCGCGCTGGCCGCGGCCTCCGCCGCCGCCAGCTACTTCTGCCTGACGATCTTCGACTTCCTGGCCGTCCGCAGCGCCGGCCATCGCCTGCCCTACGCGAAGACGGCACTGGCCTCCTTCACCGCCTTGTCGATCGGCCACACCGTCGGGCTCGCCGTCCTCAGCAGCGGGGCGATCCGCTATCGCTTCTATTCGGGCTGGGGGCTGAAGGCGGGCGACATCGCCAATGTCGTGCTGTTCTGCGCCGTGACCGTCGGACTGGGGCTGGCGACGCTGGGCGGAGCCGCCCTCATCCTGGCGCCCGGGCTGGCCACCCGGCTGACCGGGTTCGGCAACGGCGCAGTATTGGCGCTGGGCCTCGCCTGCCTCGTCCTGCCGGTGACCTACCTGGTCCTGTGCGCGACCGTCCGCGGCGTGCTGCGCATCCGGCGCTGGTCGATCGCGCTGCCGGGGTCGCGCCTCGCGCTCGGGCAGGTGATGATCGGCCCGGTCAACTTCGCCTGCGTCGCCGCCTGCCTCTACCACGCACTGTCGGCCACGGCAGAGGTGGCATATCCGGAGGTGCTGGCGGTCTATGTCATCGCCAACGTGACCTCGCTCGTGTCCCACGTCCCGGGCGGCCTCGGCGTCATCGAAAGCGTGGTGCTGGCGTTGGTCCCGGGTACCAACGTCATCGGCGGGCTGGTCGTCTTCCGGGTGATCTATTTCCTGGTCCCGTTCGCGCTGGGCGGCATCGTGCTCATGATCGCCGAGCTAGGTCGGCGACGGCAGGCGGCGGCCTAGCACGCGGCGCTTCGGCCCGTTCGCGATGGTCCGCCGGGCCTTGCCCTCGCGCTTCTTGCGCAGGAACCACAAGGGCTCGAACGGGCGCCTGGGATCGAGGATCGGGGTCGCGAACACCGGCCGGGTCGGGCCGACGATTGACATTTCATCCATCGGCGAGAGGCCGCGCAGCCCGTGATTCAGCCGGGCGATGGCGGCCAGCGGCGACTGCCCGGGCCCCTCCGCGGCCGCCACGGCCGCGGGTGCTACACCCAGATGCTCGCCCAGCAGGCGATGGCGAAGGCCGGCGATGGTGGCGCGCGTGCGCTCGTCGGTGGCCTCGATCGCCAGGTCGCACTCGGTGTCGAGGCCCAGGGAACGGTTGTTCATGTTCGACGAACCGACGCGGATGAAGCAGTCGTCGACGATCATCAGCTTGGCATGGACCAGCAGTGGCCGCCGCTTCTCGCCGTCGGGGATCATCGGGCAGAAGACGCGCAGGCGCCCATGGCGATCGGCCCGCTTCAGGCCGCGCACCAACCGGTCGCGGTTGCGCCCCATCACCCACTGCTCCAGGAAGCCCTTCGAGAAGCAGGTGGCGACCACCACCACCTCCGGCCCGTCCGGCCGGGCCAGGACCTCCGCCAGGCGCCGCCCGATCGAGGTCGCCGTCAGGTACTGGGCCTCGATATAGATCGAGCGCCGCGCCTCGGTGATGGCGCGATAGGTGAGCTCGGCGCACTCGCCGACGCCATGCAGCGCGCCCCAGGCCGGGGAGGTGCGGGCGATGGCAACCGGCGTATCGACAAAGTCCGCCGGCAGGCCCACCGGCCATCGGTCCCCTTCGCCCTGGAGAACCGGCAGGGGCTCGCCGGTAGCGACCTTCCAGCGGTGGCGGGCAAGGGCCGCGATGGCGCGGGCCGCCTCGCCGTCCACCACCATCTGGAGGTCGTGGACCGGGTCGTGCGGCTTGCCCTCGGGGGTCAGCCGCAGCGGATTGTCCAGGCGATGGTCCGACGTGTCCCACCGGCCGACGGTGAGGTCGATGCCGCCGACGAAGGCGACGCAATCATCGATGCAGATGATCTTCTGGTGATGCGCCGCATAGATGGGGTGGCGCCCGTCCAGGCGCAGGTCGATACGCGGGTGGTCCTGCCATTCCGCGCCCAGGATGAGCGGCAGCGGCGCCCCCGGCGCGTGCAGCACGGCGACGCTCCAGATCAGGATGCGGATGTTCAGCTCGGGTCGCGCCTCGACCAGCGATCGTAGCAAGTGACCCAGGGTCGGGGATTGCGGGTCGTCGGGGCGGAGGCGGATGCGGGCGTCGAAATCCCAGCCGAGGATGGTGATCGACTGCTGCGCCTGGCGCAGGGCGGAATCGAGCCGCGAGAAGTAGTCGGCACCGTCGACGAGGACGGACACGCGGCCGGTGTCGGCCACGCGCCAGCAGTTTCGCCCCGGTTCGATGATTGTCACGCTTCCCCTCGGCCGGATTTGCGGTGCTGGATCGGGCGCGGACGCGCCCTTTCGCCTGCCCTTTCCCGAACGCGATCGCGCGCCTTCCGGTTCCGTTCGGCCGAACGCCCGACGACAGCGGATCGGCGCAACGGTACCTAGCGCAACCGGTACCTAGGGTCGGGGGCGGAGATACCGGTCGACCGCCGCGCGGACCTCGATCTCCGCCTCGGCCAGGGCATCCGGATCACCACCGAAGGTGGCACCGCGCACCATGCAGGCGCGCAGATAGTCGCCGATGGCGGCATTGGCGACCTCACCGCCGTCGCGCCAGCGCCGGCCGGTGGGCACCGGCTCCAGGTCGATATCCAGGCCGCAATCGCGCGCCGACTGCGCGCGCGACAGGGACCGCAGCGCCGTCGGCACGTCGAAGCCATGATGCGCGCCGGCGAAGACGCGCACCCGGACCTCGCTGCCGCGGCCACGGAACCAGTCGGCATAGCGCGCGCAGTGGGCGGCGGGCGTGTAGTCGTCGGCACCGCCGAGCAGCATGACGATCGGCGCGCCGGTGGTCGCGTTCGCGCGGTAGGGCAGCGAGCAGGACGCATAGAAGGCGATATGCAGGGCAAAGCGCTGCCCGGCGCCGGCGCCCTGCCGGAACGGCTCCAGCGCCGAATACAGCGCCACCTGCCCGCCCTTCGAGAACCCCATGATGCCGATACGGCCCGGATCGATGCGCGGATGGGTGGCGGCCAGGGCGAGTGCGGCGAAGGCGTCGGCGACGTTGGCCGCGGTCGACAGCCGGCTCTGGTCGTCGCCGGTCGAGCGGATGCCGCGCGGCCCGAAGCTGTCGACGACGAAAGTCGCGACGCCGGCTGCCAGCAGCCGGTCGGACCACGCGCCCTCGCGGCCGGCCAGGATGCCGCCGCTGCCATGGCTGATGATCATGAGCGGCAGCCGGCCGGTGCCCCCGTCGTTCGGCAGGCGCAGTTCCCCTGCGATCGGCGTCGCCTCCCCCCGCCCGGCCATCAGGTCGGACGGGCCGGTCGGGGTCCGCGACTGGAACCGGATCCCGCCGGTCGCCCCATCGCCCAGGTCGGCGCGAACCGCCTCCGCCGCCCCGGCCGCATGGAACGGGAAGATCGCCGCCAACAGGACCATGGTAATGCAAGAACGTCGCATCATTTGCCCCCCGAAGAACCACCCGCGTCTGCCACGGACGGAGGCGGCCGATCCTGCGGTGCGGCCCTCTATTCGACGGCAACGATCTCCACTGCGGCCCCGGCGACCTTCACGACATCGCCCTCCTCGTGTTTCAACAGGGCCGCGCCCATGGGGGACGAATAGGAGACACTGCCGCGGGTGGGATCGGCCTCGTCCTCGCCGACGATACGGAACACCTGCCGCCGCCCGTCGCCGCGCCGGATGGTCACCGTCGACCCGAACTGCACCACGCCGGAATCGGTCGGTGCGTCGACCAGCTGCGCCGACGCCTTGCGGGCCGTCCAGTAGCGCAGGTCGCGGGCCAGCCGGGTGGCGACGGTGCGGTCCTCGGCATCATGCTCGACGGCCAGCGCCTCCTGCAGGCGCTCCACCTCGCGATCGATCGCCTGCAAGCCGCCGGCCGTGACGAAATTCGGATGCGGCGAGATCGGCCGCTCGGGCAGCTCCTCGCCCGCGTCATTGTCGTCGTCCTTGACGAAAGCCTTGCTCATCGTTCAACCGGTTCGCCGTTGAGGGTCGCTCGATAGAATTGGGGCCGGGGGATGAACAACGCAACGGGAATGGTCGGCGCCACGGCCTTCTGCGAGGACGGCGAGCTCGGCTATGCCGTCGCCCGCCGCCGCTTCCAGCCCGGGGAAATCCTGGCGTTCGACGCCTCCTACCGCCTGGCCCACCTGCCGCTCGTGGCACCCGGCCATCCCGACGCCATTCGCGAAATTCCAGGCGCGATCTATCGCGACGGGCGATATCCCGAGGCCCGCCATGCCCTGGTCGCGCCGGTGGCGTGGGCGGCACTGGCCATCAGCCCGCCGTTCCAGGCACTTGAACAGGATCTGCGCGCATCGTCCTTCGCGGCGAAGATCGCATGGGAGCTGGGCGAACGCCGGCGGTCGCGGTTGCACGCCACCATCGCCGGCGGGGTCCGCGCGAGCGAGATCGCGCGTCATGTCGCCGTCCTGGGGCCCCTCCTCAGCCGCCTGGGGCGGCTGCGGTTCCGCCTTGCCGGCCCCTTCGTCGGCAACCGGAACTGGGGCCGCATCTATCTCCCCGCCTATCCGCAGCGGGTCGAGGGCGGCGATCCGTTCGCCCTGATGCAGGATGCGGTCGGCGCGCCGCGCACCGGCTTCTACGGCGTCGGCCTCTACCACCTCGCCGACCCGCTGACCGTCGCCGAAACCGCCGACCTGGCGTGCCTGCTCGATCGCTGGCAGCGCGTGACGATCGCGGAGCTGGAGCTGCCGGCGATGGTCATCCACGCCACCAACGACGACCTCGTGCTCTCCGGCCGGACGGTGGCCTCAATCGTCGCATCTTGATCATTCGATGGCCCCCGGACAGGCCCGGCGGCGTTGACCCTTGCGAGACCGAGGCAATTCCCGGAGCGACCGATGGCAAGAGCGAACTCGAAGAAGGATGCGCGGACCGTGGTCCGCGCGATCGCCCGAACGCGGGCGAACATGGTGCAGACGGCGAAGCTGTCGACGGCGGCGGCCTCGGTCGTCGGCGCGCGCATGGCCATGGGCCACGCCGCGCTGCTCGACCCGGCGTCGGCCGATCACGCGGAATTCACCCGGATGCACACGGAGAAGGCGATCGCGGCGCAGGCTTCGGTTGCGGCGGCACTGGCGCGTTCACCGGCCATCGCCGCCAGGTGGTCGAGCCATGCGATGAACGAGGTAGCCACCGCCTGGGGTGCCGGCATCCGCATGGCGGCCAGCCGCACCCCGGCCGGCCTCGTGCAGGCGCAGATGGACTACATCGCGGGGGCCATGGGTCGCGCGGCCTCGCTCTGCCTCGGCCTGGGCGAGGCCGCTCTGTCGATGACCGGGGCAATGACCGCACCGGTCCTGCGCACCGCCGCCGCCAACGTCCGGCGGCTGGCTTAGGCGATCACCCGGTTGCGGCGGCTATCCCGCCGCAACCGGGCATCGGGCGGACGCTACGCCAGGTAGCCGGCCCAGGCCGACAGGGTGGCGCTGTCGCGGGCCATGATGTTGCCGATCGACATCTCGTCGAGATCGACCTGGTCCAGCACATAGCTCTGGTTGTGGCCGGTCAGCGCGATGACCACCGACCCGCTCTCCTCCTGCACCGTGAACTCGCCGGGCAGGAAGCGGGCGAAGTCGATGATGTCCTCGGCCGGGTCGAACGCCACCACGGTGCGGCTGCCCCACTGCCAGGCGATCTTGGTGATGGTACCAAGCTCGTCGCCCGGCTGGCCGTCATCCACGCCCATCGTCGTGCCGGCGCCGGCATCCGGGATATGGCTGCGGCTCAGCACGTTCCCGGGCACGAAGGTGATGCCCAGATGCTCGTCGAGGATGTCCTCGTAGACCTGCGCGTAGTGGAAGATGAAATTCTCGCCCGACAGCTCGTTCAGCGTCGTCCCGAGCAGGATCAGTTTCTGCCCGGTGCCGCCATTGGCGATGACCACCCCCTCCTCGGACTGGATCATCGAGAGGTTCTCGCGCGACCCGTAGTAGCGGAAATCGACGACGTCGGTCGCCGCGTCGAAGGCGACGCGGTCGACCTGGCCGTATTCGTGCGAGCGCGCATAGACGGTGTGCGGCTCCTGGGTGATGCCGCGCTCCCAGGCGAGCGCGCCGCTCAGGTCCTCGCGCAGGTGATTGTTGCTGACCGGCCGGAAGTTGCCGACGTCGAGGTCGGCCAGGTTGACGCCCTGCACGATCTGGATGGAATCGTTCCAGGGGTTGAGGAAACCGACCCCGTCCGGCGTGTCGACGACGACGAAGGCGTGGACGGAGTTCTCGCCGAGGTCGAGCTTGTCGATGGCAGGGTCGAAGCCGACGATGTCCGGGCCGTTGGTCGACATGGCGAAGATGGTGCCACCTTCCGGCAGGTCGGGGTCTTCCGGCTGCTCGGGCTCGTCCAGCACACCGGCCCACACGTCGAAGGTGGACGGATCGTTGGCCATGATGTTGGCGAGCGACATTTCCGACAGGGTGACGCCCGGCAGCGTGAAGCTTTGCAGGCCGAGCGGCAGCGAGATCACCACCGACCCATCGACCTCGGCCACGGTGAAGTACTCGCCGGTGATCCAGCCGAAATCCAGCATCTGGTGGCTGGGATCGAAGTCGATGGTGGCATGGACGCCGTAATTCCAGGCGAGCGTGAAGATATGCTCGCTGCCATGGCCGGGATCGTGCGGCGGCTCGCCGGCATCGTCGAGGGCGGCCGCCCAGACGTCCAGCGTCGACTGGTCGTTGGCCGTGATGTTGTCCAGCGACAGCTCCGCCAGCGTCACCCCGGACAGCATGTAGCTCTGGTCGTTGCCGGGCAGCGAGATCATCACCGACCCGTCATGCTCGCTGACGGTGAAGTACTCGCCGGTGATCCAGCCGAAATCCAGCACCTGGTGGCTGGGATCGAAGTCGATGGTGGCGTGAACGCCATAGTCCCAGGTGATGGCAACCACGTCCTCCGGGCCATGGCCCGGATCCTGCGGCTCCCCGCCGCCGTCGAAGGCCGCCGCCCAGACGTCCAGCGTCGACTGGTCGTTGGCCATGATGCTGGCAATCGACATCTCCGCCAGCGTCACCCCGGACAGCATGTAGCTCTGGTCGTTGCCCGGCAGCGAGATCATCACCGACCCGTCATGTTCGCTGACGGTGAAGTACTCGCCGGTGATCCAGCCGAAATCCAGCATCTGGTGGCTGGGGTCGAAGTCGATGGTGGCGTGGACGCCGTAATTCCAAGTGATCGCGATCGCGTGCTGGTCGTGGTCCAATGGATCATCCCCCCCGCGCGGCGTCAGTGCGCGCAACGCATGATGTGCGGAGGGAGTGGTTCGCCTAAACCGCTAACTGGTTCAGAACGGAAGGGAGTACCGCGCCAGGATTTGCACCAAAATGGTGTCGATGCAGCGGGGCCCGGCGGTCGACAAAGGGCCCCCGGGGCTCGAGTCCCGATCCCAGGCGCCGGATCGCCGCAAGATCCCTCGCCTGGGTCGGGTTTCTATCAGGGATGGGGCGGACCTCTCCGACCGATCCTTCCGTGTCCGGGCCCGCGCCTGCGTCCAGCGGCCGCAGTTTGCAAACCCGATAGAACAGTCATTCGCAGCGCTATGCCATCATCAGTCCTGAACCCGGCGGACAGATGGTGATCTTCGTTCCATCCTGCGTAATGATGGTGATGCACCCGTTGCCACCACCACCACCGCCTCCTCCGCCCCCACCGCCGCAAAGCTTGGGGAAGATCTTGCAGGCTATATCGATGATGTCTCCGGCGGTTACGGCGACCGATCGGGCGCTCAGCATTACATCCCCGGCGGGACCGATCACAGAGCTTCCATCTTCGAAATCCACACGAACCATTTCTGGAAGCGCACGAAATTTTCCCTGAACTTCGGAGCCAGTATCCCGGGACGCAGATCCAGCATCACGGGATGCCAGTGTACTTGCCATATCCTTGGAATGAGCCATCACGTCTCCTCCTTGCGATACGCTTCGGGGATCAATGGACCGCTGGCTTCCTACAACCCTGACATGCGCAGCATGGCGCCCCGGTCACGCCACCGCCATGCGCCCGGATGAGGTAACTCCGATGGGGAGGAGCTGGCGGATGGCATCGATGCCATCCGCCGATCGCCGCTTTCAGGACGCCGCGGGCGACAGCACGTGGATGGCGCGGCTGGCGACCAGGTCGCGGGTCCGGGCGGCGTAGGCCGCCATGTGGGCCGACGCGGCGTGGGCCTTCAGCGCCGCCGCACTTTCCCACTTCTCGATGACCACGAAGGTATCCGGGCCATAGAGCGCGGGGAAGCCGTCGGCGTCGATCGCGGGGACATATTCGATGCAGCCCTGCTCGGCATGGACGGCCGGCATGTTGGCGCGGAAATGCTCCAGGATCTGGGCGCGCATGCCGGGCTTGGCGGTGATGACGGCGAGAACGTGGATCACGGTGCTTCCTTACACTGGGGTTTCAGGGACGTGCGGGCGCCGTCCGGTTCAAGGAGTTGACCCCCGTCATCCCCCCGGCACGATCTCGGTGCGGCTCTCCAGGTCGGCTTCCACGCCCGACCGCGCCAGATGGACCACGTGATATTCCCCGCGCAGCCACTGGCCGAACTGGTCGCGGTAATGCGGGCTGCCGGGCACGCCGGAATTGCCGATGTTCTGCACCGCCCGGAACCGGTCCGGCTGGGCGAAGTCGACGATGATGCGGTATTCCGCCCCCGACGAGGCGCCGTGCGGCGGCAGCTCGCCGCCGGTGTTGCAGACGGTGTGCGAGCCGCCATGCACCGGCGCCGGGCCGATGTCGAAGGGTGCGGCCGTCGCCGGGCCGGACAGCACATGGCGCCAATGCGCCTGATGCACCCGTCCCCAGTCCCAACCCTTGGGATCGGCGCCGAGGCGGGCGCGCAAGGCCGCCATCGCCTGGCCCGCCGCCGCCGCCGCCTCGGCGTTGGTCCCGGCCGTGAAATAGGCGATCTCCGGCTGCGCCAGCAGGCCGACGCCGAGGCCGGTCTGCTGCGAGGCGAGGTCGAGCAGGCGCTCGGGGAAGTGTCGGCCCAGCACCCGGCGCTGCCAATGGAACATGAACGTCTCGAAGACCGTGGGGGCGCTGCTGTCGACGGTGTAGCGGTAGTCCCACCCCGCCAGCAGCCCCGCCAGCGCCTGGGCGTCGGCGTCGGCGCTGCCCTGGAGGACCGCCAGGATGTGCGGCGCGGTGCGCTCGGCCCGGACGTTCTTGATGTCGTTCTGCAGGCCCACCGTCCGGTCCAGGTCGGCCGGGCCCGCGGCGAAGACCTGGTCGATGCGGATGCCGCGATGGGCCTGGGAATAGGCGCCATAGATGGTGTGCGGATAGTCGGCCGGCACGATGCGCTGGTTGGCGCTGGCGACATAGCCGCCGGCCGGGTTGTAGCTGTGCGGCAGCCCCTCATAGGGGATGTAGCCGGTCCAGCGGTCGGCCGGGTTGCCGGCATCGCGCAGCCCATAGGTGACGCGCCCGCGCACCGGCACCCGGCCCGCCATCTGGTAGCCGACATTGCCGGCCGCGTCGGCATAGACGAAGTTGAAGACCGCCACCGACCAGTCGCGGAGTGCGGTGCGGAAGCCCTTCCAGTCCCGCGCCCGGGCAATCGCGATGCTGGCGCGCAGATCGTCCAGGTGCTCGACCCCGACCCAGCGCAGCGAGATCGGCGGCTCGCCCCCCTCTTCCAGCGCCGATACCAGCGCGTTGGCGATCGGCCCGCGCACGGTGGAGCGCACGACCAGCTTCCGCGCCGCCTCGCCGCGCACCGCGATGCCCACCTCGCGCTCGTCGAAGCGGCGCCACACGTCGCCGTCGCGATAGCGCCCCGGATCGGTGGGGTCGACCTCCTCGCGATAGAGATCGCGGGTCGAGGCCATGTTGTTGGTCAGGCTCCAGGCGACCTGGCCGTTGCTGCCCCACCACAGGCCGGGCACCCCCGGGTGGCCGCAGCCGGCCGCGTCGTCCTCGGGCCCGTGCAGGCCATACTCGTACCAGCTCGACGGGACCCAGAAGGGCTGGTGCGGGTCGCCCGCCATCAGCGCCTTGCCGCCGGCCGCCATGGTGCCCGCGACCGCCCAGTTGTTGCTGCCGGTCTGGTCGTCGCTGCCGGCCGCCAGCGAACCGCCGGTCGGCAGGACCAGGTGCTCCGCCCCCTCCGGCGTCAGGTACATCTCGCGCATCGCCTCGGGCAGGAAGCGCGCCGCCTCGGCCGCCAGCAGCCGGTCGATGCGGCCGTTCAGCGACCACCACAGGCCACGCGCGATCGCCACCACGTCGCCGACCGTGAACGGCTCCGGGGCATAGCCGAGGACCTGGAACTCGACCGGCAGGTCGGCGCCCGCCTGCTCGATGCGGCGGTTGATGCCGGCGACGAAGGCGGCGACCAGCTGATAGGTGGCGCCGTCCATCAGGGCCGGCTCGCGGGCAGCGACCAGGTCGATGCCGACCGTCAGGTGGGCACTGTCGGCGGCGACGAAGCCGGCGCCCAGGATCTCTGCCTGGCGGCCGAGCGCGCGGCGGCGCAGCCGGTCCATCTGCCACAGCCGGTCCTGCGCCATGGCCACGCCTAGGCCGTAATAGAGGTCGGCGGTGCGGTCGGCATAGATGTGCGGGACGCCGGCACGATCGCGCAGGACCTCCACCCGGCCACCGACCGCTCCGGTCATGCGGGCATCGCCCGGGCCGGCATGGCGGGCGAGCCAGGCGTCGCGGGCGGCGGCGAACTCCTCCGGCGAGGCGCCGCTCGCGCGGCAAATGGCATCGACCGGCTCGGCGCCGCGGAGCGCGGCCAGCACCGCGGAATCATGAATCGTCATGGGTGGGGTCCGTCACGCGAGGGGAAGGCGCGGGCGCGCCCGAGAAGACGGAAAGGCTAGCCCCCTTCTCCGGCTTTGTCATGCGGGCGTAGCGCCCCAAACCACGGCCGACCTGGAACCGGCGGACCTGGAACGGACCGGGCCGACACCCCATTGTCATGGGAGTCGACGGAACGGGGAGGTGCGCCATGCCTGCATTCACCTTGCGGCCACGCAGCGCCCGGTACGATGCGGAGCTGGGCGAGATCGTCTTCGGCGGCGAGGTCGGCGACACGCCGATCCGCTGCGCCATCACCCGCGAGGCGGTGGCCGACCATCTGGCCGACGTCGATCCCGACGCCATGAAGGCGATCTGCGAGCGCCGGCTGCACGTCTTCGAGGCGATGTTCCTCCAGCGCCTCGCGCGCCGCCAGGTCGACCCCGACGGCGCCATCCGCATCCGCAGCGGCGACCTGCACGGCGTCGGCGTGGCGCCGGCCGCGGCGCGGGCGCGGGGGTAGATCACCAGGCCAGCGTCGGCGGACCGGTCGGAGCGCCCTCCCACCCAGGGTCCGCCGGCGAATCTCGTTCAAAAGGCGTTTGTGCCGTTATTTTTGATATCCAGTATCTTTGAAGTTCGTAAACACTGGACGCACGATGTCGATCCACCATAGAAGGAACATCCCGGCCAGCGCGCATGCCTGATTCTCGACGTCTACGTGTGCCGTTGGTATCCGCGCCGCGCGAGGACGCCATCATATGTTCGGCATCGAGACCAATACGCCGCTCGACATCCTCCGCGCCTATCGCGCCCGAATGATCGATACGGTTTCCCCCAACGATCAGATGGTCCTGTCCCAGGCGGCACTGGATACCGACACACTTCCGGAGAATGATTGGTGCGCCCAATATTTCTGGGTCACCGAGGAAGCCTTGCGCGTCATCGCCAAGGCAATGGTGGCGGCCGAGCGGACAACCGTGCGCCGCATCCTGGACCTGCCCTGCGGCCACGGCCGGGTGCTGCGGGGCTTGCGCGCCGCCTTCCCCGAGGCGGAGATAACGGCCTGCGACATCGACCGCGACGGGGTGGATTTCTGCGCCCGCACCTTCGGCGCGCGCCCGGTCTATGGCGACAGCGATCCCGACCGGATCGACCTTGGCGGCGAGACGTTCGACCTGATCTATGTCGGGTCGCTGCTGACCCATCTCGACGCCGATCAATTCCGCCGCTTCGTCCGGATGCTGTCGCGCCACCTCGCCGCCAACGGGCTCCTGGTGTTCACCACCCATGGTCGCTGGTGCGTCACCTTCCACCGGACCGTGATGGCGTTCATCGCGCCGGAGCCGTGGCAGATCATCGAGGAAGGCTTCCGCAAGGACGGTTTTGGCTATCACGACTATGCCGAATCGCCCGGCTACGGCGTGTCGCTGACCAGCATCGGCTGGGTGCAGCAGGTGATCGACGCCGACCCATCCCTGACCACGGTCAGCGTCATGGAAAAGGGCCTCGGCAACTACCAGGACGTGTTCGTCTGCCTGAAATGGCCGATCGACAACATCCACGGGCCCATGCATCCGAAGCTGCGCCCGCCGATCTACCAGGGCGAGACGGAAATGGAAGGGCCGCCCAGGGTGGAACGCGGCCCGCGGCAGACGACCGGCCTGGCGCCGGAGTTGCAACGGGCGCCGGAGGCGAGTGCCGATCCGGCCCTGCCTGACGGCGCTACATCCCCCACGATGGTGCTGGATGCGGGGATGGCGGATACGCTCCCCGGCCCATCCTGGCTGCGCCGGACGGTCGCCAGGGTCCTGCGGCCGCGATAGGTCGCGGCACCATCACCCCGCCCCGGCCGCACCCCCGTGATCAGGAATATCCAGGCGCTGCGCTTCCTGGCCGCGTTCGCGGTCATGGCCTACCACGCCGGCAACCAGTACCTCGGCACCGGCGCGGACGGGTGGCTGGCGCCGGGCCTGAGGCTTCTTCGGTCCTACGGGATGGCGGGGGTCGACGTGTTCTTCGTCATCTCGGGCTTCATCATCTGGCACACGACCGCCCGCAAGGGCGGCCCGGAGGATGCCGCGACGTTCCTGATGCGTCGGCTGGCGCGGATCTACTTCGGCTACTGGCCGTGGCTGGCGATCGCGGCGGCCATCGCCTACGCCGTCACGCGGGTGGACTTCGCGACCTACAATCTGGCCGGCTCCCTCTTCCTCTTCCCGCTGGGCGGCTCGCGCATTCTGATCGTCGCATGGACGCTTACGGTGGAGGTCGCCTGCTACGCCCTCTTCAGCCTGCTGATGCTGCTGCCGCGCGCGGGCACCCTGGCCGCCTTGCTGGCCAGCGCATGCGGTGTGCTGGGGGTGTGGGTCCTGGGCCCCCCCGGCGCGTCGGGCGCCGGCGGATTGGTGCTGGCCCCCTACCTCGCCGAGTTCGCTGCCGGAGCCACCCTGGCAGCCGCGATCGGGCGCTTCGGTGCGCCGCGGATTGGATGGTCCATCCTTGCCCTGCTGGCCGCGCTGTCCATCGCGGTTGCCCTGCATAGCGAGACGGTGATTCTCGATCGCGTGCTGTTCGTCGGGCCGGTCGGCGTTGCCATGGTCGCGCTCGCCGTCAGCCTGGAAACGCGGGGGGTCGTCGCGGGCCGCTGGCTCGTGCTGCTCGGCGACGCCTCCTATGCGCTGTACCTGTGCCACCTGCCGCTGATCCTCGGCGCGATGTACTTGTGGTGGCGCGCACTCGATCGGCACGCCGACCTCATGTTCGCGGGCATGATGGCCGCCTCGGTTCTGATCAGCGTCATCTGGTACCTGGCGGTCGAGCGCCACGTCACGGCTGCCACCTCGGACGCCGTATCCCGCCTGCTCGGCCGCACAAGGCGAAGCGCCCGCGTGCCGGAGCGCCGCCATGAAGGCGCGGCTGGCGGGCAAGTTCGTCAACCAGATGGAGACCGCCATCGGCCGCCAAGTGCGACGGTGGTTCGTCTCCAACGACCCTCCTGACCTGACGCGCGCGCACCGACGATCGCAGATCGACGCGCTAATTTTATGTCTATAAGTTACTGCATACAGCGGGCCGCGCTTTGAGGGGAACGTGATGACGGTGGATGTTACGGCGTTGGCGGGAGGCGGCTACGTCCTGTCCCGATCGGGCTACCCGACTGGCCCAGCTTTGCTCCAGCTCTACGA
Organism: uncultured Rhizobiaceae bacterium; assembly: GCA_964594715.1. GTDB lineage: Bacteria > Pseudomonadota > Alphaproteobacteria > ATCC43930 > Allostellaceae > Allostella. The sequence continues at coordinate 16,797 of CAZQOA010000029.1, read as the reverse complement.
TGGCGATGGGCTCCTGGTGCGGGATGTCGGCCCCGGCTACAACGCTGCCGCCGCCAGCGACGGCACCTTCGTGGCCGGCGGGGTGCTGGGCGCGCAATGGTACAGCCAGGATGGCGATCCCATCGGCGAGCCGGTCGCCATCGTCACCCCCGACGACGGTCTGATCGGATATACCGGCGCGCTTGCCGGCATGGTCACGACGGCGGATGGCGCCCTGCTCGCCTCCTGGGACCAGTACACGATCGGCTTCAAGGGCAGCACGACCTACTATCCCCATTTCGGCAGCGTCGGTTGCGACGGAGCGGTCCTCGTCGCCCCGGCGGCCCTGCCCGGGGACAGCCTCGAGGGACGGAGCCAGGACGCGCCCACGCTGCATGAGATGCCCGACGGGCGAGTGGCCGCGGTCTATTCCTTTTCGGCTCGCTATGGCAGGGACATCGAGATCGAGTTCCGCGACGGCGAGGGCGACCTGCTGGGGCCGCGTGTCACCCTGGACCAGGTCCGGGACTATCCCGGCGCCTACCTGATCGACACCGAGGTCCTGGCCGACGGCAGCATTGGCCTTCTCCTGAACCCGAACGGCAACAACCAGACCGACGGGCGAATACCCCTGGTGATGCTGCGCGTCGATGAACAGGGGGCCGCCATCGGCGAGCCGGTGGAGATATTCGGGCCGCCCTGGGCGCGCGGGATCGGCGAGTTCTTCGCCAACCAGGATGGCGGCTACACCCGGCTTTGGCAGATCTGGGGCGTCGGGCTGAAGTACCAGGTCTATGACCGCGACGGCAACGCGCTGACCGACCAGCTCGTCGCCGTCCCCTTCCCGGCCGGGCACGAGAACTACAGCTACGCCGCCGACATGCTGGACGATGGTCGCATCGCCATCGTCGTCGAGGACTACGAGGACCCGACAGCGCCAGCCCTGTCGACCCATTTCCTCGACCACGCGCCATCCCACGACGCCCAATGGGGCGGCACCGCCGCCACGGTGCGGACCTGGCAGGAGGCCGGGCTGCTGACGCGCGAGGACCGGATCGGCACCCTGGTTTCCCATGACGGGGTGGCGATGAAGTCGTTCATCGCGAACTTCGTCGCGGCCGGCGACGGCGACGTCAATGCGAACGCCAACGAGCTGGCCAACCACATGGTCGGGAACGAGGGCGCCAACGTGTTCTTCTCGTTCGGCGCCAACGACAAGCTCTATGGCCTGGGCGGCGACGACTGGCTGCTGGCGGGCCGCGGCGACGACCTGATCGACGGCGGCGACGGCAACGACGTCGCGGTCGGCGGCATGGGCGATGACAGCATCGCCGCCGGGGCCGGCGCGGACACCATCGCCGGCGACGAAGGCGACGATGCGATCGACGCCGGCGACGGCGACGACGAAGCTCATGGCGGTGCCGGCGACGACCTGGTGTCCGGCGAGAACGGCGACGACAGCCTGACCGGCGGCGCCGGCCGGGACTGGCTCAACGGCGGCGACGGCGCCGACACGCTGCGCGGCGACCGCGGCGACGACACGCTGGAAGGCGGCGACGGCCCGGACCGCTTCGTCTTCGCGACCGGCTTCGGCCACGACACCATCCTCGGCTTCCGGTGGACGGAGGATGAAGCGGACAGCGACCGTATCCTGGTCGAGGTCGATGCGGGCAGCACCATCAACGGCGTGCGGGTGAACGACGCGGGCGACGTGCTCGACCTTGCCCAGGACACGGCCGACGGCGTGCGCATCGGCATCGGCGCCGGCCACTCGATCCTGCTGCCGGGATGGGAGAAGCTGGACCTGGCCGCGGACGCGTTCCTGCTGGTGGTCGTATAGGGACCGGGGGAGAGGCCGGTACAGGCGCTCTCCCCGCCTCTCCTGCTTCGGTTACACCACGACCAGGGCGAACATGTCCTCGGACAGGCTGCTGCGTATCTGGCCCATGAGCGTGATCGAATGCCCTTCGCCGAGGTCGACCTTGAAGCCATGCAGGCTGTCGGCCGAACGCGCCCATAGGTCGGCGACACTTTCGATCAGGATGCCGTTGATGGTGCTGTCCGCGTCGACTTCGATCACGATGCGGTCGCGGTCGTCGCCATCTCCGGGCCACTCGAAATCCAGGATCGTGTCGGCGCCGGAGAGGCTTGTGAACACGAAGCTGTCCGGCCCGTCGCCGCCGTCCAGCGTGTCGTCGTCACGGTCGCCGCGCAGCGTGTCGGCGCCGTCCCCGCCTTCGAGCGTGTCCGCGCCGGCGCCGCCGGTGATGGAATCGTCGCCATCGGCGCCGGTCAGCAGGTCGTCATGCGCGCCGCCGTTGATGCTGTCGTCCCCGGCCCCGCCATCGAGCACGTCGTCGTGGCGATCCCCGTTCAGAAGATCGTCGCCATCGCCACCTGCGACGCTGTCGTTCCCCTGCCCGCCCCAGACCGTGTCGTCGCCCTCGCCGCCATCCGCCACGTCGTTCCCCCGGCCCATGGCCAGGAAGTCGTTGCCGCGATGGCCGTGCATCACGTCATTGCCGAGGTAGCCGACGATGATGTTGTCCCCGTCGTTGCCGATCAGGAAGTTGGCCATGTCGTTGCCGTCGGCATTCAGTTCCGCGGTGCCGGCCATGGTCAGGTTCGGGATGAACGGGGCGAGCGCGAAGCTGTCGGTGGTAACGACGGTATCGATGCCGTCGTCGCGGGTGATCTCCAACTGCTGCTGCCAGCTATCGACGATGGCGATCGTGCCGCCGGGGGCGGGCGTGTGCGAGGGCGCGTGGTCGAAAACCTGGGCGGAGATGACGGGGTGTGGTTCTTCCTCGCCGCCATTGTGCTCGTAGGTGATGACGAAGCGGCCATCGTCCAGGGTCGCGATGTCGAACCCGCCAATGTCATTCGTGTCATCGGCTGCCACTTCGGCCCCCGTCACGGGCACATCGTGGCGGTCGAACACCTGGTACATGAGGGCGCGTCGGCCGACGCCATTGATGACGACGGTGCTGCCCACCCATGCCATGACATATCCGCCGTCCTGAAGCGGCGCGATCTGCGGTGCGATTCCGCCGGTCGGGGTGATCGAATCCCGGTCGGATGAACCGAGCGGATTGCCTTCGCCATCAAACCGTTCGGTCCAGGCGGAGTATGTGCGCGACGGCCCATTGTGCCGCAGCCAGGTGACGGCAAGGTCGCCGTTGGCCAGCCGGTCGAAGTCGGAGACGGTGACCAGTTCCCTGCCGATCATGCGGATGTCGGTCGGCTCGGCCAGCAATTCATCCTCGGCGGAGTACCGGAACAAGGCAATCCGGTAGTCAGCGCTGGTCCCGATGCCGGCCAGGACCTTGACCTCGCCGTCAGCGACAATCGCGGCTTGTGCGGCAGACTGCGCGTTCGGGCCGATATCGAACGCTTTCGGCACCGCTTCCCCGGACGGCAGCACGAGACGAAGCTGGGAAACCCAGTCGGGGACGTGGGCGCCGTCGTCGAGCCAGCGCCACACGGCCGCATAGCCACCGTCGGACATGGCCGCGAGGCTGATCGGGTGGGTGTAGATCGAGCTTGAACCAGGATCGAAGATCGGCTGCTCGTCGGCGATCGGCCGGCCGTTCAGGTCGAAGACCTGCGCGTTCACGACATGGCCGCCATTGTTCGTGGTGACCGAGATGGTGCCGGCGGTCGATGCCGCGATGTCGCCGAGGGCGCCACCGGCCAGCTCGACCAGCGGCATCGCGCCCGTGTTGCCGTCGCTGTCGTAGAGCCTGATGAAGGATCGGCTGTCGGCGGGCTGCCCGCCCACGGATGGTTCGTGCAGGCTCCAGGCGATGGCGAAGCCATCACCCGGCAGGGCCGTCAGCAGGGGCTTGGAAAGGCTGTAGCCGAACTCCGGCGGCGCGGCGCCGACGATGATCCGGTCGCCTGTGATAACGGCCATGGTCCATTCATCCCCAAATTTGGCACCCCCATGTACAGCGTCTTACATACACCCAGTGCGGCTGTCGATCAGGGATCGGGCGTCGACTTCAGGAGTGCCGGCATCGGCCGCCCGCGAGATCCCGGCCCAACCAAAGCCTGGCACGTTGCCGTGAGGTTCAGGGACCAGCCGAAGCGCCCCGCGGGAACAGCGGCGCTACCTCCGCGCCTCGATCTTCTCGCGAGCGGCACTCGCCAGGAAGGCCGCGCGGGTGATGCCCCGCTGCCGGGCGGCGTGGTCGATCGCTTCGAGCAGGCCGGCATCGAAGGTGACATTCGCCCGGACGGTACGGCCGGCATCGAGCAGCAGGGGCACCAGGACAGCCGCCTCCCCCTTCTCGACCTCGGCCAGCACCTCATCGAGGGCACGGGGGCCGGGAATGTCCCGGCCCTTCGCGACGACGTGGGCGGCCCATTCCCGGGCGGCCGAGATCGCATCCTCGATCGCGGCCTCGGGGGTGTCTCCCCCACCGTGGACCCCTGGAAGATCAGGAACCCGGACGCCCCAGATGGAGCCGCCTCCGTCCAGGATGCCGACGTAATGCGCCATGGTGGGTCTCCTTACAGCCAGCCCGACCTCCAGGTCGCGATCTGTCCTGTGCTGAGGCGGCATGGACCCAACTGCGATGTTGACCAGACAGATCGGGTCCCGACACGATCGCAGATTCCAATCGGCCTCTGAAAGCGCGACGGCCGGCAGAAACGTGCCGGCCGTCGACCATGTCGTTTGGAACCTTGCCCGCCGGCAGGCTACGCCTTCACCTCGGCCGGTGCTGCCCTTGTGGACCAAGCTCCCGACGGTAGACCATATGACCGGAGGGCGATCCGAGCCTTTCGTACAGGCGGAGCGCGGCCACGTTGTCGGCGCGCACATGCCACTCCAGGCGCACGACACCCCCCGCTTCCGCCAATGTGAAGGCCGCCTCCATCAGCGCGCGACCAATGCCACGACCATGCAGGGACGGCTCGACGAAAAGATCCAGCAGGAAGCCCGACGGGCCGCCCAGGTCCGTGGTTGGGTGGACAACCATGTGGGCAAACCCGACTACTCCACCCGCGCGCTCGGCAAGCAGCGCCTGCATGGGTACGGCGGGATCGAGAAAATTGGCCCAGGTGACAGCCGAAACTTCGGCGGATGGAGGCGACCCGCCGTGCGGACCATAGGCGTGATAGTCGGTCCAGAGCTTCAGCCAGGCATCGCGATCAGCGGGTCCAGGCCGACGGACGGCGGCGGCTCGTTGCTCCCTGTTCCGTGCAGACATGGTCGCATTCGCTCCTGTCATGTGGGTTTGCACATCCAGAGCCGGCCGGCCGTCGGTCGTATTGTTTAACCCGTGTTGGTCGATAGGCTACCCTTCCACCTCGGCCGATGCCGCAGCCATGTCCATCCAGACGGCCTCGAACACATGGCCGTCAGGGTCCTCGAAGGCCCGGTTGTATAGCCATCCCAGGTCCATGCGCTCGCGGGTATCTGACTTGCCACCGGCAGTGGCAGCGGCCTCGGTGATGGCGTCGACTGCCTCGCGGCTGTCGTGAGTTAAGGCAAGCAGCACCTCGCTCGTCGCATGGGCATCGGCAATCTTCTTCGGCGTGAAGGTGGCGAAATAGTCGTTGGCCAGCAACTGGAACGTGATGGTCTCGGACCAGACCATGCTCGACGCCTGATGATCGCTGAACTGTTCGTTCTTCTCGCACCCGATCGCCTCGTAGAAGCGGGTCGCGACGGCCAGGTTCTTCACCGGCAGATTCACGAAGATCATCTTGGTCATGGCGGTTCTCCGTTGGCTTTTGGTTCATTTGGTTTGCGGTTCGACCAGACTGCGCGGCAGCCCGGAACGTCGCCGTGCCGGGCCTCCTTACTCCTTGTCTGCCAATGACAAGGTCGCTTGACGTGAAGACATATTTCTGATTTATCTTCTCGTCAAGAGAAATATCTTCCTATCGAGATATTTTCATCGTGGCACATGGCGGACGTGTGACCGATGGTCGGGCGAAGGAGGCGAAGCGTGGCGGCAAAAACCAAGGGACAAGAAAGGCCGGTAGCAGACGACCATGTCGACCGCCTGCGCAGCCAATGGGCGCGCGAGCTGCCTGATCTCGATACGGAACCGATGGGAATCTTGGGGCGGGCGTCCCGCCTGACAAACCTGTTTCGCCCCAGTATGGAGGCGACATTCGCCAAGTTTGACCTCGATCGTGGCGAATTCGATGTGATCGCTACGCTACGTCGCTCCGGGCCGCCCTATCGCCGGACGCCGACACAGATTTACGTTTCGCTGATGATTTCCTCCGGCGGACTGACCCACCGGCTGGACCGGCTCGAGAAGGCTGGGCTCATTCGGCGGGAGAAGTCGCAGGCGGACGGGCGCAGCATGCTGGTGGCCTTGACCGACGCCGGCATCGCGCGCGTCGAGGAAGCCTGTCGCGCGCATGTGGCGAACGGGTCCGCGTTCCTTGAAGCCTTGGATGCGAAGGAGCGCAGCGCGCTTGCCGATCTTCTGAGGAAACTGCTCGTCGGCATCGAGGACAATGCCTAGCGACTGCCGGTTTGGGCGACAGCCTCCGAAAGGCAGATCGGAGGAATTCATGATCGCCGTAATGCGCACGGGCGTGGCACCGATCACGATCCTCACAGCAGCGCATATGCGCTCGCAGCCTATGCGCTGCTGAGAGTCGGGGTGGTGCGTGTCGGCGGTAGCACCGATCGCCTTCTGCACCAACCTATTCAGGTAATGGGATCTATAGGCAAGCAAGGAAAGTTGGCGGAGGGGATGTCCGCCTATCTGGTGTCCGACGGCATCCGCTGATGTTCGAGAAATGCCCGTTTTATCTGGATTTCGGCGACATTGAACATCCGACAACGTCCGTTGCGATCCGGCTTCATCCCACATATTATGTGGGGCGGAATGTGGGGTATCGGATGAAGTCGGCAGGCGCGCACCCGAGCAAGGCGTTAACGGCGGTGAAGGTCCGGGCGGTCCAGGAGCCGGGTCGCTATGCGGACGGCGGCGGCCTCTATCTCGTCGTCGACACGTCCGGGGCGAAGCGGTGGCTGCTGCGGACGGTGGTGCGCGGCAAGCGGCGCGACATCGGCCTGGGCGGCCTCGCGACCGTGTCGCTGGCCGAGGCGCGCGAGGCGGCGCTCGCCATGCGCAAGCAGGCGCGGGCGGGCGGCGATCCTCTCGCCGCGCGGCGGCGCGAACGCCGGGTCGTGCCGACCTTCGAGGAAGCGGCCGACATCGTCCATGCCGAGCACGCGGCCGGCTGGAAGAACCCGAAGCACGCCGCGCAGTGGATCAACACCATGAGGGAGTACGCCCTTCCGGTGCTGGGGCGGATGCGGGTCGACCATGTCGACGCCCCCGACGTCCTCAAGGTGCTGGCGCCAATCTGGCTGGCGAAGCCCGAGACGGCGCGGCGGGTGCGGCAGCGGATCGGCACGGTGATGGACTGGGCCAAGGCGGCCGGCCACCGCAGCAGCGGCAACCCCGTCGACGGGATCGAGAAGGGCTTGCCGCGCCAGCCCGACCGCAGCGACCACCATGCCGCCCTGCCCTACGCTGCGGTGCCGGGCTTCGTCGGTGACCTGCGCACCGCCGATGCCGGCACCGCGGTGCGCCTCGCCTTCGAGTTCCTGATCCTAACGGCGGCGCGCACGGGCGAGGTGGTGGCGGCGCGCTGGTCCGAGATCGACCCCGCGGCGCGGCTGTGGACGATCCCGGCGGAGCGGATGAAGGCGGGCCGCGAGCACAAGGTACCGCTCGCCGATCGCTGCCTGGACATCCTCGCCGAGGCGCGCAAGCTGTCCGACGGGAAGGGCTACGTCTTCCCCGGCCGCTCGGCGGGTAAGCCGCTCTCGAACATGGTCTTCCTGATGGCGCTGCGGCGGATGGAGGTGCCGGTCACGGCGCACGGCTTCCGGTCGAGCTTCCGGGACTGGGCGTCCGAGCGCACCAACGTGCCCCGCGAGGTCTGCGAGATGGCGCTGGCCCACGTCGTCGACAACAAGTCCGAGGCCGCCTATCGCCGCGGCGACCTGCTGGAGAAGCGGCGGCAGCTGATGGCGACCTGGGCCGACTTCGCCACCGGCGCGACGGGCACCGTGGTCAGTCTGCGCTCAGCCTGACGGCCAGCGCCACCCGGCCGCCCTCTCCGAGGCCATGCCGGGACCAGCATGACCGCACGCGGGTGGCGTGCCCTCTTCATCCCAGAGACCGGAGACCCGGTGTCCGGCCGGCTTCAGGGGAGGGGTTGCCTCCGAGGAGACAGTGGCCGATTCCCCACCGGCCCGACGCCGGGACGGGTCGCACACAAGGGGGAGCCGTCCACCCGACCGCCAATCCCCCACGCGAACCGTTCCATGCCGGCGCAGCGGCGACGTGCGCGTGCATAGCGTCGATCAATTTCGCAGTCCAGCCGCTCCCTGCTAGAATGCGCAACTGTGAGCGAACTTGAAGCGATGATTCGCCGGGCGACCTCGCCCGCCGAATACCTCGTCCGCCGACGCTTTCCCGAGTATGGGCAGGTGCGGCAGCCACCATCCCTCGGCAATCCGTGGTCGGGTCTGCTCGGGCAAGACCCCGCGCGCCTACACGCGGCAGAGGCCTACAAGGCGGAACTCTTGGCACTGCCGCCCGCTGAGATCGAACGGCTGGCGGCCGAAGAGCGCGCCCGCGAGGCGGAGGAACGGCGCAAGCGGGCAGAGATCGACGACCAGCGCCTTGGCTTCGGGGCTGCCTGGGCACTCGCCGACTTCGACCACTGGAGCCGGATGACGTATTGGTCGCTCGACGAGGCGCTGCTTCTCGCCTTCGCAATGGAGCCCGGCCAGGTGTCCCTGCACAACATCCTGAGCAAAGCGGAGACGTCGCCTTCGGCCTCCAAGTTGGTCCGCAGCCGGGACCTCATCCAGCGGGCGAAGAACTGGCAGCAGCTCACCGATCCCACCTCACCGGGCGTGTTCCTCGCCTGGGCGAAACGAACCGGCATTGCGATTCCACCGGCGCTGGAGGCGGCCGTCACCACCCATGGCGTCGTCATTGGCGACTGGCAGAGCCTATATGAGCAGGCGAACGAGCGGACGGAATCCTGGAAGGCCTTCGCCGAGAAGCTTCCGGGCGAGGCGAACCAGCGAATCGCCGACCTGACGGCCGAGCGCGACCGGCTGGCCCAAGAACTGGAGGCGTCGCGGGCAGCACAGACGGCAACCGAGGACACAACCAAGTCCGAGATCAGCGCCATCGGCCGCAAGACCCTGTTGCTGACCCTCTACGCTATGGCTCGAAAGCACTACCGCTATGACCCACAGGTGAGGCGCAGCGACGCCGCCCGGAACATCAGCGACACCTTGGCGCTCTACGGCATCGAGATCACCGACGAGACCATCCGCAACTGGCTGAAGGAGGGCGCGACGCTGGCACCTCCCCTGTCGGAAGGCGGGCACTGAGCGACCGGCCTTAAGCGACGTCGCCTAAGCGAAAGGCGACGTCGCTCAGTCGAACGCCACTTCGCCCAACGGCGCAAACGGACCGCCCAGGATCGACCCATCCCGCAATGGATGGAGTCGGCCGATGCCGAACCACGTCACCAGCCTGCCCGACGAGGGCTTCGTTCGCCTCAGCGCCATTCTCGCCCCGGCCGGGCCGATCCCGGTCGGCAAGTCCACTTGGTGGGAGGGGGTCCGCAGCGGCCGCTTCCCGCCGCCGGTCAAGCTCGGGCCGCGGATCACCGCATGGCGGGTCGAGGACATCCGCCGCCTGATCGCCCAGGGGGTGCCGGGCGCCGATGCCTAGGACCGTCGATCCCCGGCGCGCCAAGCTCCACCACTCCTACACGGTGGAGGAAGCGGCCGAGACCATGGGCGTCCACCCGAACACGGTGCGCGCCTGGATCGCCGTCGGCCTGCCGGTGCTCGACGACCGCCGCCCGCTCCTGATCCGGGGTGCCGACCTGCGCCAGTTCCTGACCCGGCAGCAGCGCGATCGAAAGCGGCCGACCGGCCCCGGCCGCCTCTACTGCCTCCCCTGCCGCGCGGCCAAGGTGCCGGCCGGCGGCATGGTCGACTTCCAGCCGATGGCGAACGGCGGCGGCAACCTCGTCGGCCTATGCCCCGACTGCGAGCGCCCGATCTACCGGCGGGTGTCCGAGCGATCGCTGGAGACGGTCTGCACCGGCCTCGACGTGCAGCGGATGCCGCCCGCGATGGACGCAACGCCGTGCGGCCTTGAATCGACGCTGGGGATGAGCGGGCGTGCCTTGCAGCCCGACCAGTCGCACCGGGACGGCAAGCCGTCGGCTGCGAGAATGCTGCTCTGGAGGCGGGGGCCCACTCCCCCGCCAGCGGCTTCGGCCGAGACCGCCCCCTTTTCTCCGCCGCCAGAGACAAGAGCCGATCCGGCGGCGGCTGGGGGTACAGGCCAGAGCAGTGCCGAACAGATATCTCGGACGCTCGACGATGGGAAGGGGATCTCCGACATCTTGCCGCGGCCGATCCCCCTGTCCGGCGGGGCCGCCTGTGAGGAACCCGGTGCTTCGCTATCGACCTCGGCGGCCGGGAATCCGCCATCGCTTCACGCAGCGCCGTCGGCACATAGCCTTCTGCCCATGACCCTGCGTGAACCGTGACTTCGAGCGAGGACCGAGACCCATGACGAAGACCAACCCCGCCAACGAGCGGATCAAGCGCAACTATCTCATCTACCTGAAGGAGGCGAAGGGCCAGTCGGTGGCGAGCGTCGACCATGCCGCCGCCGCCATCGACCGCTTCCAGGACCATACCGGGCACCGCGACTTCAAGGCCTTCACGACCGAGCAGGCGCGCAGCTTCAAGCAGCAGCTGGCACGGGCGAAGAACCCGAAGACCGGGCGCACCATCACCGCCGCCACCATGTGCGCGATCCTGACGGCGCTGCGGGGATTCACGATCTGGCTGGCGGACCAGCCCGGCTATCGCTCCCGCATCCAGTATTCCGATGCGGACTATTTCTCGCCGTCGGGCAGCGACGCGCGCATCGCCCAGGGCCGGCGCGAGCCGCCGTCGCCGAGCCTGGAGCAGGTGCGCCACATGATCGAGGTCTTGCCGACGGAGGGCGAGATTGCCTGGCGCAACCGGGCCGTGGTCGCCTTCATCGCGCTGACGGGCGCGCGTGACGGCGCCGTTGCCTCGTTCAAGCTGAAGCACGTCGACATCCGCGCCGGCCGCGTCCACCAGGATGCACGCGAGGTGCGGACCAAGGGCCGCAAGACCTTCGACACCTGGTTCTTCCCGGTAGGCGACGACATCCGGGCCATCGTCGAGGACTGGGTCCGCTACCTGACCGAGGTCAAGCTGTGGGGGCCGGACGATCCCCTCTTCCCCGCCACCCGCATCGGCCATGTGGCGGGCGAGGGATTCCAGCCCCTCGGCCTCGACCGCCGCCACTGGGCCGGTGCCGGGCCAATCCGCGAGATATTCAAGGCGGGCTGGGCGGCGGCGGGCCTGCCCTACTACCGCCCGCACAGCCTGCGGCACACCCTGACCCAGGTCGGATTGCAGATGCCCCTGACACCGGAGGAATTGAAGGCGTGGTCGCAGAACTTCGGCCACGAGAAGGTGCTGACCACCCTCAACAGCTACGGCACGGTGCAGCCGGAACGGCAGGCGGAAATCATCCGCCGGCTGGGCGTCGGGCGAAGGGCGGTCGATCCGATGGAGAAGCTGGCCGAACTGGTGGCCAAGCTGGAGGAGCAGAACCGGAGCGCGCCAACCTGACCCGATCCCGTCTCAGCCGAACACCTCGGCAGAAAGGCTGGCGGCCAGCGCCTCGGCCTTGGCGGCGGCCGTGTCGAGGCCGCGGCCGATGGCTTCGATGCGTTGGACTTGTTCGGCGAAGGCGGTTTGGAGCGCGAGGGGTGGAACAAGGATCGGCACCGATGCCAGCCGACCGGCAGAGATCAATGGTTGGCCGGACTGACTGGCACGCTCATTCAAGCGCGCTTGCGTAAGTGACATTGCCAAATAGTATTTGTCCAATTGCGGAGATGATTCCGCTACATACAGTGCATTGTCTGTAATCCATGATCTAGGCTTCGATATGTGAATATTCCCACAGAGAGCGCCAACCCTACCTATAACAATCTTACTATCCTCAAACATGAATTCTGAATGATACCCATTTATGCCATTTCCACCGTAAACGGGGAACGATCCACTTTTTTCCATAGTCTTCGCGGGAAGAAAATTTCCGCTCCGCACCTTTATTACGTCGGAGAACGCCCGGACCGGCCAACCTTTCACATTGCTTGTTGGGTCGCCGAACATGTCGAGGAAGAGCGCGGGGATGATGGCGCGGGCCTTGGCGCGGGCGGCGTCGGCGCGGCGGCGGATCGCCGCCGCCCGGTCCAGCACCGCCACGATGCGCCGCTGTTGCTCCAGCGGCGGGAGGGGAATGGCGATCTTCGCAACGCTCTTTGGCTGGGCGCGCAGCAGAGAGCCGCCAACTCCGGCGACAGTACCCATGAACTGCCGATGAAAATCATCGGTCAAGAAGAAGTGACGGAGGTATTCACTCAGGAATTCTTGATGACGGAACGTAATCCATTCGCTTGAGGCAATCTGCCGACGATCGTCAGATACCGAAACTTTCCACGCCCGTCGAATATGCGGAACGATCTTCGATAGCAAGACATCCCCATCTTGCACCACCTTCTTCGATGAGCCGATATCGCGACCGAGAACATGTTCGGGTCGGCCAGTGTCGTAGGATGGAATGCTCCACAGCGTGAATTGCTCGTCCGGGAAAGCATTGGGGTTGATGCTGGGGATACGCGACGGCATCAACTCGCCGAGGGGAATGACCCTCACGCCGCCCGCTCCTCGATCTCCAGCGCCAGCGCCTCGATGTCGCCGAGGATGGCTGCCACATCCTCCTGCAACTCGGTCAGCAGCTCGCGAGGATCGCGATGCTCGGCCGCCTCCCGGTTCTGCGGCCGATAGCGGGCGGCCGACAGGTTCCAGCCCTCGGCCTCGATCTGCCCGGCGCTGGCGAACCACCATTTTTTTGTCCAGGACGCCGCCTCGTCGCGACCGCGCCAGTCGGCCAGCCGTTCCGCCCGGCGCTCGAAGGCAGCGATCAGGCCGGGCAGGTCGTCGGCCTCCACCGGCTGGTCGTGGTTGGCGTCGAGCTTGTAGCCGTCATGGTCGGCATGGAGGAACATCACGTCCCGCGTGCCCCCGCCCTCGCCCAGGATCAGCACCGAGGTCTTCACGCCGCTGTAGGGCTGGAACACCCCACCTGGCAGCGACAGCACCGCCTCGACCCGGTGGTTCTGCATCACGATGCGGCGCAGTTCCCTGTGCGCGCCGGTCGAACCGAACAGCACGCCCTCCGGCACGATGACGCCGCAGCGGCCGCCCGGCTTCAGGTTGTCGACCATGTATTTGACCAACAGCAGCTCGGTCGCGGTCGTCGTGCCGATCCGGACGTCATCGACGATGCGGTCGCGGTCGACGCGGCCGGAGAATGGCGGGTTGGCGAGGATGACGTCGTAGCCGTCGAGCGGCAGGCCCAGTTCCTCCTTCTGCTGCCGGTCGAGGCTGGTGGTCAGCACGTTGCGCTTCAGGATGCGCACGTTCGCGAGGCCGCGCAGCGTCAGGTTCATGGTGGCGAGGTGGACCATCTTGGGGTCCACGTCGTTGCCGTAGAAGGTAGCGTTGGAGAGGAAATTCCACTGCGCCTGCGACAGGCGCTCGCCATGGCCGCGCGGCACCGGCTTGACGTCGACCTCCACCTCCTCGATCTCGGCCGAGTTGGCGAGGCGGATATGGTTGAAGGCGGCGACCAGGAAGCCGGCGGTGCCGGCCGCCGGGTCATAGACCGTCTCGCCGATGCGCGGGTTCACCATGGCGACGATGGCGCGGATGATGTGGCGCGGGGTGCGGAACTGGCCGAGTTCGCCGGCCTGCTTGATCTGCTTCAGGATGTGCTCGAAGAGGTCGCCCTTGGTGTCGGCGTCGGCATCGTCGAGGCGCAGCCCGTCGACCAGGGTCAGCACCTGGGCCAGCACGGTCGGCTCGTCGATGACGAGGCGGGCGCCATCCATGAAATTGACGGCCGAGCGTTCGGCAACCTCCTGATAGAAGGCGAAGACCTCGTCGCGCACGAAGGTGACGAGGCCGGCGCCGCTCAGGCCGCGCGCCCAGACGCTCCAGCGGAAGCGGTCGCGGGGGATGGTGGTTTTCCCCGGTGCCGGAGCGTTCAGCGGATTCCGCAGGCGCCAGGGTTCGCCCGAGAAGATGCTGGCGAAGGGCCGGCGCATCGCCCGAGCACGGTCTTCGTTCTCCCGGTCGATGCCTTCGATCAGGTAGAAGAAGAAGAGGAACGACAGCTGTTCGGCATTGCCGACCGGGTCGGGGTAGCCGCCGCCATAGAGATAGTCGCGAATCTGGTCGACGCTGCGGCGCATCTTGGCCGTCATCGGCATGGTGGTATCGCCTCGGTCTGTCGGATCAGGGGGACGGTCGGGACGACTCGGCGGCCGGCGGATCGCGGTCGCCCGGCGGGAAGACCGCGGCGTTCATGCCCGCGAGCAGGTCGGCCAGCCGCTCCGCGCCGCCGAAGGCGCGTTCCATCATGCGCCGGCCGCCCATGCCCGAAAAGGGCGGCATCGCGGAATGATAGGGGTGGATGCCGTCGAGCGTGGCGGCGTTCGCCCGGACGGTGTCGCCGATCATGCGCAGCAGCTTGCGCTGCTCCGCGTCCATGCCCTCCAGCGTCAGGAACCAGGCCTCGAACCTGGCGCCGAGTTCGGCCACCCGCGGGTCGCCCTCGGCCGGAACCTCGTTGCCGTCGTCGTCGAGCGTCACCCAGGCGCGGGTCGTCGGGTCGATCCGGTCGTCGACGTCTATCACGAGCAGGCCGCGCGGCTTGCGTTCGGCACCCTTCGGCCGTTGCGCGACGACGAAGCCGCCCTCGGCGGGGGCCTCGTCGCTGTCGCCGTGAAAGGCCGTCACCCCAGTGAAGTCGAACATCGTGAAGGCCGTCTTGCCGTCGGCCTTGCGCGTGCCGCGGCCCCGCATCTGCTGATAGAGGATGGCCGAGCGCGTGAAGCGCGCCATCACGAGGTTGACCACCTCGGGGCAGTCGAAGCCGGTGTCCAGCATGTTCACCGAGACGAGGATGCGCGGAAACGGCTCCTTCTTGAACCGCTTGATGCGGGTCAGACCGTCGGTCGTGTCCTCGTCGGCCCCGAGCCCGGAGACGACATAGTCGGCATAGCGCACGGTCGGGGTGGGCTTCCGGTCGGCGAAGGCCTCGTCGAACATCTGGGCCAGCGTGGCGGCGTGGCGCTTCGTTACCGCGAAGACGATGGTCTTGCCGTCGTCGGGCCGGCGGCGCACGCCGTCGGCGCCGGTATAGCCGTTCAGCAGCACGTCGCGGAACTCCCGCACCATCGAGCGATTTCGCTCCGGGATCGTGAATCGGCGTTCCAGGGCATTGGGGTCGACCATGATCGGGTCGCCCTCGGCGAACAGGGCCTCCAGTTCGGCGCGCGTCTCGGCGTCCATCGCCGACCAGTCGAGTTCGCTGCGATGGACGGGGAAGCCGCCCTCGGCCGCCGTCTTGACCGTCATCGCCCGATAGATGCGGTACGGGACAAGATAGCCTTCCTGGATCGCCTGCTTCAGCCGGTAGCAGTAGGTTGGCCGCTCCAGCTCGAAGAACCGCAGGGTATCGCGGATGAAGGCGGCGTCCTCCTCGTCCTCCAGGTTCTCCAGCACCTCCGGCGCGGCGATGCAGGGGGTCGCCGTCAGGCCGAGCTGGAGGCCGTCGAAGTGCTTCAGCACCCCGGACCACTTGCCATAGATCGAACGATGGCACTCGTCGGATATGACGAGGTCGAAATAGCCAGACGAGTAGTCCGCATAGATGTTCACCATGCTTTGCAGCGTGGTGATGGTGATGCGCTTCTCCGCCTGAAACCGCCGGCCGGCCCGCAGCACATAGGCCGGATATTCCGACAGATGCTCGGCAAAGGCATCCTCGGCCTGCGTGGCGAGCTGGATGCGGTCGACCAGGAACAGCACCCGCGTGACGAGCCCGGCATCGAACAGGCGCTTGATGAAGGCCGCAGCCATGCGGGTCTTGCCGGTGCCGGTCGCCATCTCCACCAGGAACTTGCGCCGGCCCGTGGCGATCTCCCGGCACAGGACGTCGATGCACTCCTTCTGATAGGGGCGCTCGACGATGCGGCCGTCGATCGCGACCGTCAGGGGATCGCGGCGAACGGCCAGCGCCGCGGCACGGCGCTCCAGGTCATCCTGCGAGTAGAAGGTGGCGATGCGCCGCGGGTGCGCCTCCCGCTCGAAGTCCCACGCCCAGATTTCCCGACCGTTCGCGAGGAAGACGAGGCCGACACCCAGTTTCTCGGCGTAGGCCCGCGCCTGGGCTTCGGCACCGCGCGGGTCGATGGCCGAACGCTTCGCCTCGACCACGGCCAGCGGCCGGCCGTTGCGGTCGCACAGGACATAGTCGGCGCGGGAACCGTCGCTCAGGGGGCACTCGAAGAGGACCGCCCGGCCGTCGGCGGGGTTCCAACCGGCATCCCTGAGCTGCGTGTCGATCAGGACGCGGGAGAAGGCTTCCGGTTGGTGCGGGGGCATGCCCGAACGATGCCAGCCGAACGCGCGATCTGCCAACCGCTTTTACGCCCGCGGCGTGTCAGATGCGGGATGAGCGGGCGGCAGGGCAATCAGGATTGTGGGGCGAAATGTGGGGCGGAGGCTCAGGGCGTTCCAACATCGCCAATAATTTCATATACTTAGAGAGAGAAGTTGGCGGAGGGGATGGGATTCGAACCCACGATAGGACTTTAGATCCTATAACG
>CAZQOA010000028.1:4544-48078 GCA_964594715.1 uncultured Rhizobiaceae bacterium | reverse complement strand
GCCGCCACCCTCGCCTGCGTAGGCGCCGCCGACGCCCAGACCCTGTGGAAGGGATATACCTTCATTCCCTCCGTCACCCACGCCGCCTACAAGAACCTGGATGCGATGGGGGCGGAGTTCGCCAAGGTGTCGGAGGGCAAGCTGCAGGTGCGGAGCAGCGCCGGCGGCCAGCTGCCGGTCAACGCCACCTCGATTACCCAGGCGGTCGGCGAAGGCATCATCACCTACGCCCAGGATGGCTTCTATACCGGCAACATCCAGGTCGGCGCCCTGCCCTTCCTGCCGATGCTGGCCAGCAGCTACGCCGACTTCGAGAAGATCGTCCAGTTACTGGAGCCCTATCTGGAGCGGGAGCTGGACAAGCGCGGGGTGAAGCTGCTCGCGACCTACAACTTCCCCCAGCAGACCATCTGGGCGACCGGCGAACTGACCGCGATGGACCAGCTCCACGGCAAGAAGGTGCGGGTGGCCAACAGCCCGCAGGCGCAGTTCTTCCAGCAGCTCGGCGCCATCCCCGTGACCCTCGGCACGCCCGAGGTGGCATCGGCCCTCCAGCGTAGCGTGGTCGACGCCGTCGTCACCGCCAGCGCTGGCGGCGGCCTGCTGTGGGGCGACATGTTCAAGTCCAACTACCGGGTGACCATCTGCTACGACAACTTCCTCATCATCGTGAACAAGGAGGCGTTCCAGAAGCTGCCGGCCGACCTGCAGCCGAAGATTGTGGCGGTCGCGCGCAAGCATGCCGAGGCCCTGACCAAGGAGCTGGCCCAGTCCGAGATCGCCAGCACCGAGATGCTGAAGGGCAAGGGCATCCGGATGTCGGAGCCGAGCGCGGATGTGGTCAAGGCGATGACCGCGCGGGCAGAGCCGGTGTGGAACGAGTGGGCGAAAGGCGTCGGGCCGCAGGGCATCGAGGCGCTGGCCAAGGCACGCCAGGCGATCGGCCACTGACGGGCAGCGGCTGCGGGCGGTGCAGCACCGCCCGCAGCCGGATCAGCGATCGAACATCTGGCCGGGCAGCCAGAGCGCGATTTCCGGGAACACCGTGATCAGGCCCGCGAAGCCGATGATGATGAACCAGTAGGGCGCGCAGCCGAGGTTGACGTCGCGCAGCGTCCAGCCGGATATCCCCTGCACGACGAACAGGTTGATGCCGAAGGGCGGGGTGATCTGGCCGAGCTCGACCATGATCACCAGGATGACCCCGAACCAGATGCCGTCGAACCCGAACCCGACCACGGCCGGATAGAGCAGTGGCACCGTCAGCACGATCATGCCGATGCTGTCGACGACGCAGCCGAGCACGACATACATGATCACCACGGCGATCAGGAACTGGTAGCGGTCGAGGCCACTCTCGACGAGCAGGCGGGCGATGTTCTGGGAGACGCCGACATTCTCCACCGCGTAGGCGAAGATGAACGCGGTGAGGATGATGAACAGCAGCGAGCAGCTGATCTTCACCGTGTTGGTCAAGGCCGCCCGCAGCCGGGCGAAGTTCAGGTCGCCCCAGACGACGCTGACCACCAGCGCCAGCGAGGCGCCGATGGCGCCGGCCTCGGTCGGCGTCGCGAAGCCGAAATAGATCCCGCCCAGCACCGTGAGCATCAGCAGGATGAACGGGACCAGGTCGACCAGGGCGCGCAGCTTGTCCGCGATGGAGACGTGTGCGCGATCGCGCGGGGCCACGGCCGGCCGCAGCCTGGCGACGATGCCGATATAGACCATGAAGATGAGGGCCAGCAGGAAGCCGGGGATCAGCCCGGCCATGAACAGCCGCGCGATCGAGGTCTCGGTGAAGGTGCCGTAGATGATCAAGGGGATCGAGGGTGGGATGAGAATGCCCAGCGTGCCGCCGGCGCAGAGGCTGCCCGCCGCCATCCGCCGGTCGTAGCCGCGCTGGTCGAGCTGCGGCAGCGCCACCGTCCCGATCGCCGCCGCGGTGGCGACGCTGGAGCCGCTGATGGCCGCGAACATGGCGCAGCCAGCGATGTTGGTCTGCAAAAGGCCGCCCGGCAGGCCGCGCACGAGCTTGGTCAGGCCGATATAGAAGCGATGGCTGACGCCGCTCTGCAACAGGATGTCGGCCATCAGGATGAAGAGCGGGATCGCCGTCAGGGTGAAGCTGTTGACGCTGCCCCAGGTCACCAGGCCGAGCGCCCGGAAGCCCATCAGCCCGTCGGCGAAATAGAGCGACACCAGCCCGGCGATGCCGATGGCGAAGGGAATCCACATGCCGCCCAGCAGGAGCGCGAGGAGCACGCCCAGCGCCAGGGCGAAGTCGGCGACCCAGCCGCTCATCGCGATGCCCCCTCGGCGGCGATGCCGTGCCCGGCGATGCGGCGGAGGTCGCGGGCGATCTCGGCCGCGAGCCCGAGGACGAGCAGGAGCGTGCCGACCGGCATCACGATCTGCGGCAGGTAGATCGGGGTCTCCATCAGGGTCGGCGCCACCATGCCGCGCTCCCAGGAACTGACCGTCACCCGCCCGAGCTGGTAGAGGACGATCAGGCTGAAGCCCAGCGCCGCCACGTCGAACAGCAGGTCGACGACCGGTCGCGCACGCGCCGGCAGCGCATTGATGATGAACTCGACGCGCAGCAACGCCTGCTCGCGCAGGCTGTAGCCGGCCCCGAGGAAGAGCAGCGCCACCACCAGGTAGCCGCAGGTCTCGTCGACGATGGTGAGGGAGAAGCCGAGGAACGAACGGCAGACCACCTCCAGCGTGATCAGCACCATCATCGCCACCAGCGACAGCTCGGCGCCGATGCGGCCGAGGCCGATCAGGCCGTCGATCGCGCGTTCCCAGCCGGGGACGCGCGGGTCCCCCCAGTCTTCGGCCATTCCGCATCCCCCCAGATATGCCGCGATCTTCGTCGGTCGCTGACGGTAGGCAAGCGGCCGGTGCCGCGCAAGGAAGGTGCTGCGTCCCTCAGCGTCCCGGCCGCAGCAGCACGATGAACCCCGCGACCGCCTGCATCGCCATGCAGGCGGCCAGCGCAGCCGAGTAGCTCCCCGTCCATTCCCGCAATCCCCCCAGCAGCCCCGGGCCGAAGGCGAAGGTGAACTGGTTGACGGCGACGACGAGGCCGACCGTGCGCGCGAAGTGGGCGGCCGGGAACTCCCGCTGAATGATGAGGGCCGGGAAGGTGATGAGGTTGCCGACGCCGAGGCCGAAGAGAACGCAGCCCGCATAGAGGGCCGCCGGTGACCCGTGCAGCAGGAAGCCGATGCCCGCGACCTGCACGGCGAAATTGGCCGCGGCCGCGGCCCGCGGATCCAGCCGGTCGATGAAGAAGCCGGTGCCGACGCGGCCGACCACGGCGGCCAACGTGGTGATGCTGACGGCCCAGCCGGCTGCCGTCACCCCGATGGCCGGCGCCAGGAACGACACCTGGTGGGTAAGGAGCCCGACCTGTGCCACCAGGCCCAGCGCGAAGGGCAGGCTGATGGTGACGAAGCTGCGGCTGCGGATGGTGGCGGCCATGCTCCAGCGTGCAACAGGCGGCCCCACGCCCGTCCGCGTCTGGGCATGGCGGTCCTCCGGCTCGTCGCCGCGCCGGGGGCGCAGGACCAGCATGACCAGCGGGACCAGCAGCGCCAGCATCCCGCCGGCCACGATCGGGGCCGCGGTCGCGAAGCCGAAGCCCGCCACCAGCGCCACCAGCAAGGGTGCCATGACGACCCCGCCGAAGCTGGCGCCGTTCAGGGCCAGGCTGATGGCCAGCCCGCGGCGACGCTCGAACCAGGGTGCGATCATGATGTTGACCGCCGCCGTCCCCATCGTGGCCCAGCCGGCCGCCATCACCAGGAAGGCGGCATAGACCTGCCACATCGCGTCGACCCGGGACAGCGCCACCACGCCCGCGGCCATGGTGGCGCAGCCGGCAGCGATGGTCCGGCGCTGGCCGAAGCGATCGAAGACGGCACCGATGCCCGCGATCAGGAACGCGCCCGCGACGTAGTAGACGGTGATGGCGGACGAGATGGCGGCGGTCGACCAGCCATGGCGCTCGCGCAGCGTCACCAGATAGATGCCGGGGCCGTAGAATCCGAGGCCCCAGCCGAAGAAGGCGACCGCGAAGGCACAGAACACCACCCGCCAGCCGTGATAGGCCCCCTGCCGCATCGAGCGCTTCCTTTACCGCTGGCCGATCCGGCGCAACAGTGCCCCAACCCGTCCTGATCTTCGTCCCGATTCGTGCGCCCCAATCCCGGGATGACCCCAATCTGAAGATGACCGGCATGAAGCTCTATCGCGACCGCCTCGACACGCCGATCGGCGCCATCCTCCTCCTCGCCGACGACCGCCACCTGCGGGTGCTGGAGTTCGCCGACGAGGCCCATCGCATCGAGGACTGGGTGCGGCGGCGGCTCGGCCAGCCCACCTTCGTCGATGCCGACGACCCGGTCGGGGCCAGCTCCACGCTGGCGGCCTATTTCGCCGGCCGCCTAGATGCCATCGACGGGCTGGCGGCCAGGGCCGGCGGGACCGACTTCCAGGAGCGGGTCTGGGCCGGGCTTCGCCGGATTCCCTGCGGCCGCACCATGAGCTACGGCGCCTTCGCTGCCGACCTCGGCGTCCCCACGGCCCAGCGCGCGGTGGGTGCCGCCAACGGACGCAACCCGATCGCCATCGTCGTGCCCTGCCATCGCCTGGTCGGCGCCGACGGCTCGCTCACCGGCTATGGCGGCGGCATCGAGCGCAAGCGCTGGCTGCTCGCCCATGAAGGTGCGGCCGGCGGTGCCGTGCCGGTCAATCCTCGGGCGGGCCGCTCCGCCCGCGCTTGACCGTCGAGCGCCGGGCCTTGGCATCGAGCCGGCGTGTCTTGCTGGCCAGCGTCGGCCGGGTCGGGCGGCGCGGCACCGGCGGCACCGCCGCCCGGCGGATGAGGTCGAGCAGCCCTTCCAGGGCCGCCTCGCGATTGCGCCCCTGGGTGCGGTGGGCGCGGGCGAAGATCACCAGCACGCCGTCCTGGGTCAGGCGGCGGCCGGCCAGCCGGGCGAGGCGCGCGCGCACCGCCTCCGGCAGGGACGGCGACTGGCGCACGTCGAAGCGAAGCTGGACCGCGGTCGACAGCTTGTTGACGTTCTGGCCGCCCGGGCCCGACGCCAGCACGAAGCTCTCCTCCAGCTCGCGCTCGTCGATGGAGATCGACGGGGTCACCTGGATCCGGGCCATCGATGGCTCCTTCCTCGCCGCACGCTATCCCTTTCGGTCCCAGTTCCGCCGGCCCGGATGATCGGCTAGTGTCGAGGGCAACGACAACGGCACGCCGCAGAGCGCAAGCCGAAAATATCGATACGGGGGAGGTTTCGTCATGCGCCGTTCCAACATGGTCCGCCGGTTCGCCGCCCCTCTGTTCGCCGCGGCGGGCCTCGGCCTCATAGCCGTACCCGCGGCGGTCGCGGCCGATTTCGGCGGCAAGACCATCGAATGGATCATCCCCTTCTCGGTCGGCGGCGGGTCCGATGTCTGGGCGCGCTTCTTCGCGCCCTCGCTGGGCGAGCACCTGCCGGGCAAGCCCACCGTCGTGGTGAAGAACGCGCCCGGCGGCGGTTCCATCACCGGCACCAACCAGTTCCAGTCGCGGGCCCGGCCGGACGGGCTCACCATCCTCGGGACCTCGGGCTCGACGCAGTTCCCCTATCTGCTGGACGATCCCCGCGTCAAATACCAGTACAAGGACTGGACCACGGTCCTGGCCTCGCCGACCGGCGGCGTCGTCTACGTCCATCCCGACCTCGGCGTGAAAAGCGCCGCCGACATCGCCCGGCTCAAGGGCAAGGAGATGAAGTACGGCAGCCAGGGCGCCACCTCGCTCGACCTGGTGCCGCTGCTGGCCTTCGAGCTCCTGGAGCTCGACGTGAAGCCGGTGTTCGGCATGAAGGGTCGCGGCGACGGACGCATGGCCTTCGAGCGCGGCGAAGCCGCCATCGACTACCAGACCACGTCGGCCTATCTGCGCAACGTCGTGCCGCTGGTGAAGGCCGGAAAGGCGGTGCCGCTCTTCTCCTGGGGGGTGCTCGACGACCACGGCCAGTTCGTGCGCGACCCGACCTTTCCCGACCTGCCGCACTTCATCGAGGCCTATGAGATGGCCTATGGCCGCAAGCCGTCGGGCATCGCCTTCGAGGCGTTCAAGGCCTTCAACACCGCCGGCTTCGCCGTCCAGAAGGGCGTGTTCCTGCCCAAGGGCACGCCGACCGACATCGTCCAGGCCTACGTCAAGGCGTTCGACGCGGTGGTGACCGCGCCCGGCTTCAAGGAACGCGCCGGCGACGAGATCGGCGAGTACCGCCAGTCGACGGGTGCCGCCGCCCAGAAGATGCTCGACGTCGCCCTGGCCATCGACGGCGAGGCCAAGGGCTGGGTCAAGAAGTGGCTGACCGACCGGCATGGGGTGAAGTTCGAGAACTGAGGAAGAAGGAAGCCTCGAACCCCGCATCCCCATGCTCGACACCATCGCGAGCGCCCTGGTCGGGCTGCTGACCGGCTGGCATCTCGCCTACATGATGGTCGGCGTCCTCGTCGGCCTCGTGATCGGCATTCTGCCCGGCCTCGGCGGGATCGCCGGAATGGCCATCCTGCTGCCTTTCATCTACGGCATGGACCCGGTATCGGCACTGGGCATGCTGATCGGCATGGTGGCGGTGGTGCCGACCGGCGACACCTTCACCTCGATCCTGATGGGCATTCCGGGATCAAGCGCCTCGCAGGCGACGATCCTCGACGGCTTTCCCATGGCCAAGCGCGGCGAGGCGGCGCGCGCGCTGTCGGCGGCCTTCGTGTCGTCGATGATCGGCGGGGTGATCGGCGCCCTGGTCCTGACCGTGTTCGTCGTCGTCGCGCGGCCGGTGATCCTCGCCTTCTCGTCGGCCGAGCTCTTCATGCTGACGGTGCTGGGGCTCAGCATGGTCGGCGTCCTCTCGGGCTCCAGCCTGACGAAGGGGCTGCTGTCCTGTGCGCTCGGCCTGCTGCTGGGCTCGGTCGGCGCCGCCCCCGCCACCGGCGAATGGCGCCTGACGCTCGGCATCGACTACCTGACCGACGGCATTCCCATCGTCGTCGTCGGCCTCGGCATCTTCGCCATGCCGGAGATCATCGACCTCCTGCGCCAGAACCGGGCGATCGCCGCGGCATCTTCCCTTGGCCGCGGCTGGTTCGAAGGCGTGCGCGACACCTGGCGGAACATGGGGCTGGTGCTGCGCTGCTCGGGCATCGGCTGCCTGATCGGCGCCATGCCCGGCCTCGGCGGCTCGGTCGTCGACTGGGTCGCCTACGGCCACGTCGTGCAGACCAGCCGCGACCGCTCGCAGTTCGGCCGGGGCGACGTGCGCGGCGTGATCGCGCCCGAATCGGCGAACAACTCGGTCCAGGGCGGCGCCCTCATCCCGACCCTGCTGTTCGGCATCCCCGGGTCCGGCAGCATGGCGATCTTCCTGGGCGGCATGGTGCTGCTGGGGCTGCAGCCCGGCATCACCATGATCGAGACCCGGCTCGACCTCACCTACACGATCATCTGGTCGCTCGCGATCGCCAACATCCTGGGTGCCGGCCTGTGCGTCTTGGTCTCGCGCCACGTCGCGCTCTTGACCACCATCCCCTACGTCTACCTGGCGCCCTTCATGATCCTGATCGTGCTGTTCGCCAGCTACCAGGCGACGCGCGACTGGGGCGACATACTGGCGCTGATCGCGCTGGGGGTGCTCGGCATCTATATGCGGCGCTTCGGCTGGCCGCGGCCGCCGCTGCTGATCGGCTTCGTGCTGGCGCCCGGGGCGGAGACCTATCTCTACCAGGCGATCCAGTTCCATGGCTGGAACTGGCTGTGGCGCCCCGGCGTCCTGATCATCGGGGTCGCGACCGTGCTGTCGATCTGGGCCGGAATGCGGCTCGGCCATAGCGGCATCGACGAGGGCGGCGCGTCGGGGGTAGTCCATCGGCGCTGGCCGCAGATCGTCTTCGCCGCGATCCTGGCCACCGGCTTCGGCTATGCCGTGCAGCAGGCACTGGGCTGGTCGTACCTGGGCCAGATTTTCCCGCTGGGGACGGCGCTGCCGGCGCTGGCCGGCAGCCTGGCCGTCATCGCCATCCTGGCCTTCGGCCGCTCGCACGCGGTCATCTTCGACACCGAGGACCTGATCAAGCCCGGGCCGAAGTCGATGGAATATTACCTGGCCTGGATGCTGGGCCTGCTGGCCGTCGCCTGGGTCATCGGCTTCGTGCCGGCGATCGCGCTCTTCTTCATCGCCTTCCTGGCGGTCGAGGCCCTGGCGTCCTGGCGGCGCATCCTGGTCCTGACCCTGTCGGCGGTGGGGTTCCTGGCGGCGATGTCCTACGTCTTCGTCCTCGACTTCCCGCGTGGCCTGCTCCAGGACGCGGTGCGGATGCCCTGGCCGCTCAACTGACCGGTCACGGCAAGGCCGAGATGATGCGGCCGACATCCTCGAAGACGCGGTTGCGCTGCTCCATCGAGGCGGTGGATTCGGCGAGATAGGCGGCGACGATCATCGGTGCCCGCTCCGGCGGCCAGACGACGGCGATGTCGCAGGTGGCACCGTTCATGCCGGTTCCGGTCTTGTCGCCGACCCGCCAGCCCTGCGGAAAGCCGGCGCGCAGGCGCTGGTCGCCGGTCTTGTTGGCGACCAGCCAGGTGATGAGCTGCGCGCGCGACGGCTCCGACAGGGCGCTGCCAAGGACGGTGCGGCTGATATCGTGCAGCATGGCGGCCGGCGAAGTGGTGTCGCGCGGATCGCCCGCCAGGGCCTCGTTGAGATCGGGCTCGACCCGGTCGAGCCGGGTTACCTCGTCGCCCAGGGAGCGCGCATAGGCGGTCAGGCCGGCCGGGCCGCCGAAGCTGGCCAGCAGCAGGTTCCCGGCCGTGTTGTCGCTCAGCGTCATCGCGGCCTCGCAGAGCTCGCCGACCGACATGCCGTCCGGCCCGACATGCGTCTCCGTCACCGGCGAATACGGCACCAGGTCCGCCGCCGTATAGGGTATGCGGCGGTCGAGCCGCTCCTCGTTGCGGTCGACGCGCGAGAGCACCAGGGCGGCCGCCAGGAACTTGAAGGTGCTGCACAACGGAAAGCGCTCGTCGGCGCGATGGTCGACGCGCCGGCCGGTGCCGAGATCGAGTGCGGCCACGCCGAGCCGGCCGCCGCTGCGCGCTTCCAGCTCCGCGATGCGCGCCCGCGTCGCATCCCCGACGGCGGCCCGCGCCGACCGTCCGAATGGATTGAGGCCGATCCGATGGACCAGGGCCGATCCCACCAGCATCGACCCGACAAGCACCGCGCGGCGCGTGATCAAGGCAGGCATTTCCATGTTCTCCGGGATGTGGGGGGCCGACGATCCGGCCCCCCGGTCGCCGACACCGGCGACGCCCGCTTTCTCGATCAACTCCGCGGCGACTTTAAGGCGGTCAGGAAGGGCGAAAAGGCGGCGGCCGCTATGCCGCGCGGAACCGCGCGCGATAGGCCCTGGGCGCGGTGCCGAGGCGACCGCGGAAGTGATGGCGCAAGGTGGCCGCGGTGCCGAACCCGCAATCGGTCGCGATCCGCTCGATCAGGAGGTCGGTCTCTTCCAGGAGCGTGCGGGCATGGGCCAGCCGCTCGCCCACCAGCCATTCGCCGGGCGTGGTGCCAGTCGCCTCGGCGAAGCGGCGCAGAAAGGTGCGCTGGCTCATCCGCGCCTCGCCGGCCAGTTGCGGCACCGACAGCGGCTCGGCCAGGCGGGCCCGCGCGCCGTCGAGCAGGCCGGCCAGGCGCGAGCCCTCGTGGCGGGCGACCGGCCGGTCGACGAACTGCGCCTGCCCGCCCTCGCGATGCGGCGGCAGCACCAGCCGGCGGGCGACCTGGTTGGCGGTCCGGGGCCCGTGGTCGCGCCGCACGATATGGAGGCAAAGGTCGATGCCGGCGGCACTGCCGGCCGCCGTCAGCAGGTCGCCTTCATCGACATAGAGGACGTCGGGCTGGATCCGGATGGCGGGGAAAAGCACCGCCAGGGTCGGCAGATAGCGCCAATGGGTGGTGGCGCGCCGGCCGTCGAGCAATCCCGTCGCCGCCAGCACGAAGACGCCCGAGCACAGCGAGACGAGGCGGGCGCCGCGGGCATGGGCGGCGCGGAGCGCCGCGACCAGCCGCGGCGGCGGCGGCTCGCCGGCGCCCCGCCAGCCCGGGATGACGATGGTGCCCGCGTCGGCCAGCGACGACAGGTCGCCATCCGCCTCGATCCGGATGCCGCCGACGGCGCGGATCGGGCCGGGGTCGGCGGCACAGACCTGGAACCGGTACCAGCCCGGTCCCATCTCGGGCCGCGGCAGGCCGAAGACCTCGACCGCGATGCCGAACTCGAAGGTGCAGAGGCCGTCATAGGCGACGACGGCCACCAGCGGGTTGAAGGATGGCATCGGCGCGATTGGCATGATGTTTACGATAATTGCCGATTCCGCCAATTTCCCGCAAGGCGCCGACGCGGCAGATTCCGGCCGTGGCCGACGATCGGCCGGAAGGAGCAATCCCGATGAGTGTCGTGACGGAAACCCAGGCCGCGGACCCCGCGGCCGCGCTGGCGCACTTCACGCGGCGCCTGACCCTGGAAACCGATTGCTGGGACGTGCATGCCGCCGGCCGCGACGGCGCGCGCGACTTCGTCCTCCTGGATGTCCGCTCGCCGGCGCTCTATGCGGCCGGGCATGTCCCGGGGGCGGTCAGCCTGCCCCATCGCGAGATCGCCGAGGCGCGCCTGGCGGCATGGCCGGCGGGTACGCTGTTCGTGGTCTATTGCGCCGGCCCGCACTGCAACGGCGCCAACCGCGCCGCCATCCGGCTCGCCCGGCTGGGCCGCCCGGTCAAGGAGATGATCGGCGGCGTGACCGGATGGCTCGACGAAGGGCTGCCACTGGAGAAGGGCTCATGAACGCGGCGACGCCATCCGCCGCCGCGCCACCAGCAGCGCCACGATCGCGGTCGCCGGCAGCACCGCGAAGGCAAGGAAGACGATGTCGTAGCGCCCGCTCGCCTCGACCAGCAGGGAGAAGGTGGCAGGGCCGGCCGCATAGCCGATGAAGGTGAAGAAGCTGGAGGCCGAGGTCGTCTCGCCGACCTTGCCGGGGGGCGCGATGCGGGCGACTTCGGCCAGGTAGACGCCGTTCCAGCTGACGGCCGAGCCGCCGGTGACGGCAGCCGCCGTCAGAACCGCCCACCATGGCATCGTCGCGTCCAGAGATGCAGTCAGCACCAGGGCCAGGCTGGAGGTGGCGCCGAGCAGCATCAGGGTGGCGGTGGCCGAGGTGCGGTCGGCCAGCCATCCGGCCGAGATGCGCCCGACCGCCCCTGCCATCTGCAGCACGGCATAGGCAGTGCCGGCTGCCACCACCGCATAGCCGAGGTCGGCCGTGAAATAGGCGACGTAGAAGGAGAAGAGGCTGCCCTGGGCGCAGGCGAAGCAGAAGCCGGCATAGGTCAGCCACGACATGTTCCGCACCGCGCGCAGCGCGCGGTAGGGTTGCAGGAAGTTCGCCGGCGCCATGATCCGCTGGAACGGCAGCGTGCGGATGCCGCGGCCGGATCGTTCGACATCGAGCATGCCGCGCAGGGGCTGGGTTCCGAGCGCGATCGCGACGCCGAGCAGGGCGGCGGTGGCCAGGGCCCAGCGCCAGTCGATGGCGAGCGCCAGGGCCGGGATAGCAAGGCCGCCCAGGGCCTGGCCGACGGGAACGCCCGACTGCTTCACCGAGAAGGCGAGTCCGCGCCGGGCGCCCGGCGTATGGCGGGCCAGGATGTCGCTGCTGGCGGGCGGCACCGGCCCGTAGCCGAGGCCGAAGACGACGGCCGCGATCATCACCACCGTCCAGTCCCCCATGGTGACCAGCAGCAGCGATGCCGATGCCAGCGCCAACCCGACCTGGAGGACGCGCAGCGGCCCGAACTGCTCCAGCAGCGGCCCGCAGCTCATCAGGTACCACATGCTGGCGACGGTCGAGAGGGCCGAGAAATAGCCGATCCGCTCGATCGGGACGCCGGCCGCCGCCGTCAGCATCGGCGCCGAGACGGCGACCGCGCTCGACAGGAACGAGATCGCTACCTGAATCGAGAAAGTGACGCTGAGCGCGCCGACCCAATTGCGGTGGGACATGGGGGACCGTTGCGGGCCCGGGAGACCGGGCCCGCCAAATGGAAGGTGCTGATCCCTACCCCAATGCCTGGCGCAACGCCACCGCGCGATCGGGGCGATCGGTGGTGAAGACGTCGACCCCCAGCTCGAACATGCGGCGGATCGGTTCGTCCTCGTTGACCGAGAACCCGCCGATGCCGAGGCCGGCGGCACGCACGGCCTGGACGACGCCGGCCGTCAGCATCGACTGGTGGAGCGAGATCGCGGGCACGTCGTGGATCTTGGCCGTCTGGATGACGCCCGCGATGCCGACATCGGTGATGACATAGTTGGAAACGATCCAGATCACGCCCTTGGGTTTGGCGTGCGCGCGCAGCGCCACCAGCGTTTCCACCTGGAAGCTGGTCACGGTCGTCCGGTCGAGCGCACCTTCCGTCTTGAGGACGGCCGCCACCATGGCCGGCGTCTGCGGATAGGGCCGCCGGTCATGATCGGGCTTGATCTCGAGCCGGAGCTTGATCGGGGTGTCGCGGAAGATCGCGATGACGTCCTCCAGCGCCGGCATCCGCTCGCCGTCGGTGCCCTTCAGGGTCAGCCGCTGCAGGTCGGCCCAACTGTTGGCGCCGATCGGGCCGGTACCGTCGGAAGTCCGGTCCAGGACCGGGTCGTGGAACACGGCCAGCCGGCCGTCGGTGGTCGGGTGGACGTCGAACTCGACCTGTTCCACCGGCAGCTGCGCGGTGTTGCGGAAGGCGGTCGGGCTGTTCTCGGGCCACAGCAGCGCGCCGCCGCGGTGGGATGCGATCTCGGTCCTGGTAGTCATGGCTCGGGTGGAATCCGGATTATTTCAAGGTGGGGTCGAGGCGGTCGCGCAGCCAGTCGCCGACGATGCTGATGGACAGCGTGGTCAGGATGATGATGACGCTGGGAGCCAGCATGATCCAAGGCGCCCGGGTCATGTATTCCCGGCCGTAGCCGACCATGTTGCCGAGCGAGGTGAGTGGCGGCTGCACGCCGAGACCGAGGAAGGAGAGACCGGATTCGAGCAGGATCGTCTCCGGGAACGCCAGCGTCATGCTGACGATCAGCGTCGAGGCGATGTTGGGCAGGATGTGGCGCCCATAGATGCGCCAGGCCGGCGCCCCCAGCTGGCGCACCGCCCCGGCATAGCCCTGCTCGTTGGCCGAGATGGCGAGCCCGCGGGAGATGCGGGCATAGCGCTCCCAGCCGTGGAAGCCCATCAGGCCGATGAAGAGGATGAGCGAATTGCCGAAGAAGGCCAGCACCGCCAGCGCGATGATGAGGAAGGGCATCGACGCCTGGAAGTCGATCATCATCATCACGATGTCCTCGACCCAGCCGCGGAAATGCGCGGCCAGGATACCGAGGAAAGTGCCGAGCGCGGCCGCGATGAGGGTGCCGAAGAAGGCGATCAGCAGGCTCATGCGGATGGAGTAGAGCAGGCGCGAGAGCACGTCCCGTCCGAGCTCGTCGGTCCCCAGCAGGTGGCGCACGTCGCCGCCCATGAAGGCCGGTGGCGACAGCCGTGCCCGCAGGTCCATCGCCGTGTAGGCATAGCCCGCCATCACCTCGACGAAGGTGGCGATGACGAGCATGGCGACGATCCAGCCGAGCGCCAGCAGGACCGAGGGTGGCCATGCCTCCCAGAAGCGCGCGGCGCGGCCGCGCACGGCGCGCTGCTCGGTCACCGTCCCCGGGGCCAGGTTGCGTTCGCGGGTGACGGCGTCGTCGCCCGCCGGCTGGTTGGGCGTGCGGTCGCCGGTGGTGATGGTCATGGCTCTAGCCCGCCCCTGCGACGCGGCGCGTGCGCAGCCTGGGGTCGATCCAGCCATAGAGCATGTCGACGGTGAGGTTGGCGCAGACCATGGTGGCGGCGACGAAGAGCAGGATCGTCTGCACCACGGCCAGGTCGCGGTTGGCGACGGCGATGACCAGCAGCCGCCCGACCCCGGGCCAGCTGAAGACGCTTTCCACCACCACCGCGCCGGCCACCAGGCTGCCGACCATGAAGCCGACGATGGTCACGGTCGGGATGGCGGCGTTGGGCAGCGCATGGTCGATGACGACCCGGTGCCAGGCCAGGCCCTTGGCGGATGCGGTGCGGATGTAGGGCTGCCCCAGCACCTCCAGCATGGCGCTGCGGGTGAAGCGGGCCAGCACCGCAGCACCGGCCGTGCCCAGCGTGATCACCGGCAGGATGCCGGAGACCCAGTTGTCCAGGCCGCCCGAGGGCAGCCAGCCGAGATTGACCGAGAACAGCAGTACCAGCAGCAATCCCAGCACGAAGCTCGGCACCGTGAAGCCGGCGACCGAGAACAGCATGGTCATCCGGTCGGCCAGCTTGTTGCGATGGAGCGCGGCATAGATGCCGGCCGGGATGCCGATGCAGATCTTCAGGAGGAGTGCCGGGATGGTCAGCGCCAGGGTCGCCGGGACCCGTTCCATCACCAGTTCCAACGCCGGCCGGCCGTCGCGCATGGAACGGCCGAGATTGCCCTCCGCGATCGCCGCGAAATAGTGGAAATACTGTTCCCACACCGGCCGATCGAGGCCCCAGGACTTGCGGAAGGCTTCGATCGCCTCCGGCGGGGCATCGGGCGACAGGATCATCAGCGCCGGGTCGCCCGACAGGCGCAGGATGATGAAAGCGAAGGTGACCACGAAACAGATGGTGAGAAGAGCCCGCACCAGGCGCGTCGAGAGATAGCGGAGCATGTTGCCCCTCCTATGCCGCAAGGCGGGGCGAATCCGCCTCGCCATGGGCGACGTGGCAGGCGACGAGGCGGCCGTCCGGCATCGGCTTCAGGGCCGGACTTTCGACCGCGCAGCGCCGGACGGCGGCCGGGCAGCGCGGGTGGAATGCGCAGCCGCCGGGGCGATCGACCGGGTTGGGTGGATCGCCCTTCAGGATCAGGCGGGGCCGGCGGCGGGCCGCGGCGGCTACCGGGATCGCCGAGACCAGTGCCTGGGTGTAGGGGTGGGCCGGGTCGACCAGCAGCTGGTCCGGGTCGCCCTGCTCGACGATGCGGCCCAGATACATGACCGCCACCTCGTGGCTGATCTGGCGCACCACCTTCAGGTCATGGCTGATGAAGAGGAACGCGAGATCGAACTTGGCCTGGAGGTCGAGCAGCAGGTTGATGACCTGGGCCTGGATCGACACGTCGAGGGCCGAGATCGGCTCGTCGCAGACGAGCAGGCGGGGGTCGAGGATGAGGGCACGGGCGAGCACGATGCGCTGGCGTTGGCCGCCGGACAGCTCGTGCGGGTAGCGGGCGAAGAAGGATGGGCCCAACCCCACCGCGTCGAACAGCTCCAGCGCGCGGTCGCGCCGGGCGGCGCGCTGGCCGATGCCGTGGATCGCCAGCGGCTCCATCACCTGCTGGCCGACCGGAATGCGGCGGTCGAGCGCGCCCAGCGGGTCCTGGAAGACCATCTGCATGCGCCGGCGCAGCGCCCGCCAGGCGGCAGTGCCGGGCGCCGGCACCGGATTGCCCTCGAAGCGCACGACGCCGCCGGTCGGCGACAGCACGCCCAGGACGAGGCGCGCGGTCGTCGTCTTGCCGCAGCCGGATTCGCCGACCAGGCCCAGCGTGCGGCCGGGGCGGAGGTCGAAGGACACGCCGTCGACCGCGTGCAGCGTCGCGGGCTTGCCGAACCAGCCGCCGGCGCGGCGGACCTGGAAGCTGCGCGCGAGGTCGCGGACCTCGAGCAGGGGATGTGCAGGCTCGGTCATGCTGCCACCGCCATGTGGACGCGGATACAGGCCGCGCGGTGATCGGGGCCGACATGCTCCAGCGGCGGCACGCCCGCCGTGCAGTCGGCGATCGCCCGCGGGCAGCGCGGCGAGAAGGCGCAGCCGGGCGGCAGCCGGGTCGGTTCCGGCACCGTCCCGGGGATGGCGACCAGCCGCCGCCTGGGCCCGTCGAGGTCCGGCAACGCCGCCAGCAGGCCGCTGGTATAGGGGTGGCGCGGTGCGGCGAAGAGATCCGCCGTCGGCGCCTCCTCGACGATGCGGCCGGCATACATGACGGCAATCCGGTCGCTGTTCTCGGCGACGACGCCGAGATCGTGGCTGATCAGCACCATCGACATGCCGCCATCACGCCGCAGTTCGCGCAGGAGGTCGAGGATCTGCGCCTGGATGGTGGCGTCGAGCGCCGTCGTCGGCTCGTCGGCGATCAGCATGTCGGGCTCGCCCGCCAGCGCCATGGCGATCATGATGCGCTGGTTGGTGCCGCCCGAGAGCTGGTGGGGATAGTCGTCGAGGCGGCGCGCCGCGTCGGCGATGCCGACCCGGTCGAGCAGGCGCCTGGCCTCCGCCCGCGCCGCGGCGCCCTCCAGCCCGCGATGCAGCCGCAGCGCTTCGCCGATCTGGCGGCCGACGCGGTGGACCGGGTTGAGCGCGCTGGCCGGATCCTGGAAGATCATCGCGACCCGCCGCCCGCGCACCGCCTCCAGCTTCTGCGCCGGCACGCGCAGAAGCTGCTCGCCCGCCAGCTGGACCGAGCCGCCGACATGGGCGCGGGGGCCAAGCAGCCCCAGGGCCGCCAGCCAGGTCACGCTCTTGCCCGACCCGGACTCGCCCACCAGCCCGATCGCCTGGCCCCGGCCGATGGTCAGGTCGACCCCGTGCAGGACCCGCACGACCCGGTGGCCGACGTCGAAATCGACGGTCAGCCCCCGGATCGAGACCAGCGTTTCCATGGGCGCGTCAGGCCCCCTTCAGCTTGAAGTTGCGGCCGCGGAAGTCCATCGCGAACGATGGCGCCGGCTTCCACTCGATATCCTTGCGCTTGCCCGTGAAGACCGCCGTCTGGTGCAGCACAGTGTAGGCTGGGTCCTCGCGCTCGCAGATCTCCAGCATGCGGCGGAAGATCGCCCGGCGCCTCGGCCGGTCGGTCGAGCTCTCCAGCTCGACCGAGAGCTTGTTCATCTCCTCGTTGGTCCACTCGCCGATCTGCTGCTGCTGGCCCTTGGGACCGTGCTGGTTGACGATCGAGGAGACGGGGTCGTTGAAGGGTGCGCTGTTCGACCAGTCACGCACGCCACGCGGGCTGTTGCGGTCGAAGATCTGGCCCCAGTTCTCCTTCATCTGGATTTCGACGTTGAGGCCGACGGCGCGCCACATCTCGACCAGCACCTGGGCGGTCGGCGTCTGGGCGGTGTAGTAGTTGTTCAGCACGCGGTAGGGGATGACCCCGCCCTTGTAGCCCGCCTCGCGCAGCAGCTTCTTGGCAAGCGCCGGGTCGTAGGCCGGCACCGACCAGTCGGCATGGAACATCTGGTCGTAGAATTCCCATTGCAGGCCCTTCGGGACCCGGGTGCGGCCGGCCCACAGCGCATCGACGATGAGCTGGCGATCGATCGCGTGCGTCATCGCCTGGCGGACCCGCGGGTCCTTCAGCTCGGGGTGCGCCTTGTCGAAGCAGAGCAGGCGGTGGTTGCCGATCAGCCCGCCCGCGACCTCGTAGCGCGCGTGCTTCTCGATCTCCGGCACCTGGTCGGGGGGGATGTCGCAGGCGAAGTCGTACTGGCCGGAGACCAGGCCGTTGATGCGGCTCGCCACCTCGGGCACGACCACGAGGCGGATCTGCTTGATCGGCGGGCGGCCGCCCCAATGCTCGTCGAACGCGGCCAGCGTCAGCGAGGTGTCCGGGCGGAACTCGACCATCCGGTAGGGGCCGGTGCCGGTGGGGCTGCGCGCCCATTCGAGCCAGCTCTTCGCCTCATTGAAGGCGCGGCGCGAGATGATCTGCGAGCCGCCGCGGGCGATCCGCCCCTCGAGCGTCACGTCGGGCGTCTTGTTGACGAAGCGGACGGTGTACTTGTCGACCGCCTCGATGCGCTCCAGCGCCGGCCACAGCCGCTTCGCCACCGCGGGCACTTCCGGCGGCAGATCCTTGGTCTCGCCGCCGACGACGCTGGTGAACAGCTTCTGCTCCGGCCCACCCTTGCCGAACATGCGCTCTGGCCCGAAGCTGAAGACGACGTCGTCGGCCGTCATCTCGTCGCCATTGTGGAACTTGACGCCGCGGCGCAGCGTCAGCTCGACGGTGCGGTCGTCGATGCGCTTCCACTCGGTCGCAAGGCCGGGGATTTGCTGCAGCTCGCGCTGCAGATCCTGCTCGATCAGGCATTCGAACAGGCTCGTCATGATGCGGGTGCCGACGTTCGACTGCTCGCGCAGCGGCTCCAGCGTATTGGCGTTGACGATCTGCTGCACGGCCACCGTGATCGAGGGGCGGTCGTCGGCCTGGGCCATGGCGAAGCGCGGCAGGGCGGAGACGGCAGTGGCGGCGACGCCGGCCTGGAGCACGGCGCGTCGGGTAAATCGGGGCATGGCGAACACCTCTCTCAGGCCTTGGTCATCTTGAAATTGTGGGCGCGGAAATCCATCGCGAAGGACGGCGCCGCCTTCCAGGCGATGTCCTTGCGCTTGCCGGTGAAGATCGCGGTCTGGTGCAGCACCGTGTAGGCGGGGTCCTCCCGCTCGCAGATCTCCAGCATCCGGCGGAACATGGCCCGGCGCTTCGCCCGGTCGGTCGAGGTCTCGAGCTCGATCGACAGGCGATTCATCTCGTCGTTCTTCCACTCGCCGATCTGCTGCTGCTGGCCCTTGGGACCATGCTGGTTGACGAGCGAGGACAGGGGGTCGTTGTAGAGAGCGCTGTTCGACCAGTCGCGGATGCCACGCGGGGAGTTGCGGTCGAAGACCTGGGCCCAGTTCTCCTTCATCTGGATTTCGACGTTGAGGCCGACCTGGCGCCACATCTCGGTCAGGATCTGCCCGGTCGCGGTCTGGTTCGGATAGTAGTTGTTCAGTAGCCGGTAGGGGATGACCCCGCCCTTGTAGCCAGCCTCGCGCAGAAGCTTCTTGGCCTCGGCCGGGTCATAGGCCGGGACGTTCCAGTCGGCATGGAACATGGGCCCGTAGAATTCCCATTGCAGGCCCTTCGGCACGCGCGTGCGGCCGCCCCACAGGGAATCGACGATGAGCTGGCGGTCGATCGCATGGGTGAAGGCGCGGCGCACCCGCGGGTCCCGCAGTTCAGGGTGGTTCTGGTCGAAGCAGGTCAGGCGATGGTTGGTGACGAGGCCGCCCGCGACCTCGAACCGGGGATTCTTGGCGATCTCGGCCAACTGGTCGGACGGGATGTCGGAGGCGAAGTCGTACTGGCCGGAAAGGAGCCCGTTGATGCGGCTCGCCGCCTCCGGCACGACCACGAAGCGGAGTTGCCGGATCGGCGGGCGCCCGCCCCAGTAGTCGTCGAACGCTTCCAGGGTAAGGGAGACGTCGGGGCGGAACTCCACGATGCGGTAGGGCCCGGTGCCGACCGGCTTGCGCGCCCAGTCGAGCCAGGTCTTGGCCTCGGCGAAGGCGCGGCGCGAGACGATCTGCGAGGCGAGGCGGCCGATCCGTCCCTCCAGGGTCACGTCGGGCTGCCGGTTGACGAAGCGGACCTTGTACTTGTCGACGACCTCCACCCGGTCGAGCGACGGCCAGAACCGCCGGGCGACCGCCACCACCTCCGGCGGCAGCTCCTTGGTGTCGCCGGCGATGACCCCGGTGAACAGCTTGGAGTCCGTGGCGGCACCACCCTTGCCGAACATGCGCTCGGGTCCGAAGCTGAAGGCCACGTCCTCGGCCGTCATCTCGTCGCCATTGTGGAACTTCACGCCGCGCCGCAGGTCGAGCTCGACGGTGCGGTCGTCGATCCGCCGCCATTCGGTGGCGAGGCCGGGGATCTCTTCCAGGTTGCGCTGCAGGTCCTGCTCGATCAGCGATTCGAGGAAGCACGGCATGATGCGGTAGCCGACGTTGGACTGCTCGCGGAGCGGCTCCAGCGTGTTGGAATTGACCACCTGCTGCACCGCCACGGTGATGGTCGGGCGGTCGTCCGCCAGCACGATCGACGGGCGGCCGATGGCGGCCAGCGCGCCGCCGGCCGCGCCCGCCTTGAGTACGCCCCGCCGAGTGATCCCGGTCATCATTGCCTCCTTGTCCTGTACTAGGGGACCTGTGCTACGGGATCCTGTGCTGCGGGCTAGGCCCGCATCTCCAGCCCCTTGGGTGTGGCGCGGTAGTGGGTCAGCGTCCGGTCGGCATGGCGCAGGCGCCAGTTCAGCATCTTCTGGGCGTACTGGCGCACCCGGTCCGAATAGGCCGGGTCGTCGACCAGGTTCACGAACTGGCCGGGGTCGCGCTGGAGATCGAAGAAGAGCGGCGGCAGTGCCGCGAAATGGACGTACTTGTAGTGATGGTCCTGCACCACCGAGAGCGAGCATTCGTCCATGTGCAGGCCAAGCGCGGTTTCCGGCTGCGAGTAGAAGATGTCGCGGAAATCGAACTCGTAATGGACCTCCGTGCGCCAGTCGCTTGGACGGCCGGTATGAGCGAAGGGCAGCAGGCTGCGGCCGTCGCACTGCCGCGGGATCGGCGCGCCCAGCCACTCCATGATGGTCGGGAAGGTGTCGACCGTCTCGGTGAAGTCGTCGACGATGGTGCCGCGCGTCGCATCGGCTTCCGGCGACGGGTCGCACAGCACCATCGGGATGCGGAAGCTTTCGTCGAAATAGCCGATCTTCCCCAGCATGTGATGGTCGCCCAGCTGCTCGCCGTGGTCGCAGGTGAAGATGATCAGCGTGTCCTTCCACTGGCCGGTCTCGTCGAGGAATTCGAAGACGCGGCCGAGCTGCTCGTCGACCTCGCTCATCAGGCCGCGATAGGTCGCCCGCATCTGCCGCACCTCGGCATCGGACATGTCCCGGGCGAGGCCCTTGGCGTTCTGGAAGAAGCCGCCCTGGCGGATATGGTTGACGTAGAAGTCGAGCAGCGGGTGCTGGGCCGCCTCCGCCTCCGGCGAGGCGGCGCGCACCGGCGAGGGCATGTCGGCGGCGTCGTACATCGCGTTGTAGGGGCCGGGCGCGATGAACTGCGGATGCGGGCGGTAGTAGCCGAGATGCAGGAACCAGTTCCCGTCGCGCCGACCCTTCAGGTAGGTGAGGCCGCGGTCGGTGAAGTAGGCGGTGTCGCTGAGCTCGGCCGGGATGCGCGACGGCCGGTCGGTCGGGCCGGGCACCGCATCGTCGCCTTCCGCCATCCAGATGTCGGTGCGGTTGGCCGGCAGCTCGAAATCCTTGCCGGCGACCCAGCCGAAATAGCCGTCCATCGCCGGCTCGAACGGGCCGACCGAGCGGAAGCCGTCCATCAGGTCGCCCAGGATCTTGAAGCGCGGATCGTCGGCCGAGGTCGAGCGCGGGTCGGGCGTCGTCGTGGTGTAGCCGACCAGGGCCGGGTCGTAGCCGATGCGGCGCAGCGCGCGACCCAGCGTGTCGTGCCGGTCATCGAGCGGGATGGTGTTCTGCACCGCGCGATGGTTCATCTGGTAGAGGCCGGTCAGCAAGGACGCGCGCGCCGGGCCGCATGGAGCGGTCTGGGTGAAATGGTTGCGGAAGGTGACGCCCTCCCGGCACAGCCGATCCAGATTCGGCGTATGCAGGTCCTTCATCCCGAGACATGCGAGATGATCCCCGCGCCACTGATCGACCACCACCAGCAGCACGTTCTTCGGTCGGCCCATGGGTTATTCGCCTCTTCCCTAGAAATCCGGCGGCAGCCCCCGCCTCTTATCAGCGGCAGCCTACAGATTCTTGACGGATTTATGACAGTGAAAATTTGTTCGGCTGCCTGCACATTTTATCAGCAGCCGACACCACCCTCATCCCGGGTCCGGCACGCGCCGTCGAGCAATTATCGCGTGCCGGAAAGCCCCGGCGCTACGGCGCGCAGACCCGGTCGGATTCGAGGTCCGAGATCAGGCCCTTCGACGGCGCCGAGGTGATCATCAGGTCGATGCCGGCCGCCTCGGCCACGGTTTGCGGCGTCATGCTGCATGCCCAGAAGACCGGCACCACGTCCTTGGGGATCTCCGGGACGGGATCGCCCATCATCGGGTGCGCCAGGTCGCAGCCGAGCGCGGCCGGATCACCGATATGCAAGGGCGCGCCATGGTTGAAGGGAAAGCGACCGGTCAACTGGGTGGCGATGATCGCCTCCTTGGGCGAGAGCCAGCGCATGGTGACGACCAGGGGCCCGCGGAACGGCCCCGCCGGCTCGGTCTCGATGTTGGTCCGCAGGACCCAGCGGTTGCGCTCCGTCTGCACCCCGGCGCGGCGCAGCGCCAGGTCGCAGGAGGTGTTGGAGCCGATGCAGAAGGCGACCGAATCGTCCCGCCACAGGTCGATAATGTCGGTGCGGTAGCCTTCCAGGACGCCTTTGCGATAGACGGAATAGCCGGGGCTGTCGGTGCGCAGGTCGGCACCCGGCGCGATCCGCCGGGGCTCCGGGTCGCCGGGGTCGGTCACGTCCAGCACCGGGCAAGGGCGCTGGTTGCGCTGGCAGAAGAGCAGGAAGTCGAAGGCCAGCGCCTTCGGCAGGACCACCAGCGCGCACTGCACGTGGCCCAGCGCAATGTTGCGCGTGGTCCGCAGGGTGAAGCGGCCCTCGCGCATCACCTGCCGCACCGCCTTGGGCGACATGCGGCCATATTCTTCCAGCGTCGGCTCGCGCTGCTGCAAGCGGTCATCGAGTGCGCTCACGGACATGGGATTCCTCCGTCGGCCGGATCTGTGCGGCAGGTCAATTGTCGATCTTCAGGCCCTGGGAGCGGATGACGGCCCCCCAGCTGTCATATTCGGACTTCACGAAGGCGGCGAGTTCCGCCGGGCTGGAGCCGACGCTGTCGGTGCTGAGGTCCTGCAGGCGGCGCTGCGTGTCCTCGTTCCGCAAGGCCGCGATGGCGCTGGCATGCAGCCGGTCGATGATCGGCTGCGGCGTCGCCGCGGGGACGAAGAACGCGGTCCAGGACGTCACCTTCAGGTCGAAGCCCTGCTCGGCCATGGTCGGCACGTCGGGCAGCTTCGGCGACCGCTTGTCGGCGGCCACCCCCAGCACCTTCAGCTTGCCCGCCTGGACCGGGGAGATGGTGGTCTGGATGTTCTCGAACATGATCGGCGGCTCGCCGGCCAGGACCGCGTTCCGCGCCGGCCCGGAGCCGTTGTAGGGGACATGGACGATGTCGAGCCCGGCCATGGCGCGCAGACGCTCCATGCCGAGATGCCCGCCGGTGCCATTGCCGGGCGACGCGTAGTTGAACTTGCCCGGATTGGCCTTGATGAGGGCGACCAGTTCCTTCGCGTTCGCGGCCTTCACGCTCGGGTGCGCGATCAGGACGCCGGCCGACGTGGTCAGCAGGGTCACCGGCGCGAACGCGGTCAGGGTGTCGTAGGACAGGTTGCGGTAGAGGTTGGGTGCCAACGCATGGGTCGAGACGTTGCTGATGAAGAGCGTGTAGCCGTCCGGCGCGGCGCGCGCGACGAAGGCCGCGGCCGATGTGCCGCCGGCCGTGCCGCGATTGTCGACGACCACCCGCTGGCCGAGGTCGGCGCTCATGCGCTCGGCGAAGATGCGTGCCAGCGCGTCGGTCGTGCCGCCCGCCGGGAAGGGGACGATCAGGGTGATCGGCCGGGCCGGATAGGCCTGGGCCAGCGCCGGCGCGACGAGGGCCGGTACCATGGACACGGTCGCCGCGGCGATGGCGGCGGTGGCGAAACGGCATAGACGCGACATGGACAGCATGATCGGCCCCCTTCTTCGGACGAACATTGGGATCAATCCTCCTGGAACGCGGTCTCTCGGAGACCACGCACCGCCGGCAGGATGGTGATGACGAGCAGCAGGGCCGCAACCGCCAGGATGGCGGCACTGAGCGGCCGGGTGACGAACACGGTCGGGTCGCCGCGCCCGATCAGCAGCGCGCGGCGCAGGCTCTCCTCCATCATCGGCCCCAGCACGAAGGCGAGCAGCAGGGGTGCCGGCTCGCACCGCAGCTTCAGCAGGACGTAGCCCATCAGGCCGAACACCATGGTCAGGACCACGGCGAAGACGCTGTGGGCATAGCTGTAGGCACCGATGGCGCAGAACAGCAGCACGGCCGGGAAAAGGATGCGGTAGGGCACCCGCGTCAGGCGGGCCCAGATGCCGACCAGCGGCAGGTTGATGATCACCAGGATCAGGTTCGCCACCCACATGCTGGCGATGATCCCCCAGAACAGCTCCGGCTGCTGGTCGATCACGGTCGGGCCCGGGGTGATGCCATGGATCATCATTGCCCCCACCATCAGCGCCATCACGCCGTTGGACGGGATGCCGAGCGTCAGGAGCGGGATGAAGGAGGTCTGGGCCGCAGCGTTGTTGGCGGATTCGGGCGCAGCCACCCCCTCGATCGCGCCCTGCCCGAAACGGCTGGGATCCTTCGCCAGGCGCTTCTCCAGCGTATAGGCCGCGAACGAGCCGAGGATCGCGCCGCCGCCGGGCAGGATCCCCAGCAGCGAGCCGACGCCGGTGCCGCGCAGCACCGCCGGCCAGGCGCGACGGAAATCCTGCCGCGTCGGCCACAGCCGGGTGATCGCCGCCGCCGCCGGCGCCCCGGCGCGCATGCGTTCGAGGTTGATGGCGATCTCGGCGATGCCGAACACGCCCATGGCCAACGGGATGAAGTCGATGCCGTCGGCCAGCCCCTCCAGCCCGAAGGTCAGTCGATGGGCCCCGCTCGTCACGTCGGTGCCGACGAAGCCCAGCATGAGGCCGAGCAGGATCATCAGCAGCGCCTTCAGGACCGACCCCTGGGCCAGCACCACGGCGGCCACCAGGCCCAGCGCCATGAGGGCGAAATACTCGGCCGCGCCGAAGAGCTGCACCAGGTCGGTGAGCGGCGGGGCGAACAGCGCCACCAGCAGCGTGGCGACGCAGCCGGCGAAGAAGGACCCGAGCGCAGCGGTGGCCAGCGCCGCCCCCGACCGCCCCTTCCGCGTCATGGCGTGGCCGTCGAGGCAGGTGATGACCGAGGAGGATTCGCCCGGGATGTTCACCAGGATCGAGGTGATCGAGCCGCCATACTGGGCGCCGTAATAGATGCCCGCCAGCATGATCAGCCCGCCGATCGGCGACAGGTGGAACGTCACCG
This sequence comes from uncultured Rhizobiaceae bacterium, assembly GCA_964594715.1. GTDB lineage: Bacteria > Pseudomonadota > Alphaproteobacteria > ATCC43930 > Allostellaceae > Allostella. The sequence continues at coordinate 22,912 of CAZQOA010000028.1, read as the reverse complement.
GCAGCAGCATCGCGATGGTGGTGGCCGGCCCGAGCCCCGGCAGCACCCCGATCAGGGTGCCGAGCAGCGCGCCCAGGAAACAGTAGAAGACGTGGCCGGGCGTCAGCGCCACGGACAGGCCAAGCCCGAGATGGGCGGCGATATCCTCTAGGCCGGCCATAGGGCGATCGGGAGCTGCAGCAGTTGGACGAAGACGATAGCGCTGAAGGCCGCCCCCGCCAGGACGACGGCCAGGGTCTCCCAAGGCCGGAGTGGGCGCTCCGCCACCCTGGACGCGATGATCAGCGCCACGGTGGCACCGACCAGCCCGACCGGGTCGATCAGCAGCGCGAAGGCCCCGAGCCCGGCCAGCACCGCGCCGATCGGTCCCGCTTGCCAGGTGACCGCCTCTTCCGGCCGGCGCCCAGCCATCACGCCGCGGGCGGCCAGGGCGGCCGAGAGCAACAGCAGCAGGACCGCGACCACCGTCGGCAGGTAGCCCGGCCCCATGCGGACGATGGTCCCCGGTTCCAACCCGCGCGTCGCGGCGAAAGCGACGCCGCCGACGGTCGCGAACAGGGCGGCAGCCAGGATGTCGGGATGATTGGTACGCAGCATGCGCCGGCCTTTTCGGATGGGCGATTGGTACTGGATGCTAGCGGGTAGTGGCGGATGGCGATTCGAACGCCGCCCCACCACCCCAGCCACGACCGGGAACGGCGTCGAGCAGTTCCCGGGTGTAGGCATGTTGCGGCCGGCGGAAGATGTCGGCGGTCGGCCCGGTCTCGACGATCTCGCCCTGGCGCATCACGGCGATGCGGTCGCAGACCTGGGCCGCGACGCGGAGATCATGGGTGATGAACAGCATCGCCAGGTCGAAGCGGCGGCGGACGTCGTTCAGCAACTCCAGCACCTGGGCCTGCACCGAGACGTCGAGGGCTGAGACCGGCTCGTCGGCGATCAGCAGCTTGGGGTCGAGGGCCAGCGCCCGGGCGATGCCGATGCGCTGGCGCTGCCCGCCGGAGAATTCGTGCGGGTAGCGGTCGATGCCGGCTGGATCGAGCCCGACCAGCCCCATCAGTTCCCGGGCGCGGGCGAAGGCCGGGGCCCGCGGCGTACCCTGGGCCAGCAGGCCGTCGGCGATGATGGCGCCGACCCGGCGGCGGGGATTGAGCGAGGCGTAGGGATCCTGGAAGACCATCTGGACGTCGCGCCGGAGGGCCCGCAGGCGCCCGGGCGCCGCCGACAGCAGCTCGGTGCCCTGGAACGAGACCGAGCCGCCATCCGCCGCCAGGAGCCGGATCAGCAGCCGCCCCAGGGTGGACTTGCCGGACCCGGATTCCCCGACCACGCCCAGCGTCTCGCCCTGGCGGATCGACAGGTCGACCGACTTCACCGCGGCTACCACGCGGCGGCGCATGAAGATGCCCCCGGCCGAGCCGTAGGTCTTGGTCAGGGCCGTGGCGACCAGGGTCGTGGGCGCATCGGCGGGGACGCGGGCCGCGCGCGGCTCCAGCCGCGGCACCGCGGCGATGAGCTGGCGCGTATAGGGGTGCTCCGGGTGGTTCAGCACCTGGTCGACCACGCCGATCTCGACGATACGGCCATGCTGCATCACCGCCACCCGGTCGGCGATCTCGGCCACCACGCCGAAATCATGGGTGATGAAGAGGACGCCCATGCCACGCGCCGACTGGATGTCCTTCACCAGCGCCAGGATCTGCTTCTGGGTGGTGACGTCGAGTGCCGTGGTCGGCTCGTCGGCGATCAGCAGGGACGGCCCCAGCGCCAGCGCCATGGCGATCATGACCCGCTGGCGCTGGCCGCCGGACAGCCGGAACGGGAAGGCAAGCCGAAGCTGCTCCGGATCGGGCAGGTTCACCTGCCCCATCAGTTCCACCACCCGCTGCTGGCGGGCCGCCTCGGACAGGTCGGTATGGACGCGCAGGACCTCGTCGATCTGCTGGCCGACCCGCATCAGCGGGTTGAGGGCGGTCATCGGCTCCTGGAAGATCATGCCGATGTCGCGCCCGCGCCGGGCCCGCATCTCCGCCTCGGTCAGGCGCAGCAGGTCGGTGCCGGCCAGTTCGATGGTGCCGCCCGCAACCCGGACCGAGCGCGGCAGCAACCCCATGATCGCGGCCGCCGTCAACGACTTGCCGGAGCCGGATTCGCCGACGATGCAGAGAATCTCCCGGGCATGGAGGTCGAAGGCGACGCCGTCGACGGCGTTCGCCCGGTCGCCGCCCGACGGCAGCGCCACGCGCAGGTCGCGGACCGTGAGCAGCACGGCCCCGCCCGCGGCCGTCATCGGCCCTCGCGCGACAGGCGTGGGTTGAGGGCGTCACTCAGCCCTTCGCCGACGAGGTTGAGGGCGAGCACGGTCAGGAGGATGGCCAGGCCGGGGAAGAAGCTCGTCCACCAGGCCAGCCGCACGACCGAGCGCGAGGCGCCGATCATGTAGCCCCAGCTCATCATGTTGGGGTCGCCGAGGCCGAGGAAGCTGAGCGAGGATTCGACGAGGATGGCGGTCGCCACCATCAGCGAGGCCGCGACGATGATGGGCGAGATCGCGTTGGGCAGGATCTCGACGAAGATGATGTGCCGGGCCGACCGCCCCAGCACGACCGAGGCCTGCACGAACTCCCGCGTCCGCAGGGTCAGGAACTCGCCGCGCACCAGGCGGGCGACGGACGGCCAGCTCACCACCGCGATCGCGGTCACGATCGAGCCGATGCCGGGCGTGAAGATCGCGACCAGGACGACCGCGAAGACGAAGCTGGGGATGGTCTGGAAGAACTCGGTCAGGCGCATCATCAGATCGTCGATGCGGCCGCCGAAATAGCCGGCGACGGCGCCGATGCAGACGCCGACCCCGACCGCCACCAGGGTCGCGACGAAGCCGATCAGCAGCGACACCCGGGCGCCATGGACGATGCCGGTCGCCACGTCACGGCCGAGCGTGTCGGTGCCGAGCGGGTATTCCACGCCGAACGGCGGCTGGAACGGCGGCCCGGCCATATCCCAGGGATTGCCCGGATAGAGGACCGGCCCGAAGGCCGCGACCGCGACGATGATCGTCAGGACCACGAGGCCGGCGACCGCCCCCTTGTTGCGGCGATAGCGCCGCCAGAAATCGAGCACCCCGCGCATCGCCGCCTATGCCCCGAGCTCGATGCGCGGATCGACCAGCGAATAGGCGACGTCGGTGACGAGGTTCACCGCGATGACGAGCGCCGAGGTGACCAGGAAGATGCCCAGCAGGACATTGTAGTCGCGCTGCAGCACCGCCTCGTAGGCGAGCCGGCCGATGCCGGGCCAGGCGAAGACCGTCTCCACCACGATCGAGCCGCCGAGCAGGTAGCCCGCCTTCATGCCGGCGATGGTGACGACCGGCAGGATGGCGTTGCGCAGGACGTGCCGGCGCAGAATCTCGCCCTCCTCCACCCCCTTGGCGCGGGCGGTGCGGACGAAGTCCTGGTCGCGCACCTCCAGCATCGAGGCGCGGGTCATGCGGGCATAGACCGCCATGTGGAACAGAGCCAGCGTCAGGGCCGGCATCACCAGGTGTCGGCCGACATCGAGCGCATGGTCGAGCCCGCCGAGGTTGGCGCCGACCGACGTCATGCCGAAGGCCGGCAGCCAGCCGAGCGTGACCGAGAACAGCAGCACCCCCATCAGGCCGACCCAGAAGAGCGGCGTCGCATAGAAGAACAAGGCGACGACGGTGATGGCCGTGTCCGACCAGCGGCCGACCCGCCGTGCCGCCATCACCCCCAGCGTGACGCCGGCCACCAGCGACAGGACGAAGGCCGTGCCGGTCAGCAGCAGGGTCGGCGGCAGGCGCTCGGCCAGCAGGTCGATCACCGGGCGCTGCTGGCGGTAGGAGAAGCCGAAATCGAAGGAGAGGATGTTCGCGACATAGGCCCAGAGCTGCTCCAGCAGCGGCCGGTCGAGGCCGAACTGGGTGCGGAGCTGCTGCAGGAAGATCTCGTCCGACACCCCGGCCTCGCCGGCCATCACCGCCGCCGGGTCGCCCGGCGCCAGGCGAATCAGCAGGAAGTTGAGGACGATGATGCCCAGCAGGACGAGGACGCCCTTCAGCAGCCGCTGGGTGATGTATTCGAGGCGCTCCACCAGGCGCTCCCGCGGGCCCCCTCCTAGCGCTGCAAGTAGACGTCGGCGAACCCGTCGCGCACCCCGATCGCGGAGGTGACGACGTTGCGGAAGCGCTTGTCGATGAGGGTGGGGAACTCGAGCTCCAGCAGCCAGGCCACCGGCACGTCCTCGACCAGCGTGCGCTGGATCTCGGTGTACATCTTCTGCGCCGCGCCGGCGTCGACCGCGACGGCGGCCTTGTCGAACAGCTCGTCGATGCGCGGATTGGAGTAGCCGTTGACGTTGCTGAAGAGCACGCCCTTGCGGATGTTGCTCGATACATAGAGCCGCGAGACGCCGAGCGCCGGGTGGCCGAGCTGGCTCAGCACCTGCAACGTCATCTCATAGTCCCAGTTGCGCACCCGGTCGCCCCAGGTCGCGACGTCGGCGCTGCGCAAGGTGACCTGGATGCCGACCCGGCCCAGGGCCTGGCGGATATACTCGCCGGCCCGGGCGTAGACGTCGCCATAGGGCAGCTGGTCCATGGTGACCTTCACGCGCACCCCGTCGGCGCCGCGCTTCAGCCCCATCTCGTCCAGCAGCGCCTCGGCCTTCTTGGTGTCGAAGGGGTATTTCGGCACGTTCGCGTCGTAATGCGGAATGCTGGAATGGATCGGCCCGGTCGCCGGCTTGCCCAGCCCGAACCAGATCCGGTCGCGCATGAAATTGCGGTCGATCGCGTGATAGACCGCCTGGCGGAAGCGCCGGTCGTTGAGGGGTGGGGCGCGCAGGTTGAAGTCCAGCCAGACCATCTGGGCCAGGTACTCATAGCCCTTCGTCGTCATCTCCAGGTGCGGCAGCGCCTTCAGCCGCGGTACCTCGAAGGTCTCGATGTCGGCAAAGGCCGAAAGGTGGGCCTGGCCCGTCTCCATCGCGACGACGCGCGCGCTGGCGTCGGGCAGCACCCGGTAATAGATCTCGTCCAGGTAGGGCTTGCCCTTCTGCCAGTAGTCGTCATTGCGCACGAGATGGATGTGCGAGCCGCGGACCCATTCCTTCAGCTTGAAGGGACCGGTGCCGACCGGCTTGCCGTTGGCCGGGTTGGCGCGGAAGTCGGTGCCCTCATAGATGTGCTTGGGCACGATCGGCGCCGTGCTCGGCTCCCAGGCCATGATGAAGGGGGCGAACGGTCCCTTCAGCTTGAACACCACTGTCGATGCGTCGGGCGCGCTGATCTCCTCGCAGCGCTGGAAGATCGGGCGCGAGCGCGGATGCACCGCCGTCAGGTAGGTCTTGGCACTGAACACCACGTCGTCGGCCGTGAAGGGCGTGCCGTCGTGCCACTTCACCCCTTCCTGGAGCTTGAAGGTATAGGTCAGCCCGTCCGGCGACACGGACCAGGACTTGGCCAGTCCGGGCATCGGCTTCAGGTCGAAGTCGTAGCGCAGCAGGCTCTCATAGATCTTGCCGCCGACGATCGCGGCCGGCGTCGTCTGGTTGATGCCGAGCATCAGGGTCGGCGGTTCCGGCGAGATGATGATGTTCATCGTGCCGCCGCGCTGCGGCGCTGCCGTCTGGGCCACTGCCGGCGACAGGGCCAGTCCGCCGGCCAGCAGAATGCCGGCCATGAGGGCATGTAGGGGACGCGTGCGCGCCATGGGCTTCCTCCGTTTTTTCGGCCAGCCGGCATTTGCACCGACGATCCACAAAAGGAAGCGTAGATTGTATACCGATCCGAATGCAATATGGATCGATCATACGATCGACGATCGCCATCCCGGTTGGGAGATTTCCATGCAGCGCACCCTCGCCGTCGCCCGCATCTGGCTCGAGGTGAACTCGTTCTCGCCCGTTCCGACCGTGCAGGCGGACTTCGAGGGCTGCGAGTGGGACCGGGGGCCGCCGGTCCTCGACCGCTTCCGCGGCACGCCGACCGAGATGGGGGCAGTCGCGGCATTCGCCGATGCCAACCCCGACTGGCAGGTGGAGGTGTTCCGTTGTGCGGCAGCCCAGCCCGGCGGGCCGATGGACGATGCCCTGTTCGACCGCTTCCTGGACGAGTTGCGCGCCGACCTGGCCGGCGGGCACTGGGACGCGGTCTATCTCTCCCTGCACGGCGCGCTCGCGACCGAGCGCCGCCGCACCCCCGACCTCGACGTCCTGCGGCTGACGCGAGAGATGGTGGAGACGAGGCCGATCGGCGCCAGCTTCGACATGCATGCCAACATGGCACCGCGAATCGTCGGGATCGCCGACTTCGCCGCCGGCTACAAGACGCTGCCGCATGTCGACATGTTCGAGGTCGGCGAGAAGGTGCTGAAGATGCTGGTCGCGACGGTGGAGAAGCGCATCCGCCCGGTCGGCGTGCTGCGCCGCGTCCGCCGCATCATCCACAGCCACAACATGCGCACGGCCGACGGGCCGATGAAGGACCTGGAGGAGATCGCCCGCGACCTGACCCGGGGGCCGATCCTCGACGTGACCCCGTTCGGCGGCTTCCCCTGGGCCGACACCCCCTATACCGGCGCGTCGGTCATGGTCTATGCCGACGGCGACGTGACCGCGGCGCGAGCGACCGCGGAAACCATGGTCGACGCCATGCGCCGCAAGGCCCCGGAGTTCGCGGTCGACCGCCCGGGCCCGGAGGAGGGCCTGCGCGAGGCGCTGGCGCTCGACATCGGGCCGATCGCGGTCGTGGAGTCGGCCGACAACATCTATTCCGGCGGCATCGCCGACACGCCGGGCCTGCTGCGGGCGCTCCTGGAGATGGCGCCGCCGGTCCCTTGCGTCTTCGCCTTCTTCTTCGACCCGCCGACGGTGGCACGGGCCCACGCGGCCGGCGTCGGCGGACGGGTCTCCGGGACGCTCGGCGGCCGCATCACCGGCATCTTCGGCCCGCCGGTCGCGATCGACGCCGAGGTGGTGCGCCTGACCGAAGGCCGGTTCGTCAACCACGGCCCGATGCTGCGCGGCGTGGAGACCAACCTCGGCCGGACGGCGGTGCTGCGCATCGGGCAGGTCGACGTCATCGTCACCGAGCGGCGCGAGCCGGTGAACGACCTCGGCTACATGGAGCTGCACGGCATCGACCTGGCCCAGGTCCGGCTGCTCTGCATCAAGGCCAAGAACCATTTCCGCGCTGCCTACGGCCCGGTCTGCCACGGCTTCGTCGAGGTCGACACCCCCGGCCCCGCCGGCGTCGACCTGACCCGCCTGCCCTTCCGTTTCGCCCCGATCGAGGAGTACGCGTAAGGCGGGTCCGCCCGACGACGGTCGCTGCGTCCCTCGCCCCCCTCAACTCCCGACGTGGAGCGGCGCCACCATCGAGCGCAGGGCCGCCAGCACGCTGGGGGCGATGATCCGGCTGGTCTTGGGGTTGGTGGCCGACGGCCGGTTGCGGCTGGTCAGCGACAGGACCACCTCGTCGGCCTCGACCTCGACATGATGGATGGCGCCGGGGATGTCCGGGTCGGCCCAGATCTCGACCTCGGTCCGGTCGAAGCCGATGCCGGCCAGGCTGAGCGAGATCGCCACGTTGAAGTGGCGCGGGAAGGCTGCCGCCGCCTCGCGCGCAGTGCCGGAGAAGACCCGCACCGCTGCCGCCAGCGGCCGGCTGAAGTCGAAGCCCCGGGATTCCAGGTACTCCTCGCCCACGAACGAACTGGGCTTGATCCGCGACTGGAGCTTCACGGAACGGATCGTCCCCTCGGCCGCTGAGCGGATGGAATCGAGGCCGGGCATGGCACCGCTGGCGATGCGTACCCGGGCGCCATGCTTCTCCGCGAACTCGATCATGTCGGGGAAGGCCGGCACCCCGCCCGCACTGAGTGCCAGCAGCGTGCCGCCCGCCTCCAGCACCGTGCGCGCGACCTCCGGAAACGAGTCCGCAGTGGCGCATTCCACGATCACGTCGGCATGACGGGGCAGCTCCGCCAGGGGCACGATCTTCGGGCGCATGGCCAGGCCGGCGGCGTTGCGCCGGGCCTTCTCCAGGTCGCGCGCGGTGATCGCCGTCAGGTCGGCCTGCGGCAGCGCGCCCTCGTCGATGCGCCGGGCGAGGAACTGCCCGACGCTGCCGAAGCCCGCGAGCCCGATCCGCAGGCGGGTGCCAGGGGTGGTCGCCATCAGCGATGGTCCGGCTTGGCGCCCATGAGGGCGGCATAGCCTTCGACGCCGGCGGCATCCCACAGGCCTTCGATCGCCGTCGCCAGGTCGGCGATGCGCTGCGGCGAGGCGACGGCCCCGGCCAGCCGCTCGAACTTCTCGCGCACTTCGGCATCGGAAAGCGGCGCCTCGGGATAGCCGCGGGCGATGCCGTTCTTCTCCGAATAGGTGCGGCCGGCGCGGGTCGTCACCTCGACCACCGTGTCGTAAAGGTTGGGGAAGCCCTTATCGAGATCGTCGTCCTTCACCACCGTGACGCGGGCCGACAGGCGGGCCACCTCCGGGTCGGACAGGCGCCGATCGGTGAAGAGGTCGGCCACCTTCAGGCCCGACTTCGAGAGCGCCACCGGCAGGATGTACTGCGCGCAATGGCTCTTCAGCGGATTGTCGTCGATGCAGTGGGTGCCGGACGACGGGAAGCGCAGGACGATGGAATCGATGTCCTCGATGGCGAGCTTGTTGGCGCGCGCGATGCCGAGCAGCGCGTCCAGCCCGGGATGGAGGAAGGAGACGCTGGAATAGGGCTTGATCGCCAGCTCCATGATGCCGTCCCAGCGGGTGCCGAGCTCGTCGGTCATGTGATGCAGGGCGGCCTTGCGGCTGAAGGCGCCGAACACGGTGTGGCCGTGGTCGAAGATGCCGATCGGGCCGCCGAAGCCCTGATCGGCAAGCAGGGCCGCGGTGACGCCGTTGCGCGCCGCCATGCCCATCTGGAACGGCCGCGAATTCTCGGTCTCGTCGGATTCCCACGCCATCAGCCCCGACGCCTGGCAGCCCGCCAGGCCGAAGGCCTTGGTCACCTGGGCCTCGTCGAGGCCGAGGAGGAAGGCGGCCGCCGCGGTCGCGCCGAAGCAACCGCACACGGCCGAGGGGTGGAAGCCGAGGTTGTACTGCTCGACCGGGCCCAGCGCCATCGACAGCCGGTACTCGATCTCGCAGCCGAGCACCACGGCGGCGACCAGGTCCCGCCCGGACTTGCCCAGGTGTTCGGCCAGCGCCAGCGCCGCCGGCACCATCACCGCGATCGGGTGCAGCACGCCTTCGGGATGGTGGGGCTCGACATCGCAGGCATAGCCCATCGTGCCGTTGGCCAGGGCCGCATGGACGACGCTGGTGCGGAAGCCGTGGCCGACGATGCTGGCCTGCGGCGCGCCGCCTTGCGCCTCGACGAAGCCGGCAATGCGCCGGCCGGTGGAGATCTTGGGATCGGACGCCGCCAGCAGCGCGCCGCTGCCGTCCAGGATCATCTGGATCGCCCGCGCCCGCACCGGCTCCGGCACGGAATCGGCAGTGAACCCCGCCACCAGTTTCGCCCATGCCTCGGTCAGCGGACCGTTACCGCGCGTCGCCATCTGCTGCTCTCCGCCGTGAAAAGTCTTGGATGCGTTGATTGAAGGAATGACTCAGCCGACCCGCGGCCGGGTGGGACCAGGTGACGCGTAGGCGCCCATGTAGATCCGGGCATAGCCCTCGCGGATGACGTCGACGATCTGGTCGAGGCGCCGCGTGATGTGCCCGTTCATGATCACCTGGCAGCGGTCCGCGTCGCGCGCCGTCAGGGCCGCCAGCACTTCAGCATGCTCGGTCTGGGTCGCGGCGCGGCGGCCGTTCTCCATGTCGATCCAGCGGCAGAAGCGGATGCGGGCATTGATGTTGCGCAGGATGTGCAGCAGCTCGGCATTGCGCGACAAGAGCGCGATGCGCTCGTGGAAGGCCTCGTCGAGCCCCACCAGCTCGACCACCGAGGCGTCGTCGGGGGCGGCCCGGCTGGCCTTGAGGAAGGTCGCCAGCGCCTCCAGTTCCTCATCGGTGGCGCGTTCGGCCGCGAGGCGGACCGCCGTCGTCTCCAGCGAGCGCCGGACCTCATAGAGGTCGAAGATCTCCTTGGCGTCGAGCGGCCGGCACTGGAAGCCGCGGTTCGGCGTGAAAACGAGGAAGCCTTCGGTCACGAGCCGGTTGAGGGCCTCGCGGATCGGCGTGCGGCTGACCTTCAGGCGCTTCACCAGGTCGGCCTCCGCCAGGCGCTCCAGCGGGCGGAACTGATAGGTGATCGCCATCGCCCGCAGCTGCTCGTAGGCGCGCTCCGCCAGGTTGGCCTGGGGGCGCGGCCGGCGCCGGTTGCGGACGAGAGGTTCCCTTTCCATGACCAGCCGCATTGTATACAAAGATGTATTACGAGCAACCATCCGATCACTTCCCGGAGGAATCATGAGCAATCAGCTTTCCGGCGCCGAGGCCTTCGTCCGCTTGCTGCAAGGGCACGACGTGAAGCACATCTTCGGGCTGTGCGGCGACACCAGCCTGCCGCTCTATGACGCGCTCTTCCGCCTCGACCACGGCATGAAGCATATCCTGACCCGCGACGAGCGGTCCGCCGGCTACATGGCCGACGGCTATGCCCGTGTCACCGGCAAGGTCGGCATCTGCGAGGGCCCCTCGGGCGGCGGTGCCACCTACATCCTGCCGGGCGTGGTCGAGGCCAACGAATCCTCGATCCCGATCCTGGCCGTCACCACCGACATCTCGGTCAGCGGCCGCGGCCGCTATACCCTGACCGAGCTCGACCAGGAGGCGCTGTTCCGGCCGCTGGCGAAGTGGAACCGGATGCTGAACCGGGCCTCGGACATCCCCAAGGTCGTCCGTTCCGCCTTCACCCACATGACCAGCGCCAAGCCGGGTGCCGCGCATATCGGCCTGCCCTTCGACGTGCAGCGCGATCCGGTCGACGAGTCCGACGTGTGGGCGGACCCCGCGCTCGGCAGCTACCCCTCCCGCCGCTTCGGCCCCGACCCCGAGATGGTCGCGCGTGCCGCCGAGGCGCTGGTCTCGGCCAAGAACCCGCTCTTCATCTGCGGCGGCGGCGTGGTCATCGCCGGCGGCGAGGCGGCCCTGGTCCAGCTCGCCGAATGGCTGGGGGCAGCGGTCGCGACCACCATCTCCGGCCAGGGCTCGATCCCCGAGGATCACCCGCTGGCGACCGGCGTGGTCGGCTCCAACGGCGGCACGCCGATGACCCGCGCGCTGGTCGACATGGCCGACCTCGTGGTCTTCGTCGGCTGCCGTGCCGGCTCGGTCACGACGGAACGCTGGCGCCATCCGCTGCCGGGCCGGGTGCCGGTCATCCATATCGACGCCGACCCCGGCGTCTTCGGCGCCACCTACCAGACCCAGGTGGCGATGCTGTCGGACGCACGGCTGGCGCTGGAGGCGATCCTGGCCGAGGTGAAGACGGCCCCGCGCCCGACCACCGGGCGCCTGCTCGACGCCGCCGCCATCGCCAAGGCAAAGCAGGAGAAGTTCGGCGCCTTCGCGGCGCTGGCCGCCTCCAACGACACGCCGATCCGGCCGGAGCGGGTGGTGGCGACCCTGCAGAAGCTGCTGCCGAACGATGCCATCCTGGTGTGCGACCCGGGCACGCCCTGCCCCTATTTCTCGGGCTACTACGAGTTCAAGTCGACCGGGCGGCACTTCATCTCCAACCGCGCCCACGGCGCGCTCGGCTATTCCATGTCGGCGGCGGTCGGCGCCTGGTACGGGCGCCCGCAGGCCAAGGTCCTGTCGATCATGGGCGACGGGTCGTTCGGCTTCACGGTCGGCGAGATGGAGACGATCGTGCGGCAGAAGGTGCCGCTGACGATGATCGTCTTCTCCAACAGCGTCTATGGCTGGATCAAGGCCGGCCAGAAGACCGGCTTCGACGCCCGCTACTACTCGGTCGACTTCTCGCGGACCGACCATGCCAAGGTGGCCGAGGCCTTCGGCGTGAAGGCCTGGACGGTACGCGACCCGGCGGAGCTGGAAGGCGTGCTGCGCCAGGCCCTGGAGCATGACGGTCCGACCCTGGTCGACATCGTCGCCCAGCCGCTCCAGGACGCCAAGGCCCCGGTGTCGGAGTGGGTGGCCTGAGGTAAGCGCGGGGAATTCAGCGGCGGGGTGCCAACGCCCCGCCGCTCATCCCTCCAGCGCGATGAGATGGTTGTCCCAGCGCCCGGCGGCGGCCATCGAACCCGGCAACGGCGAACCGGCGCCCGTGGCGGAATCGAAGCGCCCGACCCCGCCCAGCCCGCTGGCGACCATGAAGGCCCCGTCGGGGCCGGCGGCGGCGATGCCGCAGCCGTCCGGCACCGCGGCCGACGACAAGAGCCGCCCGCTCGCCACGTCCCAGAAGGTGGCGACATTGCCGCGCGGCGAGGATACGCCCACCACCGCGCCCGACCTGTCCATCGCGGCACTGCCGCAATATTGGCGCATGGCGCGGAGCGCCGGCCGTTCACCCGCGAATAAGCGCAAGGCCACATCGTCCGGCCGGTGCGTCCCCACCAGCGGCACCAGGTCAACCGCCGGTCCCTCATACTGCATGGCGAAGGCGACGGTGCCGTCCGGCGTCACCGCAAGGTGGCGGATGCCGAGCGGGCCGAGCTCGGCCGGGGCGCGGTGGACCGCGACCAGGCGCCCGTCCGCCGCATCGAGATAGGCCAGGGTCGAATCCATCGCGCCGGTGTTCAGCTTCATCCGCGGCGCACCGAGGTCGGTCAGGATGCCGCCATTGGCCACCGCCAGGGTGCGCCCGTCGGGCAGCAGGCGGATGTCGTGCGGGTCGAGCCCGCCCGAATCATGGACAGCGACCAGCTCATAGTCCCGATCGGCGGCGTAGACGCCGACCACGCCGCGCTGGTTCTCGTAGTCGGTCTCGGTCGCGAAGAAGCGGGCGCCGTCGGCGGAGTAGATGCCGTGGCCGTTGAAGCGGCGGCCGGGCGCGTTGGCCACCATGCGGCGGATGCGGCCGGCCGCCAGGTCGATCACCGCCAGGTAGCTGCCGGGACGCCTGGCGCAGGATACCGCCTCGGCCCGCCCGGGCCGCCGGGCGAAACCGTGGCCGCGCGCCGGCAGCGCCAGGTCGAAGGCCGCATCGCCGCCGGCGTCGAAGGCGCTGGCGAAGTAACGGCCATCGGCGACCCGTGCGCCCAGCAGCAGGGACCGGCCCGCCGCCTTCGCCGCCCGCGGCAGCAACCCGGCAACGGCGCAGGCAATGGAGCCGGCGAGAAGGTCCCGCCGCCCGAGGTCGGTTCGATCCCCAAGGTTGGTTCGATCCATGGTCGGTCCCCCCTTCAGTCGCCGTCGAGCGCATTGAAGCCGAGCGGGATGCCCACCGCCTCGGTCAGCCGCTGGGCGACCAGCGCCTTCAGCGCCGTGGTCTCGCGGACAAGCTGCTCCACCGCCGGTCGGCGCCCGGCGTCCGCGATCGCGGTCTCGAGCGACGGGCCGATCGCCTCGGCCGAGGCCTTCACCTGCGCGAAGGCGCGGCGAAGGAGATCGTCCAGGGCCACGTCGCCGACGACGCCGCGCACCATCTCCGACAGGCCGCCGGGCGCCTCGTAAAGCGCCGCCCCCGCCGCAAGGTCGAGGCGCACATTGTCCAGCGACCGGCCGCTGCGCCACGCCTCCGCAAGCCGCGGGCGCGCCGCCTGGATCGAGGGGCCGAGGGGGCGGGCCAGCTTATGGTCCGACACCAGCTCCACCGACATGTGCAAGGCCTTGATGAAGTCGAGCGTCACCTCGCGCGGGTGCTGGTAGGGCGAATCCGTGGTGCCGGCGGCCGCGACGACCCCCAGGAAGGGCCGCTCGCCACCGGTCCATTCATGATGAATGTCGGTCGCCATGCGGGCGAGGTTGCCGGTCACCGCCCGCATCACCCGGCAGCGGTGGGCGGCAGGCTCGCCCGGCGCCAGCAGCGCGGCCTCGGCGCCGTCGGCAAACAGCAGCCGCTCCAGGGCGGGAAAGCCCTGTGCCGCCACGTTGCCGCGAGCGAAGGTTTCCGGCTCCAGCGCCGCGGCATCCGCCTTGGCCAGGACCTCTTCCAGCGCCCGGCCGACGCTGTTGCGTGGGTCGGGCCAGAAGGCAAACCGTGAGGACCGCGAGAAGTATTCGACCGGCCCGAAGCGGACATGCTGGATGGCCTGCCAGGCATCGGACGCATCGCCGTAGCGCCGCCGCAACTCCACCAGGGGTGTGCGGCCGGGCTTGGCGCAGAAGCCCCGCGCCGCTTCGTCCAGCCCCCCTGTCGCCTTGGCCAGGGCCGCGTAGCGCGGCACGACATAGCCGGTCGCCAACGCCTCGTTGAGGCGCCGATAGGCGGCCTCATCCGGCTCCGCCGCGCTGGCGCCGACACCCGCTGCCGCCAGCGCGAGAAGGACCGCACCTATCCGGAGGATCATCGACATGGGGACTGCTCCTTAGAGGGACCGCAGGAAGGCCAGCAGCGCTTCACGTTCCTGGCGGCTCATGGCGACGACCTTGTCCTTGGCCCGCTCGGCCTCCCCGCCGTGCCACAGGATCGCCTCCAGCGGGGATCGCGCGCGCCCGTCATGGAGATAGAAATGGGCCTCGCTGACGGTCCCCGTCAGCCCGATGCCCCACAGCGGCGGGGTCCGCCATTCCCGGCCGTCAGCCAACCCCTCCGGCCGCCCGTCGGCCAGCCCCTCGCCCATGTCGTGCAGCAGCAGGTCGGTATAGGGCCAGATGAGCTGGCCCGAGAGTTCGGGCCGCGTCGGGTCGGACCCGGTGACGAATTTCGGCCGGTGGCAGGTGATGCAGCCGCTCGCATGGAAGAGGCGCTTGCCCTCCAGCACCTGCGGGTCGTCGACCCCGCGCCGGGCCGGCACCGCCAGGTGGCGCGAATAGAAGGCGACGAGGTCGAACATCTTCGGCACCACCTCGACCGTCCCTTCGCCGTGGGTACCGTGCGGCGCTGCCCGGCAAACGGCCTGCGCCGGCGTGCAGTCGCCCCACGGGTCGACGGAGAGCGGCGTCGACAATCCGATGTCGCCGGAGAAGGCGTCGGCGGCCTGCTGGGCGACCGAGGGCTCGCCCGCCTTCCAGCCGAACCGGCCAAGGACGGCGCGGTCGAGCTCGCGGCTCCAGACCCGGTTGGCCCGGCCGGAGATGCCGTCGCCGTCGCGATCCTGCGGATCGGCCCCAGCCAGGATGTCCGCCTCCTCCACCAGTTCCAGCAGGCCGAGGCCGATCATCGGCGGCGCGAGGCGCGGCGACAGCATGGTCTGGGGATGCAGCGGCCCGTAGTTCAGTCCGCCGACCGAATAGCTGGGATGGCGCAGGGTGACGACAGTGCCGTCCGCCAGGCGCACGGGCCGGTCGGCGTAGGCGATCTGCATGGCCCCTTCGGCCAGGTGCCCCTGGACCGAGAAGTTCTGCAACTGGCCGCCATAGGTCGGCTCCGGGATGACGGTGGCGTGCAGGTCCGCCAGGCGCTTCTCCTCGTCAGGTGTCTGTGGCGGGATCGAGAGGCGCAGGAACAGCGACACTGCCGTCTCGTCCGGTGCCGGCACCCGGCCGCGGCCGTCCTTCAGGTGGCAGGACTGGCAGGATCGCGCATTCCACAGCGGCCCCAGCCCGTCCGAGGAGCGGGTGGAGCTGGGCGCCGATACCCACAGCTTGCGGAAGATGCCGTCGCCGACCTTGAAGTCGAGCTGGCGCTCGAAGGAAAGGTTGCCGGACGGGTGGGAGAAGACGCTGCTGTTGAGCGGGTGCCGCCCCGTCGCGGCCCCGCCGGAATTCTCCTCATAGGGCTCGGCCCGGGAGAAGTCGGTCGTCGGCCGGACGATGTCGCGGAGTGGCTTCGCCACCATGTCGCGGAGCGACTTCACCTCATCGGCCGATGCCGCCAACGTGACCAATGGCAGCGTGACCAAGGCCAATGCGCCCGCCACGCCTAGTTTCATTCCGGAGAGCAACACGCCCGAGCCCGCCTGTGCTGGTGTGAGGTCATGGTTTGGCGACGCGGCGTGGATAAAATGCTGCGCCCGGGCAAGCTCATGGTTCGTCAAGCTCACCATGAGGGCCAGAGCACCCGATCCGGAGCACCGTCCTCTCCTCATGGTGAGCCTGTCGAACCATGAAATCTCTCCGGCAACCGGCCCCTATTTCGCGAAGATCTTCGCCGGGTCGTCGAGGCTGTCGGAGCCCTCGAACTTGATCGGCTTCAGCTTGAGCGCGGCCACCACCCGTTCCAGGGTCTTGGTCTGGTCGGTCAGGGCATCGATCGCGGCCTGGATCACCGCGTTGCCCTCGGGGTTCTGCGGCCCGATCATCTGGTCGTAGGCCTCCTTCGTCTCCGCCCGCTCCTTGACCCGGCGCATGGCGGCCTCGGACGCGTCGAGCTTGGCGCGCATCTCGGCGGCCAGCGCGGCTTCGCCCGCCTGGACCAGGTCGGCCGGGGACGGTCCCTCGACCATGCTGCCGTCGGTGCGCTTGTAGCGGCCGAACCACACCGACCGGATGCCGACGACGTCGTAATAATGGCTGTTGTGGGTGTTGTCGGAGAAGCAGTCATGCTCCTCCTCCGGGTCGTGCAGCATGAGGCCGAGCTTCATCCGCTCGCCCGCGAGCTCGCCATAGGCGAGGCTGCCCATGCCGGTCAGGATGGTCGAGATGCCGCCATCGGGCCCGCCCTTGACCAGGGCCTGGCGCGCCTTGCCGGTCTTGCCCCACTGCTTGACCATCCAGCCCAGGTCGTCGACCAGCAGGTCGGTTGCGACCCGCAGGTACTGGCCGCGCCGGTCGCAGTTGCCATGGGTGCAGGCGCTGCCCTTGGCATAGTCCGTCCAGGGGCGGTCGCCGGCGCCCGGGCCGTTGCCGTTCAGGTCCTGGCCCCAGAGCAGGAACTCGATGGCATGCCAGCCGACGGCGACGTTCGCCTCCACCCCGCCCAGCTCGTGCAGGCGCTCGGAGAGGAGCTTGGCCGTGATCTTCGTGGCGTCGATCGTCTTGCCGCCGAAGCGGATCTTCGGATTGGCGATGACATTGGCGGTGTAGAGCGGGTTCTCGTCGCTTTCCGACCCGTAGGAGCTGTCGACATAGTCGATCAGCCCCTCGTCGAGCGGCCAGCCGTTCACCTTGCCTTCCCACTCGTCGACGATGGGGTTGCCGAATCGGAAGACCTCGCTCTGCTGGTAGGGGACGCGGGCCGCGATCCAGGCCGTGCGCGCCGCCTTCAGCGTGGCCTCGCCGGGCTGCGCCAACAGGGCGGCGACCGCCGTCTTCAATGCCTGGGCGCCCGCCAGGGAATCCTGGTAGGTCGCGAGCGCGATGTCGGCATAGGTCGCGACGACCTTGCGCTTGTCGACGGCCTCGGCGGCCTGCACGGAGACGAAGAGGCCCGGCGCCAGCGCGGCGGCGAGCCCGAGGATCAACAGATGCTTGCGTAGGGACAAGGGGCGGGATTCCATTCCGGACAGGCTGATCTCGGGAGCGGACGATAATGCAATTGATAATGACTGTCAGTATCATCCGACAGTGCGGCAATCGGCCGCGTATTCGCCTCGGGGAAACGGCGATGCGTCACACGGGCGATTGCCACCCGCCGCACTCTCCGCTTAGCGTGTCGTCCGATCAGCCGCGCCCACTTCGGCCCAGGTAGCAGATGACGCGATACTCGGCCCTCAGGCTTCTTACCCAGGGATTGCGCGGCCAATCGGGATGGGGTCGCGCGTGGCGCGACCCGAAGCCCAAGGCGGAATACGACGTCGTCATCATCGGCGGCGGCGGCCATGGCCTGGCCAGCGCCTACTACCTGGCCAAGGAGCACGGCATCACCAATGTCGCCGTGCTGGAGAAGGGGCCGATCGGCCTCGGCAATACCGGGCGCAACACCACCATCGTCCGCTCCAACTACCTCTTCCCCGAGAACAACCACTTCTACGAATGGTCGCTGAAGCTCTGGGAAGGGCTGGAGCAGGACCTGAACTTCAACGTCATGATGAGCCAGCGCGGGGTGCTGAACCTGTTCCATTCGGACAGCCAGCGCGCCGCCTTCGCCCGGCGCGGCAACTCCATGCGGCTGCTCGGCGTCGATGCCGAACTGCTCGATCGCGACCAGGTCCGGGCAATGGTCCCCCTGCTCGACTATGACAATGCCCGCTTCCCGGTGATGGGCGGCCTGTTGCAACGGCGCGGCGGTACCGCGCGCCACGACGCCGTCGCCTGGGGCTTCGCGCGGGCAGCCGACGCGCGCGGCGTCGACGTGATCCAGCATTGCGAGGTGACCGGCATCCGGCGCGATGCGACCGGCAAGGTCGGGTCGCTCCAAACCTTCTCGGCGTTCGTGCAGC
>CAZQOA010000028.1:0-4534 GCA_964594715.1 uncultured Rhizobiaceae bacterium | reverse complement strand
CCGGCATCCGCCGCGAGGGCGGGCGGGTCGTCGGGGTGGAGACGAACCGCGGCCCCATCCGCGCCGGCAAGGTCGGGATCGCGGTCGCCGGCAACACTTCGCGCGTCGCCGCCATGGCGGACCTGCGGCTGCCGATCGAGAGCCACGTCCTGCAGGCGTTCGTGACCGAGGGGCTGAAGCCGCTGGTCGACACCGTCGTCACCTTCGGGGCGGGCCATTTCTACATCAGCCAGTCGGACAAGGGCGGCCTCGTCTTCGGCGGCGACCTCGACGGCTACAATTCCTATGCCCAGCGCGGCACCTTGCAGATGGTCGAGCACGTCTTTGCGGCCGGGGTCGCGATGATGCCGTGCCTGTCGCGGCTGCGCGTGCTGCGGCAATGGGCCGGGGTCATGGACATGACCATGGACGGCTCGCCCCTGATCTGCCGCACCCCGGTCGAGGGGCTCTACCTCAATGGCGGCTGGTGCTATGGCGGCTTCAAGGCGACGCCGGCGTCCGGCTGGTGCTTCGCCCACACCATCGCCCGGGACGAGCCCCACCGCTTCAATGCGGCGATGACGATCGAACGCTTCCGCGACGGCCGGATGATCGACGAGCGCGGCGCCGGCCCATCGCCCTGGGCGCAGTAGGAGCGGACCCGACCCGCATGCATCTCATCGCCTGTCCCTGGTGCGGCCCCCGCGACGAGGCCGAATACGCCTATCGCGGCGACGCCACCGTCGCCCGCCCGGCCCCCGACGCGGGCGCCGACGCCTTCTACGACTATGTCTACACCCGCACCAACCCGCGCGGCTGGCATGTCGAATGGTGGCACCATGCCGGCGGCTGCCGGCAGTTCGTGAAGGTCGTGCGGCACACCGCCACCCACGCCATCGCCGCCACCGGCAAGCCCGCCGACCAGCTTCCGGTGCCGAGCGAATGACCCGCCCCCTCCGCACCGCCGCCGGCGGCCATGTCGACCGGCGCCAGCGCCTGCGTTTCCAGTTCGACGGCCGGACGCTGACGGGCCATCCGGGCGACACGCTGGCATCGGCCCTGCTGGCCAATGGCGTCGGCATCGTCGGCCGCAGCTTCAAGTATCACCGCCCGCGCGGCATCTACAGCGCCGGCCCGGAAGAGCCCAACGCGCTGGCCGAGATCGGCATCGATGCCCGCCGCGAGCCGAACACGCGGATGACGACGGCGGAGCTGTACGAGGGGATGGTGGCCCGGAGCCAGAACCGCTGGCCCTCGCTGCGCTTCGACCTGCTGGCGATCAACTCCGCCATGTCGCGCTTCATGCCGGCCGGCTTCTACTACAAGACCTTCATGTGGCCGGCCGCCTTCTGGGAGAAGGTCTACGAGCCCGCGATCCGGCGCGCGGCCGGCCTGGGCCGGGCCGCGCACGAGCCCGATCCCGACCATTACGAGGCCGCCCACGCCCATTGCGACGTGCTGGTGGTGGGCGCCGGGGCGGCCGGCCTGGCCGCGGCCCGCGCCGCCGGCGCGGGCGGGGCGCGGGTGATCCTGGCGGAGCAGGATTTCCTGCTGGGCGGCGGCCTGCTGTCGGAGCCTGCCCACGAGGCCTGGCGGCAGGAGATGACGGCGGCGCTGGCCGGCCTCGCCAACGTCACCATCATGCCGCGGACCACGGTCTTCGGCTATTATGAGCAGAACATGCTGGGCGCCCTCGAGCGGGTGGCCGACCATCTGCCGGAACCGCCGGCGCACACGGCCCGCATGCGCTACTGGACAATCCGCGCCCGGGAAGTGGTGCTGGCGACCGGCGCCGACGAGCGGCTGATCGCCTTTCCCGGCAATGACCGGCCGGGCGTCATGCTGGCCGGTGCCGCCCGCACCTTCGCCAACCGCTTCGGCGTGCTGGCCGGCCGGCGCGCGGTGCTGTTCACCAACAACGATGCCGCCTACGCGGCCGTCGACGCGTTGTTGGCCGGTGGCGCCGAGCAGGCGATCATCGTCGACGTGCGACCCTATGGGCTGGCGGCGGCGGCGGCGCGGGCGCGCGGCGTCGAGGTGCTGGCCGGGCACGAGGTGGTGGGCGCCCATGGCGGCCGCGGCCTCTACAGCGTCGAGGCGCGGCCCCGCGGCGGCTACGGGACCTTCCAGATCGACGCCGACCTGTTGTGCGTTTCCGGCGGCTACAGCCCGGCGATCCATCTCGCCAGCCAGGCGCGGACGGCAATGGAATGGGACGAGCGCATCCAGGGCTTCGTCCCCAGCGCCGCCGCTGCCGGGCAACGCTCGGCCGGCGCCGCGCGCGGCGTCTTCGGCATCGCGGCGGCCGCGCGCGACGGCGCCGGCGCCGGTGCCGCCGCGGCCGGCGCCACCCGGACGGCCGGCTTCGCGCTGCCGGCGGAGGGTGGCGATGCCGATCCGAGCGTGTTCCCCTGCTGGGAGGTGGCGGCGCGCGGCAAGTCCTTCGTCGACCTGCAGAACGACGTGACGGCGGCGGACATCCGCCAGGCCCAGCGCGAGGGCTACGAGCATATCGAGCATGCCAAGCGCTACACGACCCATTCCATGGCGACCGACCAGGGCAAGATCGGCGGCCTGGTCGGGGCCGCGGTGCTGGCGGAAGCGCGTGGCATGGCGGTGCAGGCGGTCGGCATGCCGACCTACCGCCCCTATGTCACGCCGGTCACCTGGGGTGCCGTCGCCGGCCACCATGTCGGCCGCAGCTTCATGCCGATCCGGCGCACCATGCTGCATGACTGGCACGTCCGGCGCGGGGCGGAGTTCATGGAGGCCGGCCTGTGGCTGCGTCCCGGCTTCTATCCGAAGGCGGGCGAGACGCCCTGGACCTCGATCCTGCGCGAGGCGGCCGCGGTGCGCCGCGCGGTCGGCATCTGCGACGTCTCCACGCTGGGCAAGATCGACGTCCAGGGACCGGACGCGGCGCGCTTCCTCGACCGGCTCTACATGAACACCTTCTCCACCCTGGCGATCGGCAAGGCGCGCTACGGGCTGATGCTGCGCGAGGACGGCATCGTCTTCGACGACGGCACCACGACCCGCCTGGCGGACGACCATTTCTTCGTCACCACGACCACGGCCAACGCGGTGCGGGTGATGGAGCACATGGAGTTCCACGCCCAGACCGTCTGGCCCGAGCTCGACGTGCAGTTCTGCTCGGTCACCGACCAGTGGGCCTCCATGTCGATCGCCGGCCCCCAGGCACGGCGCACCCTGGCCAAGGTGGTGGAAGGACAGGACCTGGCCGACGCGGCCATGCCCTTCATGGGGGTAGCGGACGCGACCCTGGCCGGGTGCCCGGTGCGCCTCTTCCGCATCAGCTTCTCGGGCGAGCTGGCGTTCGAGGTGGCGACGCCGTCGGGCTATGCGCTGGATGTCTGGGAGGCGATCCTGGCGGCCGGCGCCGAGCATGGCATCGAGCCCTATGGCGTCGAGGCCCTGGGGCTGCTGCGGATCGAGAAGGGCCATGTCGCCGGCGCCGAGCTGAACGGCCACACCACCGCCCGCGACGTCGGGCTGGAGCGCATGGCGAAGAAGAAGGGCGACTTCGTCGGCCGGACCCTGGCCCAGCGCCCCGGCCTCGTCGACCCGGCGCGCCCGCGCCTGGTCGGCGTGCGGTCGGTCGTCCCCGACCAGCAGATCCGGCCCGGCGCCCACCTGGTGGAAGCCGGCTCGCAACGCAGCCTGGGTTGGATTTCCAGCGTCACCCGGTCGGTCGAGCCCGGCGGCTGGATCGGCCTGGCGCTGCTGGCCGACGGCGACCAGCGTCGCGGCCAGCGCTTGCAGGCCGCCTTCCCGCTGGCTGACGAATCGGTCGAGGTCGAGATCACCAGCCCGCATTTCGTCGACCCGGAGAACGCCCGTGTCCGCGCCTGATTCGCCATCGCCGCAGCCCCGCTCGCCCCAACCGCGGTCACCAATGGCGGGCGTGCTGGCGCCGGGACGGCATGGTGCTGCGTCCGGCGACCCGCTCATCCTGCGCGAGGAGCCGTCCGCGATCGTCGACCTCAGCGCCCGGCGCGGGCGCGCGGACGACCTGGCGACCACGATGCGCGGCGCCTTCGGGCTGGAGCTTCCGCGGCCCGGCCGGGCCGCCGATGCCACCGCCGGACGCGCCATCTGGATCAAGCCGGACGCGTGGCTGGTGGTGGCGCCGCGCGAGGCGGAGGGCGCCCTTGCCCAGCGCGTGAAGGCCGCCGTCGGCGATGCGGGCTCGGTCGTCGACCAGTCTCATGGCAAGACCCGGTTCAGCCTGTCGGGCGCCGCCGCCGCGCGGGCGCTGGGCAAGGGCTGCCGCCTCGACCTCGACCCGTCGGTCTTCGCGCCCGGCAGCACCGCGGTCACCCAGATGGCGCAGATCGGCTGCGTCCTCCACCGGCATGACCAGACTTTCGACATGATCGTGGCGACGAGCTACGCGATACCCTTCTTCGAGTGGCTCTGCGATAGCGCCGCCGAGTTCGGCTACGAGGTGCGATGAACGGCGGCGCCTCGTCTTTCCCGGTCTATGGCCCCTACTTCTTTCGCGGGTCGTCGGCCGGGTTGACGTAGGTGACGC
>CAZQOA010000027.1:0-50341 GCA_964594715.1 uncultured Rhizobiaceae bacterium | reverse complement strand
GTATTTCCACAACTGGACCGGCAACCGCATCACCTGCCGCGACTGGTTCCAGCTCAGCCTGAAGGAGGGGCTGACCGTCTATCGCGACCAGGAATTCACCGCCGACGAGCGCTCCCGCGCGGTCAAGCGCATCCAGGACGTGCGCGTGCTGCGCGCCCGCCAGTTCCCCGAGGATGCCGGCCCGCTGGCCCATCCCATCCGCCCCGACAGCTACGTCGAGATCAACAACTTCTACACCGCCACCGTCTACGAGAAGGGGGCGGAGGTGATCCGGATGCTGCAGGCCCTGCTCGGGCGCGACGGCTTCCGCCGCGGCATGGACCTCTATGTCCGGCGCCATGACGGCGAGGCCGCGACCTGCGACCAGTTCGTGGCGGCCATGGCCGACGCCAACGGCCGCGACCTGACGCAGTTCCTGCGCTGGTACGGCCAGGCGGGCACGCCGCGCCTGGCCGTCGAAGGCACCCATGACGCCGCGACCGGTACCTATGACCTCACCGTCCGGCAGCATACTCCACCGACGCCCGGACAGGCGGAGAAGGCGCCCTTCCACCTGCCCGTCCATCTGGGCCTGATCGGCCGCGATGGGACGGAGATCCCGCTCCGGCTCGAACGCGAGAACGCCCCCCAGGGCACCGACCGCGTGCTCGAATTGACCGAGGCCAGCCAGACCTGGCGCTTCGTCGGGGTCGGGGGCGGGGGCGGGGCGTCGCCGGTCCTGTCGATCAACCGCGGCTTCGCGGCACCCGTCATCGTCGAAGGCACGGAGAGCGAGGCCGACCTGGCGCTGCGGATGCGGGCCGACCCCGACCCTTTCTCGCGCTGGGAGGCGGCCCAG
This sequence comes from uncultured Rhizobiaceae bacterium, assembly GCA_964594715.1. Taxonomy (GTDB): domain Bacteria; phylum Pseudomonadota; class Alphaproteobacteria; order ATCC43930; family Allostellaceae; genus Allostella. The sequence goes on along the minus strand of CAZQOA010000027.1, from coordinate 49,503 downwards.
AGCTTCGCGACCCGCCTGCTGCTGGACGGCATCGCGGCGGCGGCCGGCGGCAAGACCGCCCCCTCGTCGGCCGGCTTCGTCGCCGCCCTGGGTGCGGCCTTCGACGAGGTGACCAGCGACCCGGCCTACGCGGCCGAGCTGCTGGCCCTGCCGGGCGAACTCTATCTGGCCGAGCAGATGGAGGTGATCGACGTGGAGGCGATCCACGCCGCGCGCGAGGCCCTGCGGCGGGACGTGGCCGAAGGGCTGGCGGCCAGGCTGCGGCAGGCACGGGCGCAACCGTCGGGGCCGTTCCATCCCGATGCGGCGTCGGCCGGCGGGCGTGCGCTGCGCAACAGCGCGCTTGCCTATCTGGCGCGGCTGGACGGCCCGGCCGAGGCGATGCGGCAATATCGCGACGCCGACAACATGACCGACCGCTTCGCCGCCCTGGCGGTCCTGGCCGAGATGGACGTGCCGGAGCGTGCCGTGGCGCTGGCCGACTTCCACGACCACCATGCCGGCGACGCGCTGGTCCTCAACAAATGGCTGGGGCTCCAGGCGTCGTCATCCCTGCCCGACACGCTGGCGACGGTGCAGCGCCTGCTCCAGCACCCCGCCTTCTCCTATGCCAACCCGAACAAGGTCTATGCCCTGGTCGGCGGCTTCGCCGGCAACGGGCTGCGCTTCCATGCCGCCGACGGCGCGGGCTACGCCTTCATCGCCGGCCAGATCCTTCGCCTCGACCCGCAGAACCCGCAGGTCGCCTCCAGGATGCTGAAGGCCTTCGGCCGCTGGCGCCGCTTCGATGCCGGCCGCCAGGCGCTGATGCGCGCCGAGTTGGAGCGCATCGGCGCCGCCCCCGGCCTGTCGCCGGACTGCCGCGAGATCGTGGAGCTGTCGCTGGCGGGGTAGGCATTCGCCTGATCACCCCGGCATCGCCTCGCTGAAGCGCAGGCGGTTGCCGAAGGGGTCGGTCAGCTCCATCACCCGCGCACCCCAAGGCATGTCCTCGATCCCCGGCCGCAGGTAGGCATAGGGCCGCCCGGTGATCTCGGCATGGAAATCGTCGATGCCGGCCATGTCGACGAACACGGTCGAGCCGGGGCAGGCATCGCCATGATGCTCGGTCAGGTGAAAGGCCAGCCCGCCCCGCGACACCTGCATGTAGAGCGGCATCCCCGGCTCGAAGCGATGCTCCCAGTCGACGGCGAAGCCGAGCCAGTCGACATAGAAGGCCCGCGCCTTGCCGACATCGAAGATGCGCAGGAGCGGGATGGTGCGGTTGAACTGCACCATCTTCATCGACCGTCGGTTCTCATCGCCTCGAGGTCGCCGGTCCACGCCAGCTTGCCTCGGAGCTTGCGGATGTCCGCCTGCCTGCGGAGACCCAACAACGTCTTCAAGCCAAGCTCGACCACCTCGCGCTTGGTCTTCAGGCCCGTAGCCCGCATCGCCTCCGCCATCAGGCGATCGTCGATCACGATGCTGGTTCGCATGACGTATCCTCACGCCGCCTTCGCTATCTCCACCTCCACCCCATGCAGCGCCGTACTGCGGCCCATGTCTGACTCCAGGCCGGGGTTCAAGATGTTGACGTTGGCGCCGCCGTCGAGCCAGCGGGACTTGTCGGAAAGGGCCACGCCGGGCGGGACGATGGCGGCGACGGCCAGGGTCAGCGACAGTTGGCCGGTGGCGTTGCTGAGCGTCACCCGGTCGCCGGCCGCGAGGCCGCGCGCGCCGGCGTCGTCGGGATGCAGGATGACCGACGGCGTGCCCAGCTTCGCCATGATGCCGGCATCGTTGCCGTAGCTGGAGTTCATCAGCCAGCGCGTCGCCGGCGTCAGCAGCCGCAGCCGCCCGCCCGCCGGCCGCGCGTCGGCTGCCGCATGCGGCAGCCGGCCATGGCCGGCGGCCTCGGCCCGCTCGCTGGCGATCTCGATGCGGCCGCTCGGGGTCGGAAATTTTCCGTCGGCGAAATAGACGCTGGGCTCCGCCCCGACCGGCATGGTGCCGACCGCGGCCAGCTCCTCGAAACTGGTCGCGGGCAGCGCCAGGGACAGTTGCCGGTCGATGATCTCGCGGTCCGTCTCCTGCAACTCGGGCTCGGCATAGCCCATGGCGCGGGCGAGGCGGCGGAAGATCTCGGCGTTCGGCAGGCTCTCGCCCATCGGCTCGGACGCCTTGGCCTGGGCGCCGACCGAGATGTGGAAGTAGGACCCGACCAGGTCGTCGAACTCGAGGAAGCTGGCGGCCGGCAGCACATAGTCGGCATAGCGCGCGGTGTCGGTCATGAAGGGGTCGACGACGACGGTGAAAAGGTCGTCCCGCGACAGGGCCGCCAGCAGCGCCGTCTGGTTGGGGGCCGAGGCGGCGACGTTCATGTTCCAGCAGAAGAAGGCCTGGGCCCGGGCGGGGTCGGCCAGATGCCGGGCCAGGCCCATATGGCCGATCGGGCGCGCGGGCTCGCGGCGCAGTTGCGGTGCCGCCAGAGAGCCCAGGTCCATGCCGCGGGTGGCACCCTTGCCGTTCAGGTAGTAGACGCCGGCCCCCGGCTTGCCGAGGTTGCCGGTGATGGCGGGCAACAGTGCCACGGCGCGGACCACGTTGCCGCCCTGGGGCTGGCGCTGCAAGCCCTGCCCGATCCACAGCAAGGACGGCCCGCGGCCATAGATGCGGGCGGCGGCCACGATGTCGGCGGCCGGCACGCCGGTCGCCGCCTCGCCCCATTCCGGCGTGCAGGGGTCGAGCGCCGGTGCCAGCTCCTCCCAGCCCTGGGCGTGGGCGGCCAGGAACGGCTGGTCGACCATGCCCTCGCGCCTGAGGACATGCATCAGCGCGAAGGCCAGGGCCGCGTCGCTGCCGGGGAAGGGTTGCAGATGCAGGTCGGCGGCGGCGGCGGTGTCGTGGCGCACCGGGTCGACCACGATTTTCTTGCCGGGTGCCTCGGGCAGCCAATACCGATGGGCGTGGGGCGCCGATGCCGACGGGTTGCAGCCCCACACCATGATGGCGTTGGCATCGCGCGCAGTGCGGGGATCGAAACCCTTGACCGCGGTGCCGTAGACATATTCCAGCGCGACATAGCCGGCATTGTTGCAGACCGTGTCCGGCTCCACCTCGGTCGCGCCCAGCCGGTTGAAGAAGCGGTTGGGGAAGTTGTTGGCGATGATCGAGCAGGTGCCGGTGTAGTGGGCGTGGGTCACCGCCCGGCCGCCGTCGCGCGCCACGATCCGGCCCAACCGATCGGCGATGCCGGCCAGGGCCTCGCCCCACGACACCGGCTCGAAGGTGCCCGTCCCCTTGGCGCCGGTGCGACGCAGCGGCCGCAGCAGGCGGCGGTCGGCGTCGAGCCAGGCACCGTTGTAGGCGACCGCGCATTTGCCGCACAGGGCGCCGCGGCTGACCGGATGGTCGGGATCGCCCAGCACCTTGGCGATGCGCCCGTCGCGCCGCACCACGGCGATGCCGCAGCCGTCATAGCAGTCGCGGGGACAGGTGGTGCGGACGATATCCTTCACGGCCATCGAGGGTCACTCCGGCAGGGGTGCAGCAAATCGGTCATATCATGGTGCATGCACCCCCGCCGGGACCAGCCCCACGGCGGCGGCCGCGATGGCCGAGGATCAGGGCTGGCGCGCGAAGCGGCGGGCGGGATGGAGGGCCCAGTCGATCGCCTGCTCCATGCGATCATTGCCCCAGAAGACCTCGCCGGCGGCGACCAGGCTGGGCGCCCCGAAGATGCCCTTGGCCACCGCCTCCTCCACGGCCGCCGCCAGGCGCGCCTTGTGCTCGGGCCGGGTCGCGCGGGCGATGATCGCGGCCGCCGGCAGGCCCATACCTTCAAGAATGTCGCCGACCGTGGCCGTCGCTGCGATATCGCGGTCCTCGACGAAGCTCGCATGGTAGACGGCGCGTGAGAACGGCACGATCCAACCCTCGTCGCCGCCCAGCAGGGCCACCCGGGCCGCCAGCAGGCTGCTGCGCGGATAGTGCGACGGCCAGCGCAGCACCGTGCCCTGTGCGACGGCGCAGCGTTCGGCGTCGCGCCGGCGATAGGCCGCCTCGGCCGGCGCCGGCTCCTGGAACGGCGAGGCATGGCCCGGCCGGCGGGCGAAGATCGGCCCCAGCAGCAACGGCCGCCAGACCGGGCGAAGCGGCGTGCCCGCCACCAGCCGGTCCAGGCGGGTGGCGGCGAGATAGGCGTAGGGGCTGGCGAACTCGTACCAGAATTCGATCTCGACCATCCGTGGGGAGGCTCCGTTCCGGGGGGACGCTCCATTCCAGCGTGGCGCCGTGCTATGCCATGATCCGCCACCGTCGAGGGCAGCGATGCACCCGATCCGCCGTATCTTGTTCCTTTCTACCCTGGGTTTCCTCATGACGCATCCCGGCACCGATACAGCCGCGCAGGAGGCGGCCGGCCGCGGCCCTGGCCAGCGGGCGCCGGTGGCGCGCGTCGGCGACCAGTCGGTCGTTTTCCAGGCGGCCCCCTTCCAGACGGGCGACCGCAGGCTGCGCCTGCCGCTGTTCGCCAGCGACGACCTCGATCGCACCCGGGCCGACATCCGTCGCGCCGTGGTCGTGCTGCACGGCACCCTGCGCAATGCCGATGTCTACCTCGACGGCATGGTGGAGGCGGTCGAGGGCGCCGGGGTCCGCGCCGGCACGCTGGTGGTGGCGCCGCAGTTCCTGGCCGATGTCGACGCGACCGCCCACGCCCTGCCCGACGACGTGGCGCGCTGGACGGTCGAGGGGTGGAAGGAAGGGGCGGGCGCGGTCCATCCGGCCGGGCTCGACGCGGCGGCCGGCAGCTCGTTCGCGGCCCTCGATGCGGTACTGGACCATTTCGCCGACCGCACCCGCTACCCGTCGCTCGACCAGGTGGTCGTCGCCGGCCATTCCGCCGGCGGCCAGGTTCTGGCGCGCTACGCCGCCGCCAGCCGCGGCGACGGCCGGCTGCGCGACCGGGGCGTCGGCGTGCGCTACGTCATCGCCAACCCCTCGTCCTACCTCTATTTCGACGACCGCCGGCCGTCGCCGGAGCCGGGCGGCTTCCGCCCCTATCCCGCCGCGGATTGCCCGGGCTTCAACCAATACAAGTACGGGCTGGAAGCGCCGGTGCCCTATGTCGGGGCGACCCCGGCGCCGGAGATGGCACGGCGGTTCCTGGCGCGCGACGTCGTCTACCTGCTGGGTGGGGCCGACGACAACCCGAACCACCGTTTCCTCGATCGCAGCTGCGCCGGCCGCGCCCAGGGACCCCACCGGCTCGGCCGCGGCCAGGCGTATGTGGGGTACCTCCACGCGCTGGCCGGTGACGGCGCGCTCGGCCACCGCCTGATGGTGGTGCCCGGAATAGGCCATGACAACCGTGCGATGTTCGGCTCGACCGAGGGGCGCGACGCGCTTTTCGGCGCCGGCCGGCGTTGAACATCCGAAAATATCGACTCGGAATCGGCGCCGTAGCCGCTTTCGGCACCGTTCAAATCGTGTTATGTTTTGTGAACAGTGATTGCCGATTGACGTATCCGACCCGCAATGAATTCGCATTTCTGCATGGTTCTGCAGCGATGCGTGGATGTGCAACCGGTACTGCCCTGTTTTGACGATACCGACTTTGGACCCGAGCAGATGAGCAACAAACCCTACGGCCGTGGCGATCGTTCGCGTCGTGGCTTTTCCGACGACAACTACTATCCGGCTCCCCGATCACCCTACCCGTCATCGTCGTCGGCGGCACCCCGCTTCCCGGCCTCGCCGTCCGCACCGATGGGTGGCCCGACCGTCACGGTCGATGCCTCGGTGAAATGGTTCAATCCGACCAAGGGCTTCGGGTTCGTCACCCCGGTCGACGGTTCCGGCGATGCGTTCCTTCATGTTTCCGTCGTCGAAGGCGCCGGCCTGACGGAGATCGCCGAGGGCACGACCATCCGCTGCGAGATCGGCACCGGGCAGAAGGGTCGTCAGGTGGGGCGCATCCTGTCGGTGGACCAGAGCACGGCTTCCGCTTCCCCGCGCCCGCGGGCGCCGATGGGCGATCAGGGCGCCCGCCCGCCGCGCATCGACCGCGACGCGCCGATGGGCGAGCCGACCGAGATGGAAGGCACCGTGAAATGGTACTCCGTCGAGAAGGGCTTCGGCTTCGTCGCAGCACCTGACGGCGGCAAGGACATCTTCGTCCATTCCAACACCCTGAAGCGCTCGCAGATCGCCACGCTGGAGCCGGAGCAGGCGGTCCGCATGACCGTCGTCCCGACCCAGAAGGGCCGCGAAGCGACTTCGGTCCAGGTCGTCTGATCCAGCGGCTGGCCCCTTCCCGGGGGCCGGTCACGCAAGGTCGCCACTACGCCGCCGCTGCCCCGCAGCGGCGGCGTTTTGCTGTCGGCCACGCGATCCCCCCGTCCCTTCCTCCCGTCCCTTCATAGAACCGACCTGCCATGAGCGTGCTGCCGATCGAAGCCGTGCTGCCGGCCATCCTGGATGCGCTGGAACGCGGGCGCAGCGTCGTGCTGCGGGCGCCGCCCGGCGCCGGCAAGACGACGGCGGTGCCCCCGGCCCTCCTGGATGCCCCCTGGCGCGGCGACGGCGTCATCCTGATGCTGGAGCCCCGCCGCCTCGCCGCCCGCTCGGCCGCCCGGCGCATGGCCGCCCTGCGCGGCGAGGCGCCCGGCGGGACGGTCGGCTATCGCGTGCGCCTGGACGCCCGCGTCGGCCCGGCGACCCGCATCGAGGTGGTGACGGAAGGCATCTTCCTGCGCCGCATCCAGGGCGATCCCGCGCTCGACGGGGTGGCCGCGGTCATCTTCGACGAGTTCCATGAACGCAGCGTCGATGCCGACCTGGCCCTGGCCCTGACCCTGGAAACGCGGGGGGCGCTGCGCCCCGACCTTCGCCTCGTGGTCATGTCGGCGACCCTCGACGGCGGGCCGCTTGCGGCCCTGCTGGGCGATGCCGAGCGCATCGAGGCGGATGGCCGCCAGTTCCCGGTCGAGCTGCGCTACGCCGACCGGGAAAGCGACCTTGCGCGCGAGATCCGGGCCGCCGACGCGGCCCGGCGGGCCCTGGCCGAGACCCCGGGCGACGTGCTGGTGTTCCTGCCCGGCATGGCCGAGATCCGCCGTGCCGAGCGGCACCTGGCCGACACCTTGGCCGACCCCGCGGCGGTCGATGTCGAGCCGCTGCACGGCGACCTGGCCGGCGACGACCAGGACCGGGCGATCGCGCCGTCGCGCCCCGGACGGCGCAAGATCGTGCTGGCCACCGCCATCGCCGAGACCAGCCTGACCATCGAGGGCGTGCGCACCGTGGTCGATGCCGGCCTGCGCCGGGCACCGCGCTTCGACCCGCGCACCGGCATGACGCGCCTCGTCACCGTGCCGGTGTCGGTGGCCGCGGCCGAACAGCGCCGGGGACGTGCCGGACGGACCGCGCCCGGGGTGTGCCACCGACTGTGGACCGAGGCCGAGCAGCGCGGGCTGGCAGCCTTCGACCTTCCGGAAATCCGCTCCGCCGACCTGGCCCCCCTGGCGCTCGAGCTGGCCCTCTGGGGCGTGGCCGACCCCACCGCCATGTCCTGGCTCGACCCGCCGCCGGCAGCGGCCTTCGAGCAGGCGCTGGGCCTGCTGGCGCGGCTGGGCGCCATCGACGCCACCGGGCGCCCGACCGGGACGGGGCGCCGCATGGGCCGCATCGGCGCCCATCCCCGCCTCGCGCGCATGATCGTCGGCGCGGCCCCCGGCCGCGATGCCTGGACCGCGTGCCGGATCGCCGCCCTGCTGTCGGAGCGCGATCCCCTGGCGGGGCGCGGCCGGCCGGCCGATGCCGACCTGCGCACCCGCCTCGCCGGCGGCGATCGCGGCCCCTATGCCCGCATCCACGCGGTCGCCCGCGACCTCGCGCGGGCCGCGGGCATCAGGCCCGGCGGGCCTGATACGGGGACGGCCGAGGCCGGAGCCCTGGTGGCACTCGCCTATCCCGACCGCATCGCCCGGCGCGCCGACCCCCGCGGCCTCTATCGCCTGGCGGGCGGCGGCTCGGCGACCCTTCCCGAGGGCGACCCCTTGCTGGTCGAGGAATGGCTGGCCATCGCCGCCCTGGACGGCGACCGCCAGCGCGCCCGCATCTTCCTGGCGGCGCCCCTGACGCGGGCCGACATCGAGGATCTGTTCGGCGACCGCATCGAGGCCGTCGATCGCATCGCCTGGGACAGCCGTGCGCGCGGCGTGGCGGCGCGGCGCGAGCGCCGGCTGGACCGGTTGATGCTGGAGGACGGCCCCCTGCCCGATCCGGACCCCGATGCGGTCGCCGCGGCCATGCTGAACGGGGTGCGGGAAATGGGCCTGGCCGCCCTGCCCTGGAGCCGCGAGGCGTTGCAGCTGCGCGCCAGGGTCACCCTGCTGCGGACCGCGGACGGGGAAGCGGCGTGGCCGGACTGGACCGACGAGGCGCTGGCCGCCACGCTGGAGGAATGGCTCGCCCCCCATCTCGGACGGGCGACACAGGCGGCCCACCTGGCGAAGCTGGACCTGGCGGCGATCCTCCTCGACCGGCTGGACTGGGACCGGCGCCGCAGGCTGGATGCGGCCGCCCCCACCCACCTGACGGTGCCGTCGGGATCGCGCATCGCGCTCGACTACGGCAGCGTCGGCAACCCGGTCCTGGCGGTCCGCCTGCAGGAGATGTTCGGCGCACGGACGACACCTGCCGTGTGCGACGGCAAGGTGCCGGTCGTGGTGCATCTCCTGTCCCCCGCCGGACGGCCGGTGCAGGTGACCCAGGACCTGGCCGGCTTCTGGCGCAACAGCTATCGCGCGGTGCGCTCCGACCTGCGCGGGCGCTACCCCAGGCACTCCTGGCCCGAGGACCCGACCGAGGCGGCGCCGACCCGGCGGGTGCGCCCCCGGGGAACCTGAATGGACCGGGGAACGGACGCCCCGGCCCCCTGGCGAGGGGCCGGGGCTCCTTGGCCGTTCACCCGAAGATGAAGTCGTTCGACTGCAGCATCGCCTTCGACACGCCTTCCAGGATCAGGCGATTGCCGCCGCCCAGGTCGATGGCGGCGTCGCCGTTCTGGTCGACGGTGTGGGCGACCAGGGTGGCGAAATTGGTGATGCCGGAGCCGTTCACGTTCATCGGCAGGCGGATGGTGTCGCCGCCGTCGACATCGAAATCGCCGATCACGTCGACGCCGGTGCCGGCGGCGAACTGGAACCGGTCGGGGCCGAAACCGCCCCACAGCGTGTCGTTGCCGAAGTCACCATTGAGGACGTCCGCCCCGGCCCCGCCATAGAGCTGGTCGTTGTCCGGCCCGCCATGGATGGTGTCGTCGCCGTCCTCGCCGAAGACCAGGTCGTCGCCGCGGTTGCCGTTCAGATGGACGTCGCCGCCGGCGCCGCCATAGATCGTGTCGTTGTCCTGGCCGCCGCGCACGATGTCCCGACCGCCGTCACCGAACAGGAGATCGCGGCCGGTATTGCCGTTCATGTCGTCGTCGCCGCCCCAGCCTTCCAGGGTGTCGTTGCCCCCGAAGCCGAGGATCAGGTCGCCGCCATCATAGCCGGCCAGGTTTTCGGAGCGATCGTCGCCGATCAAGGTCGTGCCGGTGTAGGCGTAGTAGTCGTCGTAGTGATAGTCATAGCCATAGTCGGCGTAGACGAAGGTCAGCGAACCATAGGTGTCGTACCCGTAGCCGCCATAGACCCAGTCATATTCGTATCCGCCGTACCAATAGTCGGCGTAGAATTCTACCCCATACCCATAGTCATAATCGTAGTAGCCATAGTCGTAGGGGTCGTAATAATAGTACGGGTCGTAGGTGTAGTCGTAGTAACCGTCCCCGGAATACCCGTAGTCGCCATACCAATCATCATAATAGGCGTCCTCGTAGTACCCGTAATCGTCATACCCGCTACCATAATAGCCGTCGTCGTAATAGTACCCATCATCGTAGTAGCCGGCATCATAGTAGCCGGTGTCGTAGTATCCGGTATCGTAGTATCCCGTGTCATAGTAGCCGGCGTCATCATACCCGGCGTCGTAGTAGCCGTAGTCGTCATACCCGTAGCCATACGAGTAGTCGTCATAGGCATAATCGTCGTAGGCCATCTCGAACCTCGGGAAGCGCCCTCGGGCGACGGAGGGCTTCAAAGGGGAAACGGTTCGCCGCCTCGTTCATTCCTCGCACGACGTACGGTTTTCCTGCGGTCGTCACACAGTTTTTATAAGTTTGGGCAAGGTCTGGCGATCAAGAGGTACCCCGCCGGGGACGGGCCGGAGCCAGCCGTCAGACGGGGTGCTCGAACAGCGCCGGCGCGGGCTGGGAAGCGCGGCGCGGCGCGTCGAATTCGGCGGCCATGTGGGAAAGGATCTCGGCATTCCGGCGCAACTGGGGGGCATGCTCCGCATCGCCATGCGCCAGCCCCTCGAACTCGCGGGCCATGTAGTCGAGCATTCCGGCATAGGTGGCATAGAAGGGGGACATGGGGGGACCCGGCGCTTGGAGGGAGGCTTCCCGACGAGAACGGCGGTGGCCGCCGGTTTGTTCCGGCCGGAAGCGTTTGCCGCGGCGCGCCAAAACCGCTATTGAGCCGCCGTCCTAGTAAAAGTGGGCTTCCTGATAGCGGGCCCCGTAGAAGCGGGCTTCCTGAAATACGACCCTCCTGAAATACGACGATGAACGAGCCGATCCATCCTGGACTGCTGCCGGCCGGCCTTGCCGACCTGCTTCCCGACGATGCCGCCTTCGAGGCCGGCGTCGTCGAACGGCTGATGGCGCGCCTGGCGCGCTGGGGCTACGACCGCGTCAAGCCGCCGATCTTCGAGTTCGAGGACACCCTGCTGGCCGGGGCCGGCGCGGCCCTGGCGCCGGATACGTTCCGCCTGATGGACCCGATCTCGCAGCGCATGATCGGGCTGCGCGCCGACATGACGCCGCAGGTGGCGCGCATCGCCGCGACCCGGCTGGCGCGATCGCCGCGGCCGCTGCGGCTCAGCTATGCGGGCCAGGTGCTGCGCGTCCGCGGCAGCCAGCTGCGGCCGGAGCGGCAGTTGGGGCAGGTCGGGGCGGAACTGATCGGCGCGGCATCCCCCGCCGCCGACGCGGAGGTCATCACCCTGGCCGCGACCGCCGTCGAGGAGCTGGGCGCGGCCGGCCTGTCGATCGACCTGACGGCGCCGACCCTGGTCCCGGCCGTCTGCCGCGATCTTGCCTTCGATGCCGCCACCGAGGCGCGGGTGCGGTCGGCGATCGACCGCAAGGACGCCGCCGCCCTGGAGCGGGCGGCCGGCGCCGGACGCGAGGTCCTGGGCGGGCTGCTGGCGGCCTCCGGCCCGGCCGACCGGGCGCTCGCCAGCCTGCGGCAGATGACCCTGCCGGATGCTGCCGGCCGCGAGGTCGCCGCCCTGGCCGAGGTGGTGGCGCTGGTCCGCCGCACCATGCCGGAGCTGACCCTGACCATCGACCCGGTGGAGAACCGGGGCTTCGAGTATCATACCGGCGTCAGCTTCACGCTGTTCGCCCGCGGGGTCCGCGGCGAGCTGGGGCGCGGCGGGCGCTACGAGATCGGCTTCGGCCGGGACGAGCCGGCGACCGGCTTCACCCTCTATACCGACACCCTGCTGCGGGCCGTGCCGCGGCCGGAGCCGGCCGCACGCATCTTCCTGCCCGCGGGCACCGCGCCGGATGCGGGCCGGCGGTTGCGCGCCGAAGGCTGGATCACGGTGCAGGGCCTGGACGACCTGCCGCCCGGCGACGAGGCGCGCCGTCTCGGCTGCAGCCACCGGCTTGGCCCCGACGGCGGTGCCGTCGAGGCCTGAACGGGCAAGTCCCGGATACAAGCACGATACAAGATTGGCATTCGAAGGAAGCGAAAATGGCGAACGTGGCCGTGGTCGGCGCCCAGTGGGGTGACGAGGGCAAGGGTAAGATCGTCGACTGGCTGTCGGAACGGGCGGATGTCGTCGTGCGCTTCCAGGGCGGCCACAATGCCGGCCATACCCTCGTCATCGGCAACATCGAATATCGCCTGAGCCTGCTGCCGTCGGGCGTGGTGCGGCCGGGCAAGCTGTCGGTCATCGGCAACGGCGTGGTCATCGACCCCTGGGCCTTCTTCCGCGAGATCGCGACCCTGGCCGACAAGGGGGTGACGATCACCCCGGAGACCCTGAAGGTCGCCGACAATGCCGTCCTGATCCTGCCGCTGCATGGCGAGCTCGATCGCGCGCGCGAGGAAGTGCGCGGGGCCGCCCGCCTCGGCACCACCGGCCGCGGCATCGGCCCGGCCTATGAGGACAAGGTGGCGCGCCGGGCGCTGCGCGTCTGCGACCTGGCGGAGCCGGAGACGCTGGTCCGCAAGCTGGATGAGCTGCTGCGCCACCACAATGTGCTGCGTCGCGGCTTCGGCATGCCGGAGGTGGAGGCCGCCGCCATCCTGGCCGACCTGGCGGAGGTGTCCGACCGCCTGCTCGCCTTCGCCGGGCCGGTCTGGCGGACCCTGGACGAGGCGCGGCGGGCCGGCAAGCGCATCCTCTTCGAGGGCGCGCAGGCGGCCATGCTCGATGTCGACCACGGCACCTACCCCTATGTCACCTCGTCCAACACGGTGGCCGGGCAGGCCGCCACCGGCTGCGGGCTGGGGCCCTCGGCGGTCGGCACGGTGCTGGGCATCACCAAGGCCTACACCACCCGGGTCGGCTCCGGCCCCTTCCCGACCGAACTGACCGACGCCACCGGCGAGAAGCTGGGCGAGCGCGGCCGCGAGTTCGGCACCGTCACCGGGCGCAAGCGGCGCTGCGGCTGGTTCGATGCGGTCATGGTGCGCCAGGCCGTGAAGGTCGCCGGCATCACCGGCATCGCGCTGACCAAGCTCGACGTGCTCGACGGCTTCGAGGAGATCCTGGTCTGCACCGGCTATCGCCTCGACGGCCAGACCATCGACCATTTCCCCGCCGGCATGGGCAAGCAGGCGCGGTGCGAGCCGATCTACGAGACCCTGGAAGGCTGGCAGGAAAGCACCCGCGGCGCCCGCTCCTGGGGCGACCTGCCGGCGACCGCGATCAAGTATGTCCGCCGCATCGAGGAACTGGTGGAGGCACCGGTCCAGCTCCTCTCCACCAGCCCGGAGCGCGAGGACACCATCCTGGTGCGCGACCCCTTCACGGATTGAGCGGTAAACTCGGGACAGGCTGAAGGGGGCGTTGCCCAACTGTCATAGCGTCCCTCGACAAGGGGCTCGGGATGAGGGGGGTCTTTCTGGCATGTGCTCTGTGGCAGAGGAACGCCACCTCATCCCGAGCGCGGAGCGAAGCGAGCAGTCGAGGGACGCTGAGACCGCGGTCCAGCGCTCCTCTTCCTGCACGCGCCGGAGCCAGTCGTTCCCCATCACCCGGTCGCGACATACTCCCGGAGCGACCGCGCCTCCGTCTCGACTTCGGCCAGGCGGTGCTTGACGACGTCGCCGATCGAGACGATGCCGACCAGCGCGCCGTCGCGCATCACCGGCAGGTGCCGGAAGCGGTTGCGGGTCATCAGGCCCATGACATGGCCGATGCTGTCCTCGGGGCGGCAGGACACCACCTCGCTGGTCGCGAGCGACCCGACCAGCCCATCGAGGCAGCCCTGCCCGTCACGGGCGATGCCGCGCATCACGTCGCGCTCCGACAGGATGCCGACGACGGCGCCGATCTGGTCGCGCACCAGGACCGCGCCGATGCCGTGCCGCATCATGGTGACGACGGCACCCGAGACGCGGTCGGTCGGCAGCACCGACACCACGTCATTCCCCTTCACGTTGAGAATTGCCTGAACCGTCATCGCTTCCTCCCTCGCATCGGCGCGGCGCGAATTCGCCCGACCGGCGCTCGAACCCGCCGGAAGCGGGGGAAGGAAGCGGCCCACCCCCCGCTTCGGGCGGGACGAGCCTCTCACGAACGAATGGTAGCGCGCACCGCTCCGGTTTGGGAAGACGAGGGTTGCGCGGGAACGATGTCCGGACAAGAAAAAGGAGCCGAACTGGCTCCTTTTCCCCGGAAAGCGACCCGCGGCCGCCCCTACCTCAAGGCCATCTGGGCAGCGCTCTGCCCGGCCAGCCCCTGCTGTATTGCCGCCGACCGGATCGACTTCTGCAGCTTCTCGAACGCGCGCACCTCGATCTGCCGCACGCGCTCGCGGCTGATGTGGTACTGCTGGCTCAGGTCCTCCAGCGTCGTCGGCTCGTCCTTCAGGCGCCGTTCGACCAGGATGTGGCGCTCGCGGTCGTTGAGCGACTTCATCGCGTCGCCCAGCAGCTTGCGGCGCTTGCCGAGTTCGTCGCTCTCCGCCAGCGTGGTTTCCTGGCTGTCGGACTCGTCGACCAGCCAATCCTGCCACTCGCCGTCACCGTCGACGCGCAGCGGCGCGTTCAGCGAATGGTCGGGCGCGCCCAGGCGGCGGTTCATGCTGATGACGTCGGCCTCCGGCACGCCCAGTTCCTTGGCGATCTTGGTCACCTGCTCGGGCGTCAGGTCGCCCTCGTCGATCGCCTGCATCTGGCCCTTGAGCTTGCGCAGATTGAAGAAGAGCTTCTTCTGCGCCGCCGTCGTCCCCATCTTCACCAGCGACCAGGAATGCAGGATGTACTCCTGGATCGCCGCGCGGATCCACCACATGGCATAGGTCGCCAGGCGAAAGCCGCGCTCGGGGTCGAAGCGCTTGACCGCCTGCATCATGCCGACATTGCCTTCGGAGATGAGTTCCGAGAGCGGCAGGCCGTAGCCGCGGTAACCCATGGCGATCTTGGCCACGAGACGCAGATGGCTCGTCACCAGACGGTGCGCCGCATCCGTGTCCTCATGCTCACGCCAGCTCTTGGCCAGCATGTATTCCTCGTTCTGCTCCAGCATGGGGAACCGCCGGATCTCTTGCAGATACCGGGAAAGGTTTCCGTCGCTTCCAACACTGGGCAGGGCAAGGGCTGTGGTCGCCATAGTCGTTTCTCCTTCCAACCGGTCCCCCCAACCGGCCATTGGCACTCTCTCTCTCTGAGTGCCAACCTAGCCGATCGAGCCATGACCGGTCAATACCTGACCAGATTAGTCAACCAAAAGCAACTTAAATTAATTCTAATCTGGCCAGCAACGTTCCCATATCGTGCGGCATCGGACTGGCGAATTCCAACCACAACCCCGTGATCGGATGGGAAAACCCCAGGGTTGCCGCATGCAGCGCCTGCCGCGAAAAACCGGCCAGCGCGGCGCGGGCGGCGGCATCCTGTCCTGCCTGCCGGGCGCCGCGGGTGCGGCCATAGACCGGGTCGCCGACCAATGGATGGCCGCGCGACGCCAGGTGGACACGAATCTGATGCGTCCGCCCCGTCTCCAGCCGACATTCCAGCAAGGCGGCTCGGCTGCCGGCCCGGCGGACGGTGCGGTAGCGGGTGACGGCGGCGCGGCCGCCGCGATGGACGATCGCCATGCGCTGGCGGTCGACCGGGTGCCGCCCGATCGGGCCTTCGATGGTGCCCGCGGCCGGGTTGGGCAGGCCCCATACCACCGCGGAATAGCTGCGGGCGGCACTATGGTCGGCGAACTGCCGTTGCAGGCCGGCCAGCGCCGCCTCGGTCTTGGCCACCACCAGGAGGCCGCTGGTGTCCTTGTCGATGCGATGGACGATACCGGGGCGGCGCACGCCGCCGATGCCCTGCAGCGAGGGCCCGCAATGGGCCAGGAGCGCGTTGACCAGCGTCCCGTCCGGGTTTCCCGGGGCGGGATGGACCACCATGCCGGCCGCCTTGTCCACCACGATCACCTCCTCGTCCTCATACACGACGGTGAGCGCGATCTCCTGCGCGACCGGTTCCGCCGCTACAGGTACGGGAAAGACGATGGCGAAAGTTTGACCGGCTTTGACGCGCAACGAGGGGTCCGATAATGTCCGGCCATCGACCGTGATCGCGCCGCTCTCGATCAACCCCTTGATGCGACTGCGCGATGTGCCGTCGAGCCGGGCCGCGAGAAAGCGGTCCGCCCGCTCGCCCGTATCCTCCGACCCGGCCATGATGATCCTGGGACCGCCCTCTTCCCCGCCCGCTCCCCTGCCTGCACTCATGTGCGCCCGGGCCCCTTTCCACTCGACTTCGAAAGCGTGAGGGGTAGCATGGCTGCGTTGAAGGTGCTGGTGGTTGTGCTGGGGATCGCGATCGTCGCCATGGTCCTCGTCATCGGCGTGACCATCGCCAAGCGCTTTTCCGCCCCCGGCGACGGCCCGGCCGCCGACATCCGCCTGGGCCTGCCGGCCGGCGCGGACATCCTGGCGGCGGTGCCGGGCGACGGGCGCCTGGCGGTCACGGTGCGCCAGGGCGACGGCACGACGCGCGTCGTCGTCGTCGACCTCGCCACCGGCAAGCCGACCCACACCATCGTGCCGTGACAACCCGAGAGCCTCTCGCAACCCCGCTACCGGACCGGCCCAGATCATGAATTTCGCCTCCGACAACACCGCCGGTGCCCACCCGGCCATCATGGCCGCGCTGGCCGAAGCCGGTGATGGACGCGCGATGCCCTATGGCAACGACCCATGGACCGAACGGGTTGCCGGCCGCCTGGCTAAACTCTTTGAAACCGAGGTCGCGGTCTTCCCGGTCGCGACCGGCACCGCGTGCAACGCGCTGGCGCTGAGCGCCCTGACCCCGCCCTGGGGTTCGGTCCTCTGCCATTCCGCGGCCCATGTCGAGGTCGACGAGTGCGGCGCGCCGGAGTTCTTCACCGGCGGCGCCAAGATGGTGCTGCTGGCCGGCGACGACGGCAAGATCGCGCCGGAGACGCTGGCGGCGGCGCTGGCGCGCGGCGGCTTCGGGGTGGTCCACAGCGTCCAGCCCTCGGCCCTGTCGCTCACCCAGTCGACCGAATGCGGCACGGTCTACCAGCCGGCCGAGATCCGGGCCCTGGCCGACCTCGCCCACGGCCGGGGCCTGGGCGTCCATATGGACGGCGCCCGCTTCGCCAATGCCGCGGCTGCGCTCAACGTGGCGCCGGCCGATATCACCTGGCGGGCCGGCGTCGACGTGCTCAGCTTCGGCGCCACCAAGAACGGCGCCATGGCGGCCGAGGCGGTGGTCTTCTTCAATCGTGAGAAGGCCGACCGCTTCGCCTTCCGCCGCAAGCGGGCGGGCCACCTCTTCTCGAAGATGCGGTTCCTCTCGGCCCAGCTCGACGCCTACCTGACCGATGGGCTGTGGCTGGCCAATGCCGGCCACGCCAACGCCATGGCCCGGCGCCTCGCCGCCGGCCTGGCCCAGATGCCGGGCGCCCACCTGCAGCACCCGGTGGAGGCCAATGCCGTGTTCGTCGCCCTGCCCGGCCACGCCATCGACGCCATGGCCGCGGCCGGCTTCCGTTTCTATCGCTGGCCCGACACCGGGGCCGAAGGCGGCGCCGACGCCATCCGCCTCGTCACCGCCTTCGACACGAAAGCGGAGGACGTCGACGCTTTCCTAGCGAAACTGCGATCAATCCTCTTGATCCCGGCGCCCGTAGCGGCTACTTGAAGCGCCGCTCGGCCACCCGACGTCCCCTTCGTCTAGAGGCCTAGGACACCGCCCTCTCACGGCGGTAACAGGGGTTCGAATCCCCTAGGGGACGCCAACTACACCTCGCGCCGTTCCGGCCGGGGTTTCTCGGCAGGACGCCCAGCCCGGCGCCCCCTCCCCCGTGAACGCACGGCCCCCTCGCTCAGTGCTGGAAGCGCAGCACGATGCGGGTGCTCTCCCGGTAGGGCTGCTGGATCACTTCCTCGCTGAGGCTGCGGATCAGGTAGCGCGCCAGCACGGTATGGTCGGCGATGATCTCGTCCTCGGTCGGGCGATGCGTGGGCAATGACAGGGCGGGCCCGGCAAAGCGGGCCGTGACCTGGATCCGGTGCTCCTCGAAGCGGAAATCCAGGTCGAAAGTCCCGCCTGGCCGGCGCATGGCCAGGAGTTCCGCCAGCTCGGTCACCACCTGGCGGACCTGGTAGATGACCTCGCGCCTGGCGCCCCAGGCGCCGCCGAAGCCGTCCATGCCGCTGGATATCTGCTGGCCGATGTCGCCGGCCAGGTCGACCGACAGCCGGCCCGTCCGCCTGCCGCCGGCGCTGAAGATCAAATTCAGCCCGATGGCGCTGAGCGCGGCCATGGTGGTACCCGACACCAGCGACGG
Organism: uncultured Rhizobiaceae bacterium; assembly: GCA_964594715.1. GTDB lineage: Bacteria > Pseudomonadota > Alphaproteobacteria > ATCC43930 > Allostellaceae > Allostella. The sequence goes on along the minus strand of CAZQOA010000027.1, from coordinate 31,353 downwards.
CGCCAGCAGGCCCTGGAACAGATCGCCATGCATCTCGGCGGCAAGACCGACCGTAAGCGAGATGCCGACGACGAACGTCCGCCGCGCATCGAGCATGCGCGTGGTCATCAGCTGCACCGCCGACACGGTCATGAAGCAGGCGACGAAGAGGACCATCGCACCCCCCACCGGCGGCGGCATCAACTCGATCAGGGCGGCGGCCTTGGGCACGCAACCGAAGACGACCAGGATGAGACCGACCACCAGGACGGGCGCCCGGCTCATCACGCCCGTGGCCAGGGTTATGCCGATGCAGGAGGTGGAGGTGCCGACGCCGGCCCCTCCGATGCAGCCGGAGACCACATTGCCCAGCCCGGATGCCATCAGCCCGCGGCGCAGCGGCCCCATGTCCGACCGGACCCAGGCGGCGTCGTTCGCCCGCTGCGCCACCGTGAGGTCGCCCACGCCCTTGGCGGCGGAAACGAGCGCCGCCACGGCGAACGGTATGGCCAGGAGCCAGTCGAAGCGCAGGCCAAGGGCCGCCGGCAGGGGCGGCGCCGCCACCAGGGGCAAGTCGCCCAGGATGCTGCCGGCATCCGGCCGCACCACCCCCAGCAGCAGCGCCAGGGGCACGCCGACCGCCACGCCGATGAGCACGCCGTGCCGCTGGATGGCCCGGCGCTGCACGGTCACCGCGACCATCGTCGCGAAGGAAAGGGCGCCCACCGCCAGCACTGCCCAACGCGGCACCGCCGACATCTCGGGCGCGACCGTCAGCATCTGGCGGAGGCCATTGGGCGCCAGCGTGAAGGCGATCATCACCACGATCACCCCCGTCACCTCTGCCGGAAAGAGCGGCCGCAGGCGATGCGCCACGGAGGCGATGCAAAGAACGAGCACCCCCACGAACAGCGTCATGCCGGCTGCCAGGGCCAGCCCGCCCGCCTTGATCGCCAGTACGGTTGCGCCGAAGAAGACCGGCGTGGCCGTCGCCGGGACGGCGTAGCCGGAGCCGACGGGGCCACGCGGCAGGCATTGCAGCAGCGTGGTGATCCCTGTTCCGATCATCGTCAGGCGTACGAAGTCGACGGCTTCTGCCGGGCTGGCACCCGCTGCGGCGGCAGCCAGTGCGGGCAGCAGCAGCAGGCTCGCGAGCACGAGCAGATGCTGCATCGCCATCGACGCGATGGTGCCTGGCGGCGGCGTCTCGTCGAGCGCATAGGCGAGTGTGGGAACGCGCCGGACGGCCTTGTCCGCGGAGCGGGACCACGCCCCGCGCCAAAGGGCGGCCCGCCCGGCGGTCGCCGGCGCAAGCTGGCCGGGCATCCCGTCCCGCGCGCACGGCGGAGGGCGGAGCCCTGGATGCCGGTTCTGCCCGCTTCCCTCCACAGGGCTGGCCCTGGGTTCGACCGCCGTCATGCCCGGCGGCCCAGGCGATGAACGTCGTCCGCGGACGGAATCTTGCCGGGGCAGCCGCGTTCGAGAAAGCGCATGCTTGACCATCCCATCTAGCGATCCGGCCCCGGCAGTCTTCCGGTGGTCGCCGATGCCGCGACAGCCGCCGCGGCCCAGCAAGAGCGCTTTCCGATCCATCGCAGCCATATCCGGCAGCACGAGCTTCTTGCGGAAGGATCGGCGCTTCGGGAAGACCATCTCGATGGGGTTGAAGCCGGGGCTGTAGATTGGTAAGGAATGTGGTTTCGTGCCGGTGTGCCCGATGGCTCGCCATATGGTGTGGGCCTGTGGTCCGGCAGGTTGTCCATGGCGACGATGCCGGCTTCCTGCGCACGCAGCCGGCAAGAAACCTCTGGGGGCGAAAGCCGCTCGTGCGGTATGGAGGGCGCCTTCGCGGGGAACGACGCCGATGCCGGCGGCGGGTGTCCTCCAGGGACCTGCCCCCGGGACCGCCGAAGAGTGCGAACATCGCCGCCAACGACCATCCGAGACATCGTGCCCGAGCGTCCGCCGCATCCTTCGATCGAACCCGGAACGTCCCGGTCGGCGCCATGAGGCGGCCGGCCTTCGGGCTGGCCCGCGCGCTGGCATCCTGCATGCTCCTGGCCGGCTGCAACGATGCCACCGACACGCTGCACGACCTGGGCCGGGTTCGCGCCACCTTCTACCGGCTGGCCCTGCCCGTCGCGCCGGGCCAGGTCGACATGCCGGGCGACCGGCTGGTCCCCTCCGCGCCGTGCAGCAGGTCGGACGCGCCCGACGATGGCCTCTTCGATCCCTGCCGGCCGGATCCGGACCAACCCGAACTGGATGCCTATGGCCTGCCCCGTGTCCGCCCCGCCGGCCCGCCGTCACGCCCGCCGCCCGAGGCGCGCGCCGTTCGTCCGGCAGTCGCCCCGAAGGCAACGCCGGTAATCCCGCATTCCAAGCCCGCGACCAGGAAGGCCGCCGAGCGCGTCCGGCGGGATGCCGGCATGACGATGGTCCCAGCGAAGCCCGCATCGAAACCGGCGACCGCGAAGAAGCCGGTGAAGAACAAGCCGAAGCCGGAACGCAGGTAACCCGCGGGGCTACCGTCGGTCAGGCGAAAGCCCGGGCGGGGATGCAGGGAATGTCCAGGGCGGCCAGGCTGCGGCGCGCCGCGGCCACCGAGCCATCGATGTCGATGCCGCGGCAAGCATCGTCGATGACGAAGACGGCGAACCCCTCGCCATGGGCGTCCTCGGCCGAGTAGCGCACGCAGAAATCGAACGCCAGCCCCGCGAGGAATACGCGTGAGAGGCCGCGCTCCCGCAGGTACCCGACGAGGCCGGTCGGCGTCGTGCGGTCGTTCTCACGGAAGGCCGAGTAGGAATCGATGGCTGGATGGAAGCCCTTGCGCAGCACCAGCCCGGCGTGGGGGACATGCAGCGACCGGTGGAAATCGGCCCCCGCGGTGCCCTGGACACAATGATCGGGCCACAGCGTCTGCGGACCATAGGCGGCGGTGATCGTTTCATACGGCCGCATGCCGGGGTGCGAGGATGCAAACGATAGATGGCCGGGCGGGTGCCAATCCTGGGTCAGCACCACATGCCGGAACCGCTCGGCGATGCGGTTGACCAGCGACACCACCTCTTCACCGCGGGGAACCGCAAGGGCGCCGCCAGGACAGAAGTCGTTCTGGACATCGACCACGACCAGGACGTCGTCGTCGCTCGTCGTCATTCGTGCGGTCATTGCAGCCCCTGGATACCATGGCGGCGCACCCGACCGCAGGCCGGGCGCCCATCACGCGCGGATGGCAAGCTCGATGGATCGATCCCGGCCGGACCGTCACCCGCCTTCGATGGCGGGCATGAAGCAGACCTCGCTGTCGATCCCGACCTCTTCCAGGAAGGCGTTCTGGTGGATGACGCCGTCGATGGCGACCGCGACGCCATCCTCCAGATAGCGCGCGATGCCGGGGAAGCGCTCGTCCAGGCCGCGCACGATGTGCCGGACCCGAAGGCCCGGCACGTCATGTTCCACCTGCCCCCGGGCGTAGAGGTCGGCGAAGGAACGGGTGAGGATGACCCGCGCCATCCGCGCCGCCCCTTCCCCTGCCCTGCTCCGCCGCCCCTACTCCGCCGCCCCTACTCCGCCGCCATGCGCGGCAGTGCTGCGTCGAGGGCGGCCGAGATGCGCGGCGGCGACATCGGAAGGTCGCCGAAGCGCAGGCCGGTCGCCCGCGCGATGGCGTTGCCGACCGCCGCCATCGGCGGCACGATCGGCACCTCGCCGACGCCGCGGACGCCGTAGGGGTGGGCCGGGTTCGGCACCTCGACCAGCACCGTCTCGATCATCGGCAGGTCGGACGCGACCGGGATGCGATAGTCGAGGAAGCCCGCATTATCGAGCCGGCCCCGGGCGTTGTAGATGTACTCCTCGTTGAGGGCCCAGCCGATGCCCTGGACGGCACCGCCCTGGAGCTGCCCTTCGACATAGCTCGGATGGATGGCGGTGCCGACATCCTGCACCGCCGTGTAGCGGTCGACGGTGACGACGCCGGTCTCGTGGTCCACCGCCAGGTCGACGATGTGGACGCCGAAGCCCGGGCCGGCACCCTGCGCGTTCAACTGCGCATGGCCGTTGATCGGCCCGCCGGTCTTGCCCGCCATCGCGGCCAGCTGCGACAGCGACAGGGGCTCGAACTCGCCGACGTTGGAGCTGGCCGGCTTGGCCATGCCGTCTTCCCAGATCACCGCCTCGGGCTCCACTTCCCAGATCTTCGCGGCCCGGATCTTCAGGTCGCGGATCGCATCCTTGGTCGCGTTGACCACGGCCAGGCCGGTGGCGAAGGTGACGCGGCTGCCGCCGGTGACGAAGTTGAAGCCGATCGAGGCGGTGTCGGCGATGATCGGCCGCACCTTGTTGTAGTCGACGCCCAGCTCCTCCGCCGCCATCAGGGCAAGCGAGGCGCGCGAGCCGCCGATGTCCGGGTTGCCGGAGATGACGGTGACCGTGCCGTCCTCGCCGACATGCACGGCGGCACTGGAATCGGCACCGACATTGAACCAGAAGCCGGCGGCCACGCCGCGGGCGAAGCCACGCTTCACCGGCGCCCGGTAATGGGCGGAATTCTGCGCCGCCTCCAGCGTCTCGACGAAGCCGATGCGGTTGAAGGTCGGCCCGTAATGGGTCCTGGTCCCTTCCTTGGCCGCGTTCTTCAGGCGCAACGCCATCGGGTCCATGCCCAGCTCCTGGGCCAGCATGTCGACCGTCGATTCCACGCCCCAGGCCGAGATCGGCGCCCCCGGCGCACGGTAGGCCGCGACCTTCGGGCGGTTGCTGACGACGTCGAAGCCGACGACCTTGATGTTCTCGATGTCGTAGCAGGCGAAGCTGCACATGCAGGCCGGCCCGACCGGCGAGCCCGGGAAGGCGCCGGCCTGAAGGGCGACCGTGCATTCGGCGGCGACGATGGTGCCGTCCTTCAGGGCGCCGATCTTCACCTCGACGGTGCCGCCCGAGGTCGGGCCGGAGGCGCGGAACACCTCGTCGCGCGACATCACCATCTTCACCGGCTTGCCCGACTTCTGGGACAGGCGGATGGCGAGGGGCTCCAGGTAGACCACCGTCTTGCCGCCGAAGCCGCCGCCGATCTCGGTCGGCGTGACGCGGATCTGCGAGGTCTCGATGTTGAGCAGGCGCGAGCAGAAGCCGCGCACCTGGAAATGGCCCTGGGTGGTCGACCAGACCTGGACCTGGCCGTCGGCGGACGCGCTGGCCAGCGCCGCATGGGGCTCGATATAGGCCTGGTGGACCGGCTGGGTCGTGTATTTGCGCTCGACCACCACCTCGGCCCGGGCGAAGCCGGCCTTGATGTCGCCCTTGGCGAAATCGATGCGCTTGGCGATGTTGGTCCGGTTCTCGGGCTTCGGGTCGATGCCTTCGGTGCGCAGCAGGTCGTGCAGGATGGGCGCGCCGTCCCGCATCGCATCCTCGACGTCGATGACGTGCGGCAGCACCTCGTACTCGACCATGATCAGCGCCGCCGCCTGGGCCGCGATCGCCTCGCTGGTGGCCGCCACGGCGGCGACCGCATGGCCGTCATAGAGCACCTTCTCCCGCGCCATCACGTTGCGGGTGACGTCGCGCAGGTTGACCTGCATCTCGCCCGCCGGAACCGTGACGTTCGGCTGATCGGGGAAATCCTTCCAGGTCACCACCGCCTTCACGCCGGGCAGGGCCTCGGCGGCCGAGGTGTCGATCGACTTGATCAGGGCGTGGGCGTGCGGGCTGCGCAGCACCCGGCCGTAGAGTTGCCCCGGCATCGAGAAGTCGGCGCCGAAGCGGGCGCGTCCGGTCACCTTGTCGGCGCCGTCCGGGCGGTTCGGGCGGGTGCCGATCCACTTGTACTGGCGAGCGCTCATCGTGCGGTCTCCCTCATTTCCGCGGCCACGTCCATGACCGCGTGGATGATCTTGTCGTAGCCGGTGCAGCGGCAGAGATTTCCGGCCAGCCAGTACCGGACCTCGGTTTCGGTCGGGTTCGGGTTGCGGTCCAGGAGCGATCTGGAGGCGATGAGGAAGCCCGGCGTACAGATGCCGCATTGCAGGGCGGCCATCTCGACGAACTTCTTCTGCAGGGGGTGGAGCTCTTCGCCCTGGGCCATGCCCTCGATCGTCTCGATCCGGCTGCCCTCGGCCTCCACGCCCAGCATCAGGCAGCCGCAGACCAGCCGGTCGTCGACCAGGATGCTGCAGGCCCCGCAGTCGCCCGAGCCGCAGCCTTCCTTGCTGCCGGTGAGCTGGAGCTGGTCGCGCAGGACGTCGAGCATCGTCTGGTGGCCTTCGCAGAGGAACTCCACCGGCTCGCCATTGATGGTGGTGGTGACGTGCGTCTTCGACATGGTCAATGGCTCCGGGCGCGTTCGGCGGCGATGGCGACGGCGCGCTTCAACAACACACCGGCGATCTTGGTGCGGTAGACGATGGTGCCGCGCTTGTCGTCGATCGGCTTGCAGGCCGCCCGGCAGGCGGCCGCCGCCTCGTCCAGCGCCCGGTCGTCGAGCCTGGACCCGACCAGCGCCCTGGCCGCATCCTCGATCAGCATGACCGTGGGCGCGACCGCGCCCAGCCCGACGCGGGCGGCGGTGCAGGTGTCGCCGTCCATGGTCAGGCTGACGCCGCAGCCGACCACGGCGATGTCCATCTCGGTGCGCGGGATGAGCCGGAGATAGGCGTCGCCCGAGGTCTTCGGCCGCGCCGGCAGGGTGAAGGAGACGACGATCTCGCCCCGCTCCAGGGTCGTGCGGCCGGGGCCGACCGTGATCTTCTCGACCGGCAGCTCGCGGCGACCCTTGGGGCCCTGGATCGTCACCACCGCACCGGCCGCCACCATCGCCGGGACGCTGTCGGCGGCGGGCGACGCATTGCACAGATTGCCGCCCGGCGAGGCCCGGCCCTGGACCTGGGTGGAGCCGATCAGGTTGATCGCCTCGACCACGCCCGGCCAGGCCGCCCGCAGGCCCTCATGCTCGCCGATGACCGCGCCGGACACGGCGGCGCCGACCCGGAACGACCCGCCGGTCTCGGCGATGGTGGTCATCTCGGCGATCTTCTTCACATCGATGATGATGCCCGGCTTGGCCACTCCGGCGCGCAACTGGACCAGGAGGTCGGTTCCCCCGGCGAGCACCCGTCCACTGCCGTTGGCGGCGGTCAGCAGCGCCACCGCCTCATCGATCGTGTCGGGTGCCGCGTACTTTATATCTGTCATCGCTCGTTCCTGCAGGGGATGGAAACCATGGCGAAGATGACGTCATGGCCCGCCGGCTCATCGGCCGTTCCCTTGCAGGAGGCACGCCGGGAGGGCCGGAGCTGGAAGCTCCGGGTCCCATTGTGGGTCCAACCGATCCATTTGCACAACTGCCGAGTAACCGGATCGGCATTCCCTTCCCCGGCCGCGATCGCGGCCGCCGCTACGGCACGGCGCGGGCGGTCAGGACCGAGGTCTGCTCGTCGGCACGCGCATCCATCGCTATTCCCTTGCGGGCCGCGACGACGGTCATCTGGGTGTGCAGGGGCACATAGGGCAGTGCCTCCATCACGGCGGCCATGGTCTCCCGCAGCAGGGTTTCGCGGCGCCCGTCGTCCAGCTCGGTGACGGCGCGCATGATCAGCGCGTCGATCGCCGGGTCGGAGAATTGCGCGCGGTTGATCGAGCCCAGGCCGCGCGCCCGGTCGATGGTGTGGATGTGGCCGGCGAAGAAGGCCGAGGTATCCCCGGTCGAGCTGTGTGCCCAGCCGCCGAGCCACATGCTGAACTCATTGCGGGTCAGCGAATTGCGCGAGAAGAAGACGTTCGCCGGCAGGGTTTCCACCTGCATCTTCAGGCCGATGCGGGCCAGCATCTGGCCGACCGCCTGGCACAGCTTGGCGTCGTTGACCCAGCGGTCGCGCGGGCAGTGGAAGGTGAGCTGGAAGCCGTTCGGGTACCCCGCCTCCTTCAGCAGCGCGCGGGCGCCGTCCGGGTCGTAGGGCAATGGCGGCAGGTCGGGGTTGTAGCCGCCGATATGGGGCGCGGCCGGCTGGTCGGCCACCGTCGCCAGCCCCTCCATGATGCGCTCGACGAAGGCCTTGCGGTCGATCGCCATGGAGATGGCCCGGCGGACGCGGACGTCGCGCAGGGGGTTGTCCGGCAGCACGGCGCCGTCGAGGTCGCGTGCGAACGGGGACTGCTCCCGCCCGACATCCAGGCCGATATACATCGTCCGGTCGGACGGTCGCTTGAAGACGGTGACGCGCGGATTGCGGCCGAGCGAGGCGACCTCCGTGGAGGGCACGAAGTCGATGGCGTCGACGTCGCCCGCCAGCAGGGCCGCCACCCGCGCGGCATCGTTGGGGATGATGCGGAAGGTCAGCCCTTCCCACTCCGGCCGCCCGCCCCAATAGCCGTCGTTGCGCACGAGGCGGAGCGCTTCGCCCGGCTTGTAGGATTCGAAACGGTAGGGCCCGGTGCCGATGGCGGCCTTGCCCGAGCGGAAGTCGGGCGGCAGGGCGTCGGTCGCCGCCTTCTCCGAGACGATGAAGACGTTCCCCAGCAGCCCGGGCAACTGGGGCGCCGGGGCATCGGTGTGGAAGCGGACCGTGAGGCGGTCGACCACTTCGGTCCGGACGATCGGGCGGACATTGTTGGTGTAGGGGTTCGGATTGTTCGGAAGCGCCCGCACCCGCGCCACCGAGAAGGCCGCATCGGCCGCGGTGAAGTCCGACCCGTCATGGAACTTCACGCCGTCGCGCAGGCGGAACTCCCACACCGTCGGTGCCACCGCCGCCCACGAGACCGCCAGGCCCGGGCGCCGCTGCGAGGTATTGTCCTTGTCCACCAGCGCATCGAAAATGTGCCGGGAATAGGCCATGTTGGTCGACAGATAGAGGAAATGCGGATCGACGCTGGGGTCGGCGCGCGCGCCGATGCGCAGTTCGGCCGATTGCGCGGTCGCGGCGCCAATCAGGCTGGCGGCAAGCGCCAACCCGATCCAGACCCGGCCAGGCACCAACCGGCGGACGTTCGATCGCGGGATACTGGGCACGGGAATGGCACTCCATTGCTTCGGGGGGTGGTGGACCGGGCCGGATCAGTCGGCGCCGACCGGCTTCCAGACGAGCCGGGCGATCCGGAGGAAATTCTCGCCCAGGATGCCGCGCACCGCGGCCTCCTCATAGCCATGGCCGAGCATCAGCCCGGTCACCTCGCGCAGGTCCTCGGGCTGCACGTACGAGGCGCGCTTGGCGCCGGCCGGGTAGCCCTTGGGAAAGGTGTCCGGGTTGGCGGCCCGCCGCTGGGCCATCTGCTCGGCGTAGTAGACATGGTCGAGGCCGATGCAGACATGCTGCCAGCCGACCATCTGCACCATGTAGTCGATGTGCCGGAACATGGCCGCCGGGGTCGCCACCATCTCTTCCGACAGGAAGTGCCCGATGCCGTTGATGCCGATCAGGCCGCCCCGCGCCGCGCATAGCCGGATCTGGTCATCCTTGATGTTGCGGTCATGGGGTACCAGCGCATGGGCGTTGGAATGCGAGAACATCACCGGATCGGCCGAGGCTTCGATGATGTCCAGGGTGGACCGGTGGCCGGTGTGGGTGCAGTCGACGATCATGCCCACCCGGTTCATCTCGCGCACCAGCGCGTGGCCGAAGCGGCTCAACCCACAATCGCTATCCTCGTGGCAGCCATCGGCCGCGAGATTGCGCTGGTTGTAGGCGAACAGCATGTGCCGGATGCCGAGCCGGTAATAGAGGGCGACCATCTTGGGGTCGCCGGCCAACGGGTTGGAGCCCTGGAAATGGAAGCCCACGGCGAGCTTCCCTTCCCGCTTCGCACGCAGGATGTCGTCGACCGTATCGACCAGGACATAGCCGTCGCCGGCCAGCTTCGCGAAGCGTGCCCGCTCGGCGGCGATATGGCGGATGGTCTGCTCGAGGGACATGCGGTCGAGGCCGACGGTCAGCGAGACGAAGTCGATGCCGCTGGCCCGGAACCGCGACAGGACCTGATCCTGATTGTCGTATCCAGGCCCCCACGGCAGCGTCAGATCGCAGATGATCGCCGCTTCATGGAGTTCGTTCGACTTGCTCGCCACAGCCTGTTCTGACATCGCCGCCCTGCATCCATCTGTCGCCGGTCGGCAAGAGGCTGCTTGCGGCGCCGGCCGGTGTCCAATACGGATTGCAGCCAATCCATGATCAAAGAGGTATGGATTGGCGACCAATTGGCTATTGGGTGACCTGCGTGGCTTCCTGATCCTGGCGGAAGAGTTGCATTTCGGGCGGGCGGCCGAGCGGATCGGGGTGGCACAGCCCGTCATGAGCCGACGCATCCGTCGGCTGGAAGCCAGTATCGGCAGCGTCCTGTTCGACCGGACGTCGCGCACGGTCGCCCTGACCGCGGCCGGTCAGGTGCTGCGCGACCGGGGCGGCCTGTCGCTGCGCCAGCTCGATGCCTCCATCCACGCCGCCGGACGGCATGATCCGGAAGGAACGGCACCGCTCCGCGTCGGATTCCTTTCCGCCGCCCAGGGCCTGCTGCCGGCGGTGCTCGAACGGTGGCGAACCGCCCTCGATTGCCCGGTCCAGCTCGTGCGCGCCAATTCCGGCCAGCAGTTGGAGATGCTGCGCACGTCGCGCATCGAGCTGGGCTTCCTGCGTCCGCCGGCCTCGGCCGGCAGCCTCGCCCTGGTCACCGTCCGGCGCGAAGGCATGGTGTGCGTCCTGCCGTCGGGCCACCCGCTGGCACTCCGGGAAGGGGTGCGGCTCGCCGATCTGTCGGGCCAGCGCTGGGTGCGGCACGGGACGGTGCTCGGCACCAGCTTCCAGCAGCGCATGGAAGAACGGCTCAAGCGGCAGGGGATCATCGTGGAACACGGGGTGGAGGCGGACGACACGCCCTCGGTGATGATGCTGGTGGCCGCCGGCTATGGCGTGGCCCTGCTGCCGGAATCGGCGACGATGTCTTCGCCGCCCGGCACCGTCTGCTGCCCGGTCGAGGACGTCCGTCCGTTCGTCCGCCTGGCGATCGCGCGGCGACGGGACGATGCGAACCCCCTCATCCTGAAGGCGATCCGTATCGCCGTGGAGGCGACGCAGGGGACGGCGGTCGTCGCCAGGTAGCAATCAGGACCTCGCCCCGGCTCGACCGGCTTGGGTAAATTTTCACGAAGACGTGATCTTGAGCGGGGCCGGCCTGCCCCTCAAATGCAGCCGACCTCGGTCGACCGCCCCGGAGCTGACATGGCCCTTCCCCTGCTCGCCCTCCCGATCATTTCCCTGGTCGCGCTGGCCGCATCCCCGCTGCTCCCATCGCCGGCCGCGGCCCAGGACGCCACACGCGGCGAACAGGTCTACAAGCGCCTCTGCTCGACCTGCCACATGGTCGGCGAGGACGCCAAGAACCGGCTCGGCCCGGCGCTGAACGGCATCGTCGGGCGCAAGGCCGGCACCGTCGAGGGCTACAATTATTCGCCGGCCAACCGTCAGTCCGCGGTAACCTGGGCCGAGGCCGGCCTGAAGGCCTATCTCCGCGACCCGCGCCGCTTCATGCCCGGCACCAAGATGATCTATGCCGGCCTGAAGAACGACCAGGACTTCGCCGACCTCTTCGCGTATCTCCGCGGCTTCGGCGCCGACGGCAAGGCGACCCGCTAGGCCGCTCCTGCCCCTCCCTCCGTCCCCGGCGCGAACGGCGCCGTCCGCTCCCAACGCAGAGACACGCATGAAGTGCCCCATCGACGACACCGCGCTCATGATGACCGAGCGCAGCGGCATCGAGATCGACTATTGCCCGAAATGCCGTGGCGTGTGGCTGGATCGCGGCGAACTGGACAAGATCATCGAGCGGGCGGCCGCCGACCAGCCGTCGCGCGCCAGCCGCCCCGAGGCCCCGGCCGCGCGGCGGCCCGAGGCAGAGGAATCGCGTGGCGACTATCGCCACGGACGAGAGTTCGGCCGTGAGCGTGGACATGAACGCGATGATGACGGCCGCGATCGCAAGGGGCGGCGCAGATCCTCCATCCTCGACGACCTGTTCGACTTCTGAGCGAACCACGCGCCGGCCCGGGCGGAGACTTCGCACGGGCGCGAATCGGGCGTGTATGATAGGAAAGTGATTCAACCGAGACCCGCCTGAGGCCACTTGCCGCTTCCGCAACCCACCGGCTCCCGCCCCACCTTGCTGATCGACCGGTTGCGGCGGCTCGCGGCGGAGCGGCCGGATTCACCCGCACTGGTGGAGCTGGGCGACGGCGAGAACGAGACCGCGCGCCTGGACTGGGCCGCCCTCGACCGCCGCGCCCGGGCGGTGGGGGCGACGCTCGCTGCCGCCGGCTGCCGCGGTGCGGCGGTGCTGATCGCGATCGAGAACGGGGCGGCGTTCGTCACCGCCTTCCTCGGCTGCCTCCAGGCCGGGGCGGCCGCGGTCCCGGTGCCGGCCGTGGCCAGCGCCCGCACCCGCGAGCGCCTGTCGGCGGTGATCGACGCCGCCCGGCCGCGCGCCATCCTGGTGGAGCGGATCGGCGCGCGCAGCCCGGTCGCGGAAACGGCTGCCGGCACGGTCGCGGTCATCGAGCTCGCCACCATCGACGACGCGGCGGGCGACGGCTGGGTCCCGCCCGCGTCCGATCCGGACCGCATCGCCTTCGTCCAATACAGCTCCGGCTCCACCGCCGCCCCGCGCGGGTTCGCCATCAGCCACGGTGCGCTCGCCGCCAATCAGGCGATGATGCAGGCCGCGATCGGCCATGACCCGAGCTGGCGGTCGGTCAGCTGGCTGCCACCGCACCACGACATGGGCCTGGTCGGCGGCATCCTGCAGCCGCTGTCGGACGGCATCCTGACGGTGCTGCTGCCGACCCTGCGGGTGATCCAGAAGCCGATACGCTGGCTGAACGCCATCAGCCGCTGGCGGGGGTCGGTCTCGACCGGCCCCACCTTCATGTACGAGGCCTGCGTCTCGCGGGTGGCGGCGGAGGAGCGCGCCGGGCTCGACCTGTCGAGCTGGCGGGTCGCCTGCTGCGGGGCAGAGCCGGTGGACGCCACCGTGCTCGATGCGTTCGTCGCCGCCTATGCCCCGTACGGCCTGTCGGCCGGCACCCCCTACCCGTGCTACGGGCTGGCCGAGGCGACCCTGTTCGTCACCGGCGGGCGCGCCGGCGACGGCATCCGCTCCGTCACCGTCGACCGGCAGGCGCTGGGGCAAGGCCGGGCGCGCCATACCGCCGACGGTATCCGCCTCGTCGCTTGCGGCCGGCCGTGGGCCGGGGCCGAGGTCCGCATCGTCGATCCGGCGACCGGCCTGGCCGTCGCCGATGGCACGGTCGGCGACATCCGCGTCGGCGGCCCCGGCCTGACCCGCGGCCTGTGGCGCCCGGACGGCCCGCCGCGGCCGATCGCGGAGCCCCTGCCGGGCGAAGGCGATACCGGCTTCGTCGCGACGGGCGACCTCGGCTTCATCGACCAGGGCATGCTGGTGCCGGTCACCCGCCGCGACGACGTCATCATCATCCGCGGCGCCAACCATCACCCCGAGGATATCGAGCGCACCGTCGCCGAGGCGGCGGCAGCGGCCGCCCCGCTGGGCACCGCCGCCTTCGCCATCGGCGAGGCGGGCCGGGTACGGATCGGCGTCGCGCTGGAGGTCGGCCGGACGCTCGCCCGCGGCATCGACCTGCCCGCGCTTGCCCGCCGGATCGCCGACCGGGTCGCCGCCGCCCATGGCCTGCGCCCATCGGCCACGATCATCGTCCGCGAGGGCGCCCTGCCACGCACGACCAGCGGCAAGGTGCGCCGGCACCGCTGCCGCCAAGGCTACGCCGACGGCACCTGGCCGGCGCCGGCGGCGGTCCTGGGCCGGCTCGACGCGGGCGTGACGGAGATGGCGGAAGCGGGAGTGTCATGACCATGTCGGACCTGCCGCCCTTCAACCCGAGCGACCGGCGCCTGCGAAATGCGCCCTACGGCCTGTTCGACCAGTACCGGGAGCTCGACCCGGTGCATTGGAGCGAAAGCGCCGAGGCGCTGATCCTGACCCGCCATCGCGACGTGTCCGCGGTCCTGCGCAACCCCTCTCTGGAGCCCGCATCGGTCAGCAGCTTCAGCGATGCCGTGGGCAAGCGCCTCGGGCGGGAATGGCCGGCCTTGCGCAGCTTCATCGCCGCGGTCACCTTCCTCGATGCCACCAGCGGCCACCGCCAGGCGCGGCGACTGCTGGCGGCGACCCTGAACCACCGGCCGCTCGGCGAGTTCGCCCCGATGATCGCCGAGGTGACCGAGGAGTTGCTGGCACCGCTCGACGGATGCCGCAGCTTCGACGTCGTCGAGGCCTTCGCCAACCCGGTGCCGTTCCGCGTCATGTGCGCGATTCTCGGCGTGCCGAAGGAGATCGGCGACGAGATATTCCGGGTCTCGCGCCCGGTCCTGCGGCTCTTCAACTTCATCCTCGGCGCCCGCGAACTCGACCATTTCGAGCGCTGGGTGTCCGAGGCCTACGGCCATATCGGCACGCTGGTGGCGGAGCGCCGGCGGGTGCCGCGGCCGGACGGGATCTCCCGCCTCCTCCAGCTGGCGTCGTCGGAAGAGGGCGTCGACGACCTGTGGTTGAACTCGCGCATCCTCTTCCTGCTTCTGGTCGGGGCGGAGACCACGTCGGCCTTCCTGGCCAGCGCTATCCGCATGTCGCTGGAGGAGCCGGAGGTCGCCATGGTGGCCCGCGATCCGTCGCGCGCGGCGCAGGCGGTGGAGGAGCTGCTGCGGCTGGACAGCCCGGTCATGCTGGCGGTCCGCCGGACCATGGCCGACACCGAGGTCGCCGGCCGCGCCCTGCCGGCCGGAACCGTGATCATCCCCTATCTCACATCGGCCAACCGCGATCCGGAGGCCTATCCGGAGCCCGGCCGCTTCCGCCCCGGCCGGCCGGGACCGGGCCATCTCGGCTTCGGCGAAGGCACCCATGCCTGCCTCGGCAATGCCCTGGCCCGGCTCGAAGGGCGCGTGGTACTACCCCTCTTCTTCGCCCGGCAGCCGACCCTCGCGCGCGCCGAGGCCGCCGACGACTGGGTGCCGCTCGACACTTTCCGGCGCCTCGCGCGCCTGGCGGTGACGGCCGGCTGACCGATCCCGCCCATGCCACCGGAGCTGCCGCCTCCATGACGATTGCCGCCCTTCCCCGCATTCGGGCCGCCGACATCGAAGCCTGGCTCGGCACCTATCTCGTGGAGCAGATGGGCGTGCCGCAGGAGGCGGTGGCGCCGGACGCCCTGTTCGAGAGCTATGGCCTCGATTCGGTCGACGGCGTGGTCATGGCGGCCGAGCTCGAAACCCAGTTCTCGATCGAGGTCGACCCGGCCCTCTTCCTGCGCAACGCGACCCTGGAGGAGGTGCTGACCGAACTCCATGACGAAGGCATCGCCGAGATCCTGCGCGCCTGAAGGCTCAGCGCGGCCGGTCGCCGGCGAGCGTGATGCGGTGCATCAGGCGGCGATGGCCGTGATAGTCGTTGACCGGGTTGTGCTGGGTCGCGCGGTTGTCCCAGAAGGCGATCGAATGCGGCTGCCAGACGAAGCGGCAGGTGAATTCGGGCCGGACCTGGTGCTGGCAGAGGAACGCCAGCAACGGCGCGCTCTCGGCCTCGGTCATGTCCTTGAAGCGGGCGGTGTGGGCGATGTTGACGTAAAGCGCCTTCCGCCCCGTCTCCGGGTGGGTGCGGACCACCGGATGCTCCGCCTCGTAGGATTTGCGGGCCTCGGGCGAGGCATTGTCCTTGATCCGGTCCTCGCGGGTCTTGGACACGTCCGCCTTGGCAGAGGTCGCGACCGCCACCAGCCCGTCCAGCATCCGGCGCATGCCGTCCGACAGGGTCTCGTAGGCCATGTACATGTTGGCGAACAGCGTGTCGCCGCCATAGGGCGGAACCTCGCGCGCCAGCAGCATGGAGCCCATCGGCGGCTCCTCCAGGTAGGTCGTGTCGGAATGCCAGATGCCGCCGAAATTGACGGTCTCGGTCTCCCGCTTCAGGACCTCGATGATCTCCGGATGGTCGGCCAGCCCCTTCACGAAGGGATACTCGACGGGCGTGCCGAAGCGGCGCGAGAAGGCCAGGAACTGCGCCGGGGACAGGTCCTGGCCGCGAAAGAAGACAACCAGATGGTCGAGCAGTGCCTGGCGGACCGCCGCCGTCGTGCCGGCATCCATCTCCTGCCGCAGGTCGAGACCCGAAATCTCCGCCCCCAGCGCGCCCGCTATTCGCCGAACCTGGATGCCGTCGCCCATCTTGCGCAAATCCTCCAACCTGACGAATAGCAGTGGCCAGCGCAGGCCGTCCGGGGAATGATGTCGGGCACATGAACATATCCGCCCCGGCCGCTCAACCTGCCCGAAATCCTGCCCAGGCCGACCGGCCGAAGCGCATCGTCGTCGTCGGCGCCGGCATCGTCGGCATGTCGTCCGCCATCCATCTGCGGCGCGACGGGCACGACGTCACGGTGATCGACCGGTTGCCGCCGGGCGAGGGCTGCTCCTTCGGCAATGCCGGGATGATCAGCCCGGACACCTTCGTGCCGATCGCCATGCCCGGCATGCTGCGCAAGGTACCGAAATGGCTGGGCGACCCGACCGGCCCCTTGTCGGTGCGCTGGAGCTATCTGCCGCGGGCGCTGCCCTGGCTCATCCGCTGGATTCGCGCCGGCCGCATGGACCGGGTGCGGGCGGCGGCGACCGCGCTGCGTGCGCTCCACGGCCCGGCCTTCGCGACCTATCGCGACCTGCTGGGCCCGGACGGCTTCAACGACCTGATCCGGCAGCGTGGCCAACTCTATCTCTGGCGGACGGACGCGGTCGGCGAAGCCGAGCGGGTGGCCGACGGCCTGCGCGCCGAATACGACGTGCGCAGCGACCCGATCGGCCCCGACGAGATCCGCCAGATGGAACCGTCACTGGCCCCCGGCTTCCGCCGCGGCCTCTACCTTCCCGACAATGGCAGCACGGCCAACCCGCACCGGCTGGTGAACACGCTGGCCGCCAACCTGGCGGCGGCCGGCGGCCGGGTGCTGAAGGCCGAGGTGACCCGCATCGAGATGGGCGCGGACGGCGTCCGCCGGGTGGAGACCGACGCCGGGCCGGTCGATGCCGACCTGCTGGTGGTGGCGGCCGGCGCCTGGTCGGTGCGCCTGACCCGGCGCTTCGGCGTGAACGTGCCGCTGGAGACCGAGCGCGGCTACCACGTCATGCTGCCGAACCCCGGCCCGATGCCGTCGCGCCCGATCAGCCACCGCAGCGGCAGCTTCTCCATGACGCCGATGGAGCACGGGCTGCGCCTGGCCGGCACGGTCGAGATCGCCGGCCTCGACGCCCCGCCGGACGAGCGCCGCGCGCGCATCCTGCTCGAACAGGCGCGCCAGGCGATCCCGACCCTGAACGCCGAGGGCATGCAGACCTGGATGGGCCACCGCCCGTCGATGCCCGACAGCCTGCCCGTGATCGACCGCGCCCCCGGCGTCCCCGGAGTATTCCTCGCCTTCGGCCACGGCCACACCGGCCTGACCGGCGCCCCCATGACCGGCCGGCTGCTCGCCGACCTGGTCGCGGGACGGCCGCCGACGATCGATCCGAAGCCCTATCGGGCGGATCGGTTTTGACAGGGCGTATAGCCGCGAACGAGATCGGTTGTCCCAACTGTTTGTGGTTTAAAGGTCATCATAGGGGCACGCACTTAGTCGACCGCATAACGGTTGCGAACCGTCACCAGGGATGTCCGGCCATGTGGTGCCTGCCCGCGACCATCCAGCACTGCGACATCGAGTTTACCGATTCTGGAAAAAATTCGATTCTCGAGCCACGACGTTACCGAACTGGTGTCAGGAGCTTGCCGAACCCAATCAAAATCCCCCACCTGCTCATCAACCGGCGCTCGAATCACGACCCGAATACCGTCTACCTGCCAAACTTTTTGCTCGAAGGACCCAACATCCATGACACACTCACAAGGTTAATGGGCAGCAATCGTCTTCTTATTTGGTAGATAATGGCCGGTTATTTCTGAATTGTCAATTGCATTCAAAAGTCGGCGCACACCTACGGAATCAGCACGCACAAAGCGCATGACAGGATCGACGCGGCGGAGATGCAGCATGGCAACTGAATTGAAGCCGATCCTCACCGAAGCGGATCATGACGCGGCGCTCGCCGAGGTCGAGCGCCTGTGGGGCGCCAAGAGCGGGACGCCCGAGGGTGATCGCCTCCACGCGCTGGCGACGCTGATCGACGCCTATGAAGCCAAGCACTACCCCATGGATCCGCCCCAGCGGAGGGTTCGGAGAGAACTCACCCATTCGACAGGCTCAGGGTGAGGGAGACTCAGAGTAAATCCCACACTCCCCTCACCCTGAGCTTGTCGAAGGGTCCGGAGGCGGAATGAACACCGGCCCATCAACTCCCCGTCGGCCGTAGCGGGATCGTCCGGTGGAGCCGGGCGCGGCGCCAGGACCAGCCGAGCATGGCGGCGAAGATGATGCCGCCGCCGGTGGCCGAGAGCGGCGTCGGCAGCTCGCCGGTGACCGACCAGGCCCACATCGGCGCCAGCACGAACTCGATCATCGCCACCAGCGAGATCTCGGCCGCCGGCAGCCCGCGCGAGCCCGCCAGCATCAGCGACATGCCGATGGTCTGGGCGACCCCGCCCCACACCAAGCATAGCAGGATGTCGCGGACGGGTGCCCCCAGCCCGTCGCTCAGCAATGCGGCGAGCGCCATGCCGCTGGCCGCCCCCAGGATGATGACCGGGCGCATGTCCCGGCTGCGGCCACGGCGCAGGAAGGTGATGAAGATGGCGAAGGTGCAGGCGTTGCCGAGCGCGGCCAGGTTGCCGTAGAGCGAGCCGGCGGCGATCCCGTCCACCGTCATCAGGGCGATGCCGCAGAGCGTGGCGGCGATCGCGGCGGCGGTCGCCCAGCCCACCTTCTCGCCGAGGAAGAGCCAGCCGAGGAGGGCCGCGAACAGCGGCGTGGCACTCAGCATCATCATCGTGTTGGCGACGGTGGTGTGGGTCAGCGAATAGATGAAGAGGACCACGCCCACGCCCTGGGTCGGGGCCGCGACCAGCGCGATCGGCAGGCCGTCGCGGAATACGGCGAGCGCGCGTCCGCGATGCGGCCAGGCGAACAGGACCGCCACCGCCGACATAAGGCCGAGGGCCCGCCAGAAGACGATCTGCCAGCTCGTCGCCGACTGCACCTGGCGCACGAAGAGGCCGTTCATGCTGAAGGCGACCGCGGCCAGGGCCACCGCGACGACGGCCATTTCGCGCGTCCGCGGGGCGGGTTCGCTACGCGCGGCTCCGGTCATCGGGGCTCCGGTTCAGGGGTGACGGCCAGCGTCGGACAGACGGGCCAGATATAGCCTACCGCACGAGCCGGGTGAATCGCCGTTCGCCCACGCTATGCTGCCGCGGCCCGCGACGGACGAGAACGGAGAAACCCCGATGCCCACGATGACCGGCAAGCGCGCCTTCCTGGAGCTGTTGAAGCAGGAGGGCGTCGAAGTCCTCTTCGGCAATCCCGGCACCACCGAACTGCCGCTGATGGACGCGCTCGCGGTCGACCACGACATCCGGTACATCCTGGGCCTCCAGGAAGGCGTGGTCATGGGCATGGCCGACGGCTATGCCCAGGCGTCGGGCAAGCTGGCGGTGGTCAACCTCCACGTCGCCCCCGGCCTCGGCAATGCCATGGGCATGCTCTACGACGCGCAGAAGGCCGCCTCCCCCATCCTGGTCACGGCCGGCCAGCACGAGCAGAGCTTCAACGTGACCGAGCCCATCCTGTGGGCCGACCTGCCGACCATGGCGCGGCCGCTGGTGAAATGGTCGACCGAGGTGCATCGCCTGGCCGACCTGCCGCGCATCGTCCACCGCGCCGCCAAGACGGCGCTCGCCCATCCGACCGGGCCGGTCTTCCTGTCGCTGCCGGGCGACATCCTGAACGACGAGGGCGAGGTCGACCTGACGGCGCCGACGCGGGTGGCCCCACGCATCCGCGCCGACCGCGACGCGGTCGAGGCCGCAGCCGACCTGCTGGCGGGGGCCCAGCGCCCGGTGCTGATCGCGGGCGACGCGGTGGCGCAGAGCCGGGCCCATGACGAAATGGCGGCGCTGGCCGAGCTGCTGGGCGCGCCAGTCTATCTGGAGGGCGTGTCCAGCACCGCCTCCTTCCCGACCTCGCACCCGCTCTATCGCGGCACCATGGGCCGCCTGGCACCGGCCCTGCGCCAGCAGCTCGGCCAGTACGACACCCTGTTCTCGGTCGGCGGCGACCTCTTCACCCTGTCGCTCCCCTCCAACGTCGAGCCGATGCCGGACGACCTGGCCGTCATCCATCTCGACCTCGACCCGTGGGAGCTGGGCAAGAACCACCCGGCGCGGGTGGCGATGATGGGCGACCCCAAGGCGACCTTGCCGGAGATCACCGAGGCGGTGCGCCGGCGCCTGACCCAGGGCAGCGTCGCCGCCATCGACCGGCGCGGCAAGGCGATGCGCCGGACCATCGCCGGCGAGCGCGCCGCCCTGGCCGACAAGGCGCGCGGCGAGGCCGCGAAGTCCCCGGTCCAGGCCCTGGCCCTGCTGGAGGCGATCGGCCGGGTCCTGCCCCGCGACGCGGTCGTCATCGAGGAGGCGCTGTCGTCCGCCACCAGCATCCGCAACCTGATCGCAAGCGACGACCCGCAGAGCTTCTTCGGGCTGCGCGGCGGCGGGATCGGCTGGGGGCTGCCGGCGGCGGTCGGCGTCAAGGTGGCGCTGCCCGACCGGCCGGTGGTCGCGATCGTCGGCGACGGCAGCGCCATGTACAGCTGCCAGGCCCTGTGGACCGCCGCCCGCTACCGGCTGGGCGTCGTCTTCGTCATCCTCAACAACTCCTCCTACCGCATCCTGAAGCAGCGGGTGAACGCGCTCCGCGGCCACGCGGCCCAGACCGGCGTCTATGTCGGCATGGACCTGGAGGACCCGGCCATCGACTTCCAGGCGCTGGCGCGGTCCATGGGCGTCGCCGCCCATGCCGCCCGCACGGTGGCGGAGGCGACCGACCTCATCACCGCGGCCATCGCAGGCGGCGCGCCGACCCTGATCGAGGTGGCGCTCGACCGGACCTTCGCGCCGGTGTGAAAACCGTTACCGCCGGGAGTGAAAAAAGTTTCACTCCCGGCCCCGACCGGCTAACTTCGTCGCCGGCATCCGCGGCTCTCGCGGGTCGCATTTCCGCAACGGCCATCGGCATCGCGGGGCGCCATCAGGCGCCGGATCGCCGATGAGGGAGACGGGCTGGATGTATCGAGTAGGCGTCGAGATCGGCGGTACTTTCACGGATCTCGTGGCGTTCGGGCCGGATGGCGTGTCGATCCGCAAGGTGCCGAGCGTGACGGCGCGCCCCGACGAGGGCGCGTTCGCAGCATTGGCCGCGTCGGGCCTTGCGCTCGACGGCATCGGCGAGTTCATCCACGGCTCGACCGTCGCCACCAACTCGGTGCTGGAGCGCAAGGGTGGGCGCCTCGCCTTCATCGTCACCGAGGGCTTCCGCGACATCCTGCTGCTGCAGCGCCACGACCGCACCCGCATCTTCGACCTCTTCTACAAGAAGCCGGAGCCGCTGGCCGCGCGCGCCGACACCTTCATGGTGCGCGAGCGCATCACGGGCGACGGCTCGGTGCTGGAGGCGCTCGATCTCGATGCGGCCGGGCCGGCCCTCCGTGGCCAGCTGGCCGGCGGCTACGACGCGGTCGCCATCTGCCTCCTCAACGGCTTCCTCAATCCCGCCCATGAACTGGCCCTGGCCGCCTGGATCGCCCGCGAATTCCCCGACCTGCGCGTCACCTGCTCGCACCGGGTGACCGGCGAGTTCCGCGAGTATGAGCGCGCCACGGCGACCACCATGGCGGCCTTCGTGCAACCGGTGGTCGACGGCTATCTCGGACGGATCGAGGACGGGCTGGGGAAGGCCGGCTTCGTCGGGCGCTGCACCATGATGCAGTCGAACGGCGGGCGCGTTCCCTTCCGGGCGATCCGCGACAACCCCATCACGTCCCTCCTGTCGGGGCCGGCCGCCGGCGTCACCGGCGCCGTGCGCCAGGCGGGCCTGTCGGGCTTCAAGGACATCATCACGCTCGACATCGGCGGCACCAGCGCCGACGTCGCCCTGGTGCGCGACGGCAAGCCCGACTGGGCGCGCGAGACCAAGATCGACGGCCTGCCGATCCGCATGCCGATGGTCGACATCGTCACCATCGGCGCCGGCGGCGGCAGCATCGTCTGGTCCGACGATGGCGGCATGCTGCGGGTCGGGCCCGAGAGTGCGGGCGCCGACCCCGGCCCCGCCAGCTACGGCAAGGGCGGCACCAGGCCGACCCTGACCGACGCCCACGTGCTGTGCGGGCGCCTGCCGTCCGCGGCCCGTCTGGCCGGCAACCTCACCCTCGACGCCACCGCCGCGGCCCGCGCCTTCGCGCCGATGGCCGCCATCTTCAGGCGCGATCCCGTTGCACTGGCCGAGGATGCGTCCCGCCTGGCCGACGGCAACATCGTCGCCGCCATCCGCCTCGTCTCGACCGAGCGCGGGCGCGACCCGCGCGAGTTCGCGCTGGTGCCCTATGGCGGCGCCGGTCCGCTGCACGCCGCCCGCGTCGCCGATGCGCTGGGCGTGTCGACCGTGGTGGTGCCGCCCGACCCGGGCGTCATCTCCGCCTATGGCCTGCTGGTCGCCGACCAGATGCTGGACGAAACCCGTACCCGCCGCACGCCGCTCGACGAACAGGCGCCCGATGCGGTCCGGGAGATCTTCGCGGGCCTGCATGCGGCCCTGTCCGAGCGCGCGGCCGCGCTGGGTCTGGACGGCACGCCCGAGTTCGAATACTCGCTCGACATGCGCTATGTGGGACAGGCCTACGAGATCGACGTGGCGGTCGACCCGGCCACCATCGACCGGCTCGACGCGGCCACCATCGCAGCCGGCTTCGCCGCCGCCCACAAGCGCATCTACGAGCATGGCGCGGTGAAGGGCAAGGCGGTCGAGATCGTCTCCTACCGCGCGCGGCTGCGCCTGCCCCAGGGCGAGGTGCCGCCGCTGCGCATGACCGACCGCACCGCCGGCCCGGCCGAAGCGATCCAGGTATTCGAGGGCGACCGCTGGGTCGAGGCCAGCCGCGTCGGCCGCGCCGCACTGGCATCAGGTGCGGCACTGGCCGGCCCCGCCGTCGTCACCGACACCACCGCCACCACCTACGTTCCGCCGGGTTGGACGGCGACCGTCGACGCCCAGGACAATCTCATCTTGAGGAGGACCGCATGATCTCGGCACTCGACCAGGCGGTAATCGGCCAGGCGCTGCTGGCCTCCGCGCGCGAGATGGGGGCGAAGCTCTACCGCTCCGCCTACTCGACCATCGTGCGCGAGGCCAAGGACGCCTCGACCGGCATCCTCGACGCCACCGGCCAGGCCGTCGCCCAGTCGGACGAGCTGATCCCGGTGCTGGTCGGCTCGCTCTCCCTCACCTTCGCCGGCTGCGCCGCGCGCTACCCGATCGAGACGCTGGTGGAGGATGATTTCTACATCTCCAACCACCCCTATGCCGGCGGCCAGCACCTGCAGGACGTCTTCATCTTCATGCCGGTATTCTGGGAGGGCGAGCTGGTCGCCTTCTCGGCCGCGGTCGCCCATCACCTCGACATCGGCGGCGGCGCGCCCGGCCTCAACGTCATGGCGACCGACGTCTACCAGGAAGGGCTGATCATCCCGCCCTCCAGGTACAATCTCCACCGCGACTGGACCGGCGGGCCGTTCGAGCAGCTGGTCGCCTCGAACATCCGGGTGCCGGACCAGACGATCGGCGATTTCAACGCCCAGTTCGCCGCCTGCCGCGTCGGCATCGCGCGCGTCCAGGAACTGTGCGCACGGTACGGGGCGACGACCGTCAAGGCCGCGATGGGCGGCATGATCGACTATTGCGAGCGCCGGGTGCGGGCCGCCATCCAGGCCCTGCCGGACGGCGATTATTTCGGCGAGGACGCGGTCGACGATGACGGCATCGGCGACACGCCGCTGCGGGTCTGCGCCACCGTGCGCATCCGGGGCGACCAGATGGAGGTCGACTACAGCGGCACCGCCGACCAGGTCGCAACCGCGCTCAATGCCCCCTTCGCCTCGACCATCTCGTCCACCCTTGGGTGCCTGAAGGGCGTGCTGACCGGCCCCGACGTTCCCTTCAACGAGGGCGTGCTACGCGCGGTCAAGATCACCGCACCGCTGGGCTCGCTCCTCAACCCGCGCTTCCCGGCCCCGGTGCGGGCGCGGATGGAGGCGATCTATCGCGCCTATGACGCGGTGGTGCGGGCGCTGGGCCAGGCCGTGCCCGACCGGGTGATCGCGCCCGGCTTCGATTCCACGGTCGCGACCTGCCTCTCCTTCCTCGACCAGGGCCGCTACCGCGTCTATCTCGAGATCCACAATGGCGGCTATGGTGCATCCTCCCACGGCGACGGCTGCGACGCGGTGGCGGGTCCCCTGTCGAACTGCACCAACGTGCCGGTCGAATCGCTGGACATGGATTTCGACTTCTTCCGGATCGAGCATTATTCCCTGCGGCCCGGCACCGGCGGGGCCGGCGTCCATCGCGGCGGCAACGGCTCGGAGCGCTCCTACCGGGTCCTGAAGGACGGCGTCCGCTTCTCGATCTACGCCGACCGCTTCCGCATCGCCCCCGGTGGCCTCGCCGGCGGCAATTCCGGGACCACCGGCAGCTGCATCGTCTATCGCGGCAACGAGGTCTTCCCCCTGAAGTCGAAGGACAACTTCCCCCTCAAGGCGGGCGACCTGCTGGTCCTGCAGACCGGCGGCGGCGGCGGCTGGGGCGACCCCGCAGCGCGCGACCCGGTCGGCGCCGCCCGGGATGTCCGGCATGATCTGTTCGAGCGGTTGGCGGCGGAGTAGGCGGCTACCGCCGGCCGCGGGTGGGATGCGGAGCCCGGGCGAACTCATGGTTCGTCAGGCTCACCATGAGGGCCAAGGTACCGGCTTCTCCTCATGGTGAGCTTGTCGAACCATGACATCTCTCCGGCCGCCGATGGCGGTTTCCCGGGCCTCTTGTCGAGGTGCGCAACTACGATCGGGCGAGGCCCCTCTGTCGGCGCTCAGCCCTTGATCACCGGCAGTGGCAACGGTTTCCCTGTCCCCAGGCTATAAGCCCATGCGCGCACCGCCGCATGGTCGATCGTGGCGCCGGCGACCACGTCGGCAAGGGCCTCCCTCGTGAATTGGTCAGCCAGCGCTTGATCGACGAGGATGTGTCGCGCTTCCATCGCAGTCTCCCCCCTTACGCCGCCGGCTTCCGCCGCTGGTCCGAGGCCACGAACAGTTCCAGCCCGACCACCCGGTCCAGCACGAACACGATCGCAATGGTGAGCCCGACCAGCATCGCCGAGACCGCGGCGATGACAGGGCTGCCGCTGTCCTGGATCGCGGCGAAGATCTTCACCGGCAGGGTCGAGAGGTCGGGGCCGACCAGGAACAGGCTGACCGTGACCTCGTCGAACGAGATGATGAAGGTGAAGAGGAGTGCCGTGACGAGGCCGGGGCGCAGCAGCGGCAGGGTCACCTTGCGGAAGGTGTAGAAGGGCGGCGCGCCCAGCGACATCGCCGCCTCCTCGACCGCCAGGTCGTGCTTGCGCATGGCCGCCACGATCGGCCGCCAGGCATAGGGGATGGTCAGGATGAAATGGGCCAGCAGCAGGCCGAGGAACTGCCCCGTCCAGCCGAACATGGCGACCAGCCCCAGCATGATCACGCCCAGTGCCGCGTGGGGGAAGATCAACGGCAACAGCACCAGCGTCTCGAAGGTCCGGCCCATCGGCAGGCTGCGGCGGGTGACGGCGAGTGCGCCCAGGAAGGTGACGACCGTGGATAGGACCGCCGCCAGGGCCGCCAGCACGAAGCTGAGGCCGAGCGTCAACAGCCAGTCGGCGCTGCCCAGGAACTCGCCATACCAGCGCAGCGACAGCTCCCCCGGCGGGAAGCTGATATAGCCGGCCTTGGTGAAGGACGAGACGACGACGATGATGATCGGCGCCGGCAGGAACAGCAGCACGGCGGTGACGACCACGCGATGGGCCGCACTCCACAGCCTCATGTCGCCCCCTTCAGGTTGCGCGACACCCGCCGCTCCAGCCATTGCAGGGGCAGCACCACCAGGAAGGCGGTGACCGTCAGGATCACGGCCAGGGTTGCGGCCTTGGGGAAATCGAACAGCTGGAACATCTCCTGGTAGATCTGCGTGCCCAGCATCCGGTCGCGGAGGCCACCCAGCAGCAACGGCGTGATGATGGCGCCGGTCGACATCAGGTAGACCAGCATGACGCCCGAGATGACTCCCGGCAGCGATAGCGGCAGCACCACCCGCCAGAAGGTCTCGACCGGCCCGGCCCCCAGGCTCATGCTCGCCTCCTCCTGGCTGCGCTCGAGCTGGAGGAACACGGCCAGGATCGCCAGGATCATGAACGGGCAGAAGACATGGACCAGGCCGATGACGACGCCGGTCGTGTTGAAGAGAAGGCGCAGCGGGCTGTCGATGACGCCGAGCCAGGCGAGGTAGCCGTTGAGCAGCCCGCGATTGCCGAGGATGACGATCCAGCCATAGGTGCGCACCACCACGCTGACCAGCCAGGGCAGCAGGATCAGCACCAGCAGCCAGTCCCGCCGCCCCTGGAAGCGGGCGACGAAATAGGCCACCGGATAGCTGATGATAAGGCTGACCGCCGTCGTCAGCGCCGCCACCCACAGGGTGCGGACGAGGACGTCGATATAGTCCTGGCGGCCGAAGAACTGCCGATAGAGGTCGAGCCCGAGCCCGTCCGGTCCGCTGAAGGAGGACCAGACGAGCTCGACCAGCCCGAACAGGAACAGCCCGAGCACGCAAAGAACGGGCAGCAGGAGAAGCCAGGTCAGCCGGCCAAGGCGCATCCGTCCGCTCCCCTGCCCCTCGCCGGTCCGCAGCCGGTCAGCCCGCCGCCAGTCAGCCCACCACCCGTCATTGCGACAGCAGCTGCTCGACCTGGGCCACCCGCTCCTTGTGGGTGCGAGCGATCACGTCCCAGTCCGGCTGATAGAGCCGCTTCAGGAGGTCCGGCAGCTTCATGCCGAAATTCTGCTCGTGCTCGGCCGAGATCGGCGTCGCGGTGTTGAGCGGGATGTAGCCCGACAGGTCCAGCATCTTCGCCTGCTGCGCCGGCTCCAGGGTCCATTGCAGGAAGGCCTTGTAGGCCTCCGGATTCTTGGCCCCCTTCGGCACCACCAGGATATAGGGGATGGATAGGCTGCCTTCCTTGGGCAGCACGAACTCGATGTTCTTCACGCCGGCCTTCTTCATGCCCCAGACGCGGGTCACGTAATAGGGCGCGGCCGCCACCTCGCCGCGGGTCAGCAGCGTGTTGAGGTGGGCCATCGAATTGTAGACGGTCAGCGAGTTGGCGCCGAGCGCCTTCAGCAGCGGCAGGCCCGGCTCGATATTGTTCTCGTCGCCGCCCTTCACCTTGGCGAAGATCACCAGATCATAGGTGGCGCCATAGATCGGCCGGGTGACGGCCAGCTTACCCTTCCATTTCGGGTTCGCCAGGTCGTCCCAGGACTGGAAGTCGGAGACCTTGGCGAGTTCGGTGTTCACCGCGATGCCGTAATACTGGAAATAGGCCGGGATACCGATCAGACGGCCGTCCTTGCCCTTCATCTGGTAGCTCTCCGGCACGTTCTTCATGGCCGGGAAGTCCGCCGGGTCGAACGTCTCCAACAGGCCGTCGCGCGCCAGGTTGGCAGCGTTGAAATAGGTCGCGACCGCCATGTTGTATTGCGGGTTCGCCTTCTGGGCGCGGATCTGCGGCTCCGGGTCCGGCCACTCGTTGATCTTGACCGGGATGCCGGTGGCCGCGGTGAAGGGTTCGGCCACGCCGGCGCGCCAGGTGGCGCTGGTACCGCCGCCCCAGGCGCCCATCACGATCTCGCCCTTGCCCTGGGCCAAGGCCGGTGTCGCCGCCAGGCCGATGGCCGCAGCGGCCGCCTGCATCACGAATGCATGGGCAAGGAACGATCGACGATCCATGGAGACCTCCTTCAAAGCGGGTTCAGGGAGCCGGCAAAACGAATTCAGGGAGCAGGGGCGGCAAGCAGGACGGCGTTCTCGGGCGCCCAGGTCAGCGCCACCCGGGCGCCGACCGGCAGCGGCGCGGCGCCGGGGCTGGCCGGGGCGGCAACCAGCAGCCGGGTTTCGCCCGCCTCCACGGTGTAGCGGTGGGCAGCGCCGGCATAGACGACGTCGATGACGCGGCCATCCATCCGCCAGGCGCTGGCGGCGTCGGCAAAGCGCACATTCTCCGGCCGCACCGACAGGCGGACATTGGCGCCGGTGCGGGCATCCTCGCCGGCCGGCGCCGGCACGTCGCGGCCCAGTGCCGGAACCGACACGGTGGCAGCGCCGGCGGCCGAGCCGAGGACGCGGCCCGACAGCAGGTTGGTGTCGCCGACGAAGGTGGCGACGAATTCCGTCGCGGGGCGATTATAGACCCGGTCGGCGGTATCGAGCTGCTCGACCCGGCCGCCATTCATCACGGCGATCCGGTCGGACATGGTGATCGCCTCTTCCTGGTCGTGCGTGACGAAGATGAAGGTGGTGCCGGTGCGCTGCTGGATCTGCTTCAGCTCGATCTGCAACTGCCGGCGCAGCTTGAGGTCGAGCGCGCCCAGCGGCTCGTCCAGCAGCATCACGGCGGGCTTGATGACGAGTGCGCGCGCGAGCGCCACGCGCTGGCGCTGGCCGCCGGACAATTCATGCACCCGGCGTTCGCCATAGCCGGTCAGCTCGACCAGGGCCAGCGCGTCGGCCAGCGCGCGCTGGATCGTGTCCGCGGGCTGGCGCCGCACGCGCAGGCCGAAGGCGATGTTCTCGCCCACCGTCAGATGGGGAAAGAGTGCCAGGTTCTGGAAGACCAGGCCGATCGGCCGCTTGTAGGGCGGCACGCCCTGGATCGGCTTGCCCTCGATGGCGATGGTGCCGGAATCCGGATGCTCGAAGCCCGCCACCATGCGCAGGATGGTGGTCTTGCCGCAGCCCGAGGGGCCGAGCAGCGTCAGGAACTCGCCCCGCCGCACGGTGAGGGACACGCCATCGACCGCGCGGTGGCGGCCGAAGGTCTTCACTACCCGGTCGAGGGTCAACAGGGGATCGGATGCGGACAAGGGCAGCCCTGAAACTGTCATGACGGAATTTCATTATGACGTGAATGTCGCTTCCGGCGCCAGACCGTTCGGCGAATTCTCCCGCGGCGGGAGGAAGCCGGTTGTCGCGACTGGCCGGGCCATGCCAACGTTGCCCATCCCTGCCCCGTCCTCCGTCCCCCATTGGATGAGACCCCGCCATGTTCGAGCCTGGAACCGAAGCCTATCTCGCCCGCATCGCAGAGGTCTGCGGCCCGCCCAAGGCACCGCGGTCGATCGAGGAGCGGCGCGATGCGTTCGACCGGCGCGGCGCCGTGTGGTGGCGACCGCCACCGGCTTCGCTGCTGGTGCGCAACTGGCAGATCGGCATGGGCGGGCACGAGATCCCGGTGCGCCTCTATCGTCGCAAGGACGCGGTGAAGCCGCCGGTCGTCATCTACCTCCATGGCGGCGGCTTCGTGAACGGCTCGATCGACACCCATGACGCAGTGACCTGGGGCCTGGCCGAGGAAAGCGGCGCCCTGGTGATCAGCGTGCAATACCGCCGGCCGCCCGAGAACCCGTTCCCTGCCGCGCCCGACGATTGCTGGTCGGCCCTGCAATGGGCGGCGCGCAGCAGCGAATGGCTGGACGCCGACACCTCGCGCATCGCGGTTGCCGGCGACAGTGCCGGCGGCTGCCTGGCCGCCGCCCTGGCGATCCAGGTGCGCGACCGGCAGGGCCCGGAGCTGCGCCTCCAGGCGCTCCTCTATCCCTGCCTCGACACCAACACCGACCGGGCGATCTACGAACGGGCGAAGGACCCCTTCGTCAGCCGCGCCGGCATGCGCTTCTACTGGGAGGAGTATCTGCAAGGCCGGCTCGACACGACCGACCCGATCGCCGCCCCGATCCAGGCGAAGTCCCTGACCGGCCTCGCCCCCGCCTATGTCCAGACCGCCGAGCACGACCCCTTGGCCGAGGAGGGCGAGGAATATGCCCACCGCCTGAAGCAGGCGGGCGTCCCGGTCACGCTCGACCGGGTGGCCGGCACCGTGCATGGGCTGATGCGTGCCCGCTTCGCCAGCGACGCCTGCCGGGCCGCCTTCGTGCGGGCGGCGGCCGCCCTGCGCAACGCGCTGGCGTGAGGGGGCAGGCCATGGCGCCAACAGAGGGACGCTTCGCCGGCAAGGTCGCCATCGTCACCGGTGCGGCGAGCGGCATCGGGCTGGCGACGGCCGTGCGCTTCGCCGACGAAGGCGCCCGGGTGGTCGCCGTCGACATCGACGGCGAGCGCCTGACCCGGGTGGTGGCCACCACCGGCCTCGCCACCCTGCTGGCGTTGCCCCTGGATGTCGCGGCGGACGAGGCGCCGGCCGCCATCGTGCGGACCACGCAAGAGCGCTTCGGGCGGCTCGACATCCTGGTCAACAATGCCGGCATCGGCGGGTCGCGCCCGATCGGCGACAGCGACGACGCCGCGATCGACCGGATGCTGTCGGTCAACCTGCGCAGCGTCATGCGACTGACCCGCGAGGCCCTGCCGCTGCTGCCGCGCCCCGGCGGGCGGATCGTCAACACCGGCTCCGTCTTCGGCCTGTCGGGCTTTCCCGGCAGCGCCGTCTATGGCGCGACCAAGGCCGCCGTGATGCAGTTGACGCGGCAGATGGCCGCCGACTACGCGCCGCTCGGCATCCTGGTGAACGGCGTCGCCCCCGGCTGCATCGACACCGGCATGACCGGGCGGCGCATCCGCGAGGACGCGTGGTACCAGAAGGCAATGATCGACACGACGCCGATCGGCCGCGTCGGCCGCCCGGAAGAGATCGCCGGCGTCGTCGCCTTCCTGGCCTCGGACGACGCCTCCTTCATCGCCGGTGCGATCATCCCCGTCGATGGCGGCTGGAGCAGCAACCACTACGTGCCGCGGTAGATGGAAACCGGCATCGGCTGTCGGAGAGGCTTCATGGTTCGACAGGCTCACCATGAGGCAAAGCCGGTGCTCCGCCCCTCATAAATCCGGTGCGTTGACCCTCATGGTGAGCTTGACGAACCATGAGTTCGCCCGGGCTCCGGCGCTTATCACGGCGCCGCGGCCGGGTCAGGCCCGGAGTGCCACCACGAACGCCGCGGCGGCGGCCAGGGATGCCGCGGTGCGGACATGGTTCCAGGCGGTCCATGGCACCC
>CAZQOA010000026.1:28427-52432 GCA_964594715.1 uncultured Rhizobiaceae bacterium | reverse complement strand
CAGGCTGGACGCGGTGGTGACGGTGGTCGATGCCCGCCACGTGCTGGCCCGCCTCGACGACACCGAGGAGGCCGAGGACCAGATCGCCTTCGCCGACGTGATCCTGCTCAACAAGACGGATCTGGTGTCGGCCGGCGAGCTGGCGACTGTCCAGGCGCGCATCCGCGCCATCAATCCGCTGGCCGCCATCCACCACACCGAGCGCTGTGAAATCCCGCTCGACCGGGTGCTCGACCGCGGCGCCTTCGATCTCGAGCGCATCCTGGCGATCGAGCCGCACTTCCTGGCGGAGGCGGCGCACGACCACCATGGGCATGGGGATGGGCATGGGCACGACCATCATGATCATGGGCACCACGACCATGATCATGACCACGGGCACGGGCATCAGGACGCGGTGCGCCATTATCACGACGAGGATATGGGCAGCGTCTGCCTGCAATCCGACCGGCCGCTGGACGAACGCCGGTTCGACCAGTGGATCTCCAAGGTCCTGGCGGAGCAGGGGCAGAGCATCCTCCGCGCCAAGGGCATCATCGACCTGGCCGGCCATGACCGGCGCTTCGTCCTCCAGGCCGTCCACATGATCAAGGAAGGCGCCTTCCAGCGCCCGTGGAACGATGGCGAGCGGCGCTGGACCCGCCTCGTCTTCATCGGCAAGGAACTGGATGCGCCAGCACTGGAGGCCGGCTTCGATGCCTGCCGCACCTGAGGCGGCAGCCCCCGGCGCCATCCGGCGCCGGGTGCGGCAATGGACGCTGCCGGCCGCCGTCACCGCGGCCGCGGTGGCGCTGGATGGCGGCAGTGCGGCCTTCGCGCTGGGCGACGGCAGCGTGCGCCGCGTCGCGATCGGCGGTGGCGACGATCCGCTCGCCGTCGCCGCCGAGCATGAGGGGGCGGCGCTGGCGCTGGCCGGCGCGCCCGGCGGTGGCTTCGTCTCGGGCGGCGACGACGGCCAGGTGCTGCTGTCGGACGGCCAGGGCAGCCGGGTGCTGTTCCGCGAGCCGCGCCGCTGGGTGAGCCACCTGGCGGTGCATCCGGGGTCGCGCACCATCATGGCGGCCGCGGGGAAGGCCGTGATCGGCCTCGATCCGGCAGGCGTCCTGCTCGGGCGCTGGGACAACCATCCTTCGACGGTGACCGGCATCGCCCTCAACGGTGCCGGCAAGCGCCTCGCGGTCGCCCACTACAACGGCGTCAGCCTGTGGTGGATCGCCTCCAAGCAGCAGAACGCCAGCAAGCTGAACTGGAAGGGGTCCCACGTCGCCCTCGCCTGGTCGCCCAACGGCAAGTTCCTGATGACGGCGATGCAGGAGAACGAGTTGCATGGCTGGCGCGTCGCGGATTCTGCCGAGATGCGCATGGCCGGCCTCGCCACCAAGGCGAAGTCGCTCGCCTGGTCGTCGGATTCCCGCTGGCTGGCCAATAGCGGCGCCGAGGTGGTGACCTGCTGGGACTTCTCCGGCAAGGGGCCGATGGGGCGCCCGCCGTCGGAGATCTGCCCTGGCGAAGGGGCGCTGGTGACGGTGGTGGCCGTCCACCCGAAGGTGCCGATCGTCGCCGCCGGCTACACCGACGGCACCATGCGGCTCGGCCGCCCGGGCCATGCGCGCACGACGGTGCTGGAGCCGGTCGGCGGCGGCCCGCTGGCCGCGCTCGCCTGGTCGCCCTCGGGCGACCAGCTCCTCGCCGGCGGCGAGGATGGCGCGGCGGCGATGTTCGACTTCGCCGGACCCTGAAACGGCCGGAGCCGCGCCGATTCCCGTCGGCGCGGCTCCGCTGTCGGAAATGTCCCGGGGAATACTAGCGGCGGGCGCGAAGGCGGCGCAGCGCGTAGGCGCCGTCGCCCAGCAGGGCCAGGACGAGCAAGGTTACGATCCAGAAGACGGGGAACTCCCAGCCGCCGCCCTTGCCGCTGAAGAGCCAGCCGTTCGGCAGATGCTGAAGCGTCGCCCCGATCATCAGTGGCACCAGCGCCAGTGCCACCCAGCGCGTCCACAGGCCGAGGATGAGGGCAAGGCCGCCGGCGACCTCGGCGGCAATCACGAGATAGGCGAGGGAGCCGGGATAGCCGATCGTCTGGAAGAACTGGACGGTGCCGGGAATGGTGAAGACGAAGATCTTCAGGCCGGCATGGGCGAGGAAGAGGACGCCCAGGGAGACCCGGAGCAGGGTGGCGGCGAGGTCGGGGGCGCGGGGGGCGGACATGGTGGTCTCCAGCTGGTCATTTGTGCGTGGCCGGTCAGCGGCCGGTGGCGGAATGGCCAGGAGAGATATCGCACCTTGGTCTGAGCGATAATCCGGTGGTTTGGCGATGGATTGGTTCCCCATGGTGAATAATGGGGAGAGCTTCGGTTTTCAACCGTGCTTGCCGCGCACCCCCGCATAGGCCAGCGGCAGGGCGGTCGTGTACTTGATCTCCTCCATGGCGAAGCTGGAGCTGACGTCGTAGAGGTCGATCGAGGCGATCAGGCGCTTGTAGACGCCGTCATAGGCGGCGATGTCGGGGACCACGATGCGCAGCAGGTAGTCGACGTCGCCGGCCATCCGATAGAACTCCACCACCTCGGGGATCTTCTCCACGGCGGCGGCGAAGCGGGTGAGCCAGTCCGGGGTGTGCTGGTTGGTGCGGACATTGACGAATACCGTCACCCCGACGTTCAGCGCCTCGCGATCCAGCAGCGCCACCCGGCGGCGGATGGTGCCCGCCTCCTCGAGCTGGCGGATGCGCCGCCAGCACGGCGTCGCCGACAGGCCGATGCGGTCGGCGATCTCGGTATTGGAAAGGCCGCCATCCTCTTGCAGGAGGGCAAGGATCTTCAGATCCATCTCATCCATGGGAAGGATATTCCCATGTTTGCCGATCGTAGGGAAGGTTGTTCCCTGAATCGCTCGAAATCGAGTGAACTTCGCAAGGCAATTTCTGCCGCCCTCGAATACCCTGCTGGGAATAGGGGCTTCACAAGGCGGCAGGTCCAATGTCCATCGTTCGATCCTTCACCGAGCATCCGGCCTCGGTCGGCGAGAGCTACGGCCAGCATCTGGGCTTCGCCATGGGGGTGGGTGGCCGGATGGTGCTGGCGGGCCTCGCCTGCATGGTCCACGGGCTGTTCCCGTTCCTGTGCGTGCGCACCGGCAGCCGCACCATCCTGGCCCTCCACGCGCGGGTGACCGCGGGGGCCCGCGCCACGACGGCGGCACCGGCCGACGGCGCCGAGCGGGCCTGATCTCTCTAGCCCGCGAACTCGCGCAGCACCCGGCCGGGGCGGCGGTCGGGGTCGATGACGCGGCCGCCCGCGATGATTCGGGTGCCGTTCACCCAGACGCCGTGGATGCCGATCGCATCGGTGACGAGCCGGGCGGCGCCGGCCGGCAGGTCATGCACCTTGCGCTTGGGCCCGCGCCCGACCGTCAGGGGATCGACCAGCAGCAGGTCGGCGGCCAGGCCCGGTACCAGCCGGCCGCGATCGGCGATGCCGAACAGGTCGGCCGCCTGCGAGGTGAGGCGCCGGGCCGCCTCCTCGAAGGAGAGCACGCCCCGCCCGCGCACCCAGTGGCCGAGCAGATGCAGCCCGAAGCCGGCATCGCAGAAGAAGGTCAGGTGCGCGCCGGCATCCGACAGCGAGATGTGGGTCTCGGGATCGGTCAGGAGCGGCGCCACCCCCGCCTCCTCGGCATTCAGCAGCACCGCCGTGAATTCCGTATCGAGGTCCTCGGCGAGGCCGATGTCGAGGATGCAGTCGAGCGGGTCCTGGCCGCGCTCGTGGGCGAGGTCGGCCAGCGAGCGGCCCTCCAGCGCGACATTCTCCGGCCGGGCGGCATTGACGAGATGCAGCCGGTCCCACTGGCTGTTGAAGAGGCGCCGGCCGCGAAAGTCGCGCAACTCCTCCTTCACCGCCCTGCGGAAGGACGGGTCTGCATAGACCCGCTTCACCGCCTCGCCATGGGCTTCCATGGCCGGCTTCCAGGCGAGCAGCCCCTCGAAGACGTAGGGGTTGTGCAGGGTGAAATCCATCGTCAGCGGGCAGCATGAGACCTGGGTCACCACCTGGTTGCCGCGCCGGCGCGCCTGGCGGGTCTGGGCCAGGGTGCGCTCGGCCGCGGTCGGGTTGGTGCCGTTGTAGAAGGTGGCGGCGACGATGACCGGCCGGCCGCTGTCGGCCGCCATCGATTCCAGGAAGTCGATCGAGGTCGCCTGTCCGCGCGTCAGCATGTAGACGCCGCGGCCGCCCTCGCCCATGGCGTTCACCAGCGCCCGCATCTCGCGCTCGTCGGCGAGGCGGGACGGCATCGGGATGCCGTTCTCGCCATTGTGCGGCTCGGCGGTCGAGGTGGCGAAGCCGACGGCGCCGGCCGCCATGGCGTCGCGCACCAGGCCGGCCATGGCGGTGATCTCGTCGTCGGTCGCCGCGCGGTGGGCGGCGTCCGCGCCCATGACGTAGGTGCGGATCGAGGAATGCCCGACGAACGCCGCCACGTTGGGTGCCACGCCCTGGCGCTCCAGCATCGCCAGGTATTCCGGGAAATGCTCGAAGTCCCAGCGCACGCCGGTGCGCAGCGCATCCAGCGACATGCCCTCGACATGGGTCAGGTTGCGCATGGTCAGGTCGCGGTCGGCCGGCCGGCAGGGCGCGATGGTGAAGCCGCAATTGCCGATCACGACGCTGGTCACCCCCATCACCGGCGAGGGGTCGGCATAGGGGTCCCAGGTGAGCTGGGCGTCATAATGGGTGTGGCCGTCGATGATGCCCGGCATCAGGGTGAGGCCGTCGGCATCGACCGTCTCCCGCGCCGGCCCGAGGTCGCGGCCGATGGCCGCGATGCGCCCGTCCTGGACCGCGAGGTCGCCCATGTAGGCGGGCTTGCCGGTGCCGTCGACGATGCTGGCCGCGCGAACGATGGTGTCGAACATGGGCTTCACTCCCGTGCATGTTCCCGCCCCGCCGCCAGCCAGGCCGCGGCAAGGAGGTTGAGGACGGCCAGCGTCAGGAAGGCGGCCGGATAGGACCCGGTGGCGGCCAGGATCCCGGTCACCAGCGGCGGGCCGAAGACGACCCCGCCGAAGGTCATGAACATGGCCCCGCCGGTCGCCTCGCCCGCGCGGCCGGGCGGTGCCAGGCGCGCCACCTCCGCCAGATAGAGCCCGGTCCAGCCGATCGCGGTGGCGCCGAGCAGGGCCGCGATCGAACAGAGCAGCCAGAAGGGCCAGCTCCCATCCGCCTGGACCAGGATCGCCATGCTGGCGGCGGTGGCGACGCCGACCAGGATCACCAGGGTGCGGGTGCGGAACATCGTCTCGGCCATCGCGCCCCAGATGATGCGGCCGACGACGCCGCCGCCCTGGGCGATGGCGTAGGCGATGCCGGCCCGCGTCAGGTCGAGGCCGATCGCCTCGACGAAGAAGACCACCAGGAAGGCGCTGACCGAAAGCTGCATCGCCGAGAAGACGAAGGAGGCGATGGCGAGCCGGCGCAGGGCGGGATCGGCGAAGATGAGCGCCAGCGGCCCGCGGATGCGGATGCGCGCGCGCGGGCCGTCCGGGTTGCGGTCGCCGTCGAGCCACGGCCGCAGCGGCTGCAGCAGAAGTGCGCAGAGGATGCCGCCGGCGGCGAGGATCAGGGCCGCCGTCTGCCAGTCGAACAGCAGCACCAGCGGCGGGGCCACCAGCCCGGCCAGCGCACCGCCGATCGGGACGCCGGTCTGCTTGATGGAGAAGGCCATGGGTTGCAGTGCGGGTGGGGTCTGCCGCGCCAGGATGTGCGAGCTGGCGGGGGTGGCCGGGCCGACGCCGCAGCCGATCGAAAGCGCGCTTAGCAGGGCCGCCAACGGATGCCCGAGCGCGAACAGGACGAGGCCGAACGAGGCCATGACCAGGGCCAGCTGCTGGATGCGCAGGCCGCCATAGCGCGCCAGCAGGCCGCCCGCGATCGGGCTGGTCACCGTCGCCGCGGCATAGACGATGGCGGTGAAGGCGCCGATGGCGCCGGGGTCGATGCCGATCGTCTCCGCCGCCCGCGGTGCCAGCACGGGCACGGCCAGGCCGCTCATGGTCACGAGCGACTGGCCGGCGACGGTGGCCAGCACCGGTACGCCGACGGCAATGGTGAGGAGCCCGCGCATCTGTGGTCGACGACCCTCGGGCGCTATGCCATCGCCTTCAGGGCCATCGCCGTCAGGCGATGCCCTGGCGGCGCAGCCCGGCGATGGCGGTTGCGTCGCCGCCATCCTTCAAGTTCTCGATCTCGATCACCTCGGCCCCGAGCCGGGCCAGGTGCAGGGTGCCGAAGGGGGCGGTGCCGTATCGCTCGACCGCGATGCCCTTGAGGTCGGCCAGCGGCCGCAGCCCTGCCCCCCGGCTCATGCCGTCTTCCGCGCCGGGTCGCCCGCGTTGAGAGCGGCCGCGTTGGGGGCGGCCGCGTCGAACATGGCGGCGACGCTGCCCCCGCTGCCCTGGTCGTCCATGCCCATCACCGCCTGGAACAGGCGCGCTTCCTGGGCGGCACCGATCACCGGCAGGACGAGGGCGGCATACTTGGCGCGCAGCTCGTCCGGGGCCTGGAAGTTCTCCGGCTCGCCCTTGGGAATGGGCACGAACAGGCGCTCGCTGCCGCCGTCCGTCGTCTCGACCTCGACCGAGGCCGAGAATTGCCGCGGATACTCCGCCTCCGCGCGGGCGTCGTGGTGGACCTCGATCCGGTCGAGCAGCGCGTTGGTGCGGGCGTCGCCGATATGGACGGCATAGTCGTCCCAGCCGAAGCGGCCCTCGCGCAGCGCCACGCCGACGCCGAAATGGCACGAGAACTGGCCGTCGACCACGTTCTGCGGCACCCGCTTCTGCGCCTCGGGCGTGCCGACCAGCCGGAGCGCCGTCTCCGACAGGCCGATGCGGATCGCCTTCACCCGCTCCTCCACCAGGTTGTGGCGGGCGCGGAGCTGGATGATGCCGTCGACGGCGGAATGCATGGCGCGGCAGGCGGGGTAGGGCTTCACGGCGATGCCGCTGGTCTCCCACACCTGGCCCAGCCCCTCGACCGCCAGCGCCGGCTGGGCGTTGCGGGCATAGGCGTGGAAGAAGCCGTAGCGGCCCTCGAAGGCCGGCGCGGCACCGCGATAGCCCTTCTGGGCGAAGACCGCCGCCATCAGCCCGGCCATGGCGGCATGGCCGACCTGGAAGCGCTTGGTCCAGGCGCCATTGGCCAGGAACTGCAGCGAGCCCGCGGCCTCCGACAGGGCGATGCCGAAGGCGTCGGCCATCTGGTCCTCGTCCAGGCCGAGCACCCGGCCGGCGGCGGCCGCGGCGGCGAAGGCGCCGCAGGTGGCGGTCGGGTGGAAGCCCAGGTCGTAATGCTCGGACGGGACCAGCGCCTTGCTGATGCGGCAGATGGTCTCGTAGCCGGCGACGATGCCGACCAGCGCATCCTGGCCGCTCCGGCCCGCCATTTCGGCGGCGGCCAGGGCCGCCGGGATCACCGGCGCGCTCGGGTGGAGCGAGGCCGGCGCATGGGTGTCGTCGAAGTCCAGGCTGTGCATCAGCGCGCCGTTGACCAGCGCGGCGCCAGCGGGCGACCAGCCGTCGCCTTCGCCGAAGACGCGGGCCCGGCCATGGTCGAGGCCCAGCGCGCGGGCCGCGTCCAGCATCGGCGGCGTCGATTCGGTGTCGTGGCGCGCGCGCACCGCGATGCCGATGGTGTCGAGGACCAGGAGCTTGGCACGCTCGCGGACATCGGCCGGGATGGCGTCGTGCCGGAGCCCAGCTGCGAAACGGGAAAGCGTCTTCGTCACTTCGGTCATGGAGACGGCTCCGTTGGCGAGGTTTGCATCAGGCGGCGGCGCGGAAATCCTTCGGCGGCCCCGCCTTGGCGATCTGGCCGTACATCGGCTCGTCGGGCAGCTCTTCGGCCACGATGCGCCGGACCTCCACCAGCCGGGCCAGGTCGATGCCGGTGCGCAGCCCCATGGATTCCAGCAGGAAGACCAGATCCTCGGTGACGATGTTGCCGCTGGCGCCGGGCGCGTAGGGGCAGCCGCCGAGGCCGGCCAACGAGGAGTCGAAGAGCCGGATGCCGGCCTCCAGCGCGGCATAGACGTTGGCCAAGCCGAGGCCGCGGGTGTCGTGGAAATGGGCCGCGATCGGCAGGCGGCCGGCGAAGTCGCGCTGCGCCCGGTCGAACAGGGTCCGCACCTGGGCCGGGTTGGCATAGCCGACCGTGTCGGCCAGCGACAGCTCGTCGGCGCCGGCATCGA
This sequence comes from uncultured Rhizobiaceae bacterium, assembly GCA_964594715.1. Classification (GTDB taxonomy): domain Bacteria; phylum Pseudomonadota; class Alphaproteobacteria; order ATCC43930; family Allostellaceae; genus Allostella. The sequence continues at coordinate 44,188 of CAZQOA010000026.1, read as the reverse complement.
CCATGACATGGGCCAGCTCCATCACCCGGCCCGGATCGACATGGCCGGAGATGGTGCAGCCCAGCGCCGTCGCCAGGGCCGCACTCACCAGCACCCGGTCCGGCTGGCCGTGGGCCAGCTCGACCACGGCACGGAACTCGTCGACCGACTGCTGCGTCGTGCGCTGGACGTTGCGGAGGTTATGTTCCTCGGAGACCGAGAGCACGAAATGCAGCTCGCGGATGCCGGCCGCGATGGCGCGCTGGGCGCCCTTCAGGTTGGGCACCAGGGCCGATGCCGACAGGCCCGGCATCCGCACCGATGCCCGGGCCACCTCGACCGCGTCGGCGAACTGCGGGATGTTCTTGGGCGGCACGAACGAGCACACCTCGATGTGCCGCACGCCGGCCGCCAGCTCGGCCTCGATCCAGGCCAGCTTGGCCGGCGTCGGGAAGAAGCGGCTGATCATCTGGAGCCCGTCGCGGAGCCCCACTTCGCGCACGACGACATTGTCTGCGGCCATCGGATGCTCTCCTCGCAACTCGTGAAGACGTGGGCGTCAGCGGCCGGTGTAGTCGGGCCTGCGCTTCTCGTTGAAGGCGCGGATGCCCTCCTGCCGGTCGGCGGTGGGAACCATGCGGTTGTAGGCCTCGATCTCGAAGGCGAAGCCGTTCTTCAGGTCGACCTGGGTGGCGATGTCCATCGCCCGCTTGGCCTGGCGGATGGAGACCGGCGCGTTGCCGGCGATGCGCCGCGCGGTCGCCATCACCTCGTCCATCAGCCGGTCGTCGTCGCAGACCTGGTTGACCATGCCCCAGGCATGGGCGTCCTCGGCCCCGAAGGCAGCCCCGGTCAGGATGATCTCCTTGGCGCGGCGCACGCCGACCGCGCGCGGCAGGTTCTGCGTGCCGCCCGCCCCCGGCATGATGCCGAGCGTCACCTCCGTCAGGGCGAAGCGGGCGGAGCGCGCGGCATAGGCGAAGTCGCAGGCCAGCGCGAACTCGCAGCCGCCGCCATAGGCCGCCCCGTTGACGGCGCCGATGATCGGCACCGGGCAGTCCATCATGCGGTAGACCGCCTGCTCGAAGATGGCATGCTGCCGCTGCCATGCCTCGTCGGTCATCCCGTTGCGTTCCTTCAGGTCGCCGCCGGCGCAGAAGGCCTTGGTGCCGGCGCCCGTCAGGACGATGCAGCGGAGGTCGCCATGGTCCAGCACCAGCGACAGCCACAGGTCGAGCAGGTCGCGGCCCATCTGGGTGTTGAGGGCATTGGCCGCCTGTGGCCGGTTGAGCGTCACCTTCAGGATGTAGGGCTCGACCGTCTCGACGAGGAGGGTTTCGTACTGCGCGCGCATGGGCCGGGGTCAGGCTTTCTCGGTCGGAAGGATGGCGTCGTTGTCGGCGCCGAGGGTGGGTGCGGCGTTGCGCATCGGCGGGCGCTGCCCGTCGAACGACATCGGCAGGCCGAGGATGTCCATGCGCCCGTCGGGCGTCTTCTGCAGCATGCCGAGTGCGGCCGTCTGCGGGTGGACCACCACCTCGTCGATGGTCTGGGTCGGCGTGGTCGGGATGCCGGCCGCCTCCAGGGCCGCCTGCCAGTCCGCGCGTGGCCGGGTCGCCATGATGGCCTCGATCATGGCGTTGAGGGTGGCCAGGTTCTGGACCCGGCTCGGATTGTCGACGAAGCGCGGGTCGCTCGCCCACTCGCCATGGCCGAGTGCGGCCGACAGCTTGCGGAAGAGGCCGTCATTGGGGGCCGCCACCATCAGGTAGCCGTCGGAGCAGCGGTAGGCCTGGTAGGGGGCGATGCCGCGGGTGGCCGATCCGTTGCGCTTGCCCGGCACGCCGGTCGAGATGAAGTCGGCCGCGTGGTAGGTCATCCAGGCAAGTGCCGTCTCGTAGAGCGAGGTGTCGATCCGCGCCCCCTTGGACGCCGCCCCACCCTTCTCGCGCTGGAGCAGGGCCGAGACGATGCCCAGCGCGCACCACATGCCGGTGCCCATGTCGATGAGCGAGGTGCCGACGCGCACCGGCGGCCGCCCTTCCTCGCCCGTCATCATCATCAGCCCGCCGAACGCCTGCATCAGCGGGTCGTAGCCGGGCTTGTCCTTGAGCGGCCCGACCGCGCCGAAGGCGCCGATGTTGCAATAGACCAGCGCCGGCTTGGCCGCCTGCAGGGTGGCGGCGTCGAGCCCATACTTCTCGACCTGCCCGGGCCGCATGTTCTGCAGCACGGCGTCGCCGCTATCGACGATCAGGCGCTTCAGGTCGGCCAGCGCGGCCGGGTCCTTCAGGTCGACCACGATCGAGCGTTTGTTGACGTTGAAGACCTGGAAGATCGACGAGGCGCCATGCCAGAAGGGGGGGCCCCAGTGGCGCGCGTCGTCGCCCTCCGGGCGTTCCACCTTCACGAGATCGGCACCCAGCGAAGCCAGGATGAGCCCGGCATAGGGCGCCGCGACGCTGGTCCCGATCTCGAAGATCCGGACGCCGGCAAGCGGCAACGGTTGGGACACGGCCTGGATGTTTCCTCTGGATTGTCTTTCACGAACGGTAGGCGTGGCGCGGCGGAAGCGTCAATGCCGAACCGGTCCGTTTCCCCGGCGACCGGCCGGTCGCGCGGGTGTGGTCCGAGACGGGACCGGGCATCTATGATGGCCCGCGCCGCCATCCCCGGGGAGCAGAGCCTATGTCCGTCGTGCTTACGGAGCTGGACGATCGCGGTGTCGCGACCGTCACCCTCAACCGCCCGCAGGTCCACAACGCCTATGACGGCGCGGTCATCGACGGGCTGATCGATGCCTTCGACCGGCTGCGGGCGGATGCCCGGGTCCGGGTCGTCCTGCTGCGCGGCAACGGCAAGCATTTCCAGGCCGGGGCCGATCTCGCCTGGCTGCAGCGGGTGGCGACCATGGCGCCGGCCGAGAACCGCGACTTCTCGGTGCGTACCGTGGCCGCAATGCGCGCATTGCATCTCTTCCCGCACCCGACCGTGGCCCTCGTCCACGGCGCCTGCTTCGGCGGCGGCGTCGGCCTTGCCGCCTCGTGCGACGTGGTGGTGGCCAGCGCCGACGCGCGCTTCGCCTTGACCGAGGTGAAGTTTGGCGTCGTGCCGGCGCCGATCATCCCGCAGATCCTGAAGGCGATCGGCCTGCCGCAGCTGCGCCGCTGGGGCATCAGCGGCGAGGCCTTCGATGCCGCGCGGGCCGAGCGCATGGGGCTGGTCCACGAGGTCTGCCCGACCGGCGGCCTCGACGCGGCCGCGGCCCCGATCGTCGACGCCTTCCTGCGCGCCGGCCCGGAGGCGGTGGCGGCGACCAAGCTGCTGACGCTGGAGGTGGCGGGGCAACTGATCCCCGACGCGCTGGCCGATCGCCTGGTGGAGGTCGCGGCCACCCACCGCGTCTCGCCGGAGGCGGCCGAAGGGTTGGCGAGCTTCCTCGAGAAGCGGAACCCGGGCTGGTATCGCGGCTGAGCCCTTCAGTCGCTGCCGCGGCGGGCGAGGAAGGCGGCCATGGCCGCTTGCGGCTCGCCCGACGCATAGGCGTGGCGCTGGGCTTCGACGCCGGCCCGATAGGCGGCGTCGAAGCCGGGCTGGGTCAGCTCCCGGAAACGGCGCTTGGTCAGCCCATAGGCGGTGGGCGGCATGGCGGCCAGCCGGCGCGCCTCGCCGATCGCGGTTTCCAGCACTTCGGCCTGGGGGACGAGGCGGGTCAGCAGCCCCAGCGCATGGGCGCGCTCGCCCGAGATCAATTCGCCCGACAGGGACAGCTCGGCATTGACGCCGGCCCCGACATACTGGGCCAGGAACCACGAGCCCACGATGCTGGCGAGGCCGGCCCGCACCTCCGGCTGGCCGAACCGCATCCCCGGGTAGCCGACGCGAAGGTCGGCCGCCAGGCCGATCTGCATGCCGGCGCCGGCGGCCAGTCCGTTGAAGGCGACCACGGTCGGCTTGGCCACGTCGCGGACCGACTGGTAGAGGTCGCGCATTCCCGTCAGCCACGCCTCGACCGTCGCATCGTCGGCGAAGCCCGCGGCCTCGTCGATGTCCTGCCCGGCGCAGAAGGCGCGCTCGCCGGTGCCGGTGACGACGACGGCCGCGACCGTGGGGTCGCCGTCGATCCCGCGCAGTGCGGCAACGAAGGCCCGGCGAAGCGGCTGGTTCACCGCGTTGAGCGCGGCCGGCCGGGCGAGGCGGACGACGCGCACGCCGTCCCGGTCCTCAACCTCGATCCCGCTCATGTGCCGGATCCGATCATGTAACGGGCGCCGGCCGCCGCTTCACCATGCGCAGCGGCGTGTAGACGATCGCGACCTCGCCCTTCTGGTTGCGGATCTCGTTGCGCGTGCGCACCAGCCCGCGCGCACCCCTGGATGCCGGCCGCGCCTCGGTCACCTCGCATTCGACATGCACGGTGTCGCCGGCGAAGGTCGGGCCCTTCACGTCGAAATCCATGTGCAGGAAGGCCATGCCGGTGCCCTGCACGACCGACTGCATCAGCAACCCCTCGGCCAGGCAATAGACCAGCGCCCCGGGGGCGAGGCGGCCGGGGATGGCGGAGACCTTGGTCGCGTACTCGATGTTGGTGAACAGCACCTCGGTCATGCCGGTGCAGTTGACGAAGTTGACGATGTCGGTCTCGGTCACCGTCCGCCCGACGGTGCGGAAGCGGTCGCCGACCGTGTAGTCCTCGAAATAGAGGCCGAGCCCTACGGTGCGCATTGTTTCCGGGGTCCCGCGCGTCAGGCCGCGAACTCGAACTGCTTGCCGGTGATCTGCCAGCGCCCGTCGATCAGCGCGAAGGCCAGGTAGTCGACGAAGACCGCCGTCGCCGTGCGCACCCGGACCTTGACCATGGCGGAGCGATCCGAGGCCATGTCGATCGCCAGGATCGCCTCTTCCCGCGGCGCGCCGGATGCCTTGGCCGAGGGCCGGCCGGCCGTCATCTCGCGGTAGCGCGCGATCGGCCAGCACACGGGCGCCCCGTCGCGCCAGCCATGCAGTTGCGAGGTCGGATGGAAGACCCGGTCGAACTTCTCCAGGTCGCCGTCATGCATGACGTCGAGATAGAGCTGGACCGCGTCGGTGAGGGCGTTCATGCGCGACATGGGGGTGCATCTCCGGGGTGGGATCGGTGGTCGGGATGCTAGCACCGCCGGGCGGAATGGATAGGCGTTTGCTAGCCTGGACGCCCGAACTGCTCCTCGAAGGCGGCGCGGCCGCTGGGGGCGAAGACGACGAGCCGGGTATTCTCGATGCGTTTCGCCCAGCCGAGCGCGAAGAACCGCTCCAGCATGGCCGCGCCCAGCGCGCCCGCCAGGTGGCTGCGGCGGACGCTCCAGTCGAGGCAGCTGCGGCACAAGGGCCGGCGCGACCGGTGCAGCCCGACGATGTCGATGCCGAAGCCGGTCATGAAGCCGTGCCCCGCCGGCGTCAGCGCGATCTCGTCGCCGGTGCCGGATACGAGGCCGCGGGCGACCAGCCCGTCCAGCAGGGCGACGCCAAGGTCGCCCGCCAGATGGTCGTAGCAGACCCGGGCCTCGCGCAGCGCCGGCTCGGCCGGCCCGGTCCGGACCCGCTGGTGCCCGGTGCGCGCGGCCAGCCCCATCAGCCCCTCTAGTACCTGGGCCACGTCGTCGCCGGTCAGGGAATAGTAGCAATGGCGGCCCTGGCGGCGCATCTCCACCAGGCCGGCGGCGGCGAGCTTGGCCAGGTGGGAGCTGGCGGTCTGTGCGGTGACGCCGGCCTCGCGCGCCAGTTCGCCCGCGGTCAATGCCGTGCCGCCGGTCAGCGCGGTCAGCATGTTGGCGCGCCCCGGGTCGCCCAGCAGGGCGGCGACGAGGGCGATGTCCGGACCTACCTTCATGGTTTCCCGACTTTCATGCTTCGACGTTACTCGAAACATAATCTCCGCCTGCGGGGCTAGAGTCCAGTCATCGCCGCCAACCGACAGGAGCCGCCGCAATGACCGTCACCTGCTGCATCCGCTACGTCATCGACCCCTTCCAGCGCGATCGCTTCGAGGAGTATGCCCGCAACTGGCTGCGCATCATCCCGGCCTGCGGCGGCGACCTGCTCGGCTATTTCATGCCCCACGAGGGCACCAACAACATCGCGCTGGCCCTCATCTCGTTCGACAGCCTGGCCGCCTACGAGGCCTATCGCGCCCGCCTCAAGCTCGATCCGGCGGGGGCGGCCAACTTCCGGATGGCGCAGGAGGAACGCTTCATCCTGAGCGAGGAGCGGACCTTCCTCCGGCCGGTCGAGGCTGCCCCTCAGTAGCTCTTGGGCAGGCCCAGCACCCGTTCGGCGATGTAGCATTTGATGAGCTCGGGGCTGACCGGGGCGATGCGGCAGATCATGACCTCGCGCAGGAAGCGCTCGACATGGAACTCCGCCGCATAGCCGTAGCCGCCATGGGCCATGACGGCGCGGGTGCAGGCCTGGAAGCCGGCCTCGGCGCCCAGGTACTTGCCGGCATTCGCCTCCGCCCCGCAGGGCAGGCCCTGGTCGTAGAGGGCGGCCGCCTTGAAGATCATCAGGTTGGCCGCCTCCAGCTCCATCCAGCTTTCCGCCAGCGGGAACTGGATGCCCTGGTTCTGGCCGATCGGCCGCCCGAAGACGACCCGGTCCTTGGCGTACTGCACCGCGCGCGCCAGGGCGGCGCGGCCGATGCCGACCGCCTCGGCGCCGACCATGATGCGCTCGGGGTTGAGGCCATGCAGCAGGTAGCGGAAGCCCTGGCCCTCCTCGCCGATGCGATCGGCCACCGGTACCTCCAGCCCGTCGATGAAGAGCGCGTTGGAATCGACCGCGTGGCGTCCCATCTTGGCGATCTCCCGCACCTCCACCCGGCGCCGGTCGAGGTCGGTATAGAACAGCGACAGCCCGTCCATCGGCCGGTCCGAGGCATCGATCGGCGTGGTGCGCGCCAGTAGCAGGATCTTGTGGGCGGTCTGGGCAGTGGACGTCCAGATCTTGCGACCGTTCACGACATAACGGTCGCCGTCCCGCACCGCGCGGGTGCCGAGGCGGCTGGTGTCGAGCCCGGCATCGGGCTCGGTCACGCCGAAGCAGGCGCGTTCGCGGCCGGCGATCAGCGGCGGCAGGAAGCGCTGCTTCTGCTCGGGCGTGCCGAAAACGGCGATCGGGTTCGGCCCGAAGATGTTCATATGGACGGCCGAGACGCCGGCCATGGCGGCGCCCGACTGGGCGATCGTCTGGAGCATCAGGGCGGCTTCGGTGATGCCGAGCCCGGCCCCGCCATAGTCCGCCGGCATCGCGATGCCGAGCCAGCCGCCCTCGGCGATGGCGGTCACGAACTCGTCCGGGAAGCGCCCGTCCTGGTCGCGCGCCAACCAGTATTCCGGCCCGAAGCGGGCGCAGATCCGCTCCACCTGGGCGCGGATCGCCTCCTGTTCCGGGGTGAAGGATAGGTCCATCGGCGGGCGCTCGTTGTTGGCGGATGATCGGGCCACGATCCGGACCTGTGCCGGCTCTGTCAACGCCACGGCCGGCCCTTCTGGAGCGGCATCGCAGGGAAATGCCGGAAACCAGTGGAAACGATTTCAGATTCGCGCGATGTTGTGTCGCATTTTTTGGACCAGCAATGACGGAAGGCGCGGACCTCCAGAAGGGGGCCGGCGGATAGCTTCGGTCGAATGACATCTCCTTCCTGGCGTAGCGCCCGCCGCCTCCCTGCGGGCGCGCGACGTCGATGAACGACATCGCTTCAGACCTGAAGCTGGAAACCGCGACCCGCGTCGCCGATCCAAGACGGCGCCGCAAGCGGCTGCTGATCGTGGTGGTGCTCGTGGGGTCGGCGGCCCTTGCCGCCTATGCGGTGAACTGGGTCCACCAGCGGACCATCCATGTCTATGAGACCGATGCGCGGATCGTGGCCGACCTGACGGTCATCTCCAGCCGCGTCGCCGGCCTCCTGACCGAGGTGGCGGCGGAGGAGGGCGACCGCATCGTGGCAGGGCAGGTCCTGGCCCGGGTCGATGCCCGGGATGCCGAGCTCCAGGTCGTCCAGCTCACGGCCGAGCAGGCCGGCTTCGCCTCGGAGCGGGCCCGGGCGGAAGCCGAGATCCGCCTCATCGAGGAGCGCACGGTGACCCGCGCCGACAGCGAGAAGGCGCAGGTCCTGGCCTTGCAGTCGGTGCTGGCGGCGCGCGGCTCCGAGCTGGCCCTGGCGCGGGAGGAATTCCAGCGCGGCGAGCAACTGCTGGCCGCGCGGGTGATGGCGCAGCGCGACTGGGACCGGGTGCGCACCGCCTTCTACCAGGCCCAGCATGCGGCCGCCCGCGCCCAGGCCGACGTCGCCGGCGCCCGCGCCAAGCTGGCCGAGGTGGAGACCGAGCGGCTGCAGGTCGGCATGCTGCGCCAGGAGATCCAGCGCCTGTATCATCGCGAGGAGGAGGTGGGCGCGCGCCTGGCGCGGGCCCGGACCGACGTCGAGGACCGCTCGATCCGCAGCCCGATCGACGGCATCGTCGACCGCCGCTTCGTCCGTCTCGGCGAATTCGTCGATGCCGGCCAGCGCATCGTGCTCATCCATGACCCCAAGGATGTCCGCATCGAGGCCAATATCCGCGAAACGCAGATCGGCCGGGTGCAGGTGGGCCAGCCGGTGGAGGTGAAGGTCGACGCCTATCCCGACCGCACCGTGGTCGGCCGCGTCACCCGCATCGGCAGCACCGCTACCAGCAACTTCGCCCTGCTGCCGACCCCCAACCCGAGCGGCAACTTCACGAAGGTCACCCAGCGCCTGCCGGTGCGCATCGACGTCGAGCAGGATGACCTGGTCCTGTCGCCGGGCATGATGGTCGAGGTGATCGTCGATGTCCGCGACCGCTGACGCCGCCCTTCCCGAACCGGTCATAGGGCCGGCCTACAAGTGGCTGGCGACGGCCACCGTCCTGTGCGGGATGCTGGCCAGCATCCTGTCGTCGACCATGACCAACGTCGCCATCCCGGAGGTCATGGGCGCCTTCGGCGTCGGGCAGGACAAGGCGCACTGGCTGTCGACGGGCTTCCTTGCGGCCAGCACCGCCGCCATGCCGACGGTCGCCTGGCTGCGCGATCGCTTCGGCGCGCGGGCCATCTTCATCGTCGCCATGACCATCTTCTCGATCTTCGCCCTGGTCGGCGAGTCGGCCGATTCGATCGAGATGGTGATCCTCGCCCGCGTCGTGCAGGGAGGCTGTGCCGGCATCTCGCAGCCGCTCGCCCTGATGACCATCTTCCAGATGTTCCCGCCGGCCGACCGCGGCCTGGCCAGCGGCATCTTCGGCATGGGCGTCATCCTGGGGCCGGCGCTGGGGCCGACCTTCGGCGGGTTGATCGTCGACGAATTCGGCTGGCGCTACGTCTTCCTCGGCAGCCTGCCGATGTGCGCGCTCGGTATCCTGATGGCGCTGGTCTTCCTGCCGGGCCGCGATGCCTCGGCCAAGCGCACCCGCTTCGACTGGATCGGGCTGGCGCTGATCGCGGTGTCGGTCACCTGCCTGCTCAACGCGCTCTCCAACGGTCAGCGCTGGGGCTGGGATTCGGTGGCGCTGGTGGCCCTGGTGGCGGTGGCCGTCGTCGCCGCGGTGGCGCTGATCCTGTGGGAACTGCTGATCCCCAACCCGATGCTGAACATGGCGCTCTACCGGGTGCCGCGTTTCACCTGCGCCTCGATCGTGGCCCTCATCTTCGGCGCCGGCATGTTCGGGTCGATGTATCTGATCCCGCTGTTCGCCCAGCAGGTGCAGCAGATGACCCCGACCGGTGCCGGCATGATGCTGATGCCGGCGGGTGTCGTGCTGGTCTTCCTCTTCCCGATCGCGGGCCGGCTGTCGGACTATGTCCGGCCGCACTGGCCGATCATCTTCGGCCTGGGGGCGTTCGCGATCGCCGGCTTCTTCCTCGCCGGCTGCGACGTGAACACCGGCTGGTGGATGATGGTCCTGCTCGTCACCTTCGGCCGGGCCGGTCTCGCCTTCGTCGTCTCCAACGTCAATTCGAGCGCGCTCCGGGCGTTGCCGGGGAACCTGATCGGGCAGGGATCGGGCGCCATCAACTTCATCCGCATGATGGGGGCGGCGTTCGGCGTCAACGGCCTCGCCTTCATCATCGAATACCGCACCGCCTTCCACGCCGAGATCCTGACCGCGACCCAGACCGCGGGGAACCCCGAGACGCTGGCCTATGTCGAGCAGCTGAAGAAGATCGTGGCCGAAGCCGGCCTGGCCGGCGTCGAGCGCACCGGCATGGCCTACAATTTCCTCGGCCGGGTGATCTACGCCCAGGCCAACACGATGGCCTTCCAGGATGCCTTCCTGGCCGTATCGGTCATCTTCGTCTGCGCCATGGTCCCGGCCTACTTCCTCGGCCGCACTGCATTCCCGCCGCGCTCCACCCAGAAGGCCAAGGCATAGGCGAAGAATCCACCCGCCCTACTTGCCGCGCTTGTCGAGCAGCTCGATGACCTTCATGGCGTCGATGCCGTTGGCCATCACCTTGCCGTCCTCGGCCACCTGGATCTGGATGACGTAGATCGGCTTGCCGCCGGGGCCGGGTGTCGGCTTGCCGAGCCCGCGCAGGAAGGTAAGCGCGACGACGGCCGTCGCTTCCTCGTCGCTCTTGGGGCTGCGGCCCAGCTTCTCGATCAGGTCGTCGAGCCCGGCCAGCTTCACGTCGAAGGCGCCGCTCGCCATCTGCGGCGCCTCGGGGGCGAAGCGGATGGTGCCGATGGCGTCGACGCGGGCGTCGGGGAAGGCCAGCGACAGGCTGCGCACATGCAATTGCGGGCGGGCCTTGGTGAAGGCCTCCATGGCGACCGGCAGGCTCATGCCGAATGCGGCGCCGGCGGCACCTTCGAGCACGTCCTCGGGCGGCGGCGGCCGCTGGCCCTGGCGCGGCTGCTGGGCGCGGGCCAGCTGCTGCCGCAGGCCCCCGAAGAAGGTCTCCCACACGATCCCGGTCGGCAGCTGGTCGATCTCGATCCGCAGGTCGAGCGAATGCGGGATGGCGGCGGTGGGCACCTCGACCGGCAGCTCGCTCGGCCCCAGCATCCGCTTCAGGTCGATGCCGAGCGAGAGGGAGGCGCCGCCCGCCCCGTCATTGGCGACGCCGAAGCCGAACGCCAGGCTCTCCGCGCGGAACATCGGCTGCGGACCTGTCATCGGATGGGTGATGGCGATGTCGTTGACGCCATAGAGGATCGACATGCCGCCGATCAGCGCCGGCACCTGGGCCAGTGCGTTGACGAGCTGCTGCCACTGCGCCAGCGTCACCCCGGTGCCCGACATCAGCAGGCTGGGGTTGGAGAGGGAGACGCCGGCCGCGTCCGTCAGCTTCGCCAGCTCGACCAGGCGGGCGTCCTTGACGGCATATTCGTAGAAGGTGCTGCCGACGGTGATCCGGGTCCCGTCGGGCGAGGCGATCCTGGTGCCGTCGACCGCGAGCTTGACGGTGCCGCTCCAGACCCCGGGTGCAGCCTCCTTCAGGCCGCCGGTCGCCGACACCCGCGCGATCTCCACGATCGCCGTCTGGCTCGGGTCCTGCAGCGTCACCCGCTCCAGCGACATCTGCAGGGATTCGAAATTCTGGATCGACTTGCGCCACACGCCGGTCAGGTTCTGGGTGCCGAACAGCATCGACATCATCGGCTTGCCGTCGGGCCCGGTGGAGTCGATGCGCGGCGGCAGCTGGATGGCGACCTGCTGCAGGTCGGCGTCGATATCCTTCACCCGCAGCGTGATCGGGCGGATGACGAACCCGCCCTCCGGGCCCTTCGAGGTCAGGGTGGGGAAGGTGGCGACGATCTCGCCCGCCTCCTCGCGGACCGTCGCCTGGCCGTCGACCTGGAAGCTGGCGCCCGGCCCCGCCGACTGCTTCAGCGCGGCCACGATCTGGTCGAGGTCCTGCTTGATCGCGGCCGGATCGACCGCTTGGGCGGGGCTGGCAAACACCAGCAGTGCCGCGGTCGCCGCCCCGGCGGCAAGCTTCCGGATCGCGAAGGCCATGCCCTACTCCCTGCTCATCGGTCCGCGGGCGCCTGCCGCGTCAGCAGACAATCGCGCGCCGGACCGGCCATTGCACAGTGGAAATTTTGCGGCAACCGGCGCCGCCGACCGCGGGATCGGCGCGGCCGGCATCACACCGCCAACTCGGCGCGGTCGCGGAACTGCTCCAGCGCCTCGGGGTTGGCCAGTGCCTCGACATTCTTCACCGGCCGGCCATGGATCACGTTGCGCACCGCCAGCTCGACGATCTTGCCGCTCTTGGTGCGTGGAATGTCGGTCACCTGCAGCACCTTCGCCGGGACATGGCGCGGCGTCGCGTTGGCGCGGACCTGGCGGCGGATGCGATCGACCAGCGCCTCGTCGAGCACGGCCCCGTCGCGCAGGCGCACGAAGAGGACGACTCGCACGTCATGGTCCCAGTCCTGGCCGACGACCAGGCTCTCCACCACCTCGGGCAGCTGCTCGACCTGGCGATAGATTTCGGCCGTGCCGATGCGCACCCCGCCCGGGTTGAGCACGGCGTCGGAGCGGCCATAGATGACGAGGCCGTCATGGGCCGTCAGCTCGACATAGTCGCCATGGCACCAGATGCCGGGAAAGCGGTCGAAATAGGCCGCGTGGTACTTGGCGCCGTCCGGGTCGTTCCAGAAATGGATCGGCATCGAAGGAAAGGGGGCGGTGCAGACCAGCTCGCCCTTCTCTTCGCGCACCGGGCGCCCGGCATCGTCATAGACCTCGACCTTCAGTCCCAGCCCGCGGACCTGGAGCTCGCCCGCCCAGACCGGGCCGATCGGGTTGCCCAGCGCGAAGCATGAGACGATGTCGGTCCCGCCGGAGATCGAGGACAGGCAGACGTCACTCTTCACCGAGCGATAGACGTAGGCGAAGCCCTCCGGCGCCAGCGGCGAGCCGGTCGAGGCGATGGTGCGGACGGTGCCGAGGTCGTGGGTCCGCCGGGGCTCGAGCCCGGCCTTGGCCAGGGCGTCGATATACTTGGCCGAGGTGCCGAACAGGGTCATCCGCTCGGCATCGGCGAAATCCCACAACACGTTGCCGTCGGGATGGAACGGGGAGCCGTCATAGAGCAGCAGCGTCGCCTCGGCGGCCAATGCCGAGACGAGCCAGTTCCACATCATCCAGCCGCAGGTCGTGAAGTAGAAGGCGCGGTCGTCCCGCTGCACGTCGGAATGCAGGCGATGCTCCTTCAGGTGCTGGAGCAGCGTGCCGCCGGCGCCATGGACGATGCATTTCGGCACGCCCGTGGTGCCCGACGAATACATGATGAAGAGCGGGTGGTCGAAGGGCAGCGGCACGAAGGTGATGTCGCCCGGCGTGTGGGCTGCCAGGAAATCCTGCCAATGGACGGCGCGGTCGCCGAGGCCGTCCAGCGGCACCCGTTCGCGCGTGTAGGGGACGACCACCAGGCGCTGCACGGTCGGCAGCGCGGCCATGACCTGGGCCAGCTTGTCGGTCTGGTCGAAGGTGCGGCCGCCGTAGAAATAGCCTTCCGCCGCCACCAGAACCTTGGGCTCGATCTGGCCGAACCGGTCGAGCACGCCTTGCACCCCGAAATCCGGCGAGGAGGACGACCAGATGGCGCCGAGGCTGGCCGCGGCCAGCATGGCCACGACGGTTTCCGGCATGTTCGGCATGTAGCCGGCGACCCGATCGCCGGTGCCCACGCCCGCCGCCGCCAGGGCCTGCGCCGCCCGCGACACCGCGTCGTAGAGTTCCCCGAAGGACATGCGCCGCCGCACCTCGGCCTCGCCCCAGAAGACCATGGCGTCGGCCGCGTCGCGCCGCCGCAGCAGGTTCTGGGCGAAGTTCAGCCGCGCCCCGGGAAACCATTTCGCCCCCGGCATGCGGTCGCCGTCGACGAGGTAGGGGGCCGCACCCTTGTCGCCGATGACGCCGCAGAAGTCCCACACCGCGTCCCAGAAGCGGACGGGCTCGGCGATCGACCAGGCATAGAGGGCCGGATAGCCGGCGTCGCCGTTCCGGACCGGCGTCACGCCGCGCCGTTCCGCCAGCCAGTCGATGAAACGGGTCATGGTCGCGGCGGCGACACGCTCCGCCGAGGGCTGCCAGAGCGGTGCCGACAAGGCCTTCTCCTCCATATCTGGTGCTGCTGCACGCGGGCGCTGGGTGCGGCGATGGATATAGCCGCCCCTGCGGCGGCGGCGCAACGGTTGCGCCTTCAACGGGCTGGCGCCCGCGGCTGCCACCACTTAGCCTTGGCGCCGCCCGCCTCCGGCCGTGATCTGCGGGCGTTCTCCTTCCCCCGCCTGCAAACGCGAAATCCCCGGCAAATGCCGCTGAAGCGCCGCTTCGACCTTTGGATGAAGGATCTGTCGCCGCCCGTCCAGGGCGCGATCTGGATGCTGCTGGCGGCCGTCCTCTTCTCGCTGCTCAACACCCTCATCCGCTGGCTGACGGCGGAGCGCGGGCTGCCGCCCTTCCAGGCGGCCTTCTTCCGCATCTTCTTCGGGCTCCTGTTCATGGTGCCGCTGATGGTGCGGGCGGGCCGCGCCGGGCTCGGGCGCCACAACCCGCTCTACCTGCGCCGTGCGCTCATCGGCGTGATCGGCATGCTGGCATCCTTCTACAGCATCGCCCACCTGCCGCTCGCGACCTCGACCGCGCTCAGCTTCACCGCGCCCTTGTTCACCACCGTGCTCGCGGTCTTCATGCTGGGCGAGCAGGTGCGGATGCGGCGCTGGTCGGCGATCATCATCGGCTTCGTCGGGGCGGTCATCATCCTGCGGCCCGGCTGGACGCCGATCGATGCCGGCATGATCGCGGCCCTCATCTCGGCCGCGTCGAGCGCCATCAACACCATTGTCATCAAGCTCCTGTCGCGGACCGAGCCAGCCAACGCCATCGTCACCTGGATGGCGCTCTACTACACGCCCTTCCTGTTCATTCCGGCCTTCTTCGTCTGGGAATGGCCGGACTGGGACCTGTGGCCGTGGATCGTCCTGATGGGGGTGCTGGGGTCGCTCGGCCACATGACGATGACCCGCGCCTTCCGCGCCGCCGACGCCACCGTCGTCATGACCTTCGACTATTCACGGCTGCCGTTCGCGGCCCTGCTGGGCCTGGTCTTCTTCGCCGAGCAGCCCGACGAATACACGCTGATCGGCGCCGTGATCATCGGCGCTTCCGGGCTCTACATCGCCCATCGCGAGGCGAAGGTGAGCCGGCTGCGGCCGGCGACCACGGCGACCGCGGCCACCGCCGACCCGGCCACTCCCGACCCGCCCGGCCGCTCCTAGTCAGGAACTGGGCGGAAAGACGAAGCGCAAGGTGGAGGCGGCCAGGGACAGGGTCGCAACCAGGGTGAGGGGAATGCGCAGCGCCGGGTACCAGGGCGGCGCCAGCCCGCGGCCGGCGGCGACGAGGTCGGCGACCAGCACGATCGGGAAAGCGGCGGTGAGCGCCATCCCCATATGGATCGGCGCGGACTCCAGGGCCGTCAGCAGCCACCCGGCCAGGGCCGGCACCACGCCCCAGGCGAACCGCCCCCAGCTCGCCCGCGACACGGCGCCGTAGTCGGCCATGGCGAGGCCCCAATGGACCGCCCCCAGGAAGGACAGGACGGCCGACGCATAGAAGAATTGCAGCGGGATGGCGAGGCCGGCGCGCTCCGCCTCCAGGGCCCAGGCCCCGACCGCGCCCAGGATGAAGGGGACGAGGCCGGCAAATCCGAGGATCAGCGCCGGGCGGGGAACGTCGCGCAGGGTCGGTCTGAACATGGGGTGTCTT
>CAZQOA010000026.1:0-28327 GCA_964594715.1 uncultured Rhizobiaceae bacterium | reverse complement strand
GATCAGCGCCGGGCGGGGAACGTCGCGCAGGGTCGGTCTGAACATGGGGTGTCTTAGTCATGCCCGGCCGGTCGGGCAACCCCGTCGCCACGGCCCCGGTCGCCACAGGGCGGGCGGTTTGCTAAGACCGGCATCGACAATCCGATGACGACAGCATGAGGGGGCGAAGATGCAGATCCAGGGTGTCGCGGCGATCGTGACCGGTGGCGGGTCCGGCCTGGGGGCGGCGACCGCCCGGATGCTGGCGGCGGCCGGTGCCAAGGTCACCGTGGTCGACGTGAAGGCCGCGCCGGCCGAGGCCGTCGCGGCCGAGATCGGCGGCTTCGCGGTCGCGGCCGACGTGACCAGTGGCGAGGCCGGCGAGGCCGCGGTGAAGGCGGCCCGCGACCGGCACGGGGCGGCGCGCATCCTGGTGAACTGTGCCGGCATCGCGCCGGCCCAGCGCATCGTCGGGCGCGACGGGCCGATGGCACTCGACGATTTCCGCCGGGTGGTCGAGGTCAACCTGATCGGCAGCTTCAACATGATGCGCCTGGCCGCGGCCGACATGCAGGGCCTGGACGCGCTGGCCGACGGCGAGCGCGGCGTCATCGTCTCGACCGCCTCGGTCGCGGCCTTCGAGGGGCAGATCGGCCAGGCCGCCTATTCCGCCTCGAAGGGCGGCGTCGTCGCGCTGACCATGCCGGCGGCGCGCGAGTTCGCCCGCTCCGGCATCCGCGTCAACGCCGTCGCACCCGGCCTGTTCGCGACGCCGATGCTGCTCGGCATGCCACAGCCGGTGCAGGACAGCCTGGCCGCCAGCGTTCCCTTCCCCAGCCGCTTCGGCACGCCCGAGGAATATGCGAGCCTGGTCCGCCACATCGTGGAGAACGTGATGATCAACGGCGAGTGCATCCGCCTCGACGGTGCCATCCGCCTGCAACCGCGCTGACGGTGCCGCCCGAAACGCCGCTCGCCCGAAATTCGCCCCGAAATCGACCCATGGGCAGGCGCTACTATGGCCCGCTATATCCTCCGAGTCGGTGACGGCGGGTGATCGTTGGATCAGGAGCGGGACCGGGTGGCTGAAACGGGGGGCGTGGAAGGCGGGCCGCAGCCGGGACGGCGCCGGCGGCGGCGGTCGGTGCTGGGGTTCCTGGTGCGCTGGACGGTGATCCTCGGCATCTGGGCCATGGTGGCGGTGCTGGGCGTGGTGGCGTGGTACGCCTACGACCTGCCGGACACCCGCAACCTGGCCGGGATGGAGCGGCGCCCGAGCGTCACCTTCCTGGCCGCCGACGGCAGCGTGATGGCCACGGTCGGCGATGTCCATGGCGAGGCGGTCCAGCTCCATGACCTGCCCGGCTATATGCCGGCGGCCCTGCTGGCGACCGAGGACCGGCGCTTCTACCAGCATTTCGGCGTCGACCCGTTCGGTGTCGCCCGCGCCATCTACCAGAACCTGCGCGCCGGCCGGGTGGTGGAGGGCGGCAGCACCATCACCCAGCAGCTCGCCAAGAACCTGTTCCTGACCCAGGACCGCACCACCCGCCGCAAGGTGCAGGAGGCGCTGCTGGCGCTGTGGCTGGAGCACCGCTTCAGCAAGGACGAGATCCTGACGATCTATCTGAACCGGGTCTATTTCGGGGCCGGCACCTATGGCATCGACGCCGCCGCCCGGCGCTATTTCGGCAAGCCGGCGACCCGGGTCAGCCTTTATGAGTCGGCGGTACTGGCGGGGCTGCCGAAGGCGCCGTCGCGCCTCAATCCGTTGCGCGATCCGGCCCTTGCCGCCGACCGGGCGAGCGAGGTCCTGGACAACATGGTGGAGGCCGGCGTGCTGTCCGCCAACGAGGCGGCGGCGGCCAAGACCAATGGGACCCAGCTCGCCCGCGTGTCGGGCCCGTCCCAGGGCAATCGCTACTTCGCCGACTGGGCGTCCGAGCAGCTCTCGGGCTATATCGGCACCGCGACCGACGACCTGATCGTGTCCACCACCTTCCAGCCACGCCTGCAAGGGCTGGCCGAATGGGCGGTGCATAACGGCCTGGCCGAAGGCGCCAAGGTCGGTGTCGGGCAGGCGGCACTGGTCGCGCTGGCGCCCGACGGCGCGGTCCAGGCCATGGTTGGCGGCCGCGACTATGCGGAAAGCCAGTTCAACCGTGCCGGCCAGGCGATGCGCCAGCCGGGCTCGTCCTTCAAGCCGTTCGTCTGGCTGGCCGCGCTGGAGGCGGGGTGGCGGCCGGACCAGCTGGTCGTCGACCAGCCGGTCCGGATCAAGAACTGGTCGCCCAAGAACTTCAACGGCCGCTACCTGGGACAGATGACCCTGGCCGACGCGCTGGCGCAGTCGGTCAACACGGTGTCGGTGCAGCTGGTGCAGCAGGTCGGCGTCGACCGGGTGATCGCCGTCGCCCATCGCATGGGGGTGACCAGCGACCTCGGCCGCGACGCCAGCCTGGCGCTCGGCACCAGCGAGTTGACGCCGGTCGAGCTGGCGGGCGCCCTGGCACCCTTCGCCAATGACGGCATCGGCGTCATCCCCTACGCGATCCGCGAGATCAAGGACCGCAGCGGCCGTATCCTCTATCGCCGCGCCGGCTCCGGCCCGGGCCGCGTCATTCGGGCGGACCATGCGGCCGAGATGAACCGGATGCTGATGGGCACCATCGAGCGCGGCACCGCGCGCGCGGCAAGCATAGGCCGCCCGGCAGCGGGCAAGACGGGCACCACCCAGGACTACCGCGATGCCTGGTTCGCGGGCTGGACGCCCGACCTCGTGACCGTGGTCTGGGTCGGCAACGATGACGGCCAACCGATGCGTGGCGTGACCGGCGGTACCGTGCCGGCGACCATCTGGCGCGCCTTCATGCAAGAGGCGTTGAAGGGCAGCCCGCCGCATGCCTTCCCGGCCTACGCGCCGCCGATGGCGGCCCTCCCACCGCCGCCGGTACCGCCGCAGGACGAGCGTCGCGGCGGCGGCTGGCTGGGCGATCTCTTCTCGCGCGCCGCCGCACCACCATCCACGGGGCGGTCACCGGCCCCGAGCCAGATCTTCCGCGGCGACGACGGCAAACAAGGCAATTGAAGGCGAATTCCATGAAGGATCCGATTCTGCGTCACCCGACACGGGCCGAACAGCTCGACATATTGGTCCAGGCCATCGCCGACCAGGCGGCCCCGGGCGACGGTGTGCTCGACCTCGGCTGCGGCACCGGCTATCTCGGCCACCTGCTGCTGCCGCGGTCGGGCGACCTCCGCTATCAGGGCGTCGACCGCAAGGGCGACAGCCTGGTGGCTGCCGCGGCCAACCTGGCGCCCTGGAGCGAGCGCGTCCGGCTGGTCGAGGGCGACCTGGCGGCGGTCGACGGTATCGCCGGGATCGAGGGCCCATGGCGCTTCATCGTCACCGTGCTGACCTTTCATGACCTGGACGATGCCGGCAAGGCGCGCGCCATCGCCTGGGCCGCCCGGCACCTCGCCCCCGGCGGCGCGCTGCTGCTCTACGACCGCATCCGCCTGACCGAGCCCGCGCTCTTCCCCCTGCAGCGCAGCATCTGGCGCCGGCTGGAGCGGCTGCACGGCGAGGGCATGCGCTCGGCTGAGGACTTCGCCGCCTACGAGCATGATCTCGGCAGCGACAACCGCCCCGCGACGCTGGCCGACTATGCCGCCTGGTTCGCCGCGGCTGGCCTCGCCTTCCAGCCGCTGCACCTGCACGGCAACATCGCGCTGCTGGCGGGGGCGCGGCCGGGCTGACCGGTAGCGAGGGCCGCTTTCCCCATGGTAGAATTGCCCGATGGAACGAGGGACTTCGTCCGACCACCGGAGAAGAACGGTTTCGGTGCTTCCCCACGGATCGGGCTGGGCGGTGCAGCGCCCCGGGCCCGATGGCTTGACGGTTTACGAGAGCCAGGATGCAGCGATGGACGCTGCCCGCGCTGAGTTACGGGGCGGTGGCGGAGTCCTGTGTGTTCACGGGCGGGATGGCCGCATGCGCGAAAGCCTGACGTTGGGTCGGTCCCGAATCGCCCAGATCAATGCCGTCGAAGGCGTCTATCTCAGTCGGGAGACGGAGGAGCAGTTTCGCCAATTCGACCGCGATGGTGTGTCGTCGGAAGAGCGACGGCGCCTGTTGCTGGCGCAATTCCGAAGCAAGCAAGCCTGACCGGCCAACCCTATGGGGTGGTCGCGGACCCGTACTGCTACGCGGGCAGCGACGTCTTGCGAAACAGAGCCAGAATACGGGATGTAGCAGAACTGGAGCGGTTCGAGGCGACGATGGTCACGTTGCGCGGTGAAGAGCCGTTGCCGAGCGGCCGGATTACGCCCTCGCACTACCGCTCGATCCATCGGCACCTGTTTCAGGATGTCTATGCCTGGTCGGGTCGATACCGCCGCGTGCGCCTCGCAAAGGGCGGGAACATGTTCTGCTACCCGGAGAACATCGCGCGCGAAACAAGCCGCGTGTTCCGGGGATTGCGGCAGGGTGGCTTGCTGCGCCATCGCGCCGCTCATGCCTTTGCCGCGGATGCCGCGCACTTCCTGGCCGACCTGAATGCGATCCATCCGTTCCGCGAGGGGAATGGGCGGGCGCAATTGACGTTGCTCGATATCCTGGCCTCCGACGCTGGCCGGCCGCTCGATCTCGGCCGACTGGAACGGGCGCCGTTCCTGGAGGCGATGATCGTCAGCTTCGGCGGTGACGAGGCGCCCTTGGCTCGCCAGATCTTTCGGCTGGTCGGCGGCGAGGCTCAGCCCCGCCGGTCCCGCCAGCGATAGAGCAGCAGCATGCCGCGGGCGATGCGGCGGGCGAAGCCGTGGGCGGGGATGGGGGCGAGCGGGGACAGGGGCAGGGGTAGGCCGTCGGCGGATCGGGTGGCGACCCAGCGGGCCAGTTCGCGGCCCAGGATCGAGGCCAGCGCCACGCCGCGGCCCTGGCAGCCGATCCAGGCGACGACGCCCGGCGCCAGCTCGTGCAGATGCGGCATGCGGTCGGCGGTGATGCCGACATAGCCGTGCCACAGATGGTCGAACCGCACCTCGCCGATCTGCGGGAAGACCTTGTGCAGGCGGGCGCCGATGCGGCGCCTGAGCCGCGCCTCGTGCCCGGCATGGACGACGAGCGCACCGCCGGACACCAGCCGTCCGTCGCGGTCGAAGCGAAAGAAATGCAGGTCGCCCTGGGTGTCGGACAGGGCGACGTTGCCGACCAGGATGCTGCGCCGGACATTCTCGCCCAAGGGCTGGGTCGCCATCTGATAGGAGCGCACGGGGATCACCGTCTGGCGCAGGCCCGGCCACAAGTCGTCCGAATAGGCGTTGGTCGCCAGCACCACCTGGTCGGCGGTGACGCTGCCCTCCGGGGTCGACAGCTTCCAGCGCGCGCCGTCGCGGACCAAAGTGGTGGCCGGGCTCCGCTCGAACAGGCGCGCGCCGGCTGCGATCGCGGCATGGGCCAGCCCGCGGGCATAGGCCAGCGGGTTGACGTGCCCGCCGTCGCGATTGCGCCAGCCGCCGTGCCAGAAGTCGGAGCCGGTGATGGCGGCGGTCTGCTGCCGGTCGAGGAATTCCGCCGGCGCACCGCGCCTGGCCCATTGCTCGGCCCGGCGGCGGCTCAGCGCCACCCGTCCCGGCCGGTGGGCGGGCTGGATCCAGCCGGTCTGCTGCGCCTCGCAATCCATGCCGTGGCGACGGATCAGCTCAAAGGTGTAGGCGGCGGAATCCCGCACCAGAGCGGCATAGGCCTCGCCCTTCTCCGGCCCCAGCATGGCGACGAAATGGTCGGGGTCGAAGCGCGGGTGGGTCGGGATGACCTGCCCGTTGTTGCGGCCCGAGGCGCCCCAGCCGACCGATGCCGCCTCGACCACCACTACCGCCACGCCGCGCTCGGCCAAATGGAGGGCGGTCGAGAGGCCGGTGTAGCCGCCGCCCACCACCACGACGTCGGCCGCGATGTCGCCCGCCAGCGGCTGGGTGGCGGGGCCGGGCGGTGCTGTGGCGGCCCACAGCGAGGGCGGCAGGGCGGGCGTGATCATCGCCCGAGGACTGTAGACCAGCCCCGGCATCGGTGGGAGGGCCGCGGGCACGGTTGCCGCGATCCGGCCGTTCTGGGAGACTCCGGCCATGGCAGACGATCCCTCCCTCCTGGCGGCCGAGGCCCGCCGCCTCCTGCGCCGCGTCGACCGCGCCACCCTGGCGACGGCGGGGGACGATGGTTGGCCCTATGCCTCGCTGGTGCTGGCAGCCCTGGATGCGGGCGGCCATCCGCTGCTGCTGCTGTCGGACCTGGCCGACCACACCCGCAACATCGCCCGCGACCAGCGGGTGTCGCTGCTGTTCGACGGCACGGCCGGGCTGCGCCAGCCGCTGGCCGGTGCGCGCCTGTCGGTGGCGGGGCGGGTGGTCGCGGCCGACGAGGAAGCGGCCCGGGCGCGTTACCTCGCCCGCCATCCGGACGCAGCACTCTATGCCGGGTTCGGCGATTTCCGCTTCTACCGGGTGGAGATGGCGCGGGCCCATCTCGTGGCCGGCTTCGGCCGCATCCGCTGGATCGAAGGGGCACTGCTGGCGCCGCCGGTCGACCCGGCCGCGCTGGCCGCGCTGGCCGCGGCCGAGGCGGACATCGTCCGACACATGAATGCCGACCATTCGGCCGCGATCCAGCTCTATGCCCGGACGGCCGGCGGCGACGGGCTCGGCTGGCGGATGACCGGCATCGATCCCGAGGGGATCGACCTCCGCCTCGGCGGCACCGTGCTGCGGGTCGACTTCGCCGCCCCCGTCGCCGATGCGGCGGCCGCGCACCTGGAGCTGGTGCGTCTGGCGCGGGCGGCGCGGGAGCGCTTCCGCTAGGACGCGACGGTGTAGATGGCGGCGGTGCCGAAGGCGATGAGGGCGGCCCCGCTCGCCCGGTTGATCCAGGCCATGGCATGGCCGCCGATCCGGGTGCGGAAGCGTCCGACCACGGTCGACAGGCCGAGCCACCAGGCGGCCGAGCCGAGGAACACCCCCAGCACCAGCACGAAGGCGGCCATGGTGTCGCCCGCCCATTCGGCCAGGCCCAGGGCCGCGAAGGCCGCCGCAAAGGACAGGATGGTGGCCGGGTTGGTCAAGGTGAGGAGGAAGGTGGTGCCCC
This sequence comes from uncultured Rhizobiaceae bacterium, assembly GCA_964594715.1. Taxonomy (GTDB): domain Bacteria; phylum Pseudomonadota; class Alphaproteobacteria; order ATCC43930; family Allostellaceae; genus Allostella. The sequence continues at coordinate 21,210 of CAZQOA010000026.1, read as the reverse complement.
AGGCGATCAGGAGGCCGCCGCCGCGGGCGGTGCCCTCGCCGGTCGACCGGCCGGGGGCCGCGATGGCGGTGCGCAGGCCGAGCCACAGCAGGACGAGGCCGCCGACCGCCGCCAGCCAGTCGCGGCCGGCGACGATGAAGTCGGAGATGACGGCCAGCCCGAAGCCCGCCACCGCGCCGAACGCGGCATCGGCGGTGGCCGCCCCCAGCCCGACCGCGAAACCCAGGGTCGGCCCGTCGGCCAGCGTGCGCCGGATGCACAAGAGCCCGATCGGGCCGACCGGGGCCGCGATCGCGAGGCCGAGCGCCACTCCCTTGGCGAACAGGGTCAGCATCCCGGGTCGCCCATGGAATGGTTGCTACCTGACCCGCGGGTCGCGGGATTTGCCCGCTGCCTGCAAGGCCGCCAGGTAGTTGCCCCACAGCTTCGCCTGGTCGCGGCCGATCTCGTGCAGATAGGTCCAGGAGTAGATGCCGGTGTCGTGCAGGTCGTCGAAGCGGATGCGGATGGCGTAGTTGCCGACCGGCTCGATGGCGACGATGCCGACCTCCTGCCGGCCGGCCACCAGCTGCTTCTGCCCCGGCCCATGGCCCTGCACCTCGGCCGACGGGCTTTCGACGCGCAGGAACTCGGCCGGATAGCGGAAGCTGCTGCCGTCGTCGAAATCTACCTCCAGCGCGCGCTCGGCGCCGAGCAGGCGGATTTCGACCGGCCAGTGGGCGGTCCGGAAGCCGGTGGGCGGCAGCGGCTTGTCGTGGCTACGGGGCATCGGTGGCCCTGGCGCCGGCCGCTGGGGTATCGGCAGCCGGGGTATTGGCAGCGGGGGCGTCCTCGTCGATCTGGCGGGCCTCCTCGACCAGCATGATGGGGATGCCGTCGCGGATGGGATAGGCCAGGCCGGCGTGACGGCTGATCAGCTCCTGCCGCGCGTGGTCGTATTCCAGCGCGTTCTTGGTCAGCGGGCAGACCAGGATCTCCAGCAGCTTGGGGTCGACGCTGGGGCGCGGCTCGGTCATCGGCGGCTCCACGGAGGCAACGGGTGGCGGGACATCAGTGCCGGGGCGGATTCTGGTCGTCGCTGGAGGGCGCGGCCAGGGCCGCCATCTCCATCAGCGCGATCAGCGTGCCCGCGCGCGCGGTGGGATCGGGCGCTTCCAGCAGGGCCTGCTTCTCGTTGGGGGCGAAGGGGCAGACCATGGCGAGCGCGACCAGCAGGCGTCCGTCCGGCGTGCTCTTGATCGCGTCCCAGTCGGCCGACAGGCCCTGCGCCTTGAAATAGGCCTCGACCGACTTCAGCAGGCGGCCGCGGTCCAGGTCCGGCTCCACCTCCTCGGCCAGGTCGGCGGCGAAGCGGTCCCAGGACGGCACCACCCGCCGATAGCCACGGGTCGTGGGGACCTCTTCGGCCACGTCGAAGCGGCAGAGGCCGGCCAGGGTGATCAGCAGCCGCCCGTCGTCGGTCTCGCTGAAGGCGACGATGCGGCCGGCGCAGCCGGTGCGGTAGAGGGCGGGGGGATGGCCGTCGCGTTCCTCTTCCGTCGGCTGGATCATGCCGATCATCCGCTCGGCCGCCAGCGCATCCTGCACCATGTGCAGGTAGCGCGGCTCGAACACGTTGAGCGGCAGCTTGCCGCGCGGCAGCAGCAGCACGCCCGGCAGCGGGAACACCGGGATCGACCGCGGCAGCGAGGCGAAGTCCGGGTCGAAGGGATGGCGGCTCATGCTGCCGTTGGGGTGAAGAGAGCGGGCGGGATCAAGAGAGCCGGCGGTCCAGGAGCGTGGGCCGGTCAGGAGAACAGGATGGCGGACAGGCGCTTGCGGGCATCCATCGACAGGGGGTCGCTGAAGCCGAACGCCTCGAACAGCTTCACGAGCTGCTTGCGGGCGGCTTCCTCGTTCCATTTGCGGTCGCGCCGCACGATCTCCAGCAGATGGTCGACCGCAGCCTCGCGGTCGCCGGCCGCATAAAGTGCCACCGAGAGGTCGTAGCGCGCCTGGTGGTCGTTGGCATTGGCGGCCAGCTTGGCCTCCAGCTCCGCGAACGCGCCGGCGGCCTTCTCGCCCTCCTCGGCCAGCTCCAGGGCCGAGCGGGCGGCCGCGATGTCGGCATGGTTGGCATGTTCGGCCGGCACCAGCGCCAGGGCCTCGCGCGCGCTCTCGAAATCCTTGGAATCAAGGTGGACGCGGACGATGCCGGCCAGGGCTGCCGGGTTGGTCGGCTCGGCCTCCAGGACCTGGGCATAGAGGTTGCCGGCGGTGCCGATGTCGCCGGTCGCCATGGCTTCCTTGGCCATGGCCAGCGCATCGTCGACGGGCGACTGCTTCGGGCCGGCCAGCTTGGCCATCTTCTGGACGAACTGCTTCACCTGGCTGTCCGGCAGGGCGCCGACGAAACCGTCGACCGGCCGGCCGTCCTTGAAGGCATAGACGGCGGGGATCGACTGGATCCGCATCTGGCCGGCCAGATCCTGGTTCTCGTCGATGTTGACCTTGACCATGCGGACGGCGCCGCGGGCCTCCGCCACCGCCTTTTCCAGGGCGGGGCCGAGCTGCTTGCAGGGACCGCACCACGGCGCCCAGAAGTCGACGATCACCGGCTGGTCGAAGGAGGCGTCCACCACGTCCGCCATGAAGGTGGCAGAACCGGTATCCTTGACGAGATCGGCTGCCGCGGGCGCGGCTGCGATAAGGGACTCCATCAGCGGTACTCTCGGACGTGAAAGTGGAGAAAAGCGTGCCAACTAGATGGCGGGTCGACGGAGCGGAAGCAAGGGCGTTGCTGCGACGGGCCTTTTCGGGCCGCCGCCGGCCCTAGGCCGCCACTTGCAACATGCGCGGCCCTAGGCCGCGGTGCGATGCTCGCGGACGGCATTGAAGCGGATGTCCTTCCAGTCCTCGCCGGTCTGGCGCAGGTGCCAGCTGTTGCGGGCGAGGAAGACCAGGGCACCGTCATGATCCTCCGCCAGGGCCGAGCGGTTGGCGTCGACGAAGCGCTCGACCAGCTTGGGGTCGTCCGCCTCCACCCAGCGCGCAGCCTCCACCGGGGATGGCTCGAAGCGGGCGCGGATGTCGTACTCGGCGGCGATGCGGTGGCTCAGCACCTCGAACTGCAGCGGCCCGACGACGCCGACGATCCAGTCGGACCCGAGCATCGGCCGGAACACCTGGGAGGCGCCCTCCTCGGCCAGCTGGATCAGCGCGCGCTGCAGGTGCTTGGCTTTCATCGGGTCTTCCAGCCGCACCCGCTGGAGCATTTCCGGCGCGAAGCTGGGCACCCCCAGGAAGCGCAGCTCCTCGCCCTCGGTCAGGGTGTCGCCGATGCGCAGCGTGCCGTGGTTGGGGATGCCGATGATGTCGCCGGCGAACGCGTCGTCCGCCAGCTCGCGGTCGCGGGCGAGGAAGAAGACCGGGTTGTTGATCGCCATCGTCTTATTGCTGCGGACATGCTTCACCTTCATGCCGCGGCGGAAATGGCCCGAGCACATGCGCAGGAAGGCGACGCGGTCGCGGTGGTTGGGGTCCATGTTCGCCTGGATCTTGAACACGAAGCCCGAGACCTTGTCCTCCTCCGGCAGGACGGCGCGGACGTCGGCCTGCTGCGGCCGCGGCGACGGCGCGAAGCGGTTGAGCCCGTCCAGCAGCTCGCCGATGCCGAAATTCTTCAAGGCGCTGCCGAAGAAGACGGGCGTGCGGTGGCCGGCCAGGTAGGCCTCGCGGTCGAAGGGCTGACACAGGCCGCGGGCCATCTCCACGTCCTCGCGCAGCTTGGCGGCCAGCACCGGGTCGAGGGCCGCGTCGATCTTGGGATCGTCCAGCCCCTGGCATTCCTGGGCCGGCAGGATGCGGTCGCCGGCGCCGCGCTCGAACAGCACCAGCCGGTCGTGCAGCAGATCGTAGCAGCCGCGGAAGTCGCGCCCCATGCCGATCGGCCAGCTTACCGGCGCGGCCTCCAGCGCCAGCGTCTCCTCGATCTCCTGGATCAGGTCGAAGGGATCGCGCGATTCGCGGTCGAACTTGTTGATGAAGGTGATGATGGGGACGTCGCGCAGGCGGCAGACCTCGAACAGCTTGCGCGTCTGGGACTGGATGCCGCGGGCGCCGTCCAGCACCATGACCGCGGAATCGACGGCGGTCAGGACGCGGTAGGTGTCCTCGCTGAAATCCTCGTGGCCCGGCGTGTCGAGCAGGTTGAAGACGTTGCCCTCATGCTCGAAGGTCATGACCGACGCGGTGACGGAGATGCCGCGGTCGCGCTCGATCTTCATCCAGTCGGAGCGCGCGCGCCGCGCGTCGCCGCGCGCCTTGACGGCGCCGGCCGCCTGGATGGCGCCGCCGAACAGCAGCAGCTTCTCGGTCAGCGTGGTCTTGCCGGCGTCGGGGTGGGCGATGATGGCGAAGGTGCGCCGACGCGCAGCCTCCTCGGCGGGGGTTCCCATGCGGTCTTCGTTCCCCCAGGCGGTCAGGCAAGATCGACGACCTGCGGGCGGTGGCCGCAGGCGTCGATGAAGCGCAGCAGGTCGGCGGGTGCGATCGCCGTCGTGGCCGCGTTGGTGAGCGGGTGGTAGTTGAGCGGGTCGTAGGTCAGCATTTCCTGGTCGAGCACGACCGACACGCGCTGGCTGGTGTCGTTGACGAGGGCGAACGGCGTCACCCCGCCGGGCGTCACGCCCAGCGCCTCCACCAGCAGCTCCGGCCGGCCGAAGGACAGGCGGGCCGAGCCGATGCGGTCGGACAGGCGCTTCATCTCGATCACCCGGTGCTCCAGGGCGACCACCAGCCACAGCTTGTCCTTGCGGTCCTTCAGGAACAGGTTCTTGCAGTGGCCGCCCGGCAGGTCGCCGCGCAGGCGGCGGCTGTCGTCCACCGTGAACAGCGGCGGGTGGGTCACGGTGCGCGTCGCGATCCCGAGCGCGTCCAGGCGCGCCAGCAGGATTTCTGGCGTGGCGTGGTGCGGCCCGGGGGCTGGTGCCGGGGCAGGGGCGTCGTGCATGGCTGTCATGATCGTAGGCCCGGTATATACGGGCCGCGGCACGGCGCGGCAACGTCGCGATCTTCGAAACTTCCCCGCGGAAGGGGGTTGCAATGCGGCGCTGGCTGGATATTATCCGCGCCCTGCCGGCCGGTCAGCCGGTGTCGGACTTACTCGGATGCGGGCGTAGCTCAGGGGTAGAGCACAACCTTGCCAAGGTTGGGGTCGGGCGTTCGAATCGCCTCGCCCGCTCCAGTAGTCTTCAGGAAATGACACGATAAGAGCGGTCCTTCTGGCCGCTCTTCGCGTTTCCGGGCGATGAACGGACCCGCCGTCGCGGGTCTTGACATGCATCGACATAGGTTGATATCAACTCAATTAGTCGAGCTTCAAATCGCGAAGGACGAGCCGTCGGTCCCGGCGCAGCTCGCCCGCGTTCGAGGAACACCCGCACGCCAAGACTGTTTAACCGGCATCAAACCACGGCAGGAGAGAAGCAATGACCTACGTGCAAGGGTTTGTCGCGGCGGTTCCGGCCGCCAACAAGGAAGCCTATCGCAGCCATGCCGCCAAGGCGGCGCCCCTGTTCCGCGAATTCGGCGTGACCCGCATGGTCGAATGCTGGGGGGACAATGTCCCCGACGGCAAGGTCACGGACTTCAAGGGTGCGGTGCAGGCGAAGGACGATGAGGTCGTCGTCTTCTCCTGGTTCGAATTCCCCTCGAAGGCGGTGCGTGACGCCGCCAACGAAAAAATGATGAGCGATCCGCGGATGAAGGAGATGGGCGCGTCGATGCCGTTCGACGGGCGGCGCATGATCTATGGCGGGTTTGCGCCCTTCGTCGACGAGGCCAGCGGCGGGACCATGGGCTATGCCGACGGCTTCGTGGTCGCGGTGCCGACCGCCAACAGGGATGCCTATCGCACGATGGCGGCCAAGGCGGCGGCGGTGTTCCAGGAATATGGTGCGACCCGTGTGGTCGAGGCCTGGGGCGACGACGTTCCCGACGGCAAGGTTACCGACTTCAAGCGCGCCGTGAAGGCGACCGGCGAGGAAGCGGTCGTCTATTCCTGGATCGAGTGGCCGTCGAAGGCGGTCCGCGACGCGAGCTGGGTGAAGGTCATGGCCGACGAGCGGATGAAGCCCGACCATGCCAACATGCCGTTCGACGGCAAGCGCATGATCTATGGCGGCTTCGCGCCGATCCTGGACCAATGAGGACAAGGACGATGCCCAATCCCGATGGCGACCACATCTGGTACGAATTGCTGACGGCTGCCCCCGATGCCGCCGCCGAATTCTACGCTGCCGTCGTCGGCTGGACGGTGCGGGACGCGGGCATGGGCGGCGGCATGGACTACCGTCTGTTCCGGGCCCCGGACGCCGACATCGGCGGCCTGATGAAAATGCCCGAAGGCATGCCGGCACCGCTTTGGCTCGGATATGTCGGGGTCTCCGACGTCGACGCCACGGCCGCCACGGTGACCGGGCTGGGCGGTGCGGTCCACTTGCCGCCCACCGACATCCCTGGCGTCGGCCGCTTCGCGATGGTCGCCGATCCCCAGGGCGTCCTGTTCTATGTCATGCGCGGTGGCAGCGAGGAGAAAAGTACCGCGTTCAAGCCGATGGCCGAGGGCCATTGCGGCTGGAACGAGCTTTCCACCAGCGACCAGGCGGGTGCGCTCGACTTCTACGGCCGGCTGTTCGGCTGGGAGAAGGGCGACGCCCTGCCGATGGGCGAGATGGGCGATTACCGCTTCATCCAGCATGGCGGACAGATGATCGGCGCGGTGATGAACCGGCCGAAGGACGGGCCGCCGCCCATGTGGACCTATTACTTCCGCGTGAACGGCGTCGAGGAGGCGGCCGCGCGCATCCGCGAACGCGACGGAAGGGTTACCTTCGGCCCGGCCGAGGTGCCGGGTGGCGACTGGGTGATCAACGCCACCGATCCGCAGGGCGCGATGTTCGGCCTGGTCGGCCCGAAGCACGCCTGATTGAAGGGCGCCTGAATGGGGCGCGTTGGCGTTGGACTGGACGCTGCCCAGGGAAGGCGGCTAGCTCTTGCGGTCGAACCCGCAAATGAGGAGCCGCACGTGATCGACTTCATCGGACAGCCCGGACCGGGGGTTCCGCGCCCATTCAGCGCGGCCACCCGGGCGGCGGGGCTCATCTTCGTCTCGGGCCATTCCGCCCCGCACGATCCAGCCCGCGGTATCCTGCGTGGTGCCACGCCCCAGGACGAGGTGCGCAATTCTCTGGCGAAGATCCGGGAGATCCTGGCCGACGCCGGCAGCAGCCTCGACCGGGTGGTGCAGATGACGATGCTCATCTCCGACCCGGCCGACTATGCCGCGTGCAACGAAGAGTATGTCCGGCATTTCCCGGGTGGGCTGCCGGCGCGGCATACCGCCCGCTTCGGCGTCCCGACCGAGGCCCGCGTCGCATTCTCCTGCGTCGCCTTGGCCGCAGACGAGGCTTGATGTGCCCATGACCGACGTGAAGGACAGCAACGGCACCCGCCTCGCCGACGGCGATTCGGTGACCCTCATCAAGGACCTGAAGGTGAAGGGCACCTCGGTCACGCTGAAGCGCGGCACGCTCGTCCGCAACATCCGCCTCACCGACGACCCTGCCCTGATCGAATGCAACGCCGAGAAGGTGAAGGGCCTGGTCCTGCGGACGGAGTTCCTGAAGAAGGCCTGATTGGCGATTAGCGGGCCGCGTGGGCCGTGTTCTTGAAGTGAAAACCCCGCACCCAAGGACGAGAGATGGGCGAAAAATTCAAGATCGGCGACCACGTGACCTGGAATTCAGAAGCCGGCCGGGTGGGTGGAACGATCCGGGCGATCCACCACAGCGATTTTGACTACAAGGGCCACACGCGCCACGCGTCCAAGGACGATCCGCAATATGAGATCAAAAGCGACAAGACCGATCACATAGCCGCACATAAGGGCGGCGCGTTGACCAGAACCGCGAGCAAACCGATCGAATGAGGCTCCCCTTCCATACGATCGGCCATTCAACCCGCACGCTGGACGAATTCGTCGCGTTGCTGCGCATCGCCAAGGTCGACCTGGTCGCGGACATAAGAACCGTTCCGAAGTCGCGAACCAATCCGCAATATGACAAGAGCACCCTGCCGAGCAGCCTGATGGAATTCCAGGTTGCGTACGAGCATATCGCCGAGTTGGGCGGGCTGCGCGGCAAGGCCAGGAGCACGCCGCCGGAACGGAACGGGTTCTGGGAAAATCAGCGGTTCCATAACTACGCCGACTACGCGCTCTCGGAGACCTTTCGCGCCGGCTTCGAGCGGCTGCTCGCATTGGGGCGTCAGCATCGATGCGTCGTGATGTGTTCCGAGGCCGTATGGTGGCGCTGCCACCGGCGCATCGTCGCCGATCATCTGATCGCGCACGGCGAGCGTGTCTTTCACCTGATGGGGCGGGACAAGATCGAGCCGGCAAGATTGACGGAAGGCGCACGCATCGAGGCATCCGGCGCGGTGATCTATCCGGCCCGCCAATCTGCATCGCGGCCCGCATCGCATTCGGGCTCCGCCAGCCAGTCCTGAGCCTGGCCTATGGAGGGTTGGCGCTCATGCCGCGCTGGCGGCGGCCGGCCGCGGCACCGGCGGCGTGAAGCGAAGGGCGACCGCGATGCGGTTCCATTGGTTGATGGTGCCGATCGCGACCGTCAGGAAGGCGGCTTCGCTCGGGGTGAATTGTTCCAGGAGGGTGGCGTAGGCTTCGTCGGACGGGCCCTGCCGCGCCAGGTCGGTCAGGGCCTCGGTCCAGGCGAGCGCCGCCATCTCGCGCGGGGTGAATAGCCCGGCCTCGCGCCAGGCGATGACGAGATCGAGCTTCTCGCCGGCGATGCCCAGCTTGCGCGCCAGGTTCAGGTGGATCTGGATGCAGAAGGCGCAGCCGTTGATCTGCGAGGCGCGCAGCTTGATCAGCTCGGTCAGTTCCTTCTCCAGGCCCGCATCGTCGACCGCCTTGCCGAGCGCCCGCATCGCGGCATGGGCCGCCGGCGCGGTCCGGGCGAACTCCTCGTACTCCAGCCGGGCATGGGTTCCAGACATCGCTTCCCCTCTTCGCGGTCCCCGGATCGGTGCTGGGGCACGCGCACCATACCCCCAAGCCCCGGCGCGTGGGGTCGGAAAAGGGCTGCGAAGGTGCAGTTCAATGGTTCGCCTATTTGTACAGATAGTCCGGCAGCCACAGGCCGATCCCGGGGAAGGTGTAGAGCAGCACCATGGCCACCAGCACCAGCCCCATGAACGGCATCACGCCGCGGAATATCTGGTTGATGGAGACATGCGCCGGCGCCACGCCCTTCAGGTAGAAGGGCGCCATGGCGACCGGCGGCGACAGGAACGAGGTCTGGATGTTGAGCGCGATCAGGATGCCGAAGAACAGCGGGTCGACATCGAAATGCTGCAGCAGCGGCAGGAAGATCGGCACGAAGATGATGATGATCTCGGTCCATTCCAGCGGCCAGCCGAGCACGAAGATGATGAGCTGGGTCAGCAAGAGGAAGGTCAGCGGCGTCAGGTCGAGGCCGAGCACGAAGCGCTCGATCACCGCCTGGCCGCCGAGATAGGCGAAGATCGACGAGAAGATGAAGGACCCGACGAAGAGCCAGCACACCATGGCCGAGGTGCGCGCCGTCAGGAACACCGATTCCTTCAGCTTCTGGAAGGTCAGCGAGCGATAGGCCGCGGCCAGGAACACCGCGCCCAGCGCGCCGATGGCGGCGGCCTCCGAGGGCGTCGCCAGGCCGAACAGGATGGCGCCGAGCACGGACGCGATCAGGAATGCGAGCGGGACGAAGGAGACGGCGAGGCCGCTCACCACCTTCAGGACGGGCACGTTGCGCTCTTCGGGTGGCAGCTTCGGCGCCAGCGCCGGGTTGATCATCACCCGGACGATGACGTAGGCGATATAGAGCCCGGCCAGCATCAGTCCCGGGAAGAAGGCGCCGGCATAGAGCTTCACCACCGAGACGCCGGCGGTGGCGCCATAGAGGATCAGCATCACGCTGGGCGGGATGAGGATGCCGAGACAGCCACCGGCACAGACCACGCCCGCCGCCAGCCGCTCATCATAGCCGTAGCGCAGCATGGCGGGGAAGGCGAGCAGGCCCATCAGCGTCACCACCGCGCCGACGATGCCGGTGGCGGTGGCGAAGAGCGCGCAGGTGACGAGGGTGGCGACGGCCAGCGCCCCGGGCAACCCGCTGGCCGCCAGCAGCAGGGACTTGAACAGGCGGTCGAGGATGCTCGCCCGCTCGATGACGTAGCCCATGAAGACGAACAGCGGCACCGATATCAGCACATCGTTGGCCATCACCGAATAGGTGCGCTGCACCACAAGCTGGAGGACCGTGTCGCCCATCGCCAGGTAGCCGAAGCCCACGCCGAGCGCCATCAGGGTGAAGGCGATGGGAAAGCCCAGCATGATGGCGACGACGAACAGCGCCAGCATGAGGACGCCGAGCTGGGGGTCCGTCATGCGACCTCTCCGCGCTCGCGCGCCTTCTGTTCCAGGATGACCTTCTCCAGCTCCTCCACGTCATGGAGCCGTTGCGGCCAGCTGCCGGTGCGCAGGCAGATGATGCAGCGCGCGGTCTCGGCGATGCCCTGCAGCAGCATGAGCACGCCGGTGATCGGGATCAGCGTCTTGAAGTGATAGAGCGGCGGCCCGTTCGGGCTGTTCGAGCTGTGCTCGGCGAACATCCAGGACAGCTTGGCGAAATCATAACCGGCATAGATGAGCGCCAGGATGCCGGGGAAGAAGAAGAGGATGTAGAGGACCAGGTCGAGGCCGGCCTGGCGCCGCGGCGACCATTCCCGATAAAGGAAATCGCCGCGCACATGGCCGTTGCGCGCCAGGGTGTAGGCGCCGGCCATCATGAACAGCGCGCCGTAGAGCATGTAGCTGACGTCGAACGCCCAGTCGGTCGGCGTCCGCAGCACATAGCGCGAGAACACCTCCCACGAGATGGCGAGCGTGAGGAGGACGATGCACCAGGCGAACGTCTTGCCGATCCAGGTGTTGAGGGCATCGATCGCGAAGAGGAAGCGGTTCATTCGGGAAACGATGCCTCCCAGGGCCTCATCCAGGGCCTCGTGAAGCCGCCATCCGGTACGCTGCCGGATAGCGGCCCCGGTCCTCTTCAGCCGAAGAAGTGCTTGTAGGCCATTTCGCCCGAGACGTTGTTCACCCGCTCATAGGCGACCGTTCGCTGCACCCATTGCTTCTGCGAGGCGATCACCCTGGCGAAGAACGCATCCCTGGATTGGGCCTCGATGACCCGGTCCCAGGCCTTGAGCTGGGCCTCAAGAATCGAGTCGGGTGTCTTCACGACGTTGACGCCCCTTTTCTTCAGTTCCTCCAGGTCCTTGGAATAGCGATCGAGCGCCTTCCAGATCATGTCGGACGACGCGGCTTCGGCACCGTATTTCAGGATCGCTTTCAACTCGGCCGGCAGCGCCTCGTACTTGCGCTTGTTGAAGATGATCTCGAAGCTCTCGGCCGCCTGATGGTAGCTCTGCACCATGTAGAACTTGGACACGTCGGAGAAGCCGAGCAGGATGTCGGAGGAGGGGTTGTTGAACTCCGCCGCGTCGAGCAGCCCGCGATCCATTGCCGGCACGATCTCGCCGCCGGCCAGGATGGTGACCGCCGAGCCCAGCTCCTTGAAGAGGTCGGCGGAGAGGCCGACGGTGCGGAACTTCAGGTTCTTCAGGTCGTCCGGCGACTTGATCTCCTTCTTGAACCAGCCGAGCGGCTGGGTCGGCATCGGCGCCGACAGGAAGCCGACCACGTTGAGCTTCAGGATGTCGTTGACGAGCTCGTTGTAGAGCTTGTCGCCGCCGCCATAGTGGAACCAGCCGAGGAAGTTGGTGGCGTTCCAGCCGAACGCCGGCGGCGTGCCGAACAGCGAGAAGGCCTTGTGCTTGCCGTACCAATAGGCGCACACGCCATGGCCGCCATCGAGGATGCCGGCATTGACCGCGTCCTGCATCTGGAAGGCCGGCACGACCGCGCCCGCGGCCAGCACTTCCAGCTTCAGGCGCCCGCCCGCCATCTCGTTGATGCGCCGGGCGTAGTCGAGGGCGAATTCATGGAAGATGTCCTTGGTCGGCCAGGTGCTCTGGAACTTCCAGCTCAGGGTCTGGGCGCGGGACACGGCAGGGGCTGCGAGACTGGCCCCGGCGGCCACGCCGGCCAAGGCCATCCCTTTCAGGACGCGTCGACGTCCTGCTCCGACGGGCGCTCCCGTCAGCTTATCGGTCGTCATCTGCTTCTCTCCCTGGTCTCATTGGCGCCGGATCCTTGGCCGACTTTATGTAGAGTCTAACGCTATGCTTGTGAAAATGTCATCAACATTGCCGTGATCGCGATTGTCGAAGCCCGGGCTTGCGTTGCCGTCTTGGTCACGCCAGGAATGCGGGCATGACCGAGCCCCGCTATGTCGATAGCTTCTATGCCCGCACCTGCGCCGACGACCGGCGCTGGCCCGCCCTTGCCGGAACCGTGGAGGCCGACACCTGCATCGTCGGCGGCGGGCTGGCCGGGCTGAACCTCGCCCTGGAGCTGGCGGCACGCGGCCGGCGGGTGGTGGTGCTGGAGGCCCAGCGGATCGGCTGGGGGGCATCCGGGCGCAATGGCGGCTTCGTCGGGGCGGGTTACTCGCTGGGCATCCGCCGGGTGGCCGAGCGGGTGGGCATGGCCGATGCCCGCCGCCTCTACGGCCTGACCGTGGAGGCGGTGGCCACCATCCGGCAGCGCATCGAGCGCTTCGGCATCGATTGCGGCCCGGTCGTGCCCGGCATCCTGAAGGCCGGGCTGGCCGAGGAACCGGCCGGCCTGCAGCGCGACATCGACTACATGGCCCGGAATTTCGCCGTCACGACCATGGAGCATTGGCCGGCCGAGCGCCTGCGCGCCGCGCTCGCGACCGACCGCTACGGCGACGCCATCCTGCTGCGGGGGTCGGTCCACCTCCACTCGCTCAACTATGCCCGCGGCATCGTCGCCGCGGCGGCGGCGGCCGGCGCCACCATCCACGAAGGGTCGCCCGCGACCGGCCACGCCCTCGACGGCGCGGTGAAGGAGGTGCGGACCGCGCGGGGCCGCGTGCGGGCGCGCGAGGTGGTGTTCGCCTGTGGCGGCTATATCGGGATGCTGCACGGGCGCCTGTCGATGGCGACGGTGCCGGTCGCGACCTACGTCATGCTGACCGAGCCGTTGGGCGACCGGCTGGGGGCGGTCATCGGCGTGCCGCACGGGGTGTCGGACACGCGCTTCTGCAATGATTATTACCGGCCGCTGGCCGATACCCGCATCCTCTGGGGCGGCCGCGTCAGCACCTTCCATCCGCCGGCCGACCGTATCGCCGCCGCGCTGCGCCGCGACATGCTGGCCGTCTATCCGCAACTGGAGGATGTGCGGGTGGAGGTCGCCTGGGGCGGTACCATGGGCTATCCGCGGCACAAGATGCCGCTGATCGGCACCCTGTCGCCGGGCGTCTGGTACTGCATGGGGTTCGGCGGCCACGGCATGTCCGCGACCACGGCGGGTGCCGCCGTGGTCGCGTCGGCGATCGCCGAGGGCGACGACCGCTACCGCCTGTTCGAGCCCTTCGGCCTGGCCTTCACCGGCGGGCCGCTGGCCCGGCCGGCGGCGCAGACCATCTATTGGGGCCACAAGCTGCGCGACGCCTGGCGGGCCCGCAACCGGCCGCGCGCGGCGGACCGGCCAGGGGTCGGCCAGAGGGCCGGTTAGGGGCCCCGCGCCCGGGTCAGTTGTGTCTGGGTCAGTCGCGCGCCGAGGCGGTGCGCAGCCGGTCCGGGCCGGGCGGCGCCGGCAGGGCCTTCCGCGCCTGCATCATCTGCACGACCCGCCCATCCTGCCCGTAGATGTCGTCGTGGAAGACGACCTTGCCATCCTCGCCGACCCAGGCGGTGAGGTAGGCGATATGCACCGGCAGGCTGTCGCGCAGCGGTACCGCCCGCGTCCCGCGCTGGGCGAAGGCGGCGTCGATCTGGTCCTGGCTCCAGCCGGCGCTCTCGGTCAGCAGCAGGTTGGCGAACAGGTCGGGCCGTTCCAGCCGGATGCAGCCCGAGCTGTAGGCGCGTGCGGTGCGCTGGAACAGGCTGCGCTTGGGCGTGTCGTGCAGGTAGATGGCCTCGTCGTTCGGCAGCATCATCTTCACCTTGCCGAGCGAGTTGCCCGCCCCCGGGTCCTGGCGGAAGCGGAACGGCAGCCGGCGGCCGGCATGGGATTCCCAGTCGATCTCGGCCGCGTTGATCTGGCGCATCCGGCCGTCGATGTTGGCGAGCACGCGGATATTGTGCTCCTCCAGGTAGTTCGGGTTGCGGCGGATGGCCGGAAGGATGTCCTCGGTCGCCAGCCGCGACGGCACCGACCAGGTGGGATTGATCTCGACCGTGGCGAGGCGGCTGGAAAAGGTCGGGGTCTGGCGCTGGCGGGTGCCGACCACGACCTTCATCTGCATGGTCGGGCGGTCGCCCTCCATCACCGTCAGGCGGTAGGCCGGGATATTGACCATCACATAGCGCTGGCCAAGGTCGCGCGGCATCCGCCGCCACCGCTCCAGGGTGGCGTCGATCTGGACCAGCCGGTCGACCGCCGCGGCATTGAAGGCCGCCAGGGTCGATCGACCGACGCTGCCGTCGGGTTCCAGCCGGTTCGCGGCCTGGAAGCGCATCACCGCCTGGCGCAGCTTCGGGTCGTAGCGGTTGGGATCGCCGACGCTGGCGACATCCTCGCCCAACGCGGCCAGCCGGCGGCGGATCGCCGGTACGCGGTCGTCGAAATAGCCGGCCCGGATGGTGTCGCCGGACGGAATCCTCGGCATCGCCGCCTGCTGCGCGGCCTTCTCCTTGTAGATGCGGCGCGCCGCCAGCAGCCGCTGGTACTGGCTGCTGGCCGGCGACAGGGACGCCACCACCTGACGGATGTCGCCCGCCTCCAGCAGCCGCGACAGTTCGCGCGGGTCGAGCTGGTCGGCGGTCAGCACGAAGACCGCATGCCGCGGTGCCCCCTCCTCGCGCTCCACGCCCAAGAGCCAGCCGGCATAGCGCAGCAGGGCGCCCGACAGGGCAAGCTCGAGTTGCGCTCGGGCGGCCGGGTCGGCGCGATGGGCCATCGCCTGGAGGGCCGGCACACCCAGCGCCTCCGGCGACAGGCCATGCTCGTCGGCCAGTGCCAGCGCCGCCAGCAGCGCGCGGCCGCGGTCGTTCAACCCGGCTTCGGCCGTCCAGCGCAGCTGGAAGTCGCCGGCCGCGTAGAATTCGCGCAGCTGCCCGACCTGCCGTCCCGGCCAGGAAGAAAGTGCGGTCGACTGCTCGCCGACGAAATCGGCGATCCAGGTCGGCATCGGCGGCCGCTCTTCGGCCGACGGTGGCGGCGAGGCCGCCTGGGCGGCGTAGACGGGCGCCGATGCCAGGCAGGAGAGTGCGAGAACGCCGAGCGCGACCATGGCGCGCAATGGCACACCACGGGGGGCTGGAGGGCCCGTATCGTGGCAGGTTCGATGATTCATGGCCGGACTCGCATTCGGGGGGTGCGTCCAGATGACCTAGCACGCAAGGATAGGTCCGATAAGGTCCGGGGTACCCCTTGAGCTATAAATTCAGGGGGTGTGGCATCGCTGCGCTCCAGCCTGCCCATGGCCGCACCCCGCCCCCTGTGAAGAGCGTGAATCATGGGGACAACTCCGTTGGCGCGGGGATCAAAACGCCACCGTGCCGGACGCAATCCGCGGCTATAATCCGCGGTCAGGCATTCGTGCTTCTCGATCGGACGATGGGAGTTCGCGCAATGGTCGCCACGCGCCGGCTTTTCGCCATTATCGCTCTCGCCCTGCTCGCGGGGACGATTTCTCGCGCGCCGGCCCAGGCCCAGTCGCCTGCCGCCCAGCCCCCCGCGGCGGTGGCCGCGCCGCAGAATCCGGCCGCGGTCGAGGCGCCCGAGCTGGTGCAGGCCGGCGAGCGCTACATGAAGGTCCTCCAGGCCCGCACCGGTGCCGGCAAGCCGGACGTGGCCGCCGCCCAGGCTGCCCGCCAGCGCGGCGAGGACCATGCCCGTGCCAAGCGCTGGGCCCAGGCGGTGGCGGAGTATGAGACGGCGATCGTGCGCGGCCTCGATGACCATCGCACCTGGCTCGATCTCGCCCGCGCCCTGGAACAGCTGCGCAACGACCGCGCCACCGCCGCGGCCCAGGTCGCACTCGGCCGCGCCCGCACCCCGGTCGAGCGTGCCAATGCCCTCTATGTCATCGCGCGCCAGTTCGACCGGGCCAGCCGCCAGCGCGACGCGCTGGCCGTCTATGACGCCGCGATCGCCCAGGCGCCGGTGGAGACGGCCGTGAAGCGGCGCGACGAGCTGAAGCGCCTGGTGGCCTTCCGGGTGCTGGGGGTGACGGTGACCGCCGAATCGGAGCAGCCGCAGATCTGCCTGCGGTTCAACTATGAGCTGACCAAGGCCAAGGGCTTCGCCTTCTCCGACTATCTGCGCAGCGAGCCCGCGATTCCGGGCGACGTGTCCGGCCGCGGCACCAACCTCTGCGTCGACGGGGTGGCCCACGGCCAGGTCTATGCCCTGACGGTGCGCGCCGGCCTGCCGGCGGAGACCGGCGACCGGTTGCAGGAGAGCCAGCAGGTCCGCGCCATCGTCCGTGACCGCCAGCCGTCGGTCGCCTTCCGCGGGCCGGCCTACGTCCTGCCGCAGGAGGGCAGCCGCGGCGTGCCGCTGACCGCGGTCAACTCGGCCCGGGTCAAGCTGCAGCTGCTGCGGGTCAACGACCGCGCCCTGGTGGAGCAGGTGGCCCGCGACGGCTTCTCGGCCGGTCTCAGCCAGGCGGAGGTGGACGAGGTGGCCGAGCAGTCCGGCAGCCGCGTGTGGACGGGCGAGATGGACCTCCCGGCGGGCGAGCGCAACCGTCCGCGCCAGGCCCTGGTCCCGATCGGCGAGATCGTGAAGGAGCGCAAGCCCGGCCTCTATCTGATGGTGGCCGACCCGGTGGAGGGGCAGCGCAGTGAATATGCCGAGAAGGCGACGCAGTGGGTCCTCGTCTCCGACCTCGGCATCACCAGCTTCGGCGGCGCCGACGGGCTCACGGTCGCGGTGCGCTCGCTGGCCAGCGCGCTGCCGGCGGGCCAGGTCGATGTCCGCCTGTTCGCCCGCAACAATTCCGAGCTCGGCCGCGCCGCCACCGATGCCCAGGGCGTCGCCCGCTTCCCGGCGCCGGCACTGCGCGGCGGCGGTGGCGACAGCCCGGCGGTGGTCATGCTTTATGGGCGGGACGGGGACTTCAACTTCCTCAGCCTCGTCCGGCCGGCCTTCGACCTGTCCGACCGCGGCGTCTCCGGCCGCGCGGTCTCCGGCCCGCTCGATGCCTTCCTCTACGGCGATCGCGGCGTCTATCGCCCGGGCGAGACGGCCCACCTGATGGCGCTCCTGCGCAACGACCGGGGGGCGGCCGAAAGCGGCCTGCCGCTGACCTTGCGGGTCCTGCGCCCGGACGGGGTCGAGGTGGTGAAGACGACCCTGCAATCGACCGCCGACGGCGGCTACTACCTGCCGGTACCGATCGCCGACGGTGCCCGCACCGGCAAATGGTCGGTGCTGGCCTATGTCGACCCCAAGGCCAAGCCGGTCGGGCAGATGGAGTTCTCGGTCGAGGACGTGGCCCCGCCGACCATCGAGGTCACGGTCGAGGCCGCCGGCGAGCAGGCCAAGCCCGGCGTCGTGCTGCCCGTCACCCTGACCGGCAAGTTCTTCTATGGCGCGCCGGCCGTCGGCGCCGGGGCGGAGGCGGAAATCATCGTCGCCGCCGCCGCCGACCCCTACCCGATGCACAAGGGCTTCCGCTTCGGCCCGGTCGTGGAGGGCGGGGGCGAAGGCGAGGTGGAGCCGCAGCGCCAGGAGATCGAGCCGCCGGTCGCCGACGCCGAGGGCAAGTCGCGCTTCGAGGTTCGCCTGGAGACCTTGCCGGAGACGACCCGCCCGCTGGACGTCACCATCCGCGGCTCGATGTTCGAGCCGGGGGGCCGGCCGGTCACCCGCAGCCTGACCTTGCCGGTGATGGCGCGGCCGTTCGACATCGGCATCCGCGCGCGGGCCGGCGAGGCGGCGGTGGCCGAGGGCCAGCCCGCCACCTTCGACGTCATCGCGGTCGATCGCCAGGGGCGCCCGGTAGCGGCCCCCAACCTCAGGTTCGAGCTCGTCAACGAGCATTGGAACTGGCAGTGGTACAATCAGTATGGCGAGTGGAAATACCGCGCCATCGTGCAGGACCGGCGCCAGGAAGCCGGTACCCTGAACGTGGCCGCGACCATGCCGGCGACCCTGGAGCGGGCGCTGGCGCCGGGCCGCTGGCGTCTCGACGTCTATGACGAGAAGACCGGTGCCGCGACCAGCCAGCGCTTCCGCGTCGGCTGGTGGGTCGGCGCCGAGGCGCCGGAGGTGCCGGATCGCCTGGAAGTCACGCTCGACAAGCCGCGCTACCGTCCGGGGGAAACCGCGCGCGTCTTCCTGAAGGGGCCGTTCGCCGGCGAGGCGATCGTCACGGTGGTGTCGAACCGCGTCCACCAGCTCCGCGCCGTCAGCCTGCCCGGCGTCGGCAATACGGTCGAATTTCCGGTCGAGGCCGAATGGGGGGCCGGCGTCTATGTCCTGGCGACCGGCCTGCGCCCGTCGGGCGCGGCCGACGCCTTCGGGCCGGGCCGCGCGGTCGGCGTCGCCTGGATGCCGATCGAGCGCGCGGAAACCGCGCTCACCGTGCAGATCGAGGCGCCGGAGGTGGTGCGCCCGCGCCAGGCCGCCTCGGTCACGGTCAAGGTCGGCGGCATCCGCGAGGGCAAGGCGCATGTGACGCTGGCCGCAGTCGACGAGGGCGTGCTGCGCCTGACCGATTTCGCGACGCCGGCGCCGGACCGCCATTTCTTCGGCAAGCGCCGGCTCGGCGTCGACATGCGCGACCTCTATGGCCGGCTGCTCGACGGCCGCACCGGCGAGGTTGGGCGCCTGCGTTTCGGTGGCGACGGGACGGCCGAGCGCAACCTGGGCGGCCTGCCCAAGAAGAACATCAAGCTGACCGCGCTCTTCTCCGGCATCGTCGATCTCGATGGTGACGGACGGGCCGTGATCCCGCTGGCGATCCCCGACTTCCAGGGGCGGCTGCGGCTGATGGCGGTCGCCTGGAGTGCGGCCGCGGTCGGGGCCGGCGAAGCGGCGATGACGGTGCGCGACCCGGTCGTCAGCCTGGTCGCCACGCCGCGCTTCCTGGCGCCGGGCGATGCGGCCCAGGTCACCCTCTCGCTCGACAATGTCGAGGGCACGGCCGGGGACTATGTGGTGCGCCTGCGCGGCGAGGGGGCAGTGAAGATCGACGCGCCGGCCGAGGTGAAGGTGGCGCTCGCTGCCGGCAAGCGCTTCGAGCAGAGCTATCCCCTGTCGGGTACCCATATCGGCGACGGCCGCGTTTTGATGTCGCTCTCCGGGCCGCAGGGCTTCGCGGTCGACCGGGAATGGGACCTGTCGGTGCGCCCGACGCAACCCTACGAGGCGCGCCGCATGGCCGGCCGCATCGAGCCGGGGCAGAGCCTGGCCGTGGGCGGCGACCTCATCGCCGATTTCCTGCCGGGCACGGCCGAGGTCTTCGTCAATCTCAGCCCGCGGCCGGGCTGGGACGTGGCCGGCCTGGTCCGCGACCTCGACCGCTATCCCTATGGCTGCGTCGAGCAGACCACCAGCGTCGCCATGCCGCTGCTCTACCTGGGCGACGTCGCCCGGGAATGGCAGCTTCCGGGCAAGCGGGTCGACGCCAAGGAACGGATCGACACCGCGCTGCGCCGGCTGGCCGACATGCAGCAGGCGGACGGCGCCTTCGGGCTGTGGGGGGCGTTCGACGAGGCCGATCCCTGGCTCACCGCCTATGTCGTCGACTTCTTCGCCCGCGCCCGCGACCAGGGCCACCTGGTGCCGGACGTGGCGCTGAAGAATGCGGTCGAATACCTGTCGGGCGTGGTCCGCCGGAACCCGTCCGGCCCGGCCGACCTCGCCACCCATGCCTATGCCTATTATGCGTTGGCGCGGGCCCGCGCCGGCGACCTGGGCGGGGTGCGCTACTTCCATGACGTCAACCTGACCCGGTTGCCGACCCCGCTCGCCATGGCCCAGGTGGGCGCGGCACTGGCCCTCTATGGCGACGGGGCGCGGGCGGCGGCGGCCTTCGCGGCGGCCACCGCGGCACCGTCGCCGGTCGCCCAGGTCAGCCTGCAGAACTATGGCAGCGAGTTGCGCGACCGGGCCGGCGTGCTGGCCCTGGCGGCGGAGGCGGGGGTGCCGATCCAGCGCGCGGCAGCATTGGCCGACGACCTGTCGCAGCGCTTTGCCCGCCGGCGCCATACCTCGACCCAGGAGAAGGCGTGGCTGCTGCTGGCGGCCAACGCCCTGGCCGGCACCGGCGGACCGATGACGGTCACGGTCGATGACGGTCCGGCCCGGGTCGGCAGCCGCGCACTCAGCCTGCGCCCGGACATCCGGGGGCCGTCGGACCGGATGACGGTGGCCAACCGCGGCGACGATCCGATCTGGCGCTCGATCTCGGTCAGCGGCGTGCCGCGCGACCAGCGCCCGGCGGAAAATCATGGCTTCGTGCTGGAGCGCAAGTTCCACCTGGCCGACGGCAAGCCGGCCGACCTGGCGAAGCTGCGCCAGAATGACCTGGTCGTCGTGGTCGTGTCCGGCGAGTGGGCGGAGAGCGAGGCCGAGGGCGCGCACGCGCTCCTGGTCGACCTCATCCCGGCCGGCTTCGAGCTGGAGAATGCCCGCCTCGCCGGCGGCCGTGGCGCCAAGGACTTCGCCTGGATGCCGGAACTGACCGAGGCGACTCATGTCGAGCTGCGCGACGACCGCTTCGTCGCCGGCCTCACGCTGACCAAGGGTGACGCGTCGTTCACGCTGGCCTACCTGATGCGTGCGGTGACGCCGGGGCGCTACGTCGTCCCGGGCAGCTTCGTCGAGGACATGTACCGGCCGGAGCGCCTCGCACGGACCGCCGCCGGCACCGCGGTCATCAGCCGGCGCTGAGCGCCGATGCGCCGTGATCGTTGAATCGGCGCCTATGCGCCGTGGGCGCATCCTCGGCTGGATCGCGGCGGCGCTGGTCCTCGCCGCCGCGATGGCCGCGCTGGACC
>CAZQOA010000025.1:41642-52631 GCA_964594715.1 uncultured Rhizobiaceae bacterium | reverse complement strand
CGGAGCTGAGGCAGAAGCATGATGCGCTTCTCATCGCGACGGGCGTCTACAAGGCGCGCGATATCCGTGCGCCCGGCGTCGGTGCGCCAGGCGTCGTGAAGGCGCTGGACTATCTCACCGCCTCGAACCGTGCCGGCTTTGGCGAGACGGTGCCCGAGCATGAGGACGGTTCGCTGTTCGCGGCAGGCAAGGACGTGATCGTCGTTGGCGGTGGTGATACTGCGATGGACTGCGTTCGTACCGCGATCCGCCAGGGTGCGAGGTCCGTGAAGTGCCTCTATCGCCGCGACCGCCGCAACATGCCGGGCTCGCAGCGCGAGGTGCACCATGCCGAGGAGGAGGGCGTGGAGTTCGTCTGGCAGGCCGCCCCCGACGCCTTCACCGGTGCCGCCGCGGTGAAGGGGGTCCGCGCCCACCGCATCCATCTCGGCATGCCCGATTCGACCGGCCGCCAGACGCCGCAGCCGATTGAAGGCTCGTCCTTCTCGGTCAAGGCCGACCTCGTGATCAAGGCGCTCGGCTTTGATCCCGAGGATGTCCCGAAGATCTTCGATGCGCCCGAACTGGCGGTCACCCGCTGGGGCACCATCAAGGTCGATCATCGCAGCATGATGACCACCCTGGACGGCGTCTTTGCTGCCGGCGACATCGTGCGCGGCGCCTCGCTGGTGGTGTGGGCCATCCGCGACGGTCGCGATGCGGCCGACCAGATGCACCAGTATCTCCAGGCCAAGGCCGGCACGGCCCTGGCCGAAGCGTCCTGACGGAGGGCCGACCATGACCAAGTTCGTCCCCGAGAGTGGCGCCGAGTTCGTCGCCGCCTATCGCCGCGAGGCCGAGCGCCTGGCCCGCGACGGCATGTACGACCCGGCCGAGGAGCATGATGCCTGCGGCGTCGGCTTCGTCGGCGAGATCGACGGCAAGCCGCGCCGGTCGGTGGTCGAGGCGGCGATCGGGGCGCTGAAGGCGATCTGGCACCGCGGCGCGGTCGATGCCGACGGCAAGACCGGCGACGGCGCCGGGATCCATGTCCAGATTCCGCATGATTTCTTCCTCGAGCATATCCGTCGCACGGGGAACGAGCCGGCCGCCGGGCGGCTGGCCGTCGGCATGGTCTTCCTGCCGCGCACCGACCTCGACGGCCAGGAGCGCTGCCGCGCCATCGTCGAGACCGAGATCCTGAATTTCGGCTATGCGATCTATGGCTGGCGCCAGGTGCCGGTGAACGTCGACATCATCGGCGACAAGGCCAATGCGACCCGGCCCGAGATCGAGCAGATCATGATCGCCAACCCGAACCGGGTCGACCTCGACCGGTTCGAGCGCGACCTCTACGTCATCCGCCGGCGCATCGAGAAGCGGGTCATCGCCGACCAGATCAAGGACTTCTACATCTGCTCGTTGAGCGGCCGGTCGATCATCTACAAGGGCATGTTCCTGGCCGAGCAGCTCACCGCCTTCTACCCGGACCTGCTCGACGAGCGCTTCGTGTCGAGCTTCGCCATCTATCACCAGCGCTATTCGACCAATACCTTCCCGACCTGGCCGCTCGCCCAGCCCTTCCGGATGCTGGCGCACAATGGCGAGATCAACACGCTGCGCGGCAACGTCAACTGGATGAAGAGCCACGAGACGCGCATGAGCGCCGAGGCGTTCGGCGACTTCATGCATGACGTGAAGCCGATCGTGCAGTCGGGCGGCTCGGATTCCGCGGCACTGGACAACGTCTTCGAGGTCCTGGTGCGCGGCGGCCGCAGCGCGCCGATGGTGAAGACCCTGCTGGTGCCCGAGGCCTGGGTCGGCCACAAGGGCATGCCGACCGCCTTGCAGGACATGTACAGCTACTGCAACTCGGTGATGGAGCCGTGGGACGGGCCGGCCGCCTTGGCCGCGACCGACGGGCGCTGGGTGATCGGCGGCATGGACCGCAACGGGCTGCGCCCGATGCGCTACACCATCACCGGCGACGGGCTGCTGGTGGTCGGCTCCGAGACCGGCATGGTCCGCGTCGACGAAAGCACGGTCGTCGCCAAGGGCCGGGTCGGCCCGGGGCAGATGATCGCCGTCGACCTGAAGGAAGGCCGCCTCTACCGCGACCGCGAGATCAAGGACGAGCTCGCGGCCTCGCTGCCCTTCTCCACCTGGGTGAAGAACATCACGGTCATCGACCAGCTCATCCGCAAGGGTGCCGTCGAGACGGTGGAGTTCGACCGCGAGGAGCTGCGCCGCCGCCAGGTGGCGGTCGGCTGGTCCCTGGAGGATGTCGAGCTGCTGTTGCAGCCGATGGCCGAGGAGGGCAAGGAGGCGATCGGCTCGATGGGCGACGACGCGCCGCTCGCCGTCCTCTCCGACCGCTATCGCGGCCTGCATCATTTCTTCCGGCAGAATTTCAGCCAGGTCACCAACCCGCCCATCGATTCGCTGCGCGAACGCCGCGTCATGACGCTGGCGACCAGGCTCGGCAACCTCGGCAACGTGCTGGACCAGGACGAGACGCAGCTGCGCCTGCTGCAACTCGATTCGCCGGTGCTGCTGAACGCCGAATTCGACGCCATGCGCGCCCATATGGGCGACACCGCGGTCGAGGTCGACTGCACCTTCGACCCGGGCATGGGCGAGCACGCGTTGCGCGACGCCATCGCGCGCATCCGCCAGGAGGCGGAGGACGCGGTGCGCGGCGGGTGCAGCCACGTCGTGCTGTCCGACAAGGGGGTCAGCGGCGGGCGGGCCCCGGTGCCGATGATCCTGGCCGCGGGCGCGGTCCACTCCTATCTCGTGCGCCAGCAGCTCCGCACCTTCACCTCGGTCAATGTCCGCTCGGGCGAGTGCCTGGACGTGCATTATTTCGCGGTACTGATCGGCGTCGGCGCCACCACCGTGAACGCCTACCTGGCGCAGGAGACGATCGCCGAGCGCCATCGCCGCGGCCTGCTCGGCGACGCGTCGCTCGACCTGTGCCTGCGCCGCTACAAGGAGGCGGTCGACCAGGGGTTGCTGAAGATCATGTCCAAGATGGGCATCTCGGTCATCAGCTCCTATCGCGGCGGCTATAATTTCGAGGCGGTGGGCCTCTCGCGCACGCTGGTCGGCGAATATTTCCCCGGCATGACCTCGCGCATCTCCGGCATCGGCATGACCGGCATCCAGCACCGGGTGCTGCAGATCCATGGCCGCGCCTTCGACGAGGATTTCGTGGCGCTGCCGGTGGGCGGCTTTTACCGGGTGCGCGGCGGCGGCGATCCCCATGCCTTCGACGGCACCCTGATCCACACCCTCCAGCAGGCCTGCGCCACCGATTCCTACGCCACCTATCGCCGCTATGCGGAGGGCGTGCGCCGCATGGCGCCGGTCACGCTCCGCGACCTGCTCGACTTCAAGGCGAAGCGGCCGACGGTTTCGCTCGACGACGTCGCATCGATCACCGAGATCCGCAAGCGTCTGGTGTCGCCCGGCATCTCGCTGGGTGCGCTCAGCCCCGAGGCGCACGAGACCCTGTCGATCGCCATGAACCGGATCGGCGCCAAGTCCGATTCCGGTGAGGGCGGCGAGGACCCGGCGCGCTACAAGCCGCGGCCCAACGGCGACAACCCGTCGTCGGCGATCAAGCAGATCGCCTCGGGGCGGTTCGGCGTCACCGCCGAATACCTCAACAATTGCCGCGAGATCGAGATCAAGGTGGCCCAGGGCGCCAAGCCCGGCGAGGGCGGCCAGCTGCCGGGCTTCAAGGTTTCGGCGATGATCGCGCGCCTGCGCCATTCGACGCCGGGCGTCAGCCTGATCTCGCCGCCGCCGCACCACGACATCTATTCGATCGAGGACCTGGCCCAGCTCATCTACGACCTGAAGCAGATCAACCCCGACGCCAAGGTCTGCGTGAAGCTGGTCTCCCGCTCGGGCATCGGCACCATCGCGTCGGGCGTCGCCAAGGCCAAGGCCGACGTCATCCTGATCTCGGGCCATTCCGGCGGCACCGGCGCCAGCCCGCAATCCAGCATCAAGTATGCCGGCATGCCGTGGGAGATGGGGCTGACCGAGGTCCACCAGGTCCTGGTGCTGAACCGCCTGCGCCACCGCGTCCGGCTGCGCGTCGATGGCGGTATCAAGACCGGCCGCGACGTGGTCATGGCGGCGATCCTGGGGGCCGAGGAATATGGCCTCGGCACCGCCTCGCTGATCGCCATGGGCTGCATCCTGGTACGGCAGTGCCATTCGAACACCTGCCCGGTCGGCATCTGCTCGCAGGACGAGCGCCTGCGCGAGAAGTTCGAGGGCTCACCCGAGAAGGTGGTCAACCTCTTCAGTTTCGTGGCCGAGGAGGTGCGCGAGATCCTGGCCAGCCTCGGCGCCCGCTCGCTGGAGGACGTGATCGGCCGCACCGACCTCCTGGCCCAGGTCAGCCGCGGCAGTGCCGACCTCGACGATCTCGACCTCAACCCGATCCTGGTCGAGCCCGATCCGGGCGGCTATGCGCGCTACTGCACCCAGGCGGAGCGCAACGAGGTGCCGGACACGCTGGATGCCCAGATGCTGCGCGACGCCCAGTCGCTGTTCGAGGCGGGCGAGAAGATGCAGCTCACCTACAACACCCGCAACACGCAGCGCGCCGTGGGCACGCGGCTCTCGTCCATGATCACCCGCCGCTTCGGCATGACCGGCCTCCAGCCGGGGCACATCACCGTGCGCCTGCGCGGCTCGGCCGGGCAGTCGCTGGGCGCCTTCGCCGTACAGGGCCTGAAGCTCGAGGTGTTCGGCGACGCCAACGACTATGTCGGCAAGGGCCTGTCGGGCGGCACCATCGTGCTGCGGCCGATGACCGCGAGCCCGCTCGTCACCAACGAGAACACGATCATCGGCAACACCGTCCTCTATGGCGCCACCGCCGGCCGGCTGTTCGCCGCCGGCCAGGCGGGCGAGCGGTTCGCGGTGCGCAACTCCGGCGCCGTCGCGGTGGTCGAGGGCTGCGGATCGAACGGCTGCGAGTACATGACCGCCGGCACCTGCGTGGTGCTGGGGCCGGTCGGCGACAATTTCGGCGCCGGCATGACCGGCGGCATGGCCTTCGTCTACGACCGCGAGGGGCGCTTCCCGGTTCGCGTCAACCCGGACACCCTGCTCTGGGGCCGGGTCGAGGTGCCGCATTGGGAAGCGGCGCTGCGCGAGCTGGTGGCCGAACATGCCCGCGAAACCCAGTCGCGCTTCGCGGCCCGGCTGCTGAACGACTGGCAGACGGAAATCGGCCATTTCTGGCAGGTGGTGCCGAAGGAGATCGCCCAGCGCCTGCCGCACCCGTTCCAGCAGCCGGAGGCCCAGGCGGTGGCCGGCGACTGACGGAATGCGAGGGCGGCGGCCGCCCGGATATCGGCGTTCACGCCGATGGCGGCGCGACGCTGCGGGCGAACTCCTCGACCTCGTGTTCGGTGCCGTCGGGGTCGATCACCCGGACGTTGCGGAAGCTGGATGCTTCCAGCTCGCGCGCCTTCTTGAGGGCGGCGACCGCATCGGCCCGCTGGAGACCGACGGCACCCATCGCGTCCGAAGCGCTGATCCGATAGGGCATGGCGTACCTCCCGTGTGGTGACTGTGCCGTGATCATAGGCGCAGTCGAAGGGATCGTCACCGCTTCCACGTTGACATCAGGCATGGCGCTTCATAGGGTGCCGCCCGCATGTCCAGCCTGATGCTCAAGCGTACCGCCACCACCATGAAGCCCTCCGCGGGGCGGCTTCGGTTGCGCGTGCGCTGACGACGGCGACATAGCAGGAAACCGAAGGGCCCCGCCGGACTGGTGGGGCCTTTTCCGTTTCCGGGCCCTCCCTCTGCCGGCACGCCAGCGCCCGCGAACGAGAGGATGAGGAGCATGAGTCCGGATCAGCATTTCGTACCGGCGGCAGGTTCGGCCGTCGCGTCCCGCCTGCCCGCCAACGGCCTGCCCGCCAGCCCGGCCGTCGCCGTCGTCGGCGCGACCGGCGCGGTCGGCGCCGAGGTGATCTCCTGCCTGGAGGATCGCGGTTTCCCGCTGTCCCGCCTGCGGCTGCTGGCATCGGCGCGCTCCGCCGGCAGGACCGTCATCTTCCGCGACCAGCCCCTGGTGATCGAGGCGCTGGACGAAGGCAGCTTCGCCGGCATCGACCTTGCCCTCTTCTCGGCCGGCAGCGGCATTTCCCGGCGCTACGCGCCGGCGGCGGTGGCGGCGGGGGCCGTGGTCGTCGACAACTCGTCGGCCTTCCGCATGGACGCCGACGTGCCGCTCGTCGTGCCGGAGGTGAATGCCGCCGCGTCGGCCGGCCATCGCGGCATCATCGCCAACCCCAACTGCGTCGCGATCATCGCCGCCGTGCCGCTGTGGCCCCTTCATGCACTGAACCCCATCCGCCGCATCGTCGCCGCCACCTACCAGGCGGCGTCCGGCGCGGGCGCGGCCGCGATGGAAGAGCTGCGGGCCTCGACCGAGGCCTATCTGGAGGGACGTCATTATCCCAACACGGTGCTGGCCCATCCCTATGCCTTCAACCTCTTCAGCCACGACTCGGCGGTCGACCCCGCGACCGGCAGCAACGGCGAGGAGGCCAAGGTGGTGGAGGAGCTGCGCAAGATCATGGGCGCGCCTGAGCTTCGCATCGGCATCACCTGCGTGCGGGTGCCGGTGCTGCGCGCCCACTCGATCGCACTCACCGTGGAGTTCGAGCGCCCGGCCGCGCTGGCCGAGGTGCGCGATGCACTGGCTGCCGCGCCCGGGGTGCGCCTGGTCGACGACGTGGCCGGCAATCACTTCCCGATGCCGCGCGAGGCGTCGGGCCAGGGCGACGTGCTGGTCGGCCGCATCCGCCATGATGCGAGCGACCCGTCCGGCCGCTCGGTCATGCTGTTCGTGGCCGGGGACCAGCTCCTCAAGGGGGCGGCGCTGAACACCGTCCAGATTGCGGAGCGGCTCCTGCGGTGACCCGCGGTCGGCCGGCGGCGGCCGGTCAGGAGACCGGTGGCCGCCGGTCGGCCCAGGGCCGGGCCGTCTCGAGCTGGGCCGCGAGGCGCAGCAGGGTCGCCTCGTCGCCATAGCGCCCGACGAAATGGATGCCGATCGGCAGGCCCTCGTCGTTCCAGGAGAGCGGCAGCGAGACGGCGGGCAGGCCGGCGGCGTTCTCGACCGGGGTGAAGGGGATATAGGCGCGCAGGCTGTGGCGATAGCGCTCCTGGTCCATGTCCATCATGTCGATCTCGCCGAGGCGAACCGGCGGCTTGGCCAGGGTCGGCGTCAGCAGCACGTCATAGCGCTCCATGAAGTTGCCGAGTCGCCGGCCGAGCGCGTGGATCACCAGGATGGCACGCGCATAGTCGGCCCCGGTCACCTTGGTCCGGCCCATCTCGCAGAAGGCTCGGGTGGCGTGCTCCAGCTCGTCCGGGCGGGCGGCGCGGCCGAGTCCGGCCTCGCGGAAACTCACCGTGGCGGCGACGTTGGACGCGATGATGACGGCGAACGCCTCCCATAGCGACTCGTGGTCGATCGGCGGGTTGGCCTCCTCGACGACGTGGCCAAGGTCGGCGCAGAGCCTGGCCGCGTCATGGACCGCGGCGATGCAATCGGGGTGGACGGTGACGTCGGCCGGCACCGCCGTCGAGAGCGCGATGCGCAGGCGGCCGGGTGCGGCACCCACCTCCGACAGGAAGGGCCGGGCCTTGGGCGGACAGGCGTAGGGGTCGCCTATCGCCGGCCCTTCGACGGCGTCGAGCGCGGCTGCCGTGTCGCGCACGCTGCGGGTGACGACGAGGCCGGCCGACAGGCCGTTCCAGCCCTCGCCGACATCGGGCCCCATCGGGCAGCGTGCGCGGGTCGGCTTCAATCCGACCAGGCCGCAGGCCGATGCCGGAATGCGGATCGACCCGCCACCGTCGGTGGCATGCGCGATCGGCACCATGCGGGCGGCGACCGCTGCGGCGCCGCCGCCACTCGACCCGCCGGGGGACCGTTCGGTGTCCCAGGGGTTCCTGGTCGCGCCGAAGCGGGTGGGTTCGGTCGTCGGCACCAGCCCGAACTCGGGCGAGTTGCTGCGCCCCAGTACCGCCAGGCCGGCATTGCGGAAGCGGGTCACGATTTCGGAATTATGGTCGGCCAGGAACCCGTCATAGAGCCGGCTGCCATTGCCGCTGGGCTCGCCCGCGTCGAGCGCATAGAGGTCCTTCAGCAGGAAGGGCACGCCATGGAAGGGGCCCTGCGGCAGGCCGAGCGACGCCTCGCGGCGGGCGCGGTCGTACTGGCGGTGCGTGACGGCGTTGAGCTTGCCGTCCAGCGCCTCGATGCGGGCGATCGCCGCCTCCAGCACTTCCGCGACCGACACCTTGCGGTCGCGGATCAGGGCCGCAAGGCCGAGCGCGTCGTACTGGTCGTATTCCTTGAAGGCCATCGCCTGCCACTCCCTGGTCGCCGGATCGAAGGCTAGCACGCGGGCGTCGCGCTGCCGCAAGCCCGGATGGTCCGATGCCCGCCTTTGATTACCGCCCGCCTTTGATTACAGCCCGGCTTTGACTAGGATCGCGCGACGATGCGGATGCTCCATCACTTCTGGCTCTCGGCCCCCTCGCGCAAGGTGCGGATCGCGCTGCGCGAGAAAGATATCGCCTTCGAAATGACCCTGGAAAAGCCGTGGGAGCGGCGGCCGGAGTTGCTGGCCCTCAATCCCGGCGGCGAGGTGCCGGTGCTGGTGGAACCGCACGGCACCGTGCTCTCCGACGGGCAGGCGATCTGCGAGTTCCTGGAGGAGGTCTATCCCCAGCGCCCGCTGATGCCGCGCGACGCGCCGTCGCGCGCCGAGGTGCGGCGCCTGATCGGCTGGTTCGACGGCAAGTTCGCGCGTGAGGTGACGGAGACGCTGGTCGGCGAGAAGATGATCAAGCGCATGACCCGGCGCGATACGCCGAACTCCGCGCTGATCCGGCTCGGCCTGTCGGCGATCCGGCAGCACCTGGAATATATCGGCGAGCTGGCGGAGCGGCGGCGCTGGCTGGGCGGCGACGATTTCTCCCTGGCCGACATCACGGCCGCGGCCCACCTGTCGGCGGTCGACTATCTGGGCGACGTGCCCTGGTCGGAGTGCGAGCCCGCCAAGGATTGGTACGCCCGCATCAAGTCGCGGCCGAGCTTCCGCCCGATCCTGGCCGACCATGTCCCGGGCGCCCCGCCGCCGCCGCACTACGCCGACCTGGATTTCTAGGCCTCAGCGCCGCGGCGGCTGCCCGACACCGGGTTCGACCTTCACGTCCAGCTTCTCCAGGTTGGCACGGGCGGAATCGCCGGCCGGGCCGTCGGGAGCGAGGCGCAGCACGGCGATCCAGTCGGCGCGCGCGCCGTCGGCATCGTTGCGCAGCCGGCGGACGACACCGCGCTCCAGCAGCGCGTCGGCCGACCTCGGGTCGATGGAGAGGGCGCGGCGCAGATCCTCCTCGGCCAGCTCGAGGCTGCCGACCCAGCGATAGGCGGTGGCGCGCAGGACCAGCGGGTCCGACCGCCGCGGCGCCAGTTCGATGGCGCGGTTGAGGTCGTCGATCGCCTCCCAGTAGTTCTTCACCGAGGCCAGCACGATGCTGCGGTCGACCCACAGGTCGGCATCGTCCGGCGCGATCTTGACGGCCGATGTCAGTACCGCGTGGGCGCGCTGGGCCAGGCCGGCGGCCAGCCACGCCTGGGCTGCCTGGGACAGCAGCTCGACCCGCACCCGGCCGGCATCGCCCTGGCCCTCGATCGCCAGCCGCTCCAGCCGGCTGGCCGCCTCGGCCGGCTGTCCCAGCGTGATCAGGGCGACCGCCGCGCAGTGCCGGGCCGGCAGCCCGCCGCCGCGCGCCTCCCAGGCGCCGGCGAACTCGAATGCCTCCGTCGCCCCGGTGCGGGCATCGCGCATGCAGCGCGCATATTCCTCGTTGCCGGTGGGGGCCGCCCGCGGCTTGGGCGAGGCCTGGGCGAAAGCCCCGGCCGCGCCGGCGGCCAGCAGCAACAGGGCCGCCAGCGTAATCATGGCGGGCTTCAGGCTGATGGTTGAAATCTGGGCGGATCGATCCTGCTCTGCGACGATGGGGTGCGCTCCTCGGCTGATGCCGGTGAATGTGTGCCGTACCGGCGCCGTATTCCAGGTGCAGCATGACCCCCGTGATGGACCAGCGATTCCCCAGGTTGTTCTGTTTCGGCCTCGGCTATGTCGGGAGCGCCATGGCGCGGGAACGGCGCGCCGCCGGCTGGCACGCCGCCGGGACGGTGCGCGACCCTGCCCATGTGGCAAGCGCCCAGGCGGGCGGGGTGGCGGTGCATCGCTTCGCCGCCGACGCCGAACTGGACCCGGCGGCCTTGGCCGGCGCCACCCACATCCTGTCGACGGTGCCGCCGGAGGGCGCGCGCGACCCGGTCCTGGCGGCCCTGTCGCAGGCCATCATCGCGCTGCCGGCGCTGCGCTGGGTCGGATACATCTCCTCGACCGGGGTCTACGGCAACCGGGACGGCGCCTGGGTCGACGAGGAATCCGCGACCGATCCGTCGGGCCCGCGCGGCCGTCACCGCCTGCTGGCGGAGGAGGCCTGGCGCGACCTCTGGCGCCATCATGGCGTGCCGGTGCATGTATTCCGCGTCGCCGGCATCTATGGGCCGGGCCGCAGCGCGCTCGACCTGGTGCGGGCGGGCAAGGCGCGACGGATCGTGAAGCCCGGCCAGTTCTTCTCGCGCGTCCATCGCGACGACATCGTCGCCGTGCTCGGGGCCTCGATCGCCCAGCCGTCGCCGGGTGCCGTCTACAACGTGGCCGACGACCGGCCGGCGCCGCCGGACGAGGTCATCGCCCACGCCGCGACCCTGCTCGGCATCGCCCCGCCGCCGGCCGAGCCCTATGAGGAGGCGGCGGCCAGCCTGTCCCCGATGGCGCGCGCCTTCTATGCCGACAACCGGCGCATCGCGAACGGCCGGATCAAGCGCGAACTGGGCGTCCGCCTCCGCTACCCCAGCTACCGCGAGGGCCT
>CAZQOA010000025.1:34695-41542 GCA_964594715.1 uncultured Rhizobiaceae bacterium | reverse complement strand
GATCGTCGCCAGCCGGGCCAGGTCCTGCGGTCGCGACAGGCGGTGGTCGCCGTCCTTCACCAGGGTCAGGGTGACGTCGGTGGTGGCGGCATGCTCCAGCAGGCGCTGCGACACGGTCCAGGGAACGTCGCGGTCGGCCATGCCGTGGACCAGCCGCAGGGGGCAGGCGAGCGGCAGGGGGCGGCGCAGCACGAGCTGCGCGCGGCCTTCCTCGATCAGCCCGAGGCTGATCGGATAGGGTTCGTCGCCATATTCCGAGGGCTCGTGCCAGACGCCGTCGCGCAGCAGCGTCCGGCGCACGGGTTCGGGGAACTCGTCCCACATCAGGTCCTCGGTGAAGTCCGGGGCGGCGGCCAGGCCGACCAGGCCGGCGACGCGCTGAGGCCGGGCCAGGGCCGCCAGCAGCATCAGCCAGCCGCCCATGCTCGACCCCACCAGGATCTGCGGGCCGGTGGTCAGGCGGTCGAGAGCCAGGATCGCATCGGCCGCCCAGCCGCCGATGGTGCCGTCGACGAACCGGCCCGAGGATGCGCCGTGCCCGCGATAGTCGAAGCGCAGGAAGGCGCGGCCGGCGGCGGCACAATGCGCCTCCAGCGCCCTTGCCTTGGTGCCGGTCATGTCCGACATGAAGCCGCCGAGGAACATGACACCGGGGCCGGTGCCGTCCGTCCGGCAATAGGCCAGGCGCTCGCCCCCCTGTTCGATGAAACCGTCCGGTTCGATGAAGCCTTCGTCCATTTGCTGGGGTAATCTCGTCCGAGTCGTGGAATCGTCATTGGAACATATCATGGAGCCGACCCTCGGGCTGGGGGGCGAGCCGGCCGTCGCGCCGCGGGGGCGGACCGTGCTCCAGCTCCTGCCGGCCCTGACCATGGGCGGGGTCGAGCGCGGCACCGTCGACGTCGCGGTCGCGTTGTGTGCGGCCGGCTGGAAGGCCGTGGTCGCCTCGACCGGTGGGCCGTTGGTTTCCGAGCTGGAACGCGCCGGGGCGATCCATGTGACGCTGCCGCTCGATCGCAAGAACCCGTTGTCGATCCGCAGCAACGCCCGGCGGCTGGCCGAGACGATCGAGCAACACGACGTCGACATCGTGCATGCCCGCAGCCGCGCGCCGGCCTGGGCCGGCTGGATGGCGGCGCGCAACACCGGCCGCCATTTCCTGACCACCTTCCACGGCACCCACACCCACGGCAACTGGGCGAAGCGGCGCTACAACGCGATCATGGGCCGCGGCGAACGGGTGATCGCGATCTCGCAGTTCATCGCCGAGCATGCCTACTCCGTCTATGGCGTGGCGGCCGAGCGCATCCGCATCATCCCCCGCGGCATCGACTTCCGCCGCTTCGACCCCTATGCGGTCAGCGCCGAGCGGATGATCCGCGTCGCCGGCGACTGGCGGCTGCCGGACGGCGTGCCGGTGGTGATGCTGCCGGGGCGGTTCAGTCGCTGGAAGGGGCACGAGGTGCTGATCGACGCCATCGCCCGGCTGGCCGATCGTGAGCTGATGTGCGTCTTCGTCGGTGCCACCGAGGGTCGCGACGCCTACCGCTCGGAGCTGGAGGCGCGGATCGTCGCCAAGGGGCTGGGCGGGCGCGTGCAGATGGTGCCGGACTGCCGCGACATGCCGGCGGCCTACATGCTGGCCGACGTGGTGGTGGCGCCATCGACCGAGCCGGAGGCGTTCGGCCGGGTTCCGGTCGAAGGCCAGGCGATGGGGCGGCCGGTCATCGCCACCGACCATGGCGGTGCCAGGGAGACCGTCATCCCGGGCGAAACCGGGCTGCTGGTGCCGCCGAATGACGCCACAGCCCTGGCCGCGGCCATCGCCGATGCGCTCGACCTCGACATCGAGGACCGCCAGGCGCTGGGGGAGCGCGCGATCGCCCATGTGCGGGCCAATTTCGACCTCAATCGCATGTGCGCCGAGACGCTGGCCGTCTATGCGGAGGTCCTGGGTATCGGGGCTGCCGGCGAGCGCAGCATCGCCGCGTGACCGCAGCCGGAGCAGGCGCGCCCGGCCGCCGTTCCATCTTGCCCATCCAGCCCATTCTCATCATCAAGCATGGCGCGCTGGGCGACATGGTGCAGGCGCTGGGGCCGATCCAGGCGATCCGGCGGCACCATGCGGGGGCCCGGATCACCCTGCTGACGACGGAGCCGTTCCGGACCTTCCTCGCCGACTGCCCGTGGATCGACCAGATCTGGATCGACCGCCGGCCGCCGCTCTGGCACCTGCCGGCGGTGCTGGCGCTCGGTCGCCGGCTGCGGGCGGGTGGCTTCGCCCGGGTCTATGACCTGCAGACATCCGGCCGCTCCAGCATCTATCTCCGCCTGTTCGGCCGCCGCCGGCCGCAATGGTCGGGCATCGCGCCCGGCGCCTCCCACCCGCACGCCAATCCCGGGCGTGACTACATGCACACGCTGGATCGCCAGGCCGAACAGTTGCGCATGGCCGGGATCGCTGACGTCCCCGCGGCCAGCCTCGACTGGGTGCCGGACGGGCCGCTGCCGCCTGGGATGGGGCCGGGACCTTTCGTGCTGCTGGTGCCGGGCGGATCGGCCCATCGGCCCGAGAAGCGCTGGCCGGTCGACCGCTTCGCCGGATTGGCCCGCCGCCTCGGCGGCGCCGGAACGACCCCGGTCGTCCTCGGTACCGCTGCCGAGCGCCCGCTGGCCGACGCGATCCGGGCGGCGGCACCCGGGGCCATCGACCTTGCCGGCCGCACCTCGCTGGCCGATCTCGTCCGCCTCGGGCGGCGGGCCGCCGGCACCGTCGGCAACGATACCGGGCCGGTGCATCTGCTGGTTGCGGCGGGCTCGCCGGCGGTCGTCCTGTTCTCGGCGGCGTCCGATCCGGCGCTGTGCGCGCCGCGCGGCGGCCGGGTCCAGGTGCTGCGGCGGGCCGACCTGGCCGGCCTCGACATCGGCGATGTCGCCACAGCGCTGGGGGTTGCATGACAGGACCCCCTTGCAAGGCTGGCCGCCATCGTTAGATTGCAAGAGGCGGCGGGCACCTAGCGCTCGCCCCATTGTCGTGACCATAGGAGACGATTCATAGCCAGACCCCCATTCGATTCGACGCCGTCCCGGGATGGGCCGCGCGTCAACAATGAAATCCGCGTGCCGCGGGTGCGCCTCGTCGATGAGCGCGGAGAGATGGTCGGCGTGGTGACCACTCCCGAAGCGATCACCATGGCGGAAGAGGCGGGGCTTGACCTCGTGGAAGTGGCGCCGAACGCCGATCCACCCGTCTGCAAAATCCTCGACTTCGGGAAGTTCAAGTACGAGGAACAGAAGAAGAAGAACGAAGCGCGCAAGAAGCAGAAGATCATCGAGGTCAAGGAGATCAAGCTGCGCCCGGGCATCGACGATCACGACTACGACGTCAAGATGCGCAGCATGCAGAAATTCATCGAAGAGGGCGACAAGGTGAAGGTCACCCTGCGGTTCCGTGGGCGCGAGATGGCGCACCAGGACCTCGGCCTCCAGGTGTTGATCCGGGTGCGCGACGACCTCGACGCCGTTGCCAAGGTGGAGCAGATGCCCCGCCTCGAAGGCCGGCAGATGGTCATGGTGATGTCGCCCAAGTGAGGGCGCTTTGCCGGGCAGAGGGGGTGTCCTAGCCCCCGCCTTGCCGACACTTGCCTTCGGGCATCGACGTCGCTATAAGCCCGGCTCCCGCCGGCGGCCGGGCTGGCGTGCGTTTCGAGCACGCGAACGGGCATGCCTTCGCTGCGGCGCGTGACTACTCGAGAAGGACCGAAATGCCCAAGATGAAGACCAAGAGCGGGGCGAAGAAACGCTTCCGCGTGACCGGCACCGGCAAGGTGGTGGCCAACGTCGCCCACAAGCGGCATCGGCTGGTCAGCAAGCCGCAGAAGATGAAGCGCAAGGCGCGCGGCACCATGATCCTCGCCGCCGGCGATGCGCGTCAGGTGCTGAAATACATGCCGTACCTTCGGGGGTAACAGACCATGGCCCGCGTAAAGAGAGGCGTCACCGCGCACGCCCGGCATAAGAAGGTCCTCGATATGGCCACGGGATACCGTGGTCGTGCCAAGTCGAGCTTCCGTATCGCCATCGAGAGGGTCGAGAAGGGGCTCCAGTACGCCTATCGCGACCGCCGCAACAAGAAGCGCGATTTCCGTGGCCTGTGGATCCAGCGCATCAATGCCGGTGCGCGCGAGCACGGGCTGACGTATTCGCAGTTCATGAACGGCATGCGGAAGGCGGGGATCGAGGTCGACCGCAAGGTTCTGGCCGATCTCGCGGCGCGCGAGCCCGCGGCCTTCAAGGTGCTGGCCGAGCAGGCGCAGGCGGCGATTGCCGCCGCGGCGGCTTGACGGTCGAGCGCCGGATCATGCGGGTGCGGGGTCGATTTATGGGCGCGTAGAACGCCCCGCGGTCGATCTTGCGGGTCCGAACGGTGGGTGACCATCGCCGGGCCAGCCAGCACCAAGGGGCCGGAAACGGCCCCTTTTTCTTTGGGCCCCTTTATCTGACGGAAGCCACCGATGAGCGATCTGGAGCCGCTGCGCGACGGGTTGATGCAGGCAGTTGCCGATGCGGGTGACCTCGACGCGCTGGAGGCGGTGCGGCTGTCCGCGCTGGGCCGCAAGGGCGAGATCACCGAGCGGATGAAGACGCTGGGCGGCCTCTCCCCCGACGAGCGCCGTGCCGCCGGGCAGCGGTTGAACGCGCTGAAGGACGAGGTTGCGGTCGCGCTGGAAAGCCGCCGCGGCGCGCTCCAGGCGGACGCCCTGTCGCGGCGGCTGGCCGCCGACCGCATCGACGTGACGCAGCCGCCGCGGCCCGAGGCCGAGGGTCGCATCCATCCGATCAGCCAGACCATCGACGAGCTGACGGCGATCTTCGCCGACATGGGCTTCACCGTCGCCGAAGGCCCGCACATCGAAGAGGATTTCTACAACTTCACCGCGCTCAACATCCCGCCCGAGCATCCGGCGCGGCAGGAGCACGATACCTTCTACCTGCCGCCGCGCGAGGACGGCACGCGCCTGGTGCTGCGCACCCACACCTCGCCGGTGCAGATCCGCACGCTGATGCGGGACAAGCCGCCGATCCGCATCATCGTCCCCGGCCGCACCTTCCGCTGCGACGACGACGCCACCCATTCGCCGATGTTCCACCAGGTGGAGGGGCTGGTGGTCGACCGGACCAGCCATATGGGACACCTGAAGGGCTGCCTGATCGAGTTCTGCCGCGCCTTCTTCGACATCGACGACCTGCCGGTGCGCTTCCGCCCCAGCTATTTCCCCTTCACCGAGCCGTCGGCGGAGGTCGATATCGGCTGCTCGCGCGAGGGCGGCCAGCTCAAGATCGGCCATGGTGCCGACTGGCTGGAAATCCTCGGCTGCGGCATGGTGCACCCGAAGGTGCTGGCCAATGCCGGCGTCGATCCGGACGAGTATCAGGGCTTCGCCTTCGGCATGGGGATCGAGCGTATCGCGATGCTGAAATACGGCATTCCGGATCTCCGCACCTTCTATGAATCCGACCTGCGCTGGCTGCGCCATTACGGCTTCGTGCCGCTCGACGTGCCGACGCTGTCCGGGGGGCTGTCGCGATGAAGATCACGCTTTCCTGGCTCCGCGACCACCTGGACACGGATGCCGATCTCGCCACCATCGCGGCCCGCCTGACCATGCTGGGGCACGAGGTCGACGGCATCGACGACCCGGCGGCGCGGCTGGCGCCCTTCACCGTCGGCCATGTCGTTTCCGCCGTGCAGCACCCCAATGCCGACCGCCTGCGCGTCTGCATCGTCGATACCGGCAGCGACCAGGTCCAGGTCGTGTGCGGCGCGCCCAACGCCCGCACCGGCATGAAGGGCGTCTTCGCGCGCGCGGGCACGGTCATCCCGCGCACCGGGCTCCTCCTCAAGGCCGGCCAGATCCGCGGCGAGGCCTCCAACGGCATGCTGTGCTCGGCCTACGAGATGGGCCTGTCGGACGACCACGAGGGCATCATCGACCTGCCCGCCGACGCCCCCGTGGGCCAGCCCTTCGCGGCCGTCATGGGGCTCGACGACCCAGTCCTCGACGTGAAGGTCACGCCCAACCGGGCCGACTGCCTGGGCATCCGCGGCCTGGCCCGCGACCTGGCCGCGGCCGGCGTGGGCCGGCTGAAGCCCCGCGACGTGCCGACGGTGCCGGCCGCATTCGCCAGCCCGATCGGGATCCGCTTCGCGCTGCCCGATGCGGCCGCCTGCCCCCTCTATGCCGGCCGCTATATCCGCGGCGTGAAGAACGGCCCCAGCCCGGACTGGCTGCAGAAGCGCCTGCTGGCGGTCGGCCTGCGCCCGATCTCCACCCTGGTCGACATCACCAACTTCTTCACCCTCGACGTCTCGCGCCCCTTGCACGTCTTCGACGCCGACAAGGTCACGGGCGACATCCTCGTCCGCCCGTGCCAGCCGGGGGAATCGTTGCACGCGCTGAACGGCAAGATCTACGAGCTCGACGGCGAGATGACGGCGATCGCGGACGCCGCCGGCGTCCTCGGCCTGGGTGGGGTGATCGGCGGCGAGAGCACCGGCTGT
Organism: uncultured Rhizobiaceae bacterium; assembly: GCA_964594715.1. GTDB lineage: Bacteria > Pseudomonadota > Alphaproteobacteria > ATCC43930 > Allostellaceae > Allostella. The sequence continues at coordinate 34,980 of CAZQOA010000025.1, read as the reverse complement.
ACCACCGACACGGTCAATGTCTTCGTCGAGTCGGCGCTGTTCGATCCGATCCGCACGGCCGCGACCGGCCGCAAGCTGGGGCTCCAGACCGACGCCCGCTACCGCTTCGAGCGTGGCGTCGACCCTGCCTCGCCGGTGGCCGGCATCGAGGCCGCGACCCGCATGATCCTCGACCTCTGCGGCGGCGAGGCGAGCGAAGTCGTGGTCACCGGCGCGGAGCCGGCCTGGCGCCGCTCGATCCGCCTGCACGACGCCCGCACCGCCACCCTGGGCGGCCTGCCGGTG
>CAZQOA010000025.1:0-34595 GCA_964594715.1 uncultured Rhizobiaceae bacterium | reverse complement strand
GGCCGATGCGATGGATGTCGACATCCCGTCCTGGCGGGCCGACATCGAGGGCGAGGCGGACCTGGTGGAAGAGGTGCTGCGCGTCCATGGCTATGACGCGATCCCGGTGGTGCCGCTGCCGCGCGACCATGCGGTCACCCGCCCGGCTTTGTCGACGGCCCAGCGCCGCGTCGGCCATGCCCGCCGCGCGCTGGCCGCCCGCGGCATGGTCGAGGCCGTCACCTTCTCCTTCATGCCGGCCAAGGATGCCGGCCTGTTCGGGGCGCTGCCGGACCGGCTGCGGCTGGTCAACCCGATCAGCGCCGACCTCGACGTCATGCGGCCCGCCATCCTGCCCAACCTGATCGCGGCGGCCGGGCGCAACGCCGATCGCGGCTTCCCGGACGGGGCCCTATTCGAGGTCGGGCCGCAATATGCCGACGACACGCCCGAGGGCCAGTCGGAGGTGGCGGCCGGCATCCGCACCGGCCAGGTGGCGCCGCGCCATTGGACGGCCCCCGCGCGGCTCGTCGACGCCTTCGATGCCAAGGCGGATGCGCTGGCGGCGCTGGCGGCGCTGGGCGGGCCGGTCGACAATCTGCAGACCACGCTGGACGCGCCCGCCTGGTATCACCCCGGCCGTTCGGGGGTGCTGCGGCTCGGCACCAAAGCCGTGGCCCAGTTCGGCGAGCTGCATCCGAGCGTGCTCCAGGCGATGTCGGTGAAGGGGCCGGTGGCCGGTTTCGAGGTCTTCATCGATGCGGTGCCGCTGCCGCGCGCCAAGGGCGGCCATGCCCGCCCGGCACTGGTGCTGTCACCCTTCCAGCCGGTCTCCCGCGACTTCGCCTTCGTCGTCGACGAGGGCGTGGCGGCCGAGGCGGTGATCCGCGCGGTGAAGGCGGCGGAGCGCAAGCTCCTGTCCGGTGTCCGAATCTTCGACGTCTATCGCGGATCCGGCGTGCCCGCGGGGCGGAAGTCGATCGCGGTCGAGGCCATCCTGCAGCCGGTGGACGCGACCCTGACCGAGGAGCAGATCGACGCGGTGGCCGCGCGCATCGTGGCCCAGGTGGCAAAGGCGACCGGGGGCACGCTCCGCTCCTAGCCGCACCCTCGCAGCTGCCGCTCGATCGCGGCCAGTACCGGGGCCGTCCAGCCAGCGGCATCGCCGGCCGGAAGCAGGTCGACGCAGGCGGCGTGGTGGCGGACGAGATCGTGTACCGCGGCCGCGGTCCCGTCGGTGGCCGGCCCATCGGAGGTCGGCTCGGGCAGGAAGGCGTGGTCGATCCGGTCCACGCCCAGCCCCCGCGCCTCGATGCGCTCCGGGGTCGTCCAGTGGACCGCCACCGCGATCGTCGGGGCTTCGGCGAACCGGTCGTGGGCCGCCGCCAGCGACGGCGGCTCGGCCATCGTCCGGAAGGGCCCGAGGAAGACCCCGGCCGGCGAGGCCAGCCCGATCGAGGGATGGCCGGCGAGTAGGGCGGCCAGATGCCGTGCATCGTCCGCCGCCTCGGCCCGCACCACGACGATGGTCGGCAGGCGCACGGCGGCGGGGTCCGGGAAGGACGCGGCCACCAGGTCGCGCGCCAGGCGGTCGCCGTCGATGTCGGTGATGCTGGGGCGGCCATTGGCCTCCAGGATGGCGAAGCGCTGGTCGCGCCACGAGCGCTCAATCGCCTCGGCGCGGAAGTCCACCGCCAGGATCGGCGCGCCCAGCGCTTGGGCCAGGTGCTCCATCAGGGCGAGGGTGTCGGGGTGGGCGGCGGCGGTCACGTCGACCGGGTAGCCGCCCTGCGAGCGCACCGGCGTGGTGCGCACGAAGACCTGCTCGGATACGGCAGGGATCGATTCCGGGGTCCGCCCGGCCCCTTCCAGCGTGCGCCGGACCTCGTCGTCGATGGCTATGGGGTAACCGCCGGGAAACTGCGCGCGGGCGCTGCCGATATCGCCATTGTGCGCATCGATGAGGGCGGCGATCGAGCGGGTGCCGTCACCGATGACGAAGGGACGGTTCCGCCGCATGACCATTCGCGCCCGGCCGCCGATCACGGTCGCGCGGAAATCGGGCGTGTCGAGGTAGGGCTCCACCATGACCGCGGTGCCTTCGGCCTCGGCATGGGCATAGGCGGCCAGCGCCTGCTCGGCCGTCCGCACGTCGAGCGTCACCCCCTGCGACAGCGAGCCGTCGATCGGCTTGACCGCGAGCGGATAGCCGATCGCCGCGGCCGCGGGAACCATTCCGGCCGCCGCCCGCACCACCTGACAGGGCAGGACCGGCAGCCCGAGGCCGGCCAGGAACCGCTTCGTCAGAAGCTTGTCGACGGTCACGACCGCACCCAGGACGGGGGCCGCGAGCGACCCCGCCCGGTCGAAGCGGATCTGCCGCCGCCCCTCGCCGAGGACGAGGATGCCGGGCTGGATCAACGAATGGCGGCAGGGCACCGATGCCGCCCGCGCCGCCGCCACCATCAGGGCGGTGATGGGGTCCATCCCGATCGCCGGGTCGAGGCGCGCGGCGCTCTGCCGCAGCTTCTCGGCCTCGCCCGCGAGGTATTCCCCGGCACCGGGCGGCAGCGTTTCGGGACGGGCCCTGGAAACGGTGGAGAGGGCCAGCCGGGCGGCGGCGGCGGCGACCGGCTGGGCGGCCGGCGACATCAGGAATGCGTGGGGGGCGAACGCGAACGGCCGGACCGGGATCGGCGCCCGGCCGTACAGGCGAGCCAGCAACCGCTCCATGGTTTCGGCCACCATGGCCATGCCGTCCAGGGCCATGCCCGCCGGGGCCGGCATCGCCGGCGGCCCGTCATCGACGGCGATGCTGACGCATAGTTGCCGCCAGCGCTGCTGCGCCGCGGCGGCGACCGGCGCCGACAGGGGCCCGGGTTCGTCGAACGACAGGAGGATCCGCGAATCCTCGGCGGCGATCGAGGGTCCGTCCAGGCTGCGGATCCCATAGACGATCTGGCCGGCACTCATGGCCGGTTGACCGACTGGCCGGCGGCCAGGGTCTCGATTGCCTCCAGGACGATGGCGGCCCGGGCCTGGACATCCCCGGCGGGCAGCGGGCGACAGGATCGCGACCGCTGCCGCACCAGTTGGACGACCCGCGGGTCGGCGTCGGACGGTTCGCCGCCTGGAAGGAATGCGATGTCGACCAGCGCCACGCCCAGCCCGTGCCGGGTGATCCGCTCGGGCGTCGTCCAATGCACCGCCACCTCCAGCGTCGGGTCCTCGGCCATGCGGTCATGGGCCTCGCCGCCATTGATCCGGACCGGATAGGAGCCGAGCCGCAGCCCATCCGGCCCGGCGACCGCCGCGGCAAGGCCACGCCGATCGATCGCTTGGCGGAGTGCGGCCGGTGCCTCGCCCGGGGCCGGGTCGACGATGACGATGGTCGGCAGGCGCACCGCCTCCGCATCGGGTGCTGCCTGCCGCACGATGGCGTCGACCGTCGGGTGCCCGCCGAAGTTCCCGAGGTCGGGCCGGGCATTGTATTCCAGGATGGCGAAGCGCTGCTGGTCCCACGGGCGCTCGACCGTCTCGGCCCGGAAATCGATGGCCGCGACGGGCAGGCCGCTCAATGCCATCAGGCGGCGGAACAGCGCCTGGTTGGCCGGATGGGTCTCGGCGGTCACGTCCACCGGGTATCCGCCATAGGCCCGCAAGGGGATGGTACGCAACGTCACCTGCCGGCCTGCGTCGGGGACCGACGCCAGCGACAGGCCGCTGCGGGCCAGGGTCGCCTCCAGGTCGCCGTCGACGGTGACCTCGTACTTGCTGGGAAAGGCCTGCCGCTGTTCCCGGACCGCCAGGTTGTGCTCGCCCAGCAGGGCCGCGACCGTGGACCGCCCGTCCCCGGTGACGTAGGGCGGGTTGCGGCGGAAGACCATCGTCACGCGGTCGCCGATCACCACCGCGCGGAAATCCGGGATGGCGAGATAGGGCTCGAGCATGACCGCACTGCCTTCGGGCCGGGCGCGCAGGAACGCCGCATGCGCCTCGTCCGGGGTGCGGACATCAAGCGTCAGGCCGCGCCCCCGCGACGCGTCGATCGGCTTGACGACGACCGGGTACCCGATCGCCTCGGCCGCGGGCACGGCCTCCTCGGCCCGCGTCACCACGCGGTCCGGCAGGATCGGCAGCCCGAAGGTGGCAAGGAACCGCTTCCCGCCCAGCTTGTTCGCCGCCAGCATGCCGCCCAGCACCGGCGAACCCAGCGGGCTGCACCCGTCGAAGCGGGTCTGCCGCCGCCCCTCGCCGACCAACGTCGTGCCGGGATAGGCGGTCGACCAGCGCCACGGCACCCCCAGCCGGCGGCAGGCATCCACCAGGACCAGGGACACCGGCCGGCTCGACCCGACCGGATGGTCCTCGACCACCGCCTTCAGGCGTGCCGCCGCCGATGCCATGCGCTGAACGGCGGCGTCGGGCGGCATCCCGTGCCGCGTCAGGTCGACGGTGGCGACGCCGATCCGGGCGGCCGCCATCGCCACCGGGCGCGGCATGAAGGAAATGACGTGCTCGCCCGCATCGCTGCCGGCACCCGGGCGGACGGCGACGGGTGGACGCCCGGCCGCGGCGGCGACCAGCCGCTCGGTGGCAAGGGCGGCGAGCCGGCCCGGCCCGGCGCCGGCTGGATCGGCGCCCGCCGGATCGACCTCCTCCACCAACCCGATGGCGGCACAGAGCGCGCGCCAGCGCGCGATCCATCGATCGTCCATCGGTCCCGGCAGGCCCCAACCACCGGTCGACAGGATCGAGACCGTCTCGTCTGCCTCCAGGCTGGGACCGAAGACATGGCGAACCGAGACCTGGATATCCGACACGGTGACTGGCCCCCCGATACTGCCAAACAGAAACTGCCATCGGGTGCCGGCGAGATGTCATGCTTGCCCGGGCTCCGGCTCCCGGCCCCGATACTACTCAAAATTGCAGTGTCTTCGCCTGCACGACGTGGGGCAAGCTGCGGACGGCGGCCAGCAGCGGCTCGCCGATCGGCTGGTCGACCTGGACGAGGCAGATGGCGTCCTCGCCGGGGCCGATACGGCCGAGATGGAAGCTGGCGATGTTCACCCCGGCATCGCCCAGCACGCCGCCCAGCGCGCCGATGAAGCCGGGCTTGTCGCGGTTGCGCACGAACAGCATGGGGCCGTCCAGCTCTGCCTCGAACGCCATGCCCTGGACCTCGACCACCCGCGGCTTGCTGCCGGCGAACAGCGACCCGGCGACGGTGCGCGTGCGGCCGGCGCAGGTCACCGACACCCGCACCAGCGTCTGGTAGTCGGGCGTGTGCGCGCCGGTCATCTCGGTCACCTGCATGTTGCGCTCGCGTGCGATGACCGGGGCAGAGACCATGTTCACGCTCTCCAGCAGGGGCGCCAGCAGGCCGGTCAGCATGGCGGCGGTCACCGGCTTGACGTTGATGGCGGCCGCGTCGCCCTCGAAGGCGATCTCCACGGCGTCGATCGCCTCCTCGGTCATTTGCCCGGCGAAGCTGCCGAGCAGCGTGCCGAGCCGCATGTAGGGGCGCAGTGCGGCCGCCTCCTCGGCCGACACCGACGGCACGTTGATGGCGTTGACGACCGCCCCGGTCAGCAGGAAGTCCGCCATCTGCTCGGCCACCTGCAAGGCCACGTTCTCCTGCGCCTCGCTGGTCGATGCCCCCAGGTGCGGCGTGACGATTACGTCGTCGCGGCCGAAGAGCGGGCTGGCGGTGGCCGGCTCCACCGCGAAGACATCGATCGCCGCCCCCGCGACCTGGCCGGATTCCAGGGCGGCCAGCAGCGCCGCCTCCTCGACCAGGCCGCCGCGAGCGCAGTTGATGATCTGCACGCCCCGGCGCATCTTCGCGATCGACCCGGCGTCGATGATGTTGCGCGTCGCCTCGGTCAGGGGGGTGTGCAGGGTGATGAAGTCGGCGCGGGCCAGAAGGGTGTCGAGGTCGACCTTCTCCACCCCCAGCGTGCGGGCGCGGTCGTCCGACAGGAACGGGTCGTAGGCCACCACCTTCATCCTGAGGCCGAGCGCGCGGTCGGCGACGATCGACCCGATATTGCCGCAGCCGACGATGCCCAGCGTCTTGGCCGTCACCTCCACGCCCATGAAGCGGTTCTTCTCCCATTTCCCGGCCTGGGTGGAGCGGTCGGCGGCGGGGATCTGGCGGGCCAGCGACAGCAGCAGTGCTACGGCGTGCTCGGCCGTGGTGATGGAGTTGCCGAAGGGTGTGTTCATCACCACGACGCCGCGCGCGGTGGCGGACCCGACATCGATGTTGTCGACGCCGATGCCGGCCCGGCCGACGACCCGCAGCCGATTGGCGACCGCCAGCACCTCCTTGGTGACCTTGGTCGCGGAGCGCACGGCAATGCCGTCATAGCCGGCGACGATGGCGCGCAGTTCGGCCGGCTTCAGGCCGGTATTCACGTCCACTTCGATCCCGCGGGCGCGAAAGATGTCGACGGCGCGCGGGGACAGGGAATCGGCGATCAGCACCTTGGGCATGGTGGTCGTCCGTCTTTCGAATTCGGGAAGGGGGGGCGGCAGCGAGGGCACGCTGCCGCCGTCAGGGTATCGCTGCCGGCCTTCAGGCCGCGGCGGCGCAGGACACTTCGGACCAGGCCCAGTCGAGCCACGGGCAGAGTGCCGCCACGTCGCCGGCCTCCACCGTGGCGCCGCACCAGATGCGCAGGCCCGGCGGTGCCGCGCGATGGCCGGCGATGTCGAAGGCGATGCCGGCCGCTTCCAGCCGCCGGGCCATGTCCTTGACGATCGCCTCCTGGGCCGCCTTCGGCTGGCCCGTGAACCACGGGTCGACGATGGCAAGGCACACCGAGGTCCAGGACCGCGCGGCCGGATCGCTGGCCAGGAAATCGACCCAGGGGGTGGCGGCGACCCAGGCTTCCATGGCCGCGAAGTTGGCCTGGCTGCGGGCGACCAGGCCGTGCAGCCCGCCCTCGCGCTCGGCCCATTTCAGGGAATCGATGGCGTCCTCGACGCACAGCATGGACGGCGTGTTGATGGTCTCGCCCGCGAAGATGCCCTCGTTCAGCTTGCCACCGGAAGTGAGGCGGAAGACCTTGGGCATCGGCCAGGCCGGCTTGTGGGTCTCGAGCCGTTCGACGGCGCGCGGCGACAGCGCCAGCATGCCGTGGGCGGCCTCGCCCCCCAGCGCCTTCTGCCAGGACCAGGTGACGACGTCGAGCTTGTCCCAGGGCAGCTCCATGGCGAACGCGGCCGAGGTCGCATCGCAGATCACCAGGCCGGCGCGGTCGCTTTTGATCCAGTCGGCATGGGGCATGCGCACGCCGGACGAGGTGCCGTTCCAGGTCAGGATGACGTCGCGGTCGCCGTCCACCTGGGACAGGTCGGGCTGGGACAGGTCGGGAATGCCGCCATAGGGCGCGCGGAACACCCGGACGTCGGTCAGGCGCAATTGCTTGACGATGTCGGCTTCCCAGGTCTCGCCGAAATTCTCCCACACCAGCACGTCGATGCCGCGGGGGCCCAGCAGCGACCACAGCGCCATCTCGACCGCGCCGGTGTCGGATGCGGGCACGATACCGAGGCGCCAGCTGTCGGGCATCTGCAGCAGGGCGCGGCTGCGGTCGATCACTTCCTTCAGCTTCGCCTTGCCGGCTTTGGCGCGGTGCGAGCGGCCGAGGAACGCGTCGTCGAGGGCCTGGGGGGTCCAGCCGGGGCGCTTGGCGCAGGGGCCGGAAGAAAAATGCGGATTCGCGGGGCGGACTGCGGGCGTCGTCATTTAAGGCCTATCCCTTTCAGAATGGCTGCGCCCCGGTGGGGGGGCGTGTCCCGCCGCGGTGCCTACGCCCGAACCCGGGGGCGCGTCAACCGCGATTCCGCTCGGCGCCAGCAGGAAGCCGCCGCCCACGTCGGCGTCTTCCCGCTGCTCCATGGCCGGGATCGAGGCGCGCGCGGCACCCCGCTACGCCGCCTCCTTCCAGGCGATCTGCCGCTCGGCGGCGTCGATCGCCGCCTGCTTCTGGTCGGCGCCGAGGCCCAGCCCCTCCGCCCGGACGAATTCGATGTCGGTGATCCCGAAAAAGCCGAACAGGGCGCGCAGGTATGGTTCCTGGAAGTCGATCGCGGCGTTGGCCGAGCCGTCGCCATAGCGGCTGCCGCGGGTCGAGGCGACGACGATCTTCTTGCCGCCGGCCAAGCCGACCGGCCCGTCCGCCGTATAGCGGAAGGTCTTGCCGGCGATCGCCAGACGGTCGATCCACGCCTTCAGCTGGCTCGGCACGGTGAAATTGTACATGGGCGCGCCGACCACGACGACCTCGGCCGCCAGGAACTCCTCCAGCGCGGCGTGGCCCTCGGCCAGGTCGCGGCGGAGGTCCGGATGCAGCTCCTCGGCCGCGGCACGGGCAGCACCCAGCACCTCGCCCGACAGATGCCCGATGGGCCGGGCGGCCAGGTCGCGATGGGTCACCTCCAGGCCGGGCACCCGGCGGCGCCATTCGCCGACCAGGGCGGCGCTGAGCCGGCGCGACACGGAATGTTCGCCGAGAATGCTCGAATCGACATGCAGCAGCTTCATGGGGGCTCCTCCGGTGATGCCGACCATCCATCGGCACCCCACATAGCTGGCGCGGCGACAATCGACCGATTAGACCGCCGGATCGCAACTGGCCGTTTCCCCTGGTGAACGATGCAGGACCTGAACGACCTCTATTTCTTCGCCTCCGTCGTCCATCACGGCGGCTTCTCGGCCGCGGCCAGGGCGCTGGGCATGCCGAAATCCCGCCTCAGCAAGCGGGTGGCCAAGCTGGAGGAGCGCCTGGGCGTGCGGCTGCTGGAGCGTTCCACCCGCAAGATCCGGGTGACCGACATCGGCCAGCGCTTCCATGAGCATTGCGAGGCGATGCTGGCCGGGGTGGAAGCGGCGGAGACGGTGATCGCCGAGGCGCGCGCGCAGCCCTGCGGCGTCATCCGCGCCAGTTGCCCGCCCGGCCTCATCCCGGGCCTGGTGGCGGAAATCCTGCCGCAATTCCTCCTCGACCACCCGCTGGTGCGGGTGGAGCTGGCGGTCACCAACCGGGCCATGGACCTGGTCGAGGACCGGATCGACGTGGCGCTGCGCGTGCGCACCAACCTCGATGCCGACCCCGGCCTCACCTTGCGCCGGCTGGGGACGAGCCGGATGCTGCTGATGGCGAGCCCGGCCTTCGCGGCCGAGAATGGCGACCGGCTGACCATCGGGCGCTTGGCGGAGCTGCCGACCCTGACCCCGTTCGACGGCCTCCATCGCGGCCGCTGGCGGCTGGTCGGCCCCGACGGCCGCATCGCGGATATCGCCCACGAACCGCGCCTGGCCAGCGCGGATTTCGAGGTGCTGCGGGCCGCGGCCGTCGCCGGCCTCGGCGTGGTGCTGCTCTCCGAGCATCTCTGCACCCGCGCCATCCGCGACGGCTCGCTGGTGCGCGTGCTGCCGGAATGGTCGACCGCGACCGGCACCACCCACCTCGTCTTCGCCACCCGCCGCGGCCTGCTGCCGGCGGTGCGCGCCTTCATCGACCATCTGGCGCGGGCGATGCCGGCGATGATCGCCAAATGCGAGGAGTAGGCAGGCTTGGACAGGCGATCCCGCCCTTTGCTATGAAGCGGGCCTTGCCAGCGCGCAAGCCACGGGTGGCCGGGTTAGCACAGGGGTAGTGCAGCGGTTTTGTAAACCGAAGGTCGCGGGTTCGAATCCTGCACCCGGCACCACCGCCCCAGGGGCGGCTGCCCCTTAGGGCAGGGCCGCGACGTTGGCGGCCAGCGGCAGCAGGCGCTGGGTGGCGGCGATCATCTGGTCGACCTCCTCGTCGGTGCCGTCATGGCGGCAGACGAGGCGGATCAGCTTCGGGCCGCGGCGCGCGAAGAGGAAGCGTTCGGCCTCCAGGCGGGTGATCACCGCCTCCGGCATCTCGACGAACAGCTCGTTCGCCTCCACCGCCACATGCAGCTTCACGCCCGGGAGCGCGACCAGCCCGGCGGCCAGGCGCTGGGCCAGCGCGTTGGCGCGGGCGGCCAGCCGCAGATAGAGGCCGTCCTCGACATAGGCCAGGAGCTGGGCCGACGCGAAGCGCATCTTCGACCAGACATGGCCCGCCCGGCGCAGGCGGAAGACCAGCTCGTGCGCGATCGCCGGGTCGAAGGCGACGATGGCGTCGCACGACATGCAGCCGTTCTTGGTGGCGCCGAAGGACAGGACGTCGACGCCGATCTTCCACGTCATCTCGGCCGGGGTGCAGCCCAGCGTGTCGAGCGCGTTGGCGAAGCGGGCGCCGTCCATGTGCATCTTCAGCCGGTTGGCGCGCGCGACCTCGCCGATGGCGGCCAGCTCGTCCAGGCGATAGACGGTGCCGAAGTCGGTCGCCTGGGTCACCGACACGCCGGCCGGCTGCGGCTTGTGCGGCTGGCCGACGCCGGCGTCGGCGATCGCCTTGGCCAGGCGGTCGGCGGAGATGCGGTAGTCGGCGCCGGGCAGCAATTGCAGCTTGGCACCGCCCGACTGAGCCTCGAAGGCGCCGCACTCGGAGGTCTGGATGTGGGCCGTCTCATGGCAATAGATGCCGCCCCAGGGCCGCGTCATGGCCGACAGCGCGATGGCGTTGGCGGCGGTGCCGGTGGCGACGGGAAAGACCCGGACCTCGGTCTCGAACAAATCCGACAGGCGGCGGTCGACGGCGCGCGTGGTCTCGTCATTGCCGTAGGAGGGGGCCGTCCCGCGATTGGCGGCGACGATCGCCTCCATGATCGACGGCGCGACGGAGGCGGTATTGTCGCTGCGAAAGTCGACGGGGTTCGTCGTCATCGGCGGGTCGCTCCGGTTTGGGAAAGGAATCGGCCGGGACGATACGGCGGGGCCGCCCTGCGGGCAACCGCCCGCGAAGAGGTTGACGCCGCCCCCGTCCGCGGAGGAATGCTCAAAGGGTGAGGCGGGGGACGAGGCGGGGGAGGGGCGGCATGGGCAGCGTCCGTAACATTCTCTTCATCATGTGCGACCAGTTGCGGGCGGACCATCTGGGAGTGGCCGGGCACCCGCACCTGAAGACGCCGCATATCGACGGGCTGGCGCGCCGCGGCGTCCGCTTCGACCGGGCCTATGTCCAGTCGGGCGTGTGCGGCCCGTCGCGCATGTCCTTCTATACCGGCCGCTACATGTTCACCCACGGCGCCACCTGGAACCGGGTGCCGCTGTCGGTGCGCGAACGCACCATCGGCGACTATCTGGGCGGCGATCACCTTCGAGGAAGCGGCAACGAGCAGGCCGGCATGCGCGTGGCGCTCGCCGGCAAGACCCATGTGCTGCCGGACACCGACGGGCTGGCGCGCTTCGGCATCGAGGCCGGCTCGGCCCTGTCGGCCCTGCTGCGCGACGGCGGCTTCGAATCGCTCGACCGCTATGACGGCCACAGCCCGCCGGGCCGCGAGAGCGGCTATCCGGCCTATCTCGCCGCCCACGGCTATGGCGGGCGGGACCCGTGGAGCGACTGGGTGATCTCGGCCGAGGCGCCCGACGGCCGGGTCGTCAGCGGCTGGCACATGCGCAATGCGCGCCTGGCCGCCCGGGTGGCGGAGGAGCATTCCGAGACCGCCTACATGACCGACCAGGCGATCCGCTTCGTCGAGGGGCAGGGCGAGGCGCCCTGGTTCCTTCATCTCAGCTACGTGAAGCCGCACTGGCCCTACATGGCACCCGCCCCCTACCACGCCATGTACGGGCCGGAGGACTGCCTGCCCCTGAACCGCGACGCGTCGGAACTGGTGGAGCCGCATCCGGTCGTCGCCGCCTATCGCCGCCACGAGGAGTCGCAGAACTTCGCCCGCGAGGAGGTCGTGCGCACCGTGCGGCCGACCTATATGGGCCTGGTGGCGCAGGTCGACGCCCATCTCGGCCGCCTCTTCGCCACCCTCGACCGGCTGGGCCGCCTGGACGACACGATGATCGTCTTCACCGCCGACCATGGCGACTTCCTGGGCGACCATTGGCTGGGCGAGAAGGAGATCTTCCACGAGGAGGCGGTGCGCGTGCCGCTGATCGTGGTCGACCCCGACGCGCGGGCCGACGCCACCCGTGGCCGCGTGGAACGGCGGCTGGTGGAGGCGATCGACCTTTTGCCGACCTTCCTCGACGCCGCCGGCCTGCCGGGCGCGCCCTCGCTGCTGGAGGGCCGCTCGCTGATGCCGCTGCTGCGCGGGCCCCCGCCCACGGAATGGCGCGAGGCCGCCTTCTCGGAGCTCGACTACTCCTTCCGCCAGGCGCGCCTGACGCTCGGCCGCGAGCCCGGCCAGTGCCGCGCCTGGATGGTGCGCACGGCGCGCTGGAAATATGTCGAATGGCTGGGCTTCCGGCCGCAGCTCTTCGACCTGGAGGAGGACCCGCGCGAGCTGGTCGACCTCGGCCATTCGGGCGCCCATCGCGGGGTGCGGGCCGAGATGCGCGACCGGCTGTGGGAATGGGTGCGCGAACGCAAGCTGCGCACCACGCTGTCCGACGACGAGGTCGGCCGGCGCACCGCCCGGCACAAGGAGCATGGGGTCTTCTTCGGCGTCTGGTAGGGGCCAGGTCTTGTAGGGGGCAGGGGGCCGTTCCGGTGCGCCATATCGTCCTGTCCTTCGCCACCACGGCGGCGATCCAGCTGCTTGGCCTCGCCAACGCCGTCCTGCTCGCGCGCCTGCTCGGGCCCGAGGGCCGCGGCGAGCTGGCGCTGGTGCTGCTCTATCCCGTCCTGGCCCATGGCGCGATCGGCATGGCGCTGGCCGACGCCGTCGTCTACCGCGCGGCCAAGGGGGCGGCGCCGACGCGGCTGGTGCCGTCGGCACTGCTGCTGACCCTGGTCGCGGGCGGGGTCGCCGTCGCCGCCGGCTGGGCCCTGGCGCCGGCCTTGTTCGCCGGCCATGACGAGGAAGTGCTGCGATCGGGCCTCCTCTACTTCCTGATGGTGCCGCTCGGCCTGGTCGGCATGCACCTGGGCGGGGTCTTCCAGGGGCGGCTCGAATATGGCGTGTGGAACATCGTTCGCGCCTCGACGACCCTGGTCACGGTGGGCGCGGTCGGCCTGCTGGCGCTGGCCGGGACGGCCTCGGTCGGCAGCGTCACCCTGGCCTATCTGGCCGGCTTCTGGATGTCGGGCGGGCTCGCCCTCATCCTCGCCTGGCGGCGCGGCTGGCTGCCGGCCCGGCCGGCGGGGGCGGAGGTCGCGGGGCTGCTGCGCTTCGCAGCCCCCTTGCAGGTCGGCGTCCTGGTGCAGATCGCCAACGAGCGGCTCGACCAGCTCTTGATCGTGCGCCTGCTGACGCCGACCGACCTTGGCTTCTATGTCGCGGCCATGGCGATCGCGGTCATCCCCGCGATCCCGGCCATGACCCTGGCCAACGTCGCCTATCCGCGCATCGCCGGGGTGGCCGACGCTGCCGACCGCGGCCCGGTGGTGGAGCGCTATGTGCGCCTGTCGGTGGCGCTGGGGGCGCTGATCGCGGTCGCCCTGCTGGCCATGGGCGAACCCCTGGTGCGGCTGCTCTACGGCCCGGCCTTCGCGCCGGCCGTGCCGATCCTCGCCTGGTACACGGCCGGCGCCGTCGCGCTCTCGGCGCGGGTGGTGCTGGCGCAGGCGGTGAAGGCGTCGGGCTATCCGGGCCGCGCCATGCAGGCGGAGCTGGCGGGCCTCGCGGTCAATGTCGCGGGCCTGCTGGTGCTGCTGCCCGCGGTCGGCGTGGTCGGGGCGGCGATGGCCTATGCCGCGATGCAGGCGACGGTGCTGGCGCTGCTGCTGGTCGCGGCCCGCCGCGTCGCCGGCTTCGCCCCCTGGCGCCTCGTCCGCGACACCCCGCGCGAGGTGGCCGACCAGCTGCGCCGGCTGGCCCGGCTGTAGGGTCCACCTCAGCCTGGCTTGGCCTGGTCCTCCGACGTCGCCATGGCGACGCCGCGGCCGAAGCCGAAGCGGGGGCCGAGTCCGTCCAGCAGGGCGACCAGCCCGCGCGGCATGAACATCACGACGATGACGATGAGCGCGCCATAGATCAGCATCCGGTACTCGCCGATGCCGCGCATCGCCTCGATCCCGATGGTCAGCGCGAAGGCGCCGAGGATCGGCCCGAACAGGGTGCCGACGCCGCCGATCAGGGTCATGCCGATGATCAGGATCATGAGGTCGAGCCCGACCACCGAGGTGGGCGTCAGCAGCAGGATGTAGTGGGCGTAGAAGGCGCCCAGCAGCCCGACCATGAAGGCGCTGACCGAGAAGGCGAAGAGCTTGTAGCGGGTGAGGTTGATGCCCAGGCTCTCGGCTGCGTCCTGGGAATCGCGGATCGCCACCAGGGCAAGGCCGATCGGCGACTTCACCATCCGCACCACGGCATAGACCGAGCCGAGGAAGAGGAAGGCGGCGAGGTAGTAGTAGGGCACCTTCTCAGCCGCATTGAACGCCACCTCGCCCAGGCCCGGGATGGTGAAGCCCTCATAGGCCGGAATGCCCCACAGCCCCATCTCGCCCCGCGTCTGCTCGCGGAAGACGGTCAGCAGCACGCGCACGATCTCGGCGAAGCCCAGGGTCACGATGGCGACATGCGGGACCGAGCGGATGCGCAGGACCGGCAGCGCCACGACGAGGCCGGCCAGGGCCGCCAGCAGCCCGCCGAGCGGCGTCGTGATCCAGGGGCTGATCTCCAGGTTCTTCGACAGGAGTGCTGAGAAATAGGCGCCGATGCCGAAGAAGGCATGGTGGCCGAAGGTCTTCAGGCCGGCATAGCCGGTGGTGAAGTTCCAGGCGACCGCGAAGCCCGCGAACACCATCGACAGGATGATGAGGTGCAGCGCGTAGGTGTCGTGCCACACCAGCGGCAGCACCAGCAGGATGGCGACCAGCAGGCCGACGGCGACGCGGCCCTGGGGGGCGAGGGGGGCGAACATCGGCCTAGCGTTCCTTCACCCCGAAGAGGCCCCAGGGGCGCACCCAGAGGAAGGCGATCATCATCCCGAAGGCGATCACGTCGCGCCATTCCGACGAGGTCAGCGTGATCCCGACCGCCTCGACGATGCCGAGCAGGAAGCCGCCGGCAATGGCGCCGGGAAAGCTGCCGAGCCCGCCCAGCACGACCACCACGAATGCCTTGATGATGAGCGGCAGGCCCATCCACGGGTTGACCGCGAAGACCGGCGCCAGCAGGGCGGCCGCGACCGCGGCCAGGCCCGCCCCCATGGCAAAGGTGATGGTGTGGATGCGGGCCGCCGGCACGCCCACCACGGCGGCGGCCTCCGCGTCCTGGGCGGTCGCCCGCACCGCCCAGCCGAAGCGGGTGTGGCGCAGGACCAGCGCCATCGCCGCCATCACCGAGACGGCGACCACGAAGATCAGCACGCGCTGCCACGGCAGGCGGAAATCGCCGACCTGCAGCAGCCCCTCGACGAAGTAGGGGACCGACTGGAAGCGCTCGCCCCACAGGGCCAGGGCCAGGTTCTGCAGGAAGATGGAGATGCCGAGCGTGGCGGCGATGGTGCTGAAGGTCCAGCCCTCGCGCCGCAGCAGCACGTGGATGGTGAGGCGCTGGACGAGGGCCGCGATGAGTGCCACCCCGACCACGGCGATGACCACCGCCGGCACCGGGTGGATGCCCTGCTGGGCGAACAGGAAGAACACGAAGAACCCGCCCAGCATGTAGAACTCGCCATGGGCGAAGTTGAGGATGCGCATGGTGCCGTAGATGAGCGCCAGCCCCGCCCCCATGATGGCGTACATCGAGCCCAGGATGATCCCGTTGACCAGCTGCTCGAGGAAGAGGGTGATGGTCATGGCCGGTCCCCGCGCATCCTCACGTCCCCAGATAGACCCGCTTCACCATCTCGTGCCCGAGCATGGCGAGGCCGGAGCCTTCGAGCACGATGCGGCCGCTTTCCAGCAGATAGCCGCGATGGGCGTTGGAGAAGGAGAGGTGGACGTTCTGTTCGTTGAACAGCACGGCGATGCCCTCGGCGTTGATCTTGCGGATGATGTCGACGATCTGGTCGACGATGCGCGGCGCCAGGCCCAGGAAGGGCTCGTCCATCATCAGGAGGCGCGGGCCCGACATCAGGCCGCGGGCGATCGCCACCATCTGCTGCTCGCCGCCGCTGAGGCGCCCGGCCAGTTGCCCGCGGCGCTCGCGGATGATCGGGAAGAGGTATTCGACCCACTCCAGCCGTTCCTGCTCGCGCGCCCGGACGGCGGGGTGGAAGGCGCCCATGCGGACATTCTCCAGCACCGTCATCTGCGGGAAGAGGCGCCGGCGCTCCAGCACCAGCGACACGCCGAGGCCGGCCATGTGGTGGGCGGGCAGGCCCGAGATGGTTTTTCCGTCGAGCGCGATGGTGCCGGCCGCCGCCCGCACCAGGCCGATGATCGCCTTCAGGATGGTGCTCTTGCCGGACCCGTTCGGGCCCATCACCGCCACCACCTCGCCCTGGGCCACCGTCAGCGAAATGTCCCACAGCACCTGGACGTCGCCGTACTTCACGTCGAGGCCCCGGACCTCAAGCATGGGCCACCTCAAGCATGGGCCACCTCAAGCATGCGGCTGGCCGAGGTAGAGGTTCACCACGTCGGGATGGCTGGCGATGGCGTCGGGCGCGCCCTCGGCCAGCTTCTCGCCGCGGTTGAGGAACATCATCCGGTCCGACAGGCGCATGATCACCCGCATGTTATGCTCGACCAGGATCATGGTGACGCCGGTCTCGCGCAGCCGCGCCACCAGGTCGATGAGGCCGGGGATGCTGGCCTGGTCGACCCCGCCCGTCACCTCGTCGAGCAGCAGCAGGCGGGGGCCGGTGGCCATGGCGCGGGCCAGCTCCAGGCGCTTGCGCTGGCCGGTCGACAGCTCCTTGGCCAATGCATGGCGCTTGGACCCCAGCCCGACCATGTCGACATAGGGGCCGGCGGCCTCGCGCATCTGGGCCAGCGAGCCATAGCGGACCAGGGTGGCCGCCATCACGTTCTCCTCCACCGTCAGCTCGGCGAAGGGCTGGGTGATCTGGAAGGTGCGCGCGATGCCGAGGCGCGAGCGCCGGTCGGGGCGCAGGCCCGTCACGTCCCGCCCCTCGAAGCGGATGCGGCCCGCGGTCGGGTGCAAGGCGCCTGCGATCAGGTGGAAGAGGGTGGTCTTGCCGGCACCGTTGGGGCCGAGCAGGCCGAACACCTCGCCGCGGCGCACGGTGAAGCTCACGGCATTGACGGCGACCAGCCCGCCGAAGCGGATGGTGAGCCCGTCGACCGCGAGGATGTCGTCGCCGGTCGTCGCGTTATCGGTGGTCATCATGCCGGATGGGCCGGGCGGGAACAGGGCCACCCCGGGGTCCATGCGGGCCCCGGGGTGGCAGCCTGGCCGGTTACTGCGGCTTGTAGTCGGAGGTCGCGACCGAGGACGGCCAGATGGCGCGCTGGCTGCCACCCTGGATCTGGGCCGCCGGCACCGCGAAATAGTCGGCCCCCACCTTGGGCGAGTGGTTGTCGAGGTTGAAGACCCAGCGCCCGAGCGTGCATTTGAAGTCGGTCTTGGCGAAGGCCTCGTTCATCTTCTTCACGTCGGTCGACCCGGCGCGGCGGATGACGTCGAACAGGACCGCCCCGTTGCAGTAGCCGAAGGCGTGGTCGCCCGAAGGTGCGATGCCGAGGAACGGCGTCATCTTGTCGGACAGGATCTTGTGGTCCTTGTTGTTGTCCGGGTCGAACAGCAGCGGCGAATAGACGATGTTCTCGCCGGCCGGGCCGGCGCCGGCGATGAACTCGCGCAGCGTCGGGTAGAAGATGGCGAAATGGAAGGGCTTCACGCCCTGTTCCTTCATCTGCTTCACCAGGGCGGCCCCGGCGTTGGGCGAGGTGAAGATGCTGATCAGCACGTCGGGCGGGGCCGCGCGCAGCTTCGAGATCTGCGGGAAGAAGTCGCCATGGCCGATCGGCACCAGCTCCTGGCCGGTCATCTTCCAGCCCGCCGGCTCGAACAGCTTGCGCATGAACTCGATGTTCGACTTGGCGTAGTCGGTCTCCTCGGTGATGAAGCCGAAGGTCTTGTTCGGCGCCTTCACCTTGCCCTCCTTGATCAGCCACTCGGTGGTCTGGAAGGTGGTGTCGGCATAGGCGTCGCTGTTGAACGAGAATTTCCAGTAGTTCGCGTACTTCTTCGGGTCCGACGCGATCTTGCGCGCGATCTCCTGGCTGACCGGCTGGCCGGTGAAGAAGATCTTGGGGAAGGCCGGCGCCAGCTCCATGATCGCCAGGGTGACGTGGCTGTGGAAGAGCTCGCCCACCACGATGTCGACATTGTCGCGGGTCAGCAGCTTCTGCGCCGCGCTGACGCCGACCTCGGGCCTGGACTGCGAATCCTCGAAGATCAGCTCGATCTTCTTGGTCTTGCCGTCGACCGTGATGCCGCCCGCGTCGTTGATCTCCTTGGCGGCGTACTCCCAGGATTTGCGCATGGCGACGCCGGAAGCGGCGGCCGGGCCCGAGAAGGGGCCGATGGCGCCGATCTTCACGGTATTCTGGGCCAGGGCGGGACCGGCCCCCGCGATGGACAGCATGGCCGCCGCGGCGGCGATGGAAGCGATGATGCGCATGAAGCGAACCCCCACGAAGTCTCCCTCGAGAATTTGCGCACGAGCCATGTCGAGGACGCAAGGGCCGTGGCGGACCTGGCCATGTATCCTACACCGGCCCCGGCCGGTTGAATGGCGCCAGGTGACCCTGCTGGTGTGCCGGTCGAAGGCCCACTGGGGCTATTCCGACGCCTTCCTCGCGCATTTCGCGCCGTCCATGGTGGTCGGGCCCCGCACCCTGGCGCGCGACGATTGCTGGGTGGCCGCGCGCGGACGCCGCCTGCTCGCCTATGCCGCTCGCCGACGCGGGCGGCTCGACGACCTGTTCGTGGCGCCGGACGCGATGGGGGCCGGCCTCGGCCGCCTGCTGCTGGCGCGGGTGCGGGCGGCGGCGCTGGCCGCCGGCCATCGCTGCCTCACCCTGGATGCCGACCCCTTCGCCGCCGGCTTCTATCGCCGCCAGGGTGCGCAGACTGTCGGCTGGGTGCCCTCGCCCTGGCCGGGCGACCCGGCGCGGCGCCTGCCGCGAATGCGGCTTCTCTTATAAGAGGCACGCGCATGCGGCTTCTCTTGATGAAAGCCACGCGCATGCGGCTCCGCTCGAATAAGCCTTCCGGCCACCGGCCGGGAGGGCGATAGTCGGGGCAACGGTAGGGCGGCGACGCCAGCGCATTCGGGAGAAACATCATGCCAGCCAACACGCGGTCCCAGCACATCACGCAGGGCGTGGCGCGCTCCCCCAACCGGTCGATGTACTACGCCATGGGCTACCAGGCGGCCGACTTCGACAAGCCCATGGTCGGCATCGCCAACGGCCATTCCACCATCACCCCCTGCAATTCCGGCCTGCAGAAGCTGGCCGATGCGGCGGTGGACGCGGTGCGCGCCGCCGGCGCCAACCCGCAGATCTTCGGCACCCCCACCATCTCCGACGGCATGGCGATGGGCACCGAGGGCATGAAATATTCGCTGGTCTCGCGTGAGGTCATCTCCGACTGCATCGAGACCTGCGTCCAGGGCCAATGGATGGACGGCATCCTGGTCATCGGCGGCTGCGACAAGAACATGCCGGGCGGCATGATGGCGCTGGCCCGCTGCAACGTGCCCGGCATCTATGTCTATGGCGGCACCATCAAGCCCGGTCGCTGGAAGGGCCAGGACCTCTCCATCGTCTCGGCGTTCGAGGCGGTCGGCGCCTTCAGCGCCGGCAGCATGGCGAAGGAGGATTTCGAGGGCATCGAGCGCCATGCCTGCCCGTCCACCGGCTCGTGCGGCGGCATGTACACGGCCAACACCATGTCGTCCTCGTTCGAGGCGCTCGGCATGTCGCTGCTGGGCTCTTCCACCATGGCCAATCCCGACCATGAAAAGGTGGAGAGTGCCGCGCGCTCCGCCACGGTGCTGGTGGAGGCGGTGCGCCGCAACATCCGCCCGCGCGACATCATCACCCGCCGCTCGATCGAGAATGCGGTCGCCATGATGATGGCGACGGGCGGGTCGACCAACGGCGTGCTGCACTACCTCGCCATCGCCCACGCGGCCGAGGTCGAATGGTCGATCGACGATTTCGAGCGCATCCGCCGCCGGGTGCCAGTGATCTGCGACCTGCGCCCGTCCGGGCAGTACATGGCGACCGACCTGCACCAGGTGGGCGGCATCCCGCAGGTGATGCGGATCCTGCTCGAAGCCGGCCTCATCCATGGCGACTGCCCGACCATCACCGGCCGCACCCTGGGCGAAGAGCTGGCCGACATCCCGGCCGCCCCGCCCGCCGGCCAGACGGTGATCCGCACCATCGACAAGGCGCTCTATGCCGAGGGCCACCTCGCCATCCTCAAGGGCAACCTCGCGCCCGACGGCGCCGTCGCCAAGATCAGCGGCCTGAAGAACCCCGTCATCACCGGCCCGGCCCGCGTCTTCGAGGACGAGGCGTCGGCCATGGATGCCATCCTCTCGGACAAGATCAACCCCGGCGACGTGCTGGTGCTGCGCTACCTCGGCCCCAAGGGCGGCCCGGGCATGCCCGAGATGCTGGCCCCCACCTCCGCCATCATCGGCAAGGGCCTCGGCGAATCCGTCGGCTTCATCACCGACGGCCGCTTCTCCGGCGGCACCTGGGGCATGGTCGTCGGCCACGTCACGCCCGAGGCATACGAGGGCGGGATGATCGCGCTGGTGAAGGAGGGCGACCCGATCACCATCGACGCCCACCAGCAGCTATTGGAGCTGAACGTGGACGAGGCGGAGCTGGCAGCGCGCCGGAAGGCGTGGGTGCAGCCGGCGCCGCGATATACGCGGGGGGTGCTGGCGAAGTTCGCGCAGCTGGCGCGGCCGGCGAGCGAGGGGGCGGTTACGGGGTAGGGTGCGCCCTGGCGGGCGGCGTCCGGCTGTCGCCGTCACGCTGCCTGCGATCCGCCACCCTCTTAATCGAATAAGAGGCGGTTATGTCCCCCAGTTCCACGAACGAACTCGCCCAGCGTTTCCACCACGCCATGGCCGCGGTCGGCTTGACGCAGGTGGAAGTGGCACAACGTGCCGGCGTTGCAAGGGATGTTGTCCATAAGGCTGTCAACAGGGGATCGGTGCCGCGCAAGGCGGAAGTCCGGGACGCAGTGGCCAAGGCCCTGAACGTGGAGTCGTCCTGGCTGTGGAGAGGGGAGACGCCCACCAGGCGCCCGGAGGACACACCCACCCCGTCGCAAGCGCGCGCCATGGCGGCGGCCCGCGAGCGCGAGGCCGAGGCGCGCACCGGCGGGCTCTACCCGGATGACATCTATGTGGTGTTCTTCGAGGACGACCGCGGCCAGCCGTTCGTTGAGCACGGGCATGGCGTCCTGGTTTCCCCATCCACACCGCCACGCCTTGGGGGGCTCGCGTGGGTGCGCTTCGATGGGTACGACGGCATCGCGAAATACACTGGCCTCATGGGTGGGGAGATCATCCTGGCGCTGCGCGGGGGGGATGAGGCCAAGCTGCCCAGGAGGGACATCACGACGTTCCATGGCGTTCTGGCGCAGGCCAACGGCGTCGTGATGCAGTAATTTTCAGGTGGGCGGCGGTTGCTGTATCCGGTCGACCTTGATCCGGTCAGCGTTCTTCATCGCCTGCGCCAGGTCGTACGCCGCTTGCAGGCGGAACTAGGCTTCCGCCCCGCCGCCGAACGCCTTGTCGAGACGGATCGCCATCTCTGGCGAGATGCCGGAATGGCCGTTGACCAGGTCGGAGAGGTGCTTGCGGCTGACGCCCAGCCTGTTCGACGCATCGGTCACGCTGAGGCCGAGCGGTTCGAGGCAGTCATGGCGGACCGACAGTCCCGGATGCGGCGGATTCCTCATCGGCATGAGCGGCGTTCCTCTCCCTCAATGATACCCCTCATGTGGGGTATGCTGCGCCGGATCTTCATATCCGCTAGAATGCCTCCCCGCCGCCCCGACCACCAAACGGGCCGGCCGAAGATGGGAGGCCACCATGCGCAAGTACGTCGATTGTCGCGAGGTCCCCAGTGAAAGCGGCTGCACGGTCGCGATCTCCGCCGATACGGAGTCCGAACTGCTGGAGGCCGCGGTGCAGCACGCCATGACGGTCCACCAGCACCAGGATACGCCGGAGCTGCGCGCCATGATCAAGCAGGTCATGCACGACGGCGCGCCGGTCGCCTGAGTTCAGGTCCCGGTCGGCGCAGCGCTGATCCCGCACTGCGCTTCCAGCCGCTGTCGACGCGCGATGCCGCCCGCGTCGCGCGTCGATCTGCTCGTGCTCGTCCGATGCCAGGGTCCGTCTTCTCACGCCGGCGGCGTCAGCCAATCCACCCTCGGCCCCACCGCCGGCAACCCGAAGATCCCCGCCAGCTCCGCCGCCGTCCGCTCCAACTCTTCGGCGAACCGCCACGGCGGGTTGACGAAGATCATCCCGCCCCCGGCCAGCCGCTCGCCGTCCAGCGGGTGGCGCAGGAACCGCGCCCGCAAGGCATTGGGCACCCCGGCCCGGGTGAGCGCGCCCGCGATCGTCGCGCCGATCAGCGCATCCTTGATCGGGTACCAGGCGGCATGGATCCCGGTCGGCCACTTCCGCACCGCCGCGACCAGGGCCTCGCCCAGGCGCAGGGCCTCGTCGCGGCTTTCATAGGGTGGGTCGATGAAGACCAGGCCCCGGCGCTCCGGCGGGGGGATGAGGGCCGGCAGCGCCTCGTAGCCGTCGCGATGATGGACGGCGACGCGCCGGTCGCGGCGGAAGTTGGCGCGCAGCACCTCCACATCCTCCGGGTGCAACTCGCAGGCGGCCAGCCGGTCGCCGTCGCGCAGCAGGTCGGCGATGATGGCGGGCGAGCCCGGATAGAGGCCGCGGTCGGTGTAGGGCTTCACGACCGAGAGATAGCGCACCAGCGCCGCGTGCGGGTGGGCCAGCACGGCGCCGATGCCGTCCTCGGCCTCGCCGGTCTTCCCGGCCTCCGGCGACTTCAGGTCGTAGAGGCCGAGGCCGGCATGGGTGTCGAGCACGAAGAAGGGCTTCGGCTTCTGCCGCAGATGCTCCAGCAGGAGGATCAGCGCGGCGTGCTTGAAGACCTCCGTATGGTTGCCGGCGTGATAGGCGTGGCGATAGTTCATCGGGTGGGGTGCGCGGTCGCGCGGCCTCAGTCGATCCGCCCCGGCTCGCCGTCGAACTCCACCACGCAGGTCGGGCCGCCATGGAACTGGACGGCGACCGGGTGCTCCGGCGGGGCGTTGGTCATCAGGTCATCGGCCCAGGCTTCCGCATCGTCCTCTGGGCGATAGCCGATCAGGTCGGCGGCGTGCGTCCACCAGGTGGCCCGCGTGTTGGCCGACACGCCATAGAGGGTGATGTAGTGATAGTCGGGCGCCTCGATGGCGCAGCCGACCAGCTGCACCATGTCGTGGGGCGAGATCCAGGTCATCAGCTGGCGGCGGTCGCGCGGCCGCTCCTGGAACGAGCCGATGCGCAGGCTGGCCACCTGCATCGCGTGCTTGTCGGCATAGAGCCGGCCGATCGCCTCGCCGAACACCTTGGTCACGCCATAGCGGCTGTCGGGCCGCGGCACGTCATGCTCGTCGAGCGGCCGGGCGCGGCGGTGGAAGCCGACGGCGTGGTTGGAGCTGGCGAAGATGACGCGCCGCACCCGGGCCAGGCGGGCCGCCTCGAAGACGTTGTAGGTGCCGGCGATGTTGGCCGGTAGCAGCTTGTCCCAGGCGTCCTCGTCGGCCACCGCGGCCAGGTGGACGATGACGTCGATGCCGTCGACCACCTTCGCCATGGCGCCGAGGTCGGCGATGTCGCACGCCACCACCTCCTCGCCTTCGCCGGCCGCATCCTGCGGCGCGATGTCGGCCAGGCGCAGCAGCTTGTAGCGGCCGGCCAGCCCGTCGCGCAGCGTGCGGCCGATGCGGCCGCCGGCACCGGTGATGAGGACGCGCAGGGACTCGTTGGGGTGGGGCATGGCTTGTTTCTCCCGATCCGAAGGCCGGGAGACTAGGCATTGCGCCAGCCGGCGCAACAGCTACCGCATCAAACCGACCAATCGACGACCGTCAATTGCGGAACACGATCGAACTCGCGGCGGTTCGCGGTGCGCGCGATCATTCCTCGAAGAGCTTGCGCTCGTCGGGCCGGACAGGAGGGTCCCCGGCCAGCAAGCCGGGAAGAAATTCTTCGCCTGCCATGATCCGATCGATTTCGGCGAACACCGCCAGGATGTCCTCTACGCTGCGCGGAACCGGCCTCGGCACGACATTGTTTCCGACGTTGGCGGTGGCAGTCATGGCCGCGACTCCTTGAGGTCCACGCGTCGATGGATATCAGGTTTGGCTCGCGAACTATCAACCGTCGAGGAGCCTCCCCATCGATGCTTCGGCCATGGAATAGTGCGCCATCCAACCAACCCCCGAGGATCGGCATGACCGACGACGCGACGCAGCGTGGCATCGACAACCTGATGAAGACCTTTGGGCGGGTGCCCGACACCTTCCAGGTGATGCTGGACCATGCGCCGGCGGCCTTCGCCGGCTACACCACCATGCGCGGCTTCGTCATGCGCGACCGCGACGAGGGGGCAGCACTCGACCTGAAGACGAAGGAGCTGATCTTCGTCCTGCTCGACGTCCAGGCCGGCAACGCCTTCGGCGCCAAGAGCCACGCGACCAACGCCCTCAAGCTCGGCCTCACCATTCCCGAGCTGGTCGAGGGGCTGGTCCAGGTGCTGATGGCGTCGGGCATCACCACCTGGAACCTGTCCGGCCGCCAGGTCCTGGAACACGCCTTGGAGGTCGCGGCCAGCTTGGAGGGGGGCGGCCTGGAGGCAAGCAGCCCGGAGAAGGTGCGCGAGCGCAGCGACTAGGGCCGCGGGGTCAGGCGGCCGCGAAGCCGACCCGCAGCCGCCCCATCACCGCCCGTTCCGCCTCGAAGTCGGCCAGCGTCGGGGCGCCCGCCTCCGGCACCGGCGCGTCGCCGGCCAGCATCGTGATGCGCGCCGACGGCATTCGCGCGCCGGCGCCCAGCACCGGCGAGGCCAGGATGTCGTGGGGGTGGCCCAGCGCGATCTCGCTCGCCAGCACCCGGTTGAAGCGCGCCGCCGGCGCGGGGTCGGCATCGGCCGGCGGGCAGGGGAAGACATGGCCGGCCGCCGCCATCGACACCACCCGGCGCAGCGCGTTGCCGTCCTGGGTCTCGCCCATGACGGCCGTCAGCTCGGCCAGCGTCGCCGGGCCCTCGGCCAGGCGGTCCAGCATCGGGTTGAAGGCCTGGGCGTTCAGCTCCACCGTGCCGACCGGGAACTTGACGCTGAGGCCGCAGCGGTCGCGCCGCCGGATGAGCGCGAAGCGCTGGGCCCGCGCCGCCTCCCGCCATTCCACCGCCGTCATCGGCAGCGGCCCGCGGACATAGACGTCGCGGCGGAAGCTGTTGTTGCGCAAGAGGTCGCGGGTGCATTCCTTCACCACGCCCGCCGGCATGTCGGCCAGGAACTTCGCCGTCTCCGGCGTCATGATGAAGCGGTCGATGGTGTCGACCACGTCGCAGGTGCCGACATAGGACAGCTTCGCCGTCTCCATCCGCCGCGCCACCTCGCTGTGCGGCGTCGGCTCCCAATGGCGGACGAAATATTCGTGCAGCACATAGCGGATGTCGCCCGACCGGGTCTGCTTCAACCAGCCGGCCAGGGCCTTGGCCTCCTTGAAATGGCCGACATTGGTGGCCAGCAGCTGCTCCAGGAAGTCGAGCGCCTTGCGCGCCCGCTCCTCGGCGGTGCCGCTCGCCTGCTCGGCATAGTCGTTGAGCAGCCGCTGCACCGGCAGAAGCTGCGTCCATGACGCCACCGTGTTGTAGCTGACATAGACGATGCCGCCCGGCTTCAGGTGGCGGTCGATGACCCGCACCAGGGCCTCGCGCATCTCCGGTGCGACCCAGCTATAGACGCCGTGCATCACCGCCATGTCGAGCGGCGGCAGGTCCCCCGGCTCCATCTCCTCGAAGCGCCGCTCCAGCAGCACGACGTTGGCGAGGCCCGCCGCGTCCACCATGCGCTGGGCCCGGGCGATGTGGGCCGGGCCGTAGTCGATGCCGTAGAAGGTGGCGTTGGGGTTGGCCGCCGCCATCACCAGCAGGCTCAGCGCCTGGCCGCAGCCGAACTCGACATAATTGAAGCGGTCGCTGGCGGCGGCCGGCCCCGCCTGCACCCGGTGCAGCAGGGGCACGAAGCGCAGCATGGCCGGGGAGAGGGACGAGAAATAATGGTTGGTGTAGGGCGTGCTGAAGGCAAGATCTTCGGCGACCATAGGTGGAGCCTCATCCGGCGGCATCGGTGCGCGACGTTACATGGCCGGGCCCCTCGGCGCCAACGGCGAGCGGCGGGTGCCTACACGTAAGCCGCGTAGCGCCCGCAGAAGGCGGCCAGTAGCCAAGCGGCGAGCGAGATCGCGGCGGCAGTGCGGGCGGCGGCTGGAATTGCGCTCCAGCTCGCGATGTCGCGGAAGCGGCCGAGATGGAAGACGATGATGTTGGCGATCGCGACGGCGATCGCCGCGAACTTCACCAGGAACACCCAGTTGGTGACGACGCCGTTCGCCTCGGCGACGAAGAGGGTGATCCCGGCCGGCACCGCCAGCACGAAGCCGAGGCGGGCGACGGGCAGGGCGAGGGCGGCGGCGTCGGCCGGGCGGCCGGCGCGCAGCACGCCCAGCAGGCGCAGGTCGAAGACGACGATGGCGCCCACCATCAGCGCGATGCCGATGACATGCGCCAGGTTGGCGGCCGGATAGATCCAGCTCGATTCGCGGATCAACTGGCCGGCGGCCGAGCGCTCGATCGCCAGCGCCCAGGCGACGCCATGGATGGCGTGGTCCATGCGCGCGGCGCTAGCGGAGGCGGGCCGGGCTCGGGGCCGCGGCGCTCACCGCAGCTCCACCGTCTTGCCCTCGGCCAGGATGCGCTCGGCGCGCAGCTCGGTCTCGTCGGTGCGATGGGGGTAGCCCACCACCGTCACCGACTTGCCGACGGCCATCATCTCCGGCGTCAGGCCGCGGTTGCGCATGCGCGACGGCGGCGCCAGCACGACCACCCAGGTCTTGCCCGGGACCTCCAGCCGCAGCATGCCATGGGGGAAATCATAGCCGACCTCGCGCACGGTGCCGGTCAGTTCCAGCACGTTGGCGGCATCGTAGGACCCCCAGCCGTGATGGGCGGACCCGGGCGTGGCGATCAGCAACGCCGCGGCGGCCGCGGACAGGGCAGCGAAGGGGAGGCTCGCTCGCATGGGGGAACTCCTTCGTCCTGGTCTCCGGCATTTGGGCCTGCGACACCATATAGGGGGCGGAAGGGGCCGGGCGAGCCCCCTCGAAACGTCGTTGCGGCTCGCGGACGGTTCGTGCAAGCATCGGCTCAAAGCCCCAAGTAGAGGGCGGTTCCGCGCGGTAACGGCCGCAAGGGGACGGGAGAACGGCGATGAAGACCAGCGTTTCCGCTGGGGCGGTGCGGTCCCGCCACGCAATGTCGCGCGCACTCGACGGCTGCGGCTGGTCGGCCGGCGGCCGCTAGGGAAGGACGCCAGCATGGATGGACGCGGGCCGGACGGTGCGGACGGAATACCGCCGACCGACATCGGCAACCCCGATTACTTCCACAAGGTCGTGGACTGCCAGTGGGCCTGCCCGGCGCACACCCCGGTCCCGGAATATATCCGCCTGATTTCCGCCGGCCGCTATTCCGACGCCTACATGGTGAACTGGAAGTCGAACGTCTTCCCGGGCATCCTCGGGCGGACCTGCGACCGGCCGTGCGAGCCGGCCTGCCGACGCGGCCGGATCGAGGAAGAGCCGGTCGCCATCTGCCGGCTGAAGCGCGTCGCGGCCGACTACAAGGACGACATCACCCACCTGCTGCCGCCGATCCCGGCGCAGAAGAACGGCAAGCGGGTGGCCCTGATCGGGGCCGGCCCGGCCTCGCTGACCGTCGCCCGAGACCTGATGCCGCTCGGCTACCACTGCACCGTCTTCGACCGCGATGCCCGCGCCGGCGGCATGATCCGCAGCCAGATCCCGCGCTTCCGCCTGCCGGAGGAGGTGATCGACGAGGAGGTCGGCTACATCACCGGCATGGGTGTCGAACTGCGCCTGGGCCAGGATGTCGGCAGCCTGACGGCGGTGCTGGCCGAGGGCTTCGACGCCGTCTTCATCGGCACCGGCGCGCCGCGCGGCAAGGACCTCGACCTGCCCGGCCGGCAGGCGGCCGCCGCCAACATCCATATCGGCATCGACTGGCTGTCCAGCGTCTCCTTCGGCCATATCGAGAAGATCGGCCGGCGCGTCATCGTGCTGGGCGGCGGCAACACGGCGATGGACTGCTGCCGCTCCGCCCGGCGCCTCGGCGGCGACGACGTCAAGGTCATCGTCCGCTCCGGCTTCGACGAGATGAAGGCCTCGCCCTGGGAGAAGGAGGATGCGGCCCATGAGGGCATCCCGATCCTCAACTTCATGGTGCCCAAGGCCTTCCTGCACGAGGACGGCCGCCTGACCGGCATGACCTTCGAAAAGGTCCGCGCCGAATATGACGCGAAGGGCCGCCGCTCGCTGGTGCCGACCGGCGAGCCGGACCTGCAGGTGGCGTGCGACGACGTGCTGGTCGCGGTCGGTCAGGAGAACGCCTTCCCCTGGATCGAGCCCGACTCGGGCGTCGAGTTCGACCGCTGGGGCCTGCCCAGGCTCGATCCCGCGACGTTCCAGTCGACCCAGCCCCGCGTCTTCTTCGGCGGCGACAGCGCCTTCGGCCCGAAGAACATCATCTGGGCGGTGGCCCACGGCCACGAGGCCGCGATCTCCATCGACCGCTTCTGCCGTGGCGAGGACGTGGCCGCCCGGCCGCCGCCGGGCGTGGTCCTGTCGGGCCAGAAGATGGGCATCCACGAGTGGAGCTACGACAACGACATCTCGTCGGACCTGCGCTACCGGGTACCGTGGGCGGAGCCGGAGAAGACGCTGCGCAACATCGCGATGGAGGTCGAGCTCGGCTTCGACCTGAAGACCGCCTTCGCCGAGGCGCAGCGCTGCCTCAATTGCGACGTGCAGACGGTGTTCACGACTCAGCTCTGCATCGAATGCGACGCCTGCGCCGACATCTGCCCGGTCGACTGCATCACCTTCACCGCCAACGGGCCGGAGCCGGAACTGCGCGGGCGCCTCAATGCGCCGGCCTCCAACCTGACCCAGGCGCTCTATGTGTCGAGCGACCTCAAGACCGGGCGGGTGATGGTGAAGGACGAGGATGTCTGCCTCCATTGCGGCCTCTGCGCCGAGCGCTGCCCGACCGGCGCCTGGGACATGCAGAAGTTCCTTCTCGAGATGACGCCAGCGGGGCACGCATGCCACAGCCACTAGCCCGGGCACCTGCCACCGGCACGCCCACGACCGGCGTCAACGACTTCGTCGTCAAGTTCGCCAACGTCAACGGGTCCGGGTCGGCCAGCGCCAACCTGCTGTTCGCGCGCTCCATCATCCGCATGGGGGTGCCGGTGGTCGCCCGCAACATCTTCCCCTCCAACATCCAGGGGCTGCCCACCTGGTACGAGGTGCGGGTAACGGAGAAGGGCTGGCGTGGCGCCCGCGGCGGCGTCGACCTGATGGTCGCGATGAACCCGCAGACCTGGGACCGGGACGTGGAAGGGATCGAGCCCGGCGGCTACCTCTTCTATGATTCCACCAAGCCGATCCCGCCGTCGAAGTTCCGCGACGACGTCACGGTGCTGGGGGTGCCGCTGACGGCCATCTGCAACCGCGCCTACACGGATTCGCGCCAGCGCCAGCTGTTCAAGAACATCATCTATGTCGGCGCCCTCTCGGCCCTGCTCGACATCGACCCGGCCGTCATCGAGGCGCTGATCGGCGAGCAGTTCAAGGGCAAGGACAAGCTGATCCGCCCCAATATCGACGCGCTCCACATGGGCCGTGACTACGCCTTGCAGGAGTTTCCCTGCCCGCTGCCGCTCAGCGTGCGCAAGGCGGACACGGTCGGCGACAAGATCTTCGTCGACGGCAACTCCGCGGCGGCGCTGGGCGCGGTCTATGGCGGCGCCACGGTTGCGGCCTGGTACCCGATCACGCCCTCCTCGTCGCTGGCGGAGGCGTTCCAGCGCCATTGCCGCCGGTTCCGCGGCGAGGGCGAGCGCAACAAATATGCGATCGTGCAGGCCGAGGACGAGCTGGCCTCGATCGGCATGGTGATCGGCGCCGCCTGGAACGGGGCGCGCGCCTTCACCACCACGTCCGGCCCCGGCATCTCGCTGATGCAGGAGTTCCTGGGCCTCGCCTATTTCGCCGAGATCCCGGCGGTGCTGTTCGACGTGCAGCGCGGCGGGCCCTCGACCGGCATGCCGACCCGCACCCAGCAGTCCGACATCCTGGCCTGCGCCTACGCCTCCCATGGCGACACCAAGCATGTGCTGCTGTTCCCGGAGGACCCGCACGAGGCGTTCGAGATGGGGGCCACGGCCTTCGACCTGGCCGACCGGCTGCAAACCCCGATCTTCGTCATGCTCGACCTCGACATCGGCATGAACGAATGGCTGTGCCGGCCCTTCGCCTGGGACGACGCAAGGCGCATGGATCGCGGCAAGGTGATGACGGCGGAGATGCTGGAAGCCGGCGCCGACTTCGGCCGTTACCTCGACGTCGACGGCGACGGCATCCCCTACCGCACCTATCCCGGCACCCATCCGACCCGCGGCTCCTACTTCACCCGCGGCACCACCCGCGACCGCTATGCCCGCTACAGCGAGGAGGGCGCGGTCTATGTCGACAACATGGAGCGGCTGCTCGCCAAGTTCGAAACCGCCAAGCGGCTGGTGCCGGCGCCGATCGAGCGCCCGGGCGGCGAGCGCCCGGGCGAGGCGAGCCGGGCGGGCGTGATCTATTTCGGCTCCACCGGGGCCGCGATGGACGAGGCGCTGGAGGCGCTGACGGCGCGCGGCATCCATCTCGACACGCTGCGCCTGCGCGCCTTCCCCTTCTCCGAGGCGGTCGACGACTTCGTCCGCCGGCACGAGGTGGTGTTCCTGGTCGAGCAGAACCGCGACGGCCAGATGCGCACCCTGCTCATCTCCGAATGCGGCATCGACCCGGCGAGGCTGGTCGGTATCCGCCATTTCGACGGCACGCCGATCACCGCGCGCTTCATCGTCGGCGCGATCGCCGAGGCGCTGGCCCGCACCAATGTCGTCCCGCTCCGGAAGGCGGTGCCATGACCTATCTTACCAAGCCGAAGTTCCACCATCCGCAGCTGCCGACCAACGCGCTCGGCTACACCAGGCGCGACTATGAGGGCACGGTGTCGACGCTGTGCGCGGGTTGCGGCCATGATTCGATCAGCGCCGCCATCATCCAGGCCTGCTTCGAGCTCGACCTCGCGCCGCACCGCATCGCCAAGCTGTCGGGCATCGGCTGCTCGTCCAAGACGCCGACCTATTTCCTGGGCGCCAGCCACGGCTTCAACAGCGTCCATGGCCGCATGCCCTCGGTCCTGACCGGCGCCAACCTCGCCAACCGCGACCTGGTGTATCTCGGCGTTTCCGGCGACGGCGACAGCGCCTCGATCGGGCTCGGCCAGTTCGCCCACTCGATCCGCCGCGGCGTGAACATGCTGTACATGGTCGAGAACAATGGCGTGTACGGCCTGACCAAGGGGCAGTTCTCGGCCACTGCGGACAAGGGCTCGCTCAGCAAGCGCGGGGCCGCCAACCACGACGAGCCGATCGACCTCGCCGCCATGGCGCTGCTGCTGGGCGCGAGCTTCGTCGCCCGCAGCTTCTCGGGCGACAAGGAGCAGCTCGTCCCCCTCATCAAGGCGGCGCTGCGGCACAAGGGCGCCGCCTTCATCGACTGCATCAGCCCCTGCGTCGCCTTCAACAACCATCCGGGCTCGACCAAGAGCTTCGACTTCGTGCGCGAGCACAATGAGGCCGTGAACAGCCTCGACGTCATGATCGACCGCGAGGCGATCACCACGGAATACGCCCCGGGCGAGATCATCGACGTGACCCAGCATGACGGGTCGGTGCTGCGGCTGCGCAAGCTGGATGCCGACTATGATCCGCGCGACCGGCGGGCGGCGATCACCTACCTCCAGCAGCAGGAGGCCGCGGGCGAGGTGGTGACCGGCCTGCTCTATGTCGACCCCGCCGCCAGCGACCTGCACGATGTGCTGGGCACCGTCGAAACGCCGCTGAACGCACTCGGCGATGAGGCCCTGGTGCCGGGGCAGAAGGCGCTCGAACGGTTGAACGCCTCGCTGCGCTGACGCCCCCCTTCTCCTATTCGCCCGCGCTCTATTCGGCGGGGTGACCCTCCGGGGCCGGCTCGTCCTTGGCGAAATCGAACTCCACCTTGGCGCCCGCCGGGTCGCGGGTGAAGAGTTGCCAGATGCCGCCGCCCGCCAGGCGGCGCAGGTCGTACTGGTGGCCCTCGCGCTTCAGGCGGGCGACGACGCCCTGAAGATCGACGGCGGAGAAGGCCATGTGGTCGAGCAGGCCGTCGGCGCGGTTCACCTCGTCCCGCTTGATCACATGCAGGATCGCCGTGTCGCCGGAATAGAGCCAGGCGCCAGGAAAGGTGAAGGGCGGTCGCCAGCCGGGGGCGAGGCCGAAAAATCCATAGAACTTCACCGTCGCGTCCAGATCGTCGGTGAGGACGGTGAAGTGGTTCATCGCCGTGATGCCCATGCGCCTTCTCCCAATCAGCGAACCCAGGGCCATCACTCTACGACGAACTTCAGCGATACTCATCACCGCTGAACCTGGTCGACGCGGCGAATCCGGGGCAGTTGCGGGAGCCGGCGTGCCGGCCGGCAGGCCCGAGGCTGCGGGTTCAATCGGCGGCTTGCGCCCAGTCGTCCTTCGGCCGCGCCGCGACATGCTCCAGCCAGCGATGCACGCGGGGGTCGTCGCAGGTCGTGACGTTGAAGCGCATCCAGGGCGAGCGTTCCAGCTGCGGCCGGAAGACCATGCCGGGGGCCAGCATGATGCCGTGGCCGGACGCGCTCTTCGTCAGCGCCAGGGCGTCGTCCACATGGGGAAACCGCGCCCACAGGAACATCCCGGCCCCCGGCTCGACGAACAGCTCCAGCCCGATGCGCTCGAAGGCGTGGATCACGTTCAGCCTGGCCTCGCCGAGGCTCTTGTGCAGGCGGGTGAGGAATTTCCGATAATGGCCATCGACCAGGATCGAATAGAGCACGCGCTCGATGAACTGCGAGCTGGTGATGCTGGACAGCATCTTGACGTCGGCCAGGTCGTCGACGATCGCCTGGCGTGCCGCCAGGAAGCCGACGCGCAGGCTGCCCGACAGGGTCTTCGAGAAGCTGCGGGCGTAGATCACCCGGTTGAGCTGGTCGAGCGAGGCCAGCCGCGGCGTGTTCCGGGTCTGGAGGTCGCAGAAGATGTCGTCCTCGACCACCAGGAAATCGAACTGCTCGGCCAGTTGCAGCACCCGGAAGCCGACATGCGGGCTCATGTCGGTTCCGGTCGGGTTCTGCAGGACCGACTGGGTGAAATAGATGCGCGGCCGGTGCTCGGCCGCGAGCTGTTCGAGCACGGCGATGTCGGGGCCGTCCGGGTTGCGCGGAACGCCCAGCAGCCGGGCGCCGTGCAGGCGGAGGTTGCCGAATAGATTGTAGTAGCCGGGATCGTCGACCAGCACCGCGTCGCCCGGCCGGACGAACTGGCGCACGATCAGGTCGAGCGCCTGGCTGGTGCCCTGGGTCATGACGATCTGGGACGCGCTGGCGGCGATCCCCAGCTCCGAGAGCAAGAGGGCCAGGTGCTCGCGCAGCGGCAGGTAGCCGAACGGGTTGCCGTACTCGATCAGGTGCGTGCCGTTCTTGCGCGCGACCGCGGCCAGGCTGCGCCGGATGCCCATCTCATCCATCCACCCGTTGGGCAGCCAGGGACCGCCGGCCAGCATCGTTCCCTCGCGGGCTTCCAGCAGCCGGCGGATCAGCGAGACCAGCTCCTCGTTGCGCTTCTGCCCCTCCGAGGGCGTATGACGGTCGGGCTCGTCGCGCGCTGACGTGGTGAAGAATCCGGCCCCGCGCCGCGCCTCCAGATAGCCCAGCGCGACCAGGCGGTCATAGGCCTCCACCGCCGTGAAGCGGCTGACCCCGTAGGTGTCGGCGAACTTGCGGATGGAGGGAAGCTTGGCCCCGGCCCGCAGGCGGCGCTCGTCGATCTGCCGGCGGACGGCATCGACGATCTGGTCGACCAGCGGCCGGGGATCGTTCGGATCGATGGTGATGGCGATCATCGGCGCTTCCGGGCCTGGTTGGTGACTGGCCTGCTCAAGTGACCGGTACAGTTCGCGAGAATGTCTGCGGAATTGTACATGTTTTGCAGATAAATTGACAGTCACTGTCGGTCGTCGACCCATACAGACATCAGGGAGCCAAGAGATGACGGCCACTTCTGCTGCGATGAAACCCGACCCGGCGCCGGCGCCGATCGACCTGGCCGCCGTGAAGACGCGCCAGCAAGGCGCCTGGTCCTCGGGGGACTATGCCATCGTCG
>CAZQOA010000024.1:20944-53802 GCA_964594715.1 uncultured Rhizobiaceae bacterium | reverse complement strand
GCACGCTGGCCGGCGTCGGCCTGGGCGTCGTCTTGTGCGAGAACATCGAATCGATCCGCCAGGGGTTGCAGGCCCTGACCGGGACGCCGCTCTTCTCGCCCGAGGTCTATTTCCTGTCGCGCCTGCCGGCGATCATCGAGTGGCGCGAGGTGAGCCAGGTGCTGGGTATGGGGATCGCCTTGTCCTTCGTCGCGACCATCTATCCGGCCTGGCGGGCAGCCCGGCTCGATCCGGTCGAAGCGCTGCGCTACGAATGACCGCTCCCCGCACCATGAACGGGATCGCGCTGGCCCTACGCGGCGTCGTCCGGACCTTCAAG
This sequence comes from uncultured Rhizobiaceae bacterium, assembly GCA_964594715.1. Taxonomy (GTDB): domain Bacteria; phylum Pseudomonadota; class Alphaproteobacteria; order ATCC43930; family Allostellaceae; genus Allostella. The sequence continues at coordinate 53,483 of CAZQOA010000024.1, read as the reverse complement.
CAGGCCTCCGGCTCGCTGGAGGTGCTGCGCGGCGCCTCGCTGGAGCTGCGGTCGGGCGAGATCATCGCCCTGGTCGGCCCCTCGGGTGCCGGCAAGTCGACCTTGCTGCACGTCGCCGGCCTGCTGGAGCGGCCGGACGGCGGCGAGGTGCTGGTCGACGGCAAGGCGGCAGAAGCCCTCGACGATGGCGAGCGCACGCGGCTGCGGCGCGACACCATCGGGTTCGTCTATCAGTTCCATCACCTGCTGCCCGAATTCTCGGCGGTGGAGAACGTCATGATCCCGCAGATGATCGCCGGCGTCGGCCGCAAGGCGGCGCGCGAGCGGGCGCGGATGCTGCTCGACCGGGTCGGGCTGATCCCGCGCGAGGGTCACCGCCCGGCACGGCTTTCGGGGGGCGAGCAGCAGCGGGTCGCGATCATGCGGGCGCTGGCCAACGATCCCCACATCCTGCTGGCGGACGAGCCGACCGGGAACCTGGACCACACCACCGGCGACCGGGTGATGGCGGAACTGGTCGGCCTGGTCCGCGACACCGGGCTGGCCGCCCTGGTTGCGACCCACAATCTCGAACTGGCGAGCCGCATGGATCGCGTGATCGAGCTGCGCGACGGCATCCTGGTGCCGTACCATGGCGGCCGGGCCGCAACCCGATGACCATGCCGGCTGCCAACGAACCGCGCATCGACCCGCACGAGATCCTGGAAGGCATCCGGGAGTGGGTCGAGGTCGAGACGCCGAGCGGCGACGGCGCCGCCGTCAACGTCCTCGTCGACAAGGTGCAGCAGCAGGTTGCCCAGCTCGGCATGGCGGTGGAGCGCTTTCCCGGCCGGGACGGCTTCGGCGATACGCTGAAGGCGCGCTCGCCGTGGGGCGGGGACGGGCCGGGGATCGTCATCCTGGCCCACCTCGATACGGTGTGGGACAAGGGAACGCTGGCACGCCGGCCCTTCACCATCGATGGCGACCGGGTCTATGGACCCGGCATCTACGACATGAAGGGCGGCGGGCATCTGGCCTACTACGCCTATCGCCATCTCGTCCGGCAGGGCAAGGAGACCCGCCTTCCCATCACCTTCCTCTTCATCCCGGAGGAGGAGGTCGGCAGCCCGACCTCGCGCCGGCACATCGAGGCCGTGTCGAAGGATGCGCGCCATGTGCTGGTGCTGGAGCCGGGCCGCAAGGGCAACGGCGTCGTCACCAGCCGCAAGGCATGGGGCCGCTTCGTCATCACCGTGACCGGCGTCTCGGCCCATGCCGGCAGCTCGCACCCGGACGGGCGCAGCGCCGTCGTCGAACTGGCCCGCCAGATCCTGCGGATCGAGGCGATGACCGACTATTATCGCGGCATCACCACCAATGTCGGCGTCGTCTCGGCCGGCGGCCCCGGCAAGGGCAACGTGGTGCCGGCGCTGGCGACCGCCGAGATCGACCTGCGCGCGCCCGATGTCGCCACCGCCGACGAGATGGTCGCCCGCATCCTGGCCCTGGCGCCGATCGGCGACGATGTCCAGGTGACGGTCGAGGGTGGCATCAACCGGCCGCCCTTCGAGCGCCACGAAGGCGTGGCCAGACTCTACGAGACGGCCAAGGCGGTCGCGGCCGAACTTGGCATGGAGCTGCCGGAGACCTCGACCGGCGGGGTCAGCGACGGCAACTTCGCCGCGGCCCTGGGGGTGCCGACCCTGGACGGCCTCGGCGTGCTGGGTGCGGGGGCCCATGCCGAGCACGAGCATCTGCTTTTCTCGTCGCTGGAACCGCGCACGCGCCTGCTGGTCCGCCTCCTCGAAACCCTCGCCTGACCGTTCCGCGGCGTGCCACCATCCGATCGGTGGAGTCGCCGACGGGGGAGCCGACACCGATGCCGCACGCCGACTTCGTTCACCTGCGCGTCCACTCCGCCTACTCGCTGTCGGAGGGGGCGCTCAAGATCAAGGATCTGAGCAAGCTCTGCGCTGCCGAACGCATGCCGGCGGTGGCGGTCACCGATACGGGCAACCTGTTCGGCGCGCTGGAGTTCGCATCGGAAGCAGCGGCGGCCGGCGTCCAGCCGGTGGTCGGCTGCCTTTTCGGCATCACCCGCACGGGCGGCCGCCCCGGCAACCCCGGATTGCCGCAACCGCCCGACCGCATGGTCCTGCTGGTGCAGAACGAGGCCGGCTACCAGAACCTGCTGCGGCTGGTCAGCCGGTCCTTCATGGAAAGCGACGGCACTCGCGAGGCGCAGCTCGGCCTGGGCGACCTCGCCGGCGCGACGGATGGGCTGATCGCGCTGGCCGGTGCCGCCGACAGCGCGCTCGGCCGCCTCCTGGCCGAGGGCCAGAAGGACGCCGCGGCCGAGTGCCTGCAATCCCTCCAGGAACTGTTCCCGGGCCGGCTCTATCTCGAATTGCAGCGCCACGGATTGCCGGTGGAAGCGGCGATCGAGCCGGAGTTGCTCGAACTCGCCGACCGCAGCGGCCTGCCGCTGGTCGCCACCAACGATGCCTTCTTCGCCACCCCCGGCATGTACGAGGCGCATGACGCCCTCATCTGCATCGCCGGCGGCGTCACCGTCTCGCTGGAGCAACGCCGGCGCCTGACGCCGGAGCACTGGTTCAAGCCGGCGGCCGAGATGCGGACGCTGTTCGCCGACATCCCCGAGGCGATCGACAACACCCTCGTCATCGCCCGGCGCTGCGCCTTCATGCCCGAGAAGCGCCAGCCGATCCTGCCGCCGTTCGCCAGCGACAGCGGGCGGGAGGAGCCGGCGGAACTGCACGCGCAGGCGTCCGATGGCCTCGACCGGCGGCTGGCCGCGATGTCCGACGGGCCGGACCCGGCACCCTATTACGAGCGGCTCGAATTCGAGCTCGACGTGATCGTGCGCATGGGTTTCGCCGGCTACTTCCTGATCGTCGCCGACTTCATCCAGTGGGCGAAGCGCCAGAGCATCCCGGTCGGGCCGGGCCGCGGCTCCGGCGCCGGCTCGGTGGTTGCCTGGGCATTGTCGATCACCGACCTCGACCCGCTGCGGCACGGGCTGCTGTTCGAGCGCTTCCTCAACCCCGAACGCGTGTCGATGCCGGACTTCGACATCGACTTCTGCCAGGACCGCCGCGACGAGGTGATCCGCTACGTCCAGCAGCGCTATGGCCGCGACCGGGTGGCGCAGATCATCACCTTCGGCAAGTTGCAGGCCCGCGCCGTGCTGCGCGACGTCGGCCGCGTGCTGGAGATGCCCTATGGGCAGGTCGACCGCATCTGCAAGCTGGTGCCGAACAACCCGGCCGCCCCCGTCACCCTGCGCCAGGCGATCGACGGCGAGCCGCTGCTGCAAGCCATGCGCGACGAGGACGAGGCGGTGGCCCGCCTGATCGGCATCGCCCTCAAGCTCGAGGGGCTGTATCGCCACGCCTCGACCCATGCCGCGGGCGTGGTCATCGGCGACCGGCCGCTGGACGAGCTGGTGCCGCTCTACCGCGACCCGCGCTCCGACATGCCGGTCACCCAGTTCAACATGAAGTATGTCGAGCTGGCCGGGCTGGTGAAGTTCGACTTCCTCGGCCTGAAGACCCTGACGGTGCTGGCCAAGGCGGAGGAGCTGATCCGCGCACGCGGCATCGCCATCGACCTGACGACGCTGCCGCTCGATGATGCTCCGACCTTCGACATGCTGGGGCGTGCGGATGCGACCGGCGTGTTCCAGCTGGAAAGCCAGGGCATGCGCGACGTGCTGCGCAAGCTGCGACCCGACCGCTTCGAGGACATCGTCGCCGTCGTCGCCCTCTATCGCCCGGGCCCGATGGAGAACATCCCGAGCTACATCCACCGCAAGCATGGCGAGGAGACCCCGGAGTACCTGCACCCGAGCCTGGAGCCGATCCTGAAGGAGACCTTCGGGATCATGATCTACCAGGAGCAGGTGATGCAGATCGCCCGCACGCTCTCCGGCTACAGCCTGGGCAGCGCCGACCTGCTGCGCCGCGCCATGGGCAAGAAGATCAAGGAGGAGATGGAGGCGCAGCGGAAGCTGTTCGTCGACGGGGCGATGGCCAATGGCGTCGAGAAGGCGACCGCGGCCCATGTCTTCGACCAGGTGGCGAAATTCGCCGGCTACGGCTTCAACAAGTCGCACGCCGCAGCCTACGCGCTGGTCGCCTACCAGACCGCCTACCTGAAGGCCAACTACCCGGTGGAGTTCTTCGCCGCGTCGATGTCGCTCGACCTCGGCAATACCGACAAGCTGAATATCTTCCGCCAGGAACTGAACCGGTTGCGCATCAAGCTGCTGCCGCCCGACGTGAACCATTCGCAGGTCGAGTTCTCGGTCGAGGCCGATCCCAGCGGCGGCAAGGGTGCGGTGCGCTATGCGCTGGCCGGCCTGAAGGGGGTGGGCATCCCGGCGATGAAGGGCCTGGTCGACGTCCGTGGTGACCGCCCCTTCGCCAACCTGGAGGACTTCGCGGCCCGGATCGACGCGCGCGCGGTGACGAAAAAACAGGTCGAAGCCCTGGCGCGGGCGGGGGCCTTCGATGCCATCAACGCCGACCGGGCGCAGGTGATGGCCGCGGCCGAACTGATCGTGCGCGAGGCGGCGGCCACGGCGTCCGATCGCGACAGCCGCCAGGAGACGCTGTTCGGCGGCAGCAGCGCGCCCCGATGGCGGCTCCCTGCGGTCGACCCCTGGAACATGTTCGACAAGCTGCAGCATGAGTTCGAGGCGATCGGCTTCTACCTGTCGCAGCATCCGCTCGATGCCTATGGCAAGAGCCTGGAGCGGATCGGCGTCACCCGGGCGGCCGACCTGCCGGCGAAGTTCGCGCTGGGCGGCTCGACCCGGGTCAAGCTGGCCGGCATCGTCGTCAGCAAGCGCGAGCGCACCTCCGCCCGCGGCAACCGCTTCGCCTTCGTCCAGATGTCCGACGCCAGCGGCCTGTTCGAGATCGCGGTTTTCTCCGAGGTACTGGCCGTGGCGCGCGAACTGCTGGATGGCGGGCAGCCGATCCTGGTCACCGCCGACGCCCGCACTGAAGGGGACACGGTGCGCCTGGGTGCCGTCCAGGTCGAGGCACTGGACAAGGTGGCGGCATCGGCCGCCGCCGGCATGCGTGTCTTCCTCGGTGATACCTCGGCCATCGACAGCCTGAGGCGCCTGATCGAAAAGGAAGCGTCCGGGCGCGGCGGGCGCGGGCGGATCAACCTCGTGCTCGGGGTCGATGCCAAGCGCGAGGTCGAGGTGGCCTTGCACGGCTACTATCGCGTCACCCCGCAGGTCCGGGCCGCCGTGAAGAGCCTGGTCGGGGTGGTTGAGGTGCAGGACATCTGACATGCCGGCGCCGCGCGTTTCGGTGGTCATCCCGGCCTATGGCGCCCAGGGGACCATCGTGCGCGCCGTCCATAGCTTGCTGGCCCAGACCTTCGGCGATTGGGAGGCGGTGGTCGCCGCCGATGACGCGACCGACTACGCCGCCATCCTGGCCGCGGCGGGGATCGACGACCCGCGCATCCGCCATGTCCGGACGCCCCGGCCGCGGACCGGGGCGCCGGCCGCCCGCAACGTCGCCTGGGCGGCGGCCCTGGGCAACATCGCCGCCCCGCTGGATGCCGACGACGCCTGGTTCCCGCGCCGGCTGCAGGTGCTGGTGCCGATCGCCGAGGCCCGCGGGGCCGCCGCCGACAATGTCCGCGTCGTCTCCGATCCCGACGGCTCCGTCGTGGGCTCGCTGTTCCCGGAAGGCGAGGGCGACCGGCTGCTCGATGCGGCGGGGTTTCTCGCAACCTCGGTGCCGATCATGGCCCTGGTCCGCCGCGATTGCATGACCGGCTGGGATGCCGATGTCGAGTTGTGCGACGACCTGCCGTTCAATCTGCGCGCGATCGAGCGGGCAGGGGGGCTGCCGGTCACGGCGGCGGCGCTGCATGAGTATCGGGTGCGCCACGGGTCCATCTGCCATTCCCCGGATTCGGATGTGCGGGCCGACCGGGGCTACGCCACCTGCCTCGCCCGGCTGGAAACGGACGGGCTCGGCATCGCCGACCCGGCCATCCGCGAAGCCTTCCGACGCTCGCTCGAGGGCAAGCGGGCCCTCAATCGCGCCTATGCCGCCTGGCGTGATGCCCGGCCCCGGGGTGGGACCTTCCAGGAATTCATCGCCCTCACCCAAGAGTAGTCTTCGTTCCGTATCGGGGGTCGGTTGAAGGATTCTTAAGAAGATTGACGGAGGACGTAATTTTTCTCCTTCCACCCTGTCGCTTGCATTTCGCGGTATATCCTGTCGATATTGGAGAAATTAGTTTCCATTTTATCCGACTCTTGCACGTCAATAATTGGATCGAGCTATATGTCGGAAGAAATAACGAAATCCGATCGCCAAAAAACCGCCGAGGCTGACGTAGATAGCTTCAGGAAGGACCTCGGTCCGTTCGTCGTTGCCGCTGAAACGACGCGGATGGCGATGGTGTTTACGAACGCCAAGGACGCCAACAATCCCATTGTCTTCGTCAATGATGCCTTTCTCGTGCTGACCGGATACGCCCGGGAAGAGGTGCTTGGCCAAAGCTTCAACTTCCTGATGGCGCGCGGGGCCGACGCCGATGCCCTGGCGCATATTGAACAGGCGTTCGCGGGCCAATCCAAGGGCGGCGCGGAAATCTGCTATCGCCGCAAGGATGGAAGCGTCTTCTGGTCCGCCATCTTCATCAGCCCGGTACGGGAGGAGAGCGGCAAGATCGTGCAGCATTTCGCCTCCTTCGTGGACCTCACCTACCACAAGCAGGAGCAGACCCAGTCCAGGATGCTCATCGACGAGCTGAACCACCGTGTGAAGAACACGCTGGCGACGGTGCAGTCGATCGTCGCGCAGGCCTTGCGAAACGCTTCCGATACCGAGGTGGTCCGGGAATCCATCGAATCGCGTCTTTTCGCCCTGTCCCGGTCGCACGACCTGTTGACCCGCGAGAACTGGGAAGGTGCCGGGCTGCTCGATGTGATCAACGCCGCGTTGGAGCCGTTCGGCGCGGCGAATGGCCGGAACGAGCGTTTCGCGATCGCGGGCAGCAACGTCCGTGTGTCGCCGAACACGGCGCTGGCCCTCGGCATCGCGTTCCATGAACTCGCGACCAATGCCGTGAAATACGGCGCGTTTTCCAACAAGGTCGGAGCGGTGCGGATCCGATGGACGGTCACGTCGACGCGGGATGGGGACCGGATTCTCCTGCACTGGCAGGAGAAGGACGGGCCGCCGGTGGCCCCACCGTCCCGGAAAGGCTTCGGCTCGCGCGTGCTCGAGCGCGGCCTGGCCCACGAGCTGGAAGGCACGGTGCTGCTCGACTACCGGCCGGACGGCCTCGCCTGCACGATCGACTTCCCGGTGCCGCAAGGTGGCCGTGGTGCATAAATTGCTGTCCGGCCGCCGGGTGCTCGTGGTCGAGGACGAGATGTTGGTCCTCATGATGATCGAGGACATGCTGGCCGACCTCGGATGCGAATCCGTGACCGCTGCCGCAACGGTCGGCCAGGCCCTGGCGCTGATCGACGCGCCGATCTTCGACTTCGCCCTGCTGGACATGAACCTCAAGGGCCACAAGACCCATGCGGTGGCCGACGCGCTCACCGCGCGGGGCGTGCCGTTCCTCTACTCGACGGGCTACAGCGGCCACGAGCTGATGGACGGCTACCGCGACCGCCCCGTGCTGAAGAAGCCGTTCAGCGGAGGGGAGCTGGCCGCGATGCTGGCGCGGGTGCTCGCCGCCTAGGGCGTCGAGGAGCGATCCGACCTCCGACACGGCAGCGGCGGCTTGCCGCCGCCGGAAATCGCCTCCGTCGCTTGCAAAAGCGGGGAGGGGCGTCTATTAACCGCGCCATTCCTCACGCGGGCTTTCGGGAGCCGAACGTTGTTCGGCCCCCTTCCGGTGTTCGGCAGTTGCCGGACCACGCCCGCGGCGGCAGAACCGGAAAAGGACCCGACACCATGGCGATGCCTACCTTTACGATGCGTCAGCTTCTCGAAGCGGGCGTGCATTTCGGCCATCACACCCGTCGCTGGAACCCGAAGATGCGCGGCTACATCTTCGGCACGCGCAACGGCGTGCATATCCTCGACCTGGAGCAGACCGTGCCGATGCTGCATCGCTCGATGCAGGCGGTGCGCGACGTCGTCGCCGGCGGCGGTCGCGTGCTCTTCGTCGGCACCAAGCGCCAGGCGCAGGAGCCGGTCGCGGCAGCCGCCAAGCGTTGCGGCCAGTATTACGTGAACCATCGTTGGCTCGGCGGCATGCTGACCAACTTCAAGACCATCTCCTACTCCATCAAGCGCCTCCGCGACCTGGAAGAGCGGCTGACGCAGGATGCCAGCGGCTTCACCAAGCGCGAGCGCCTGGAGCTGACCCGCGACCGCGACAAGCTCGACCGCGCGCTGGGCGGCATCAAGGAGATGGGCGGCCTGCCCGACATGCTGTTCGTCATCGATACGAACAAGGAATCCATCGCCGTCCAGGAGGCCAACCGCCTGAACATCCCGGTGGTTGCCATCATCGACAGCAACTCCGATCCCGAAGGCGTGCTGCTGCCGATCCCGGGCAATGACGATGCCATCCGCGCGATCAACCTCTATTGCGACCTCGTCTCGGGCGCGGTCCTCGACGGCATCCAGGCCGAGCTGACGGCGGCCGGGGTCGACATCGGCAGCCAGGCCGACGCGCCGGAGGAAGAGTTCGAAGAGGAAGTCGAGCCGCCGGTCGGCGAGGTGGCCGCGGCCGAAGCGGTGCCGGAAGAAGTAGTGCCGGAAGAGGCCGCCGCCCCGGCGGCCGAGCCGGCGCCGGAAGCGGCGGAGTCCCTCGCCAGCGCCTGACCGCTCGCGAGCCGGAACGAATGGGCGACGGCGGCAGCTACCTGCCGCCGTTCGCTTAATGAGCTACCCTGTCTGCTAACGAAGAACCAAGGAGAGTCCGATGGCCGAGATCACTGCCGCACTGGTGAAGGATCTGCGGGAGAAGACCGGCGCCGGTATGATGGACTGCAAGAAGGCCCTGACCGAGAACGCGGGCGACGTCGAGGCGGCAGTCGACTGGCTGCGCAAGAAGGGCCTGTCGGCAGCCGCCAAGAAGGCCGGCCGCATCGCGTCCGAGGGGCTGGTGGGCGTGGCCGCGTCGGGCAATCGCGGCGCCGTGGTGGAAGTGAATGCGGAGACCGACTTCGTCGCCCGCAACGAGGTTTTCCAGGGCTTCGTCCGCTCGGTGGCCGAAGGTGCGCTGAAGGCCGGCGCCAGCCTGGACGTGCTGCAGGGCCAGCAGCTGACCACCGGCCGCACCGTCGCCGAGGAGCTGACCCATCTGATCGCCACCATCGGCGAGAACATGGCGTTGCGCCGTGCGCTCCGCCTGGAGGTGCCGGAGGGCGTCGTGGCCAGCTACGTCCACAACGCGACCGCGACCGGGGTCGGCAAGATCGGCGTGCTGGTGGCACTCGAGTCGGCCGGCGATCCGGCTCGCCTGGAGGCGCTGGGGCGCCAGCTCGCGATGCATGTCGCGGCGGCCAATCCGCAATTCCTCGATGTCGGCTCGGTCGACGCGTCGTCCCTCGACCGCGAGCGCGACGTGCTGCGCGAGCAGGCCAAGGCCAGCGGCAAGGCGGATGCGATCATCGACAAGATGGTCGAGGGGCGCCTGCGCAAGTATTACGAGGAGACCGTGCTGGTCGAGCAGGTCTTCGTGATCGACGGCGAGACGCGGGTCGCCAAGGTGGTCGAGGCCGTCGCCAAGGAGATCGGGCAGCCGATCAAGGTCGCCGGCTTTGCCCGCTATGCGCTCGGCGAGGGCATCGAGAAGGCGCAGTCGGACTTCGCGGCCGAGGTCGCGGCCCAGCTCGGTCGCTGACTCCAACCAAGGATCCCTGCGCCCATGGCTGCCGTCTATCGCCGCGTCCTCCTGAAGATTTCGGGAGAGGCGCTTCTCGGAACCCGTGAGTATGGCCTCGACGGAGAGGTCCTGGAGCGGGTCGCCAAGGAGGTCCGCCACGTCCACGACCTGGGCGTGGAAATCTGCGCCGTGATCGGCGGCGGCAACATCTTCCGTGGCGTATCCGGGGCGGCGGCCGGCATGGAGCGGGCCAGCGCCGACTACATGGGCATGCTGGCGACGGTGATTAATGCCCTCGCACTCCAGAATGCCCTAGAGCGCGAGGGCATCCACACCCGGGTCCAGTCGGCCATTCCCATGTCGACGGTGTGCGAGCCCTATATCCGGCGTCGCGCCATCCGGCACATGGAGAAGAAGCGCGTCGTCATCTTCGCCGGCGGGACCGGGAACCCCTTCTTCACCACCGACACGGCGGCAGCCCTGCGCGCCTCGGAGATGGGCTGCGATGCCATCCTGAAGGCGACCAAGGTCGATGGCGTCTATTCGGACGATCCGGTCAAGGTGAAGGACGCCGAGCGCTATGCTAGGCTTACCTACATGGAGGTACTGTCCCGGGATCTGAAGGTGATGGATGCTTCGGCGATTTCGCTGGCGCGGGAAAACCGGATTCCCATCGTGGTTTTCTCCATCTACACCCATGGGGCGTTCGCCGACGTGGTGCAGGGCGGGGGACGCTACACAATCATAGGCGATTGACGGCCATTGGCGGTCGACGGGAGGAATAGTATGGCTGGGGCGGACCTAGACGAATATCGACGCCGGATGACCGGTGCGATGGATGTGCTGCGCAAGGAGTTCACCGGCTTGCGGACGGGCCGCGCATCGGCCGACCTGCTGAACCCGGTGGTGGTCGATGCCTATGGGCAGCACATGCCGATTTCGCGCGTCGGCACCGTTAGCGTCCCCGAGCCGCGCCTCATCACCGTGCAGGTGTGGGACCGTGGCATGGTCAAGGCGGTCGACAAGGCGATTCGTGATTCCGGCCTGGGCTTGAATCCGCAGACGGAGGGGCAGGTGATCCGCGTGCCGCTGCCCGACCTGACCCAGGACCGCCGCAAGGAATTGACCAAGGTGGCGCACAAGTACGCCGAGCAGGCGCGCATTTCGGTACGCAACGTTCGTCGTGACGGCATGGACCATCTGAAGAAGATCGAGAAGGATGGCGAGATCTCGCAGGATGAGCAGCGCAAGGCCGGCACCGATATCCAGGCCCTGACGGACGAGCACATCAAGAAGATCGACGAGCTCCTTCAGGCGAAGGAAAGGGATATCCTCCAGGTCTGAGGCGGTGGTCATGGCGCCCGCTGAGGTCCATGTGCCACGGCATGTGGCCATTATCATGGACGGTAACGGCCGCTGGGCCCGTGCGCGTGGGCTGCCGCGCGCCGTCGGCCACCGACAGGGGGCCGAGGCGGTGAAGCGGACCGCGCGCGCCGCGGGCGACCTCGGCATCCGCTACCTGACGCTGTTCGGCTTCTCCTCAGAGAACTGGAAGCGGCCGGAGACCGAGGTCGACGACCTCATGGGGCTGCTGCGGCACTACCTGCGCTCCGAGATCGCGGAACTGCACGCCAACGGCGTCCGGCTGCGGGTGATCGGCGAGCGCGACCGCCTCGCACGGGACATCCGCTCGCTGATCGACAATGCCGAAGCCACCACCCGCGGCAATGATGCCCTGCACATGACCGTGGCGCTCAGCTATGGCGGGCGCCAGGAGATCGTCTCCGCCATGCGGCGGCTGGCGGAAGAGATCGGCGCCGGTCGCCTGATTCCCGACCAGATCGACGAGTCGATGATCGCCCATCGGCTCGATACCCGCGACCTGCCGGATCCGGACCTGCTGATCCGTACCAGCGGCGAGCAGCGGATCAGCAACTTCATGCTGTGGCAGAGCGCCTACACGGAGCTCTACTTCACCGAGACCCTGTGGCCCGACTTCGCCAAGGGGGATCTCGAGGACGCGATCCAGGATTTCCGCAGCCGTGAACGGCGCTTCGGCGCCCTGGCCGGCTGAGCGGGCGGGGACAGCCGGCATCGACGCCGAACACCCATGAACCGGCCACTTCTGCTGCGCATCCTCTCCGCGGCCGTCCTCATTCCGGTGGCCGTCGGCGGTGCCTGGGCGGGCGGATACTGGTTTGCCGCGGTGGTCGGCGTCTTTGCGGTCGGCATGGCGTGGGAATGGGGCCGCATCTGCGAGCGCACCCAGCGCAGCATGGTCCGTTCCCTGATGATCGTGGCCACCATCGCCGGGTCGACCGCGCTCGGGGCCGCCGGCTGGAACCAGCCGGCCGTGATCGTGGCTGCGACCGGCTCGGTTGCGATCGCCGTGGTCGCCGCGATCCGGGCGGGACGTGCGGTCTGGCTGGCGCCGGCGGGCACGCTCTATATCGGGCTGGCGGTGCTGGCGGTGCTGTCCGTCCGGGCGGAGAACGGCCTGGCGCCGACGCTCTGGCTGTTCGTCGTGGTGTGGGCGACCGACATTTTCGCCTACATCGCCGGGCGCTCTCTCGGCGGGCCGCTGCTGGCACCGGCGCTGAGCCCCCGCAAGACCTGGTCCGGCCTGCTCGGCGGTGCTGCGGCCGCCGCCGCAGCGGGCGCCCTGGTGGTGGTCCTGACCGACGGACCATCGGCGCTGGCCGGCGCCGGCTTCGGTTTCCTGCTGGCGCTGGTCGCCCAGGCCGGGGACCTCGCGGAATCCGCGGCAAAGCGCTACGCTGGGGTGAAGGACGCGAGCGGCCTCATTCCGGGCCACGGCGGAATGCTCGACCGGCTGGACGGCCTGATGGCCGCGGCCCTGGTCTTCGTGCTCCTGAGACTGATCATTGGAGAGGGCCTGCCCGCATGGCGATGAGCGAGGCCGCGCTATCGGTTGCGCCCGCACGGTGCCAGCGCCGCCGCGTCACCATCCTGGGGGCGACCGGCTCGGTCGGCCGCAGTACCGCCGACCTGGTCGCGCGCAATCCCGACCGCTATCTGGTCGAGGCCCTGACCGCGCACCGCGACGTCGCCGGGCTGGCGGCCCTGGCGCGCGAACTGCGGCCGCGGATCGCGGTCATCGGCGACGCGGCGTGCTACGACGCGCTGCGCGCCGCGCTCGCGGGCACCGGCATCGAGGCGGCCGCGGGCATGGCTGCGGTGGTGGAGGCGGCCGGCCGGCCGGTCGACTGGGTGATGGCCGCGATCGTCGGCATGGCTGGCCTCGCACCGACCATGGCCGCCATCCGCAGCGGCGCCACGGTCGCCTTCGCCAGCAAGGAGTGCCTGGTCGCGGCGGGACCGGTGATGACGGCCGCCATCCAGCGCCACGGCGCCACCCTGCTGCCGGTCGATTCGGAGCACAACGCGATCTTCCAGGTGTTCGACTTCGCCCGCCCCGAGACGGTGGAGCGGATCATCCTGACCGCGTCGGGCGGCCCATTCCGGGGGTGCGCGGCGGGGATATTGGACTCGGTGACGCCCGACCAGGCCGTGGCCCACCCGAACTGGCGCATGGGCGCCAAGATCTCGGTCGACTCGGCGACCATGATGAACAAGGGGCTGGAGGTCATCGAGGCCCACCATCTCTTCGCCATGCCCGAGCCGCGCATCGAGGTGGTGATCCACCCCCAGTCGATCATCCACAGCCTGGTCGCCTATGTCGACGGCTCGGTCCTGGCCCAGCTCGGGTCGCCGGACATGCGCACGCCGATCGCCCATACGCTCGCCTGGCCGGAGCGGATCGCCACCCCGTCGCCGCGCCTGGACCTGGCCCAGATCGGGACCCTGACCTTCGAGGCGCCGGACGATGCGCGCTTCCCGGCCCTGCGCCTGTGCCGCCAGGCCCTCAACGCCGGGGGTGGCGCGCCGACGGTGCTGAATGCCGCCAACGAGGTGGCCGTCGCCGCGTTCCTGGCGGGCCGGATCGGCTTCCTTGACATCCCGGCCATCGTCGCCGCGACGCTCGGTCAAACGAAAGCCGCAATTCCAGACACTATCGAGGATGTCGTGGCGCTCGACGGCGAGGCCCGTCGCGTAGCATCCGCGCTCGCAATTGCGGTCCCCCGCAGCTAGGTCATCAGATATGGATGCGATCCTTCAAATTCCCCACTACGGCCTCTCCTTCCTGCTGCTGCTGACGATCCTCGTCTTCGTCCATGAATTCGGCCATTACTGGGTCGCGCGGCGCAACGGTGTGCGGGTGGAGGTCTTTTCCATCGGCTTCGGGCCAGAGATCTTCGGCTTCCACGACCGTGCCGGCACCCGCTGGAAGTTCAGCCTGCTGCCGCTCGGCGGCTATGTGAAGATGTTCGGCGACGCCGGTGCCGCCAGCACGCCGGGCGAGGGGCTGGATCGCATGTCGGCGGAGGAGCGTGCCGTCGCGTTCCACCACAAGCGCCTCGGCCAGCGGGCCGCCATCGTCGCGGCCGGCCCGGCGGCCAACTTCCTCTTCGCCATCCTGGTCCTGGCCGGCCTCTTCATGACGCAAGGCCAGCCTTACACCCCGGCCGAGATCGGTACCGTCCGCCCGGACAGCGCCGCGGCCGCCGCCGGCCTGCAGCCGGGCGACCGGATCGTCGCCATCGACGGCTCCACCATCGACCGGTTCGAGCAGGTCCAGCTCATCGTCCGGCTGAACCAGGGGACCCCGCTGTCGGTCGACGTGCTGCGCGACGGGCGCACGGTCAACATCCAGGTGACGCCGCGCATCGTCGAGCTCCAGGACCGCATCGGCGGGACCCAGCGCGTCGGCCAGCTTGGCGTCGGGCGCAGCGGCGTGGAGTTCGTCCGCCACGACCCGTTCACCGCCGTGGTGGCCGGAGCGGAGGAGACGGTGACGCTGACCACCGGCACGTTGACCGCGGTTTGGCAGATGATCACCGGCTCGCGGACCACCGAAGAGCTGGGCGGGCCACTGCGAATCGCCCAGATGTCGGGCGAGGCGACCCGCTCGGGGGTTGCCGGCTTCCTCTGGTTTGCGGCAATTCTTTCGATCAATCTGGGACTTATCAACCTGTTCCCAATCCCCGTGCTTGACGGGGGACACCTGCTGTTCTACGCAGCGGAGGCGGTCCGGGGAAAACCGCTTGGCGAACGAGCACAGGAGTATGGCTTCCGCATCGGGCTCGCTTTGGTCCTGACGCTGATGCTGTTTTCAACCTGGAACGACCTGGTCCAACTCCGGGTGTTCTCCTTCCTCAAGGGGCTCGTGACGTAAGCGGTACAGCCTCTGAGAAAGGGCATGGGGTGCTTCGAACGTTCGTGATCGCCGTGGCGCTGGTGTGTGGCGCCGTCCTCTCGTCGGTCCCTGCGTTCGCCCAGTTCGGGCAGGGGACTATCCAGGAAGTGCGCATCGAAGGCGTGCAGCGCATCGAGCCGGAGACGGTCCGCTCGTATCTTGCGGTGCAGCCAGGGGAGCAATTCGACTCCCAGGCCATCGACCGCTCGCTGAAATCCCTGTTCGCCACCGGCCTGTTCGCCGACGTGACGCTGCGCCGGGATGGCGACGCCCTGGTCGTGCGCGTCGTCGAGAACCCGATCATCAACCGGATCGCGTTCGAGGGTAACAAGCGGATCACCACCGAGACGCTGAACACCGAGGTGCAGCTGCGGCCGCGCACGGTCTATACCCGGACCAAGATCCAGAACGACGTGAAGCGCATTCTCGACCTCTATCGCCGGTCCGGCCGCTTCGCCGCCACCGTCGAGCCCAAGGTCATCCAGCGCGAGCAGAACCGCGTCGACCTGGTGTTCGAGATCAATGAGGGTACCCTGACCGGCGTGCGCCGCATCAACTTCGTCGGCAACAAGGAGTACAGCGACGGACGCCTGCGCGAGGTGGTGCAGACCAAGGAGACGCGCTGGTGGCGCTTCCTGACCTCCGACGACAGCTATGACCCGGACCGCCTGACCTTCGACCGCGAGCTGCTGCGGAAGTTCTACCTGTCCGAGGGCTACGCCGATTTCCGCGTCGTCTCCTCGGTGGCCGAGCTGACGCCGGACCGCGAGGGCTTCGTCATCACGGTCACCCTCGAGGAGGGGGAGAAGTACAAGTTCGGCAAGATCGAGGTCGTGTCGCAGTTGAAGGACCTCGACCCGGAGTCGGTGCGCGGCAGCGTCGCCGCCGTGGAGGGCCGCGACTACAACGCCGACCAGGTCGAAGCCACCATCACCCGGCTGACCGACGTCGTCGGCAACCGCGGATATGCGTTCGTCGACGTGCGCCCGCAAATCCAGCGCGATCGCGAGAAGAAAGAGATCGCCGTCACCTTCGAGATCCAGGAGGGCCCGCGGGTCTTCGTCGAGCGGATCGACATCGTCGGCAACCTGCGCACCCTGGACAAGGTCGTCCGCCGAGAATTCCAGCTCGCGGAAGGCGACGCCTTCAATGCCGCCAAGCTCCGCCGGTCGCGCCAGCGCGTCCGCGACCTCGGCTATTTCAAGAAGGTCGACATGACCAACGTCCCCGGCTCCTCGCCGGACCGGACCGTGGTCACGGTGGAGGTGGAGGAGCAGTCCACGGGCGAGATCGCCTTCGGCGCCGGCTTCTCGACCAGCTCCGGCATCCTGGGCGACGTCAGCCTGCGCGAGCGGAACCTGCTCGGCCGCGGCCAGGACCTGCGCGTCGGCTTCGCCATCTCCGAACGCTCGCAGGAAATCGACCTCAGCTTCACCGAGCCCTACTTCCTGGACCGCAACGTCTCGGCCGGCTTCGATCTTTTCCGGATCGTGCGCGACCTTCAGGATGAAAGCTCCTACGACGAAAGCATCACCGGCCTGTCGCTGCGCTCGGGCTTCCAGCTCAGCGAGAACCTTCGCCAGTCGGTCCGCTACACGTTGCGCCAGGACGACATCAAGAACGTTCCCGAGACGGCATCGCGCTTCATCAAGGAGCTGCGCGGCGCCTCCATCGCCTCGATCGTCGGCACGACCATCAGCTACGACCGGCGCGACAGCCGCACGGAGCCGACGGACGGCTACTTCGTGTCGCTCTCGGCCGACCTTGCAGGGCTGGGCGGCGATCGCCACTTCCTGAAGCCGAAGCTCACGGCCTCCTACTACTATCCGATCGCCCTGCCATGGGTGCTCAGCCTGCGCGGCGAGGTCGGGCACATCTTCAACTTCGACGACGAGGTGCGCCTGACCGATCGTTTCTTCGTGGGCGGCGACAATTGCCGCGGCTTCCGGAACTCCGGCGTCGGGCCGCGCGACACGACCACCCGCGATGCGTTGGGCGGCAACACCTACTATGCGGCAACCACCGAGCTCAGCTTCCCCCTCGGCCTGCCGCAGGAATTCGGCCTGATGGGCCGTGTGTTCGGGGATGCGTGCAGCCTTTGGGACTCCGATTCGAAGGGGGCCGAGGTTGCGGACGAGAACGCGATCCGGTTTGCAACTGGTGTCGGTGTGTCGTGGAAGTCTCCGCTCGGTCCGATCCGCCTCGATGTCGCGGTTCCGGTGCTGAAGGAGAAGTCCGACCGCACCGAGAACTTCCGGATCAGCTTCGGAACGAGGTTCTAGGATGATGCAGTTCGGTTTTTGGCGCGCGACGGCGGTCGCGGCGATGCTTGGGGTCGGCATTGCCGGCACGACCCTGCCGGCAATGGCGCAACAGCTTACGCCGCCGATCATCATGATCGTCGACGTGCAGGGCGTTCAGCAGGGCTCCAAGGCGTTCAAGAGCATCCAGGGGCAGATGCAGACCCATCGCCAGGCCTTCCAGAAGGAGATCGGCGACCAGGAAGGGCAGTTGCGCACGGCCGAGCAGGAACTCCAGCGCCAGCGCACCATCCTGTCGCCGGAGGCGTTCGCGCAGAAGCAGCGCGAGTTCCAGGAGCGCGTCAACAGCGTCCAGCGTAATGCCCAGTCGCGCCGACGCCAGCTCGAGGAGGCGTTCAACGACGCCATGCAGCAGGTCCAGCGGCAGCTGCTGCAGGTGGTTGGCAAGCTGGCCGAGGAGCGTGGGGCCACGATCGTCCTGCCGAAGACGCTGGTGGTGCTGGTCGACAAGCGGTTCGATACCTCCGACGAGGCGCTGAAGCGCCTCGACGCCGCGATCACGCAGGTCAGCGTCAAGCTGCCTGCCAAGAAGTAGCGACCGGCACGGGGCGCCGCCATGGCCGATCCGCGCTTTCACGCGGTCGCCGGCCCCCTCTCGCTGGCTGATCTGGCCCGGATTACCGGAGCGGAAGCGCGCCCCGGGGACCGCGGCGAGGTCTTCCGCGGGGTCGGAGGCGTGGGCGAGGCGGGACCGGACGAAGTCGTGTTCGTCGAGAACCGTCGCTACCTGGAGCAGTTGGGCGCCTGCAAGGCGGGGGCCTGCTTCATCCATCCGGACGCCCTGGCGGCAGCACCGGAGGGGATGGCGCTGCTCGTCACCAGGGGGCCGCAGCGCGCCTTCGCCAAGGCGGCCCGTGCCTTCTATCCGATCGACCTAGCCGTACCCGGCATCGCCGGCACCGCCACCATCGAGGCCTCGGCCGTCGTCCACCCATCCTGCGAGATCGGCCCTGGGGCATATGTCGCCGCCGGTGCGGAGCTGGCCGAAGGGGTGGTGGTCGAGGCCAATGCGGTCGTCGGCCGCAATGTCGCGATCGGTGCCGCGACGCGCATCGGGGCGGGGGCCACGGTCACCCACGCGCTGGTCGGGGCGCGGGTGCTGATCTATGCCGGCGTCCGCATCGGCCAGGAAGGCTTCGGGGTAGTGCCCGGACGCGAGCATGTGAAGGTTCCACAACTTGGCCGCGTGATTATCCATGACGACGTGGAGATCGGCGCCAATACCACCATCGACCGCGGCGCCTTGGGCGACACGGTGATCGGGGCCGGCTGCTTCATTGATAATCTGGTGCAGATCGGGCACAACGTTCGCCTCGGCCGTGGCTGCATCATCGCGGCCCTGGTCGGGATTTCCGGCAGTACGATCATCGGCGACTACGTCATGATAGGCGGGCAGGCGGGCTTCACCGGTCACCTCGAGATCGGCGACGGCGCGCGGATCGGGGCGCAGAGCGGAGTGATGCGCAATGTCCCCCCGGGCGAGACCGTCGGCGGCAGTCCCGCGATCCCGATGCCGGAGTTCCTGCGCCAGGGGGCGATGCTGCGGCGGTTGATGAAAGGGAAAGGCGCTTAGGAGCATGGACGGAAAGGAGCCCGCGATCGCCGGGACGACCATCGACATCGAGCGGTTGATGACGATGATACCCCACCGCTATCCGTTCCTCATGATCGACCGGGTGGTCGACGTGGTGACGAACGAGGGGTGCACCGGGATCAAGAACGTCTCCATCAACGAACCGTTCTTCCAGGGTCACTTCCCCGCCAAGCCGGTGATGCCGGGCGTCCTCATCATCGAGGCGATGGCGCAGACCTCGGCCGTGCTCGTCGTCCACACGCTGGGCGCGGCATCCGAGGGCAAGCTGGTCTATTTCATGTCCGTGGATGGTGCGCGGTTCCGCCGGCCGGTGGTGCCGGGCGACCAGCTCCGCGTCCATGTCCGCAAGGAACGCAGCCGCGGCAATGTCTGGAAATTCTCCGCCGAGGCGAAGGTCGACGGCCATTTGGTGGCGGAAGCGACATACGCCGCGATGATCCTGGATTAGAGGGCGTCTCTCCGACCCGCATGACCAAAATTCATCCGATGGCGATCGTAGCGCCGGGTGCCGAGATCGGCGCCGGCGTGGAAATCGGCCCGTTCTGCTGCATCGGCGCAAACGTGCGGCTGGGCGACGGGGTGGTGCTCGTCTCGCATGCCGTCATCGATGGCTACACGACGATCGGCGCCGGCACCCGCGTCTTCCCGTTCGCCGCACTGGGCCTGCCGCCGCAGCACCTCCGCTACCAGGGCGAGCGGGTGACCCTGGAGATCGGCCGCGATAACCAGATCCGCGAGCATGTGACCATGCACCCGGGCACCCCGTTCGGCAGCGGGACGACCCGCATCGGCGATGGCGGCCTGTTCATGGTCGGCTGCCATATCGCCCATGACTGCACGATCGGCAACAACGTCATCCTGGCCAACAACGCGACCCTTGGCGGCCACGTGCATGTCGACGACCATGCCTATCTGGGCGGCCTGTGCGCGGTGCATCAGTATGTCCGCATCGGCCATCACGCCATGATCGGCGGCATGTCCGGGGTGGAGAGCGACGTCATTCCCTACGGCTCGGTGATGGGCGACCGGGCCCGCCTGTCGGGGCTGAACGTGGTCGGCATGAAGCGGCGCGGCTTCTCGCGCGAGGACGTGCATCGTCTGCGCAACGCCTATCGCCTGCTCTTCGCACAGGAAGGAACCATGGCGGAACGGCTCGGCGACGTGGCAGAGCTGTTCAGCGACCATGCGCCGGTCATGGACATCGTCAACTTCATCCGTGAGGATTCGAACCGCGCCATCTGCCAACCCAGGGCGAATGGCGGGTAAGCTCGGGATCATCGCCGGCCGCGGGCCGCTGCCGCGGCAAGCCGCCGCCGCCTGCCGGGCCGACGGCCGCCCCTATTTCATCCTGGGCCTGGAAGGCGAGACCGAGGCGGAGACGCTGGGCGAGGGGCCGCATGCGGTCGTCCGCATGGGTGCTGCCGGCACTGCGCTCGAACTCCTACGCCGCAATGACGTCGAGGACGTGGTCATGGTCGGCCATATCCGCCGCCCGCCCCTGTCCTCGTTGCGCCCGGACTGGAAGGGGACGCGGCTGCTGGCCCGGATCGGGGTGCGCGCGGCCGGCGACGACGGGCTGTTGCGGGCGGTGGTGGGCGAACTGGAGCGCGAAGGGTTCCGGGTCATCGGCATCGACCAGATCCTGGGCTCGCTTTTGGTCCCCATAGGGGTGCTGGGCCGCCATCGGCCGGACGCCGACGACGAGATCGACATCGCGCGCGGCCGCGAGGTGGCGATCGCGCTGGGGCGCCTGGATGTCGGCCAGGGTGTGATCGTCCAGCGCGGCACGATCCTGGCCATCGAGGCGGTCGAGGGCACCGATGCCATGCTGGAGCGCGCCGGCGCGCTGCGGCTGGAGCGCCAGGGCGGGGTGCTGGTGAAGATGAAGAAGCCGCAGCAGGAGCGGCGGGTCGACCTGCCGACGATCGGCGAGGCGACGGTCACCCTGGCCGCTGCCGCGGGCCTGGCCGGGATCGCGATCGAGGCCGGCGGCGCCCTGGTGGTCGACCGTCCGGCCGTGATCGCGGCGGCCGACACGGCGGGCCTGTTCGTGGTCGGCATCGCGTCGGCCGAGCCCGATTGAACGATGGCTGTTCCTGGGCCGACGATCCCATGAAGGAGGGCGGCCCCACCATCTTCATGGTCGCCGCCGAGCCGTCGGGCGACATTCTGGGCGGGCGCCTGATGACGGCGCTGCAAGGCCAGACCGGGGGCCGGATCACCTTCGCCGGGATCGGCGGCGAACGCATGGCCGCCGCCGGCCTGGCCAGCCGCGTGCCCCTGTCGGCGCTGTCCCTGTTCGGGGTCCTGGAAGTGTTACCGCAGGCTGCGCGGATCCTGCGGCTGGTGCGCGAGACCGCCGATGCCGTCGTCGCCGCGCGCCCGGCCGCCGTGGTCACCATCGATTCCTCCGGCTTCAATTTCCGCCTCGCCCGCCAGCTGCGCGCGAAGGGGTATCGCGGGCCGCTCATCCACTATGTCGCGCCGCAGCTCTGGGCCTGGTGGCGGCCGGCCAAGGCCCGTTCGCTCCGCGCCTATTACGACCGGGTGCTGGCGCTCTTCCCGTTCGAGCCGGACTTCTACCGCGCACATGGCATCGATTGCCGGTTCGTCGGCCACCCGGCGATCGAGGAGGGCTTCGGGGCGGCGCCCGATCCGACGTTCCGATCGCGCCATGGCATCGCTGCCGGTGCGCGGGTGCTGGCAGTGCTACCGGGCAGCCGTGGTTCGGAGGTGAAGCGCCTGCTGCCGATCTTCGCCGAGGCCGTGGCCATGCTGGCCGCCCGCGTCCCGGGCCTGCATGTCGTCCTGCCGACGGTCGCGACGGTGGCCGGCCGGATCGAAGAGGCGGTCGCGGGATGGCGGGTCCCGGTCGCCATCATCCGCGACCCGCGCGACAAGCCGGCTGCCTTTGCGGAAAGCAGTGCGGCACTTGCCGCGTCCGGCACCGTGACCCTGGAACTGGCCCTCAGCGGCACGCCCTTCGTCGTCGGCTACCGTGTCAATGCGCTGACCGCCTGGATCGTCCGGCGGAGGGTAGCCGTGCGCTTCGCGACCATCGTCAACCTGCTGATGGACCGGGCGGTGGCGCCCGAGCTGATCCAGGAAGCCTGCACGCCGGACCGCCTGGTCGCCGCCCTCCAGCCGCTGCTGACCGATGCCGCAGCCGGGGAAGAGCAGCGCCGCGACCTGGCGACCGCGGTGGCGCGCCTCGGCCTGGAAGGCGTGCCGCCCAGCGAACGGGCGGCGGCGGAGGTCCTGGACCTCATGGCCGGACGGGGCTGACGCGGCCGGCTCGCTGGTCGCTGGGGCGGACGTCGGACACCCCCCACAGGTAGGTCGCGAGCCCGAGCACGAGGACGGTGGCGAGATAGGCGAAGACCAGCCGGTAGGCGGCCTCCGGATAGGCACCGTCGACCGCCGCGAAGGAGCCGACGATGACACCGGACACCGTCTGGCCAAGGGCGACGCCCAGCATGGTCGACATGTTGAGGATGGTCAGGCCGCGCCCGGCCATGCCGTCCGGCATCAGCCCGCGGCTGTGGGTTTGCAGCACGATGGTGATCGACCCGAACAGGGCCAGGGCCATGAAGAGGACGGTCGCCAGCCATAATGGCGGCCCGGACACCAGCGCCAGGGTGGCGAGCACGGCGACCGAGATGACGCCACCGCCGGCGACCAGCCATTTCCGTGTGTCGAGGATGCGGTCCAGGGGCCCGTAGGAAAGGTTGCCGGCGATCGAGGCGATGCTCATGGCCAGCAGCACCTGCCCACGGCCGATGGCATCCAGCCCGTGGATATCGGCCAGGTAGGGGCCGCCCCAGAGGCCGAGGATCGTCAGTATGCTCGACAGCGTGCATAGCTGGATCGCAAGGAAGTAGCGGATCGGCGGCAGCCGCCACACCCGTGGCAGCCCGCGCAGGATGCTGGGCAGCGATTCCGGCTTGCCGCCGGCCGGCTGCCATCCGGGGGGCCCGTCGCGCACCGCGAACACCAGCAGCAGGATCAGCAGCGCGGTGACGATGCCGGCGCCGACGAAGGTGCCGCGCCAGCCGATCGCCTCTACCGCCAGGGCCAGGGGCCAGGTGCCGAGGATGATGCCGCTGGCGCCGACCGCGACCATGACGCCGATGACGGTGGCCAGCCGGTCCGGCGGGAACCACCGGGCGAAGATCATGATCGACCCCATCAGGACGCCGGCGGAGCCGATGCCGAGCAGGACGCGGCCGGCGACCAGCCCCGCCACCGATGCGCTGGCGGCGAAGACCATGGCCCCCAGCGCTGCCACCGACAGCAGGCCGATGTTGGTCCGGCGCGGCCCGTAGCGGTCGAGGAGGGCGCCCACGGGTATCTGCGCCAGGGCGAAGGCGAAGAAGAAGGCGCCGGTCAGCAGCCCCATCGCATTCGACGACAGGCCCAGCTCGCGCATCAGGTCGGGCGCGATGACCGCGTTGGTCGACCGGTAGAACTGGCTGGCGGTGTAGACGAGGCCGAGGGTCGGAACGAGGAGGATCGCCCGCCGGCGCGGCGTCACGTCAACGGGCCGCTGCTCAACGGGCCGCCTGGGCCACGATCCCCGCGATCCGGTCGACGGTCGCCGCATCCAGCTCCGAATGCATCGGCAGGCACAGGTTGCGCTGCCCCAGCCGCTCGGTCACCGGCAGCGAGCCCGGGCCTTCCGAGGTCCGGGCGAACGCGGCATGCAGATGCAGCGCCTGCTCGTAATAGGACCGGCTCGGGATCTTCTCCGCCGCCAGGGCCGCGCGGATGGCGTCGCGGCGATCGGAGAGGATCGTGTAGAGGGCCCAGGCGCTGGTCCGGTCGGCCGGGCGATGCGGCACCGTGACCGACATGCCGAGTTTCGCGTCATAGCGGCGGGCCGCCGCCTCGCGGCGCTCCATATCGGCCGGAAACGCCTCCAGCTTCACCAGCAGGATGGCCGCCTGCAGCGTATCCAGCCGGCCCGTCAGCCCGACCGACAGGCATTCCCCCCTGGCGTCCTGGCCATGGACCCGCAGGCGGCGATAGGTGGCCGCACGCTCGGCGTCGTCGGTGAACAGCGCGCCGCCGTCACCCGCCGCGCCCAGCGGCTTGGCCGGGAAGAAGCTGGTCATGGTGGCCGGCACCAGCCGCCCGACCCGGCGATTGCCGTAGGTCGCGCCGAAGCTCTGCGCCGCGTCGGACACGAGGAACAGCCCTTCCGCCTCGGCCACCGCCGAAAGCTGGGCGTAGTCGGCCGGCATCCCGAAGATATCGACCGGCATCACCGCGCGCGGCCGATATTCGCCGGCGCGCCGGACCCTGGCCACCCGGCGCTCCAGGTCGGCCGGATCCATGGTGAAGGTGTGCTCATCGACATCGACGAAGATCGGGACCGCACCCACCGCGAGCACCGCCTCGGCGGTCGACACGAAGGTGAAGGCCGGCACGAACACCGCGTCGCCGGGGCCGATGCCCTCGGCCAGCAGCGAGATCAGGATCGCATCGTGGCCACTGCCGGTGGTCACCACATGGCCGCCGCCGACATAGGCCGACAGGGCCTCCTCCAGCTCCCGCACCTCCGGGCCGAGGATGAACTGGCCATGGTCGAGGACCCGGCGGATGCGCTCGTCCAGGCGCTCGCGCAGGCGGCGGACCTGGCCCGGGATGTCGACGAACGGGATGGGGGCGGGGGCGGCGTTGTCAGGCATGGCTCTTCTCGATCGGGACGGCGGCGCCGTCGGTGCGTATGGAACGGATGACCGCCAGCGCGGTCGCCAGGGCGGCGCGGCCGTCGCGGCCGTCGACCAGGGGCCGGGCCCCGGTCGCGATGCAGTTCAGGAAGGAATCGATCTGGGCGCCGAGCGGGTCGGCATCGGGCTGGGCTGCCTCGATCGTCGTCGGCGCGTCGCCCTTCACGGATGCCCGTGTCGCGGAAAGCCGCCGGTTCTGCAGGTCGATGGCGATCTCGCCCGACCGCTGCAGCACGCGCAGGCTGCGCTCCGCGACCGGGCTCACCCGGCTGGCCAGGAGCGTCGCGCGGGCGCCGCCGGCAAACAGGAGCTGGGCCGCGGCCAGGTCTTCGGTCTCCGACACCACCGGCCGTCCGACCGCGGAGGCCGACACCACCGGTGCACGGACGATGGCGGTGACGAGGTCGATGTCGTGGATCATCAGGTCCAGCACGACGCTGACATCGGCGCCGCGGCCGCGAAAGGTGGTCAGCCGCCTTGCATCGATGAAGGCCGGGGCGTCGAGGACCGCCTCGAACCCGAGGCCGGCCATGGAGAAGCGTTCGAGATGCCCGACCTGCAGGACGACACGCCCGGCCTCGGCGGCGGCGATCATGGCGTCGGCCTCGGCCAGCGTCACCGCGATCGGCTTCTCCACCAGCACATGGATGCCGGCGGCGATGCAGTCCTGGGCGATCTGGAAGTGGAACGGCGTCGGGGCGCAGATGCTGACGGCATCGACATTGCCGGCCAGCCGCGATGGGTCGGTCCAGGCCGCGGCACCCAGCGGCCGGCCGATGGCGTCGGCGCGTTCGGCCTGCACGTCGACCACGGCGACCAGTCGCGCGGAAGGGTGACGGGCATATTTCTCGGCATGGAAGCGGCCGATATGTCCGGCGCCGATGACGGCGCAGCGAACGGGTGGGGGCATGGAATCGCGACTGCTCAATGGGATCGCCGGCAATCTAGCGGCGCCCTTCCCATGCCGGAACCCGCCATGCGGTCAAAGATTGTGACCGACCGTGACCTGACTTCCCGGTTTATCCCGCCCCTCGCGGCGGCTACCATCGTGCCTCGATCGAAGATGGAGCCAGCACCATGAATGAAGTTTCCCCTGCCCAGGCGACCTCCAAGGGGTCGGCGGCGGCCAGCCCGCGCTTCCTGCATACGATGCTCCGCGTCTACGATCTCGACCGCTCGCTCGCCTTCTACACCGAGCAGCTCGGCATGACGCTGATCCGCAAGAAGGATTACCCGACCGGCGAGTTCACGCTGGCCTTCGTCGGCTATGGCGACGAGGCCGACAGCACGGTCGTCGAGCTGACCCACAATTGGGGACAGAAAGAGCCCTATGCGATCGGCAGCGCTTTCGGCCACCTCGCCATCGGCTTCAGCGATATCTATGCGGTGTGCGAGAAGCTGGCGGCGGCCGGCGTGAAGATCCCGCGGCCGCCCGGCCCGATGAAGCATGGCGGCAGCGTCATCGCCTTCATCGAAGACCCGGACGGCTACAAGATCGAGCTGATCCAGAAGGGCTAGACCAGCTCCGGCTAGACCAACCAATGGAAGGCGGCGAAGACCAGCGCCGCCGTCACCACGGCCACGAACAACGGCCGCCGCAGCCGAACAGGCAGCGGCGGCCGATTGTCGTTGACCGGGACGAGGACGCGGCGACGCGCCAGCGGCGGGGTGCTCGTGGGCCGGCCGGGAACATGCAGCTGGCGCACTGTCCCGCCTCCCGGCTTCATTGGCACCCGCCGGCCACGCGACCCGGCCTCAGCGGCGCTTGTCGAGCGGACCGTAGGACCGCCGCGCCTCGCCGACATAGAGCTGGCGGGGGCGGCCGATCTTCTGTTCCGGATCTTCGATCATCTCCGCCCACTGTGCGATCCAACCGACGGTCCGGGCAAGGGCGAAAAGTGCCGTGAACATGCTGACCGGGAAGCCCATCGCCCGCAGGATGATGCCGGAATAGAAGTCGACGTTCGGGTAGAGCTTGCGTTCGACGAAATAGGGGTCCTCGAGCGCGATCTTCTCCAGCTCCATCGCCAGCGCCAGCAGCGGCTCGTCCTTCACGCCAAGCTCGTCCAGGACCTCGTAGCAGGTCTGCCGGATCACGGCGGCGCGCGGGTCGTAGTTCTTGTAGACGCGGTGGCCGAAGCCCATCAGGCGGAACGGGTCGTTCTTGTCCTTGGCGCGGGCCAGGAACTCCGGGATCCGGTCCTTGCTGCCGATCTCGCCCAGCATCTTCAGCACCGCCTCGTTGGCGCCGCCATGGGCAGGTCCCCACAGCGATGCGATACCGGCGGCGATGCAGGCGAACGGGTTGGCGCCGCTCGACCCGGCCAGGCGAACGGTGGAGGTCGATGCGTTCTGCTCGTGATCGGCATGCAGCACGAAGATCCGGTCGAGCGCACGCGCCAGCACCGGGTTCGGCTTGTAGTCCTCGCACGGCACCGCAAAGGTCATGTAGAGGAAGTTTTCCGCATAGCTCAGGTCGTTGCGCGGATACATGAAGGGCTGGCCGACGGAATACTTGTACGCCATCGCGGCGATCGTCGGCATCTTGGCGATCAGGCGGTAGGACGCGATCAGCCGCTGGTGCGGGTCGTTGATGTCCAGGCTGTCGTGGTAGAAGGCCGAGAGGGCGCCGACCACGCCGCACATCACCGCCATCGGGTGCGCGTCGCGCCGGAAGCCCCGGAAGAACTGGTTGATCTGCTCGTGGACCATCGTGTGATGGGTCACGTCGTACTGGAACTTGTCCTTCTGGGCCGGCGTCGGCAGTTCGCCGAACAGCAGGAGGTAGCAGACCTCCATGAAGTCGCTGTGCTCGGCGATCTCCTCGATCGGATAGCCACGATAGAGCAGCTCGCCCTTGTCGCCATCGATGTAGGTGATCCCGGACTCGCAGCTTGCCGTCGAGGTGAAGCCGGGATCGTAGGTGAACATCCCCGTGGCCGCGTAGAGCTTGCGGATATCGATCACTTTCGGGCCGACGCTGCCTTCGATGACCGGCAAATCCAGGGTCTTGCCGGACGGGTCGACGAGCTGTGCCGTCTCGGTATTCTTCTGGGATGCGGCGGTGGTCGTGCTGTTCATGCAGGCGACTCCTTCATACGGCCCCAACGGGCAGGCGCTCCGGGCCGGTCGCGGCGAGGGTGCGCCGCAGCATAGTTGGCGGGGTTCCAGGTATCAAATGGCGTGGCGCGCCCAAATCGTCAAACCGGGTGGGCCACGTCGCGAATCCGGTCGAGGGATTCTTCCCGACCGAGAATTTCCATCACCTCGAAGATGCCGGGCGAAACGGTGGAGCCGGTGAGGGCCGCGCGCAACGGCTGCGCGACATTGCCGAGCTTGGTCGCCTCGGCCTCGGCCACGGCGCGGATCGCCGGCTCGACATTCTCCGCCGACCAGGGCTCCACGGCACCGAGCGGGCCGAGCAGCCGGCCGAGCAGGGACCTGGCGTCGCCGGTCAGCAGGCGGGCCGCCTTGTCCTCGATCGGCAAGGGCCGGGCGCGGATATAGAAGGCGGCGAGCCCGGCCAGTTCCTTCAGGGTCTTGGCGCGGACCTTGAGGCCGCCCATCCCGGCACGGAGGCGGCGCAGGCCGTCGGCGGTGGGCTCCACGCCGGCCGCCTCGACGATGAAGGGGTGCAGCGCCTCGACCAGGCGATCATCGTCGGCCTGGCGGAGATAGTGGCCGTTGAGGTTGTCGAGCTTGCCGAAATCGAGCCGTGAGGGCGAGCGACCAACCCCATCCAGGTCGAACCAGGCGATCGCCTGGTCGAGCGCGATGATCTCTTCGTCGCCATGCCCCCAACCGAGGCGGAGGAGGTAGTTGCACAGGGCCTCGGGCAGGTAGCCCATGTCCCGGTATGCCTCCACGCCGAGCGCGCCATGGCGCTTGGACAGCTTGGCGCCGTCGGGCCCGTGGATGAGGGGGATGTGCCCGAACCGCGGCACGTCCCAGCCCATGGCGCGATAGATCTGCACCTGGCGGAAGGTATTGGTCAGATGGTCGTCGCCGCGGATGACGTCGGTGATCTCCATGTCGTGGTCGTCGACCACGACCGAGAGCATGTAGGTCGGGGTACCGTCGGCCCGCAGCAGGACCATGTCGTCGAGCTGCTGGTTCTCGACCTTCACCTCGCCCTGGACGAGGTCGGCCACCACCGTCTCGCCGGACTGCGGGGCCTTCAGGCGGATGACCGGCTTCACGCCGGGCGGCGCGTCCGCGGGGTCGCGGTCGCGCCAGCGCCCGTCATAGCGGATGGGACGGCCTTCCGACCGGGCCTTGGCCCGCATCTCCTCCAGCTCCTCCGGCGACGCCCAGCAGCGGTAGGCGTGCCCTTGCTCCAGCATGCGCAAGGCAACCTCGGCATGGCGGGGGGCGCGCGCGAACTGGAAGACGATGGCGTCGTCCCAGGCGAGGCCGAGCCAGCCGAGCCCGTCGATGATCGCCTCCACCGCCGGCTCGGTGGAGCGCTGGCGGTCGGTATCTTCGATGCGCAGGCGGAAGACGCCGCCGTGATGGCGGGAAAACAGCCAGTTGAATAGCGCGGTCCGGGCCCCGCCGATGTGCAGGTAGCCGGTCGGCGATGGCGCGAACCGGGTGACGACCGTCATGGATCTGATCTTGGCCTCTGGAAGGGAGCGTCCGATTAGCACAGGTCGGGGCCGGCTCCAATCGCCGATCACCCCTTCCGGGTTGGCGCTCGACACCCGGAGCGGGCTAGGATCGTGGCCGGGAAAAATCGAGGGGAAATGATCGCGCTCGAGGCGGCGGAGGGAAGGGTCGGCCTGTTCGACCGCGGCCTCGCCGCATTTCGGGGCGATGCGGAGCGCTGGCCGCTGTGGCTGCCGGTGGGGATGGGGGTCGGCATCGCGGCCTATTTCGCGCTGGCCGACGAGCCGATGCCGTGGCTCGGCACCGCCCTGCTGCTCTGCCTGGCGGGGGCCGGGCTCTTCCTGCGCCGGCAACCCGTGGCGCTGGCCGGGATCGTCGCCGCGGCGTGCGTCGCTACCGGCTTCGCGGCCGTGCAGATATCGGCCCAACTGGCGGACGCGCCGCGGGTCGAACGCCGCATGACGGCGACCGCCGTGGAAGGCCGGATCATCCATGCAAGCCAGCGGGAGAGCGGCCACCGCCTGGTGATCGAGCCGCTCCGCATCGATGGCTGGCAGGGCGAGCTGCCGCGGCGGCTGCGCATCACCATCCCGGAACGGCTGGGCGATCCGGGCGCGGAACCCGGCCGCCGGGTGGCGATGCGGGCAGTGCTGCTGCCGCTGCCGCCACCTGCTGCGCCGGGCGCCTTCGACTTCCCGCGGCAGGCATTCTTCCAGGGGCTGGGCGGGCTCGGCTATGCCACCACCGCCCCGCGCCTCGCGGAAGGGCCGGCGGCCGGCGGCTTCGCCGAGGCCATGGCTTCGCTGCGCCACGCCATCACCAGCCGGATCCAGGACCGGATCGGCGGCGTCGTGGGCGCGGTCGCGGCAGCACTCGTGACCGGCGAGCGCGGCGCCATCACGGAGGAGGTGAACGCGGCCATGCGCGACACCGGCCTGGCGCATCTGCTGTCGATCTCGGGCCTGCACATCAGCCTCGTCGCCGGGATCGTCTTCCTTGGGCTGCGGACGCTGCTGGCCCTGGTGCCGACCTTGGCGCTCTACCGGCCGATCAAGAAATGGGCGGCGGTCGGCGCCATCCTGGCCGCGCTCTTCTACCTCCTGCTGTCGGGCGCCGACGTGCCGACCCAGCGCTCGTTCCTGATGTCGGCGATCGTCTTCTTCGGCGTCCTGGTGGACCGCGAGGCGATCTCGCTCCGGCTCGTCGCCTGGGCCGCGGGCGCGATCCTGATCCTGTCGCCGGAAGCCATGGTGGGCGCCAGCTTCCAGATGTCCTTCGCGGCCGTCCTGGCCCTGGTGGCGGCCTATGAGGGCAACCGCGAACGGATCCGCGGTTTTCGCGCCGGCACCACGCCCGCGGGGCGCATCCTCCTCTATGTCGGGCTGGTCTGCTTCACCACGGTGATCGCGACCGCCGCCACGACGCCGTTTGCCATCTACCATTTCAACCGCTTTGCCACCTTCGCCATGCCGGCCAACCTGGTCGCGGTGCCGCTGACCAGCTTCTGGGTGATGCCATGGGCGGTGATCGCGGTGGTGGCGATGCCGTTCGGGCTCGAAGCCTGGCCGCTCGCCGCGATGGGCTGGGGGGTGGAGGCCATCCTGGTCACGGCCGCCTGGATCGCGAAATGGCCTGGCGCCGCATGGACCGTGCCGGCGATGCCCGACCTCGGCCTCGCCCTTTGCACGCTGGGTGGCCTCTGGCTATGCCTGTGGAGCCACCGGATGCGGTGGCTGGGGATAGTCGCGATCGCCGCCGGATGCCTGTCCGTCGGCTGGACCCGGCCACCGGACGTGCTGGTCGACGGCGACGCGCGGGCGGTGGCGGTGCGCGGGCCCGACGGCTACTGGCTCTTCGAGACCCGCCAGGCCGAGATCGCCGTCGACACCTGGCTGCGCCGTGCGGCCCTGGACCGCCTCGCCTGGCCGAAGGCCGGCAGCGACACCAACCTGCTGCCGCGGTGCGACGATCGCATCTGCCGGTTCCGCAGCGGCGGCGAGCGTGTCGCCATCGCCCGACGGCGCGACGCGCTGACCGACGCCTGCCGCACGTCCGACGTGGTGATCGCGCTGGTGCCGATGAAGTGGGCGTGCGGCCGCGGCATCGTCGCCATCGACCGCCGCGACCTCGACCGGGGAGGGGCCCATGCCATCCGCCTGGGCGGCGGCGTGCCGCGCATCGAGACGGTGGCGGAACAGCGTGGCAGGCGTCCGTGGACGCGGATGGAACTGGGGCGTGACCAGTAGCGGGCGCGCGATCAGTAGCGCCGCATCAGCCCGACCAGCCGCCCCTGCACCTGCACCCGGTCCGGCCCGAAGATGCGTGTCTCGTAGTTCTTGTTGGCCGGTTCGAGCGCGATCGAGGCGCCCTTCTTGCGGATCCGCTTCAGCGTCACCTCGCTCTCGTCGACCAGGGCGACCACGATGGTGCCGCTCTCGGCCGTCTCGCAGCGCTGCACGATGATGGTGTCGCCGTCGACGATGCCGGCCTCCATCATCGAATCGCCGGCGACTTCCAGCGCGTAGTGCTCGCCGCGTCCGAGCAGCAGGCCCGGCACCTCGATCGCGCGCTGATGGTCGCGCAGCGCCTCCATCGGCGTGCCGGCGGCGATGCGGCCATAGAGGGGCACCGAGACCGCTTCGCCGGAGCCGCCGGCAGTGTCCGCCATGGTGCCGGCCAGGGCAGGGCGGAAATCGCCCTTGATGACGGTCGGGCGGAAGCCGCGGCGCTGGCCGCCGCGGGCGACCTGGCTCTCCGCCGCCATGTCGTCGGGCATCCGCAGCACCTCCAGGGCGCGCGCGCGGTGGGGCAGGCGGCGGATGAACCCGCGCTCCTCCAGCCCGGTGATGAGGCGGTGGATACCGGACTTCGAGCGCAGCTTCAGTGCCTCCTTCATCTCGTCGAACGACGGCGAGACACCGCTGTCCCGCAGCCGGATATTGATGAAAGTCAGCAGCTCGAATTGCTTGCGCGTCAGCATGTGGACCGCCCCCGACCCAACCCTGGGGCCTGACCTGTCAGGACACCCCAAGATATGGAACAAAACCGAAACAACACCACTTGTTCTAGTTTAGTTCCCCGGATTCGTCAACAAAGCGCGGCACTTCTCCTGGCGATTTCAAGTCCGGCGAGTGCAAGGCGCATTGCCTGGGCGGTCGCGGCGGCGATC
>CAZQOA010000024.1:15564-20844 GCA_964594715.1 uncultured Rhizobiaceae bacterium | reverse complement strand
CCCGATCCCCGGGCTTCAGCGGGCCGACAGGACGGCCTCGCAGGCGGGCGGCAGGATCTTCGGCGGCGCCGGCGGCTTGGGGCGGAAGCGCTCCAGCGCGGCACGCACGGCATCGGCCGAGAACCACCACATCAGGTCCGGTCCGCAACCGTCGCCAGCCGGGACCGGCGGACCCGGCTGGCAATCATCCTGCCCCGGCGGGCATGCCAGCCGGACATGGAAATGCGCGCTATGGCCCCACCAGGGGCGGACGCGGCGCAGCCACGCCCGGTCGCCGGTGGCGTGCGTGCAAAGCGCCCGCTTCAGGGCCGGGTTGACCAGGACCCGCTCCACCTCCGGCCGGCTCGCGGCCTGCCGCAGCAACTCCATCTCGACCTTGCCGAAGCGCGCCGGGTCGACGGTCTTGCCGTCCGCGCGCAGCATATCGACGGCCAAGGGCTGGGCGCGCTCCGCGTCCGGCAGCGGCAGGGCGGCGCGGCGGAACCAGATGTCGGCATCCAGGCCCGACTGATGGCTCGCATGGCCGGACGGCATTGGGCCGCCGCGCGGCTGGGCCATGTCGGCGATGAGCAGCAGCCCGTGCCCGTTGACCGCCGACCAGCGCCCCAGCGCCTCGACCAGCCGCACCATGTCGGGATGGCCGAACTGGCGCAGCCGCGCCGGCCGCAGCGTCTGGTAGCCAACCCCGTCGGGCGGCAGGGCGACCGCGCCGCCGATGCAGCCGAGCGCGGTTTTCCCGATCACCTTGGGCGGGCCGGCCGATGGCCGGGTGACATTGGTCCAGGCGGCATCGTCGGCCGCCGCCGGCGCGGCGATGGTGGCGGCCAGGATGCAAAGGACGAGGCCTAGCCTCACAACCCACCGAACATGGCGGCCAGCGGCACGATGCGAACGTCGTCGCCCGCCCGGGCCGGGGGCGCGTTCGGGGCCCGGATGACCAGACAGTCGGCGGCCACCAGGCGCATCAGGTTGGAACTGTCCTGGGTCGGGAAGGGGGTGGCGCGCAGCCGCCCGTCGGCGTCACGATCCAGGGTCGCGCGCAGGTAGTCCTCGCGCCGGTCGTTGGCCGGCAGGTCGACGCCCAGCATCGCATGCTCCTCGGTCGCGGCCAGCCGGGATATCCCCGACAGGCGCGCCATGGCCGGGCGCAGGAACAGGACCGCGCAGACCAGGGCCGAGACCGGGTTGCCCGGCAGGCCCAGCATGGGCGTGCCGTTCAGCGACCCGAACATCAGGGGTTTGCCCGGGCGCATCGCGATCTGCCAGAAATCCAGCGCCAGCCCGGCTTCGCCGAGCACGCTGCGCACCAGGTCATGCTCGCCGACCGAGGCACCGCCGGTGGTGACCAGCAGGTCGCAGCCCTTGGCCGCCGCCGCCAGCGCCGTCAGCGAGGCGCGATCGTCGCGGGCGATGCCGAGGTCGACGGGGCAGCCGCCCATCTGGCGCACGAAGGCCGCCAGTGCCAGCGCATTGGAGCTGACGATCTGGTTGGGGCCGATCGGCTCGCCCGGCATTACGATCTCGTCGCCGGTCGGCAGGATCGCGACGCGCGGGCGCCGGTGGACCTTCAGCCACGGCACGTTCATGGCGGCGGCCAAGCCCACCGCCCGCGGCCCGACGATGGTGCCGCAGCGGGCACCGACATCGCCGGCGGCGAAATCGAGCCCGGCGCGGCGCACATAGCGTCCGGCGGCGACGGATTCGCGCACCGTCAGCACTTCGCCGTCCAGGTCCGCATCCTCCTGGATGACGATGGCATCGGCGCCGTCCGGCACCGGCGCGCCGGTGAAGATGCGGATGGCCTCGCCCGGACCGACCGTCCCCTCGAAGCGCTGGCCGGCCGCCACATGGCCGGCCGGCCGCAGCCGGCAGGGGACGCTGGCCACGTCGGCCGACCGCACCGCCCACCCGTCCATGGCGGAGACGGCCGCCGGCGGCTGGGTCGTGCGCGACACGAGGTCTTCCGCCAGCACCCGGCCCAGCGCATCGGTCAGCACGACCTGCTCGGCGGGCAGGGGCGACAGGCCGCCCAGGACGCGCCCCCGCGCCTCCTCTACTGAAATCATCACTTAGACTCGTAAGTACCGGATTTACCGCCAGATTTATGAATCAGGCGAACATCGCCAATGACCATGCCGCGATCGGCTGCCTTGCACATGTCATAGACGGTGAGGGCAGCCACGCAAACCGCTGTCATTGCTTCCATTTCCACGCCCGTGCGGCCCTTGGTGCGGCAGGTGGCGGTGATCTCTACCGTGCTGCTCTCGGGCACGCAGGCGAGGTCGACCGTCACCGAGTTGAGCGGGATCGGATGGCACAGCGGAATGAGGTCCGCCGTGCGCTTGCTCGCCATGATCCCGGCCAGCCGCGCGATCGCCAGCACATCACCCTTTTCCACCGCGCGATCCATGATGCGGGCCAGGGTTTCGGCACTCATGCGGACGCTGCCGCGGGCCGTCGCCACCCGGTCGGTCTCGTCCTTGGCCGACACGTCGACCATGACCGCCCGGCCCTCGGCGTCGAAATGGGTGAGGCGGCTCATGCGGCGCGGGGCTCCGGGCGGGTGAGGAGGGCGCGGGTGGCGGCGGCGACATCGGCCTGGCGCATCAGGGATTCGCCGATGAGGAAGGCGCGGGCCCCGACGCGGGCCATCCGCGCCAGGTCGTCGGGCGCGAACAACCCGCTCTCCGCGACCAGGAAGCGGTCGGCGGGAACCAGCGGGGCCAGTTCCTCCGTTGTCTTAATATCCACGACCAAGGTCTTGAGATTCCGATTATTTATGCCAATCAGACCCCGCGGCAGGCGAAGCGCGCGCTCCAGTTCTGGCCGATCATGCACCTCGATCAGGACGTCCATGTCCCAGGCCCGGGCCGCATCGCCCAGCTCGGCCGCCTGGGTGTCGGACAGTTCCGCCATGATCAGCAGGATGCAGTCCGCCCCCAGTGCCCGTGCTTCCGGCACCTGGTAGGGATCGACCATGAAATCCTTGCGCAGCACCGGCAGGTCGACGGCCGCGCGCGCGGCGACCAGATCCTGGTCCCGGCCCTGGAAATAGGGCGTGTCGGTCAGGACGGACAGGCAGGTGGCGCCGCCCTCCTGGTAGGCGCGCGCCAGGGCCGGCGGGTCGAACTCCGGCCGGATCAGCCCCTTGCTCGGGCTGGCCTTCTTGATCTCGGCGATCAGCGCATAGCGTCCGGCATCGGCTGCCGCGCGCAGGCGGGCCTCGAAGCCGCGAGGCGATGGCT
The DNA here is from genome assembly GCA_964594715.1 of uncultured Rhizobiaceae bacterium. GTDB lineage: Bacteria > Pseudomonadota > Alphaproteobacteria > ATCC43930 > Allostellaceae > Allostella. The sequence continues at coordinate 17,599 of CAZQOA010000024.1, read as the reverse complement.
GCGCGCGGGCGGCGGCCTCCACTTCGGCCAACGGGCGGAGGCGCCGCGACCGGGCGACATGCTGGCGCTTCTCGAGGCAGATTCGGGCGAGGACATCGCTCACGCTGGACCATCCTTGTTCGTCGTCGCCACCAGTCGTTCAAGAATTCGGAAAGATGCACCGGAATCAATAGCTTCTGATGCGATCCTTACCCCATCATGCAGCGACGCAGCACGTTCGGCGATCAGCAGCACCGCGGCCGCACTATACAGCACGATGTCGCGGAAGGCGCCCGGGGCGCCCTTCAGCATGGCCCGCATCGCCTCGGCGTTGGCCTCCGGATCGCCGCCCCGCAGGGCGGCCGGCTGGGCGCGCGGGAGCCCGGCTTCCTCCGGCGTGATATCGAAGGTGCGGATCCGGCCATCCCGCAGCTCGGCCACATGCGACGGGCCGGTCGTGGTCAGTTCGTCGCTGCCGTCGGAGCCGTGGACCACCCACACCCGCTCGCTGCCCAGCCGCTGCAGCACCTCGGCCAGCGGGCGCACCCATTCGCGGGCATAGACGCCGATGAGCTGGCGCCGGGCGCCGGCCGGATTGCTGATCGGGCCCAGCAGGTTGAAGATCGTCCGGGTGCCGAGCTCGACCCGGGTCGGCGCGACGTGGCGGGTGGCGGCATGGTGGCGCGGCGCCATCATGAAGCCGACGCCGATCTCGCGGATCGATTCCTCCACCAGCGCCATGTCGCAGTCGAGATTGACGCCGAGGCGGGCCAGGACATCGGCCGACCCGGACCTGGACGAGAGCGCACGGTTGCCGTGCTTGGCCACCGGCACGCCGCAGGCGGCCACGACCAGGGCGGCACCGGTCGACACGTTGAAGGTGCCGGTGCCGTCGCCACCGGTGCCGCAGGTGTCCACCGCGTCGGCCGGCGCCTTCACATGGACCGCCTTGGCCCGCATCACGCGCGCGGCGGCGGTGATCTCGTCGACGGTTTCGCCGCGGACGCGGAGCGCCATCAGGAAGCCGCCCATCTGCGATGGGGTGGCATTGCCCGACATGATGATCTCGAACGCCTCGCCGGCCTCCGCCTCCGACAGGCTGCGGCCGGCGGCGACGGTGGCGATGAAGCGCTTGAGGTCGGTGGGCTCCTGCCTGGCGGCCGGCGCTGGCGCCGTCATGCCGCGAGCGGCTTCGGCCAGGCGACCGGCCGGCCGGTGGCGATCGACAGGAAGTTGCCGAGCAGATGGTGGCCCCATTCCGATGCGATGCTCTCGGGGTGGAACTGCACGCCGTGGACCGGACGCTCGCGGTGGGCCAGGCCCATGACGAGGCCGTCCTCGGTCTCCGCCGTGACCCGCAGCGCATCCGGCATGGTGGCGCGGTCGACGATCAGCGAATGGTAGCGGGTGGCGGTGAAGGGGGCGGGAAGGCCGGCGAAGATGCCGGTGCCGTCGTGGTGGATCGCGCTCATCTTGCCGTGCATCGGCTCCGGCGCGCGGACGACGTGGCCGCCATAGGCCTGCCCGATCGCCTGGTGGCCGAGGCAGACGCCCAGCACCGGCACGGACCCGGCATCGCGCACGAGGTCGAGGCAGATGCCGGCGCGGTCGGGGTCGCAAGGCCCGGGCGACAGGACGATGCCCGTCGGACGCATGGCAAGCGCGTCGGCCACCGACAGCGCGTCGTTGCGGCGGACGGTCACTTCCACCCCCAACTCGCCCAGGAAGTGCCACAGGTTGAAGGTGAAACTGTCGTAATTGTCGATCAGAAGGAACATGTGCGCGATCCGCTGCAGGAAGCGTCAGCTATAACATGGGGTGGACCCCGGATGAAGGCACGGGCAGCGGCGATGCTCTTCGCTATGATCCCCGGCCCGCCGATTCGCAAAATGCCATGCCGAAGCCAGCCAGACCCAGAAGCCGCAAGCCCACCCGGACCCGCATGTCCAATCGGCGTTCCATCTTCACCGGGATTGCGATCGGGCTGCTGATCGGCGCGGGGGCGGCGGTCGGGTGGCTGGCATGGGACGAGCCCGGGCCGGCGCAGGCACCGGCC
>CAZQOA010000024.1:0-15464 GCA_964594715.1 uncultured Rhizobiaceae bacterium | reverse complement strand
CTGCCGGCCCTGAAGCCGTCGCTGCCCGACCTGATGCCGGCGGTGCCGCCTGCCGCCGTGGCGGCTCCCATCGCGGTGCCACGGCCCGCCGTGGAGCGGCCACCACAGCTGGCGGCATTGCCGGCCGCGCCGCCCAAGCCGCCGCCGCCGGGCATGCCCGCCTGGCGCCGCAATGCGGTCGCGGTCGCGCCGCCGGTCAACGGCACGCCGCGAATCGCCATCGTGATCGACGATCTGGGCCCCAACCATCGCGGCAGCCAGGCCATCATCGCGCTGCCGGGGCCGTTGACGCTGGCGTTCCTGCCCTACGCCGGGGACCTCCTGCGCATGGTCGAGACGGCCCGGCGGGGCGGGCACGAGATCCTGGTCCATATGCCGATGGAGCCGATGAACGGCAGTGTCGATCCCGGCCCCGGCGCGCTCCGCGTGCTGCTGCCGCAGGACGAGCTGCGCCGGCGGATCGACGACGGGCTGACCAAGTTTGCCGGCCATGTCGGCCTCAACAACCACATGGGCAGCCGCTTCACCGCCAACCCCAAGGCGATGGCGATCCTGATGGACGACGTCGCCGCGCGCGGCCTGATGTTCCTCGATTCCCGCACCACGGTCGACACGGTGGCGGAAGGGTTGGCGCGGGCGCGTGCCGTGCCCTTCGTCGCCCGCGACGTCTTCCTCGACAATGACCAGTCGGCCGAAGCGGTCGACCAGCAGCTGCTGGAGACCGAGCATGTGGCGCGGCGCAAGGGACATGCCGTCGCCATCGGTCATCCCCACGCAGCGACGCGGGCCGCCCTCGCCGCGTGGCTGCCCCAGGCGACCCGGCGCGGGTTCCAGATCGTCCCGATCAGCAGCCTCGCCCGCGTCCCGGCAACCACCGAAGCGCGGCATTGAGGCCGGACGCCGCATGCTTTCGTTCAATCAACTGGGCAGGCTTGGGCGGCTGGGGAACCAGATGTTCCAGTACGCCGCCCTTCGGGGCATAGCCGCCCGGCATGGCTTTGATTTCTGTATCCCGCCCAGCCAGTTCACGGACGAGTACAAGGACCATCAGCTCTTCGAGGTTTTCGGTCTTCGAAACCTGAAAAACAAAGGCATGGCGTCGAAGAAGTACTATCCGGAGATGCAGTCGTTCTACAGCGACGAATATGTCCGCTTATGCCCGGACGATGTCAGCCTGCATGGGTTTTTCCAGAGCGAGCGTTATTTTTCCGAGATTGCGGACAGTATCCGGGAAGATTTCACCTTCCATCCCGAGATACTCGACCGGTGTCGAAGCATCATGGGAAAGCTGCGGGACCCGATCGCGCTGCATGTCCGCAGGACGGACTATATCCGGGCGCAGGACAAGCATTATCAGCTCCGGGCCAGCTACTATGCCCGCGCGCTCCGGCAGTTCGACGCCGACCGGACGGTATTGATATTTTCCGACGAGCCGGACTGGTGCAAGCGGCAGCCGATCTTTGCCCATGACCGCTTCCGCGTATCGGCCGCGCGGGACAACCGGATCGATCTCTGCCTGATGAGCCTGTGCGCCGGCCACATCATCGCCAACAGCTCATTCAGCTGGTGGGGGGCGTGGCTGTCCGGAGCAGGGGACAGGACGGTGGTCGCCCCCGACCGCTGGTATGTGACCTATGTCCCGGAGCAGCACCTGCGGGACATGCGCGATATCATCCCCGATCGCTGGACCAAGATCGAGGTCGCGTAGCGCTTGTCGCGAAAGCCGGGCCCGATCAACCCCGGCGGGCGAAGCGGACGGCTTCCTCGGCCGCGCGGAAGAGGGCGCGGGCCTTGTTGACGGTCTCCTGGTATTCCGCCTCGGGGTCACTGTCGGCGACGACGCCGCCGCCCGCCTGGACGTACATCGTGCCGTCCTTCACCACGGCGGTGCGCAGCGCGATGCAGGTATCCATCGAGCCGTTGGCCGAGAAATAGCCGATACAGCCGGCATAGATGCCGCGGCGCTCCTCCTCCATCTCCTCGATGATCTCCATGGCGCGCACCTTGGGCGCACCGGAGACGGTGCCGGCGGGAAAGCCCGCGACCAGCGCGGAGAGCGCATCATAGTCGGGCGATATCCGGCCCTCGACATGCGAGCTGATATGCATGACGTGGGAGTAGTATTCGATCGCGAACTGTTCCTTCACCTCGACCGTGCCGACGCGCGACACGCGGCCGACATCGTTGCGGCCGAGATCGAGCAGCATCAGGTGCTCGGCCCGCTCCTTGGGGTCGGCCAGAAGCTCGGCCGCGAGCTGCTGGTCCTCGGCCGCGTTGGCGCCGCGCCGGCGGGTGCCCGCCAGCGGCCGGATGGTCACCGTCTCGTCGCGCAGCCGCACCAGGATCTCCGGGCTGGAGCCGACGATCGAGAAGGTATCGAGGTCGAGGAAGAAGAGGAAGGGCGAGGGGTTCAGGCGGCGCAAGGCGCGGTAGAGCGCCATCGGCGGCAGCCGGAACGGCACCGAGAAGCGCTGCGAGGGCACGACCTGGAAGGCATCGCCCGCGCGGATATATTCCTTGGCCCGCTCGACCATCCATTTGAAGCGTTCGGGCGGCATGTTCGACTGCGGCTGCGGGATCTCGCCCGCCTCGGCCGACGGCTCGCGGCGATGGGGCAGGCTGCGCTCGAGGTCGGCCAGCACGTCGGCCAGCCGCTCCCGGGCCCGGTCGTAGGCGGCACGCGCATCGACCCCGGCCAGGGGCCGCGCCGGCGTCACCAGGGTGACCCGGTCGAGGATGTTGTCGAAGATCGCGATGACGGTCGGCCGCAGGAAGATGCTGTCGGGAACCCCCATGGTATTGGGATTCTTGTCCGGCAGCCGCTCCATCAGCCGCACCATGTCGTAGGACAGGTAGCCGAAGACGCCGGCCGCCATCGGCGGCAGGGAAGGCGGCAGGTCGATCTTCGATTCCTCGATCACCTGGCGCAGCGCTTCCAGCCCGTCCATCGCCATGGGCTCGAAGGCGTCGGCGTCGAAGCGCGCGCTGCGATTGATCTCAGCCCCACCGTCGCGATAGCGCCAGATGAGGTCGGGCTTCAGCCCGATGACCGAATAGCGGCCCCGGACGGCGCCGCCCTCGACCGATTCGAAGAGGAAGCTCATCGGCCGCGCATCCGCCATCTTCAGGAAGGCGGAGACCGGCGTCTCCAGGTCGGCGACGAACTCGCACCACACCACCTGGGGCCGCCCGGCATCGTGGGTGGCCGCGAAGCTGTCGAAATCCGGGGACGCGTCCATGGCGGGGCTCAGAGCAGGCGGTCGATGGCTGCGCGATCGACCTCGACCGGAACGGTGCGGCGGAATGCCTGCGCCAGCTCGGCACCAAGTTCGCTGACGACGTCGCGCTCCACGGTCTGGCGCAGCGTATCGACGGCGCCCGGGTCGGCCTTGGGATCGACCGGCTCGATCGCCGTCAGGACGCCGACGACCACGCCTTCGGTCACGACACCCTTCGCGGCGGTGCCGACCGGGCCCGCGAACAGTGCCGTCACCACGGCCTGGGACAGGGGAATGGCTTCCCGGCCGCCGGTGCGGGTGAAGGGACCGATCGGCTTCGGTTCCACGCCCCGCTCCTTCACCGCCTCGGCCAATGGCTTTCCGGCACGAACGGCCGCCAGTACCTCGTCGGCCGCCTTCTCGGCCGCTTCCGTCTGGCGCTCCTCGGTCCATGCTGCGGCGACGGCGTCGCGCACCTCGGCCAGCGGGCGGACCTTCTCCGGCACCACTTCGTCGACATGGACGACGAGGTAGCCGCCCTCGGGCATCTCGATCAGCGGGGCCGTCTCGCCGCTGGCGGTGTCGAACGCCAGCCGCACCAGCTCCGGGCCGCCGGGCAGCGGCGATACCGGCGCTCCGGCCGCGTCGCGGCCCTGGGCATCGATGGACGGCAGGGAAAGCGCGGTCGTGCCGACCGCAGCCGCGGCCTCTTCCATCTTGGCACCGCCGGCCAGCGCGTCTTCCAGCTTCGTCGCCTGGGTAGCGAGCGCATCCAGGGCGCGCTCGCGCTTCATGGCCGCGACGATCGACGCCTTCACCTCCTCGAAGGGGCGCACGCTCTCCGGCAGGATCTCGACGACCTTGAGGATGTGCCAGCCGAGCGCGCTTTGCAGCGGCGCCGTGGCCTTGCCGACCGCCGTCTCGAAGACGGCACTCAGCTCTTCCGGCAGGCTGGCCCGGTCCATCACGCCGGCGTCCAGCCCGGCCGGATCGACCTTGGCGATGTCGCGGGCGACGTCGGCGAAGTCCTGCCCGGCCGCCAGCGCGTCGGCGACCTGGCGCGCGACCGCCTCGTCCGACACCAGGATCTGTTGCAGGCGGCGGCGCTCCGGCTGGGTGTAGTCCGACTTGCGGGCGTTGTATTCGCCGAGCGCGTCCGCATCGCTGATGGCAATGCCTTCGCTCAAGGCGTCGGGAGACAGCACCACGGCCGTGACGCGGCGCAGTTCCGGGGCGGAGAAGCGGTCCTTCAGCCGCTCCAGGGTGGCGGCGAGCTGGGCGTCGTCGGGCGTGCCGACATCGGGGAAGAGGCCGCGGGTCAGGACCACCGTGTCCGCCCGGCGCTTCTCGTTGCGATGGCGATAGAGAAGCTCGGCCAGGGTGGTGCCGACGGTCGCCCCGGCCGCCAGCGGGTCGCTCAGCGCCACCCGGGAGATGTCCTGGCGCAAGGACGCGACATAGAGGTGCTCGGTGGTGCGGAGCTGCTGCAGGGCCGCCTGGAAGGTCCGCGGATCGAACTCGCCGCCATTGCGGAACTGCGGATTGGCGGCCAGCGTCCGTCGCACCGCGTCGTCGCCGACCAGGATGCCGAGGTCGACTGCAGCCTGGGCGAAGAGCCGGCGCTGGACGATCTGCTCGATCGAGCGGTCGATGATGCCGAGCTGACGCGCCTGGGCCATGTCGAGCGTGCCGCCGAACATCGGCCGAAGCTGCTCGATGTCGCGACGGATCTGCTCCACGACCTCGATGCCCGACACCTTCTGCGGCCCGACCGTGATGACCGTCGCCTCCGCACCCGGTGTACGGAAGATGTCGCCGATGCCCCAGACCCCGAAGCTCAGGATCAGGAGGGCGAAGAGGATTTTGACCACCCATGAGGTGGCGCGACTGCGAATGGCCTGGAGCATATGCGGTTTTTGCGCGAACGCCGGATGGTTGATTTGGGCCGCGGATCATAGGGACCGGGGCTATGCCCAGCAACTCGTAATGGCGGAGTCGGCAAATCCGGGTGGTTGGCCGCCCGCGAGGCGGCATGGTAGAGACGATCATGGACAATGATCGGCGACCCCTGATCGCGGGGAACTGGAAGATGAACGGCCTCCGGGCCGATGGCGAGGCGCGGGCGCGCGAGCTGGCTCTGCGGGCCAACGCTGCGGATGCGCCGCCGTGCGACTGGGTCGTCTGCCCGCCGGCGACGCTGCTGGCCCCGGTGTCGGCCGCCCTGGCGGCCAGCGGCATCGCGCTCGGCGGGCAGGATTGCCATTTCGCCGCCAACGGCGCGCACACCGGCGATGTCTCCGCCCAGATGCTGGCGGACGCCGGCTGCCGCTACGTCACCGTCGGTCATTCCGAGCGCCGGGCCGACCATGGCGAGACCGATGCCGAGGTATCGGCCAAGGCCGCCGCCGCCCATGCCGCCGGGCTGGTCGCCATCATCTGCGTCGGCGAGACCGAGGAGGAGCGCGACGGCGGCCGGGCCCATGCGGTGGTGGCGCGCCAGGTCGCGGGCTCCATCCCGCCCGGGGCCACCGCGCGCAACATCGTGGTCGCCTACGAGCCCGTATGGGCCATCGGCACCGGCCGCACGCCGACGCCCGAGGACGTGCAGGCGATGCACGCGCATATCCGGTCCTGCGTGCCGGCCTCGGTCGACGCCTCCGCCTTGCGAATTCTCTATGGCGGCTCGGTGAAGCCGGGAAACGCCGCCGCCCTGCTGCGGCTGGGCGACGTCGATGGTGCGCTGGTCGGCGGCGCCAGCCTGGTCGTGGAGGACTTCTGGGCGATCGGCGAAGCCACCCGGTGATTGGCCGGTGACCGGCCGGCGATCTGGACGCCTGCGGCAAATCCGGGCTGGCACATTCCGGCCCGACACATTACATAGCGGCCGACTTCCCGGTTCGGCATCTCAGGAAACGTGCTTATGGCGCAGGTCATCCTCGTCATCCACCTACTCGTTGCGATAGCTCTGGTCATCGTCATCTTGCTGCAGCGCAGCGAGGGCGGTGCGCTCGGGATAGGCGGTGGCGGCGGCAGCGGCGGCATGGGCGGGTTCCTCTCCGGCCGTGGACAGGCCAACCTTCTCACCCGGACGACGGCGATCCTGGCGGCCTGCTTCGTCGTCACCAGCCTGGCCCTCGTCCACCTGACGGGCGGCGCGACCAAACCGCGCTCCATCGTCGACCAGCCCCCGGCCGCTCCCGCGGCGCCCGCCGCCCCGGCGGTCCCGCAGGCCAACTGACCTTCATCACGGGCGATCCCTTCCGGATCGCCCGAAGAATTTCGTGGCTGGGCGAGACTCGGCCACGGGGATATTCTGATCGCCCATGACGCGGTTCATCTTCATAACCGGCGGCGTGGTCTCCTCACTGGGAAAGGGCATCTCCGCGGCCGCGCTTGGCGCGCTGCTGCAGGGGCGTGGTTTTTCAGTGCGACTCCGCAAGCTGGATCCCTACCTCAACGTCGATCCGGGCACGATGAGCCCGTATCAGCATGGCGAAGTGTTCGTGACCGACGACGGGGCCGAGACCGACCTCGACCTCGGCCATTACGAGCGCTTTACGGGCGTGCCGGCGCGACGCAGCGACAGCGTCACGACCGGCCGGATCTATTCGACCGTGATCGGGCGGGAGCGTCGGGGCGAATATCTGGGGGCGACCGTGCAGGTCATCCCCCACGTCACCGACGCCATCAAGGAGTTCATCCAGGCCGACGCCGACGAATCGGACTTCGTGGTCTGCGAGATCGGCGGCACGGTCGGCGACATCGAGAGCCTGCCGTTCCTGGAGGCCATCCGCCAGCTCGCCAATGAGCTGGGCCGCGAGCGGGCGATGTTCGTCCACCTGACGCTGGTCCCCTGGATCCCATCGGCGGGCGAACTCAAGACCAAGCCGACCCAGCATTCCGCCAAGGAGCTGCTGTCGCTCGGTATCCAGCCGGACATCCTGCTGTGCCGCTGCGACCGGCCGATCCCGGCCGCGGCGCGCCGCAAGATCGCGCTCTTCTGCAACCTGCGGGAGGAGCGGGTGATCCCGGCAATCGATGTCGCCACCATCTACGAGGTGCCGGTCACCTACCATGCCGAAGGCTTCGACGAGCAGGTCTGCGCCCATTTCGGGTTGACGTCCGGCCCGCCGCCCGACCTGTCCGGGTGGCAGGAGGTGGCCGACCGCATCCGGCATCCCGAGGGCGAGGTCACCATCGCCATCGTCGGCAAGTACACCCACCTCGCCGACAGCTACAAATCCCTGAACGAGGCGCTGGTCCATGGCGGTGTCTCGAACAACGTCCGGGTGCGCCTGAACTGGATCGATTCCGAGATCTTCGAGCGCGAGGATGTGGTCCAGCACCTGGAGAACGTCCACGGCATCCTGGTGCCGGGCGGCTTCGGCGAGCGCGGATCGGAAGGCAAGATCGCCGCCGCCCGCTTCGCGCGGGAGCGCAAGGTGCCCTATTTCGGCATCTGCTTCGGCATGCAGATGGCCGTGATCGAGGCGGCCCGCAACCTGCTCGGGCTGGAGAATGCCAGCTCCAGCGAGTTCGGGCCCTGCCAGGACCCCATCGTCGGCCTGATGACGGAGTGGGTGCGCGGCAACAGCCTGGAGCGGCGCGAGGCGGGCGGCGACCTGGGCGGCACCATGCGGCTCGGCGCCTATGATTGCGTGGTCGCCCCCGACAGCCGAATCCGATCGATCTACGGCGCCGACCTGATCAGCGAGCGGCACCGCCATCGCTACGAGGTGAACATCAACTATCGCGACCGGCTGGAGGCGGCAGGCCTGCATTTCTCCGGCATGTCGCCGGACGGGGTGCTGCCCGAGATCGTGGAGCTGCCGAGCCATCCCTGGTTCATCGGCGTGCAGTTCCATCCGGAACTGAAGTCGAAGCCGTTCGCGCCGCACCCGCTCTTCACGTCCTTCGTGCGCGCGGCGGTCGAGCAGTCGCGGCTGGTGTGATCCCCGCCTTCCGGAGCGGGGCCATCAAGGTCGTGGCGCATCGCGGCGCGTCGGCGGCAGCGCGGGAGAACTCCCCGGCCGCCGCCGCCGCGGCGATCGCGGCCGGTGCCCATGCGGTCGAGATGGATGCCCGGCTTTCCGCCGACGGCGTCGCCCATGTCTCCCACGACCCCGACCTCCGGCGCATCGCCGGCACCGGCGCCGAGGTGGCGGCGATGACGGCGGACGAGATCGCCACCCACCGCGCGCCCGACGGCGGCCCCTGGGTCCCGACCCTGGAAGCGTTGCTGGCCGCGGTGGGCGGGCGCCTGCCGGCGGTGATCGACGTCAAGGTCCCGGGCCCCCCGATGCTGCACGCGATCGCGGCCGCGGTGCCGGCCGGCATGGCGACCAGGCTGGTGATCGGCGTGCGCGCGCTGGCCGATGTCCGGGTGGCGCGCGAGATCATGCCGGCGGCGACCTTGTTCGGCCTGCTGCCCGATCCGGATGCGGCGGCGGCCCTGGCGGCGGCCGGCGGATCGATCTTTCGCCTCTGGGAAGCGGACGTGACCAAGGCGCGGGTCGCGGCCGCCCGCGCGGCCGGGCTGGAGGTCTGGGTCACGGCCGGACGTCCCGGCGGGGCCGGCGACGAGATGGTCGGGGCCATCTCGGTGGCACGCTTGCGCCGGATGGCCGGATTCGGCATCGATGGTATCCTCGTCAACGACCCCGCGGCAGCGCTCGCGGTGCTGCGGGAGGGATAGGATGGCAGAGCGTCGGCGCGTGCTCCTGGTGGTGTTCGACGGATTGCGACGGGATTTCGTGACCCCCGAGCGGACGCCGACCCTCGACCGCTTCCGTCGGCGCTCCGCCGATTTCCCCTGGAGCCGCACGGTGTTTCCCAGCGAAACGCGGGTGGCCGTGTCGAGCCTCGTCACCGGATGCCACCCGGGCGCCCACGGCATCGTCGGCAACGCCTTCATCAGCCGCACGTCCGGGCGCATCCAGACCGCCCGGCTGGCCGATCTCGATCGGCTGGCCGCGGCCCGGGGCGGAAGCCTGCTCGATCGGCCGTCGCTGGGTGAGCGGCTGGCCGCCGCCGGGTTGCGGATGGCGGTCGTCTCCACCGCATCGCCGGGCGCCACCCGCCTCCTCAATCATCGCGCGGCGGAACTGGGCCACGTCACCCTGTCGGCGCATGGGGAAGAGGCGAGCCAGCCGGCGCAGGCGATGGCCGCCGCGGTCGCCAAGGCCGGGCCGGTGCCGCCGGGCGCCCAGCCCAACACGCCGCGGCTGCACTGGTCGGTCGATGCGCTGCTGGACCATGTGATCCCCGATCTGGATCCCGACCTGGCGGTCCTCTGGCTGTCCGATCCCGACAGCACCTGGCATTATCGCGGCATCGGCAGCGCCGACGGCATCGCCGCCCTGACCGGCGCGGACGCCGCCTTTGCGCGCGTCCTCGCCTGGGCCGAAGCGGAGCCCGCGGAGCGCCGGCCGATGATCATCGTCATGTCCGACCATGGCCATGTGACGGCGCGCGCCACGATCGACGTGGAGACGCTGGTGCGCGAGCGCTTCGGCACGCCGGAGCACGAGTCGGGCTATTCCGGCGGTATCTCGTTCGCGGGCGACGACGAGGGCGAACGCGCTTCGGTCGCCCGATGGCTCCTGGAGCAGCCCTGGTGTGGCCAGGTCTTCACCCGCGGCGGCGATGGCCGGGTCGGCCTGGTGCCCGGCAGCTTCGACCGCCGGCTGGTCGCCTGCGACCACACCGATGCGCCGGACCTCTATTACTGCCTCGCCACCGACGACGCGGACGATGCCCACGGCGTCGATGGCGGGTGCCTGTTCCACAACGCCATCCCGGTCGGCGGCAGCATCCATGGCGGCCTGCATCCGCGCGAACTGGCGAACGTGCTGATCGTCGGCGGGGCAGGGGCCAAGGACGGCTATTCGTCGCCGTTTCCCGCCGGCACGACCGACGTCGCCCCGACGATCCTGGGCCATCTCGGCATCGCCGACCGCGAGGGCATCGACGGCCGCACCCTGTCGGAAGGCCTGGTTGGTGGGGGGGAAAGGCGGGGGGACGAGGCCGGGCCGGGAACGGTCGAGGAAATCCGCTCCGGCGGCCGCACGCTGGTGCGCCGACTGTATGACGGCCGCTCGTACCTCGATTCGGCCCGCGCCTGACCCCGCGCCTGACGAGGGCTTCAGCGTCGCCGGGTCAGCAGCAGGACGGCCAGGGAAACCGGCACGATCAGCAGCCAGTAGCGCTCGTTCACGAGGAAGTAGACGGCCCATGCCACGCCGAGCGCGGCCCAGAGCAGGCGGCGGTCGCCCGTCTCGGCGGCCGCGCGATCATAGAGCAGCAGCCCGACCGCGGCATTGGCCGCCAGGAAGACCTGCGAGCCGGTGGCGTCCAGGGCGCCGAACAAGGGCAGCTTGACCAGGGCGAACCCGACCCATTTGCGCGACAGCAGGTCGGCCGCCAGATGGATCGCGACGCCGCCGGCGAGGAACCCGCCGGCCGGGCGCCAGCGCCAGAACACCAGCACCGGGACCAGCATGCTGTGGGTCAGCGCGGAGCGGTGGCCGAGCAGCGGCAGCCACTGGTCGGCGTCCGGGTAGATCGTCCCGGCATAGATCAGGGCGAGGGCAAGGACGACCGCCGCGGACGCCTTCATCATTCCCGGGCTCGCAACGGGGCAGGCGGAGGGCTATCTATCGGCGGAACGGCCCAACCTGCGGAAAGATCGGCATCCCCATGACCCAGCCCCGGCACGTCCAAGTCGGCAACGTCACCCTCGGCAATGACCGGCCGCTCGCGCTGATCGCCGGTCCGTGCGCGCTGGAGAGCCGGGCGCACGCCATGGAGATGGCTCATGCGCTGGTGGAACTGACGGGGCGGCTCGGCATCGGCCTCATCTACAAGACCTCGTTCGATAAGGCCAACCGAACCAGCGTCGACAGCCCGCGGGGGCTGGGAATGGAGAAGGCGCTGCCGATCCTGGCCGAGCTGCGCGAGAAGTGGGGGTGCCCGGTGCTGACCGACGTCCACGCGCCGGAGCATTGCGCGGCGGCGGCCGAGGCGGTCGACGTGCTGCAGATCCCGGCCTTCCTCTGCCGCCAGACCGACCTCATCCTCGCGGCGGCGAAGACCGGCCTGCCGGTCAACATCAAGAAGGGGCAGTTCCTGGCGCCCTGGGACATGGCCAACGTGGTCGCCAAGATGGACCAGGCGGGCAACCCCAACACGCTGGTCTGCGAGCGCGGCGCCAGCTTCGGCTACAACATGCTGGTGTCCGACATGCGCTCGCTGCCGATCCTGGCCGAGACCGGCTGCCCGGTGGTGTTCGATGCCACCCATTCGGTGCAGCAGCCGGGCGGCCAGGGCAAGACCAGCGGCGGCCAGCGCGAGTTCGTGGCGGTGCTGGCGCGCGCCGCCGTCGCGGTCGGCGTGGCGGCCGTCTTCATGGAAACCCACCAGGACCCCGACCGGGCACCGAGCGACGGTCCCAACATGGTCCACCTGTCCGACCTGCCGGGGATCATCGAGACCATGATGGCCTTCGACCGCATCGCCAAGGAACGGCCGGTGATGCGCGCCGAATAAGTATTCCCCGCGCTTGCCCCGGGGCAGTGCGGGCGGATATCTAGTCGCCCATCCCACCCGTCCATCTGCCCCCCCCGATCATCTGACTCCGAGGACAGCCCATGACCGCCATCGTCGACATCCAGGCGCGCGAGATTCTCGATAGCCGCGGAAACCCGGCGGTCGAGGTCGATATCCACCTGGAGACGGGCACCATCGGGCGTGCGGCGGTACCGTCGGGCGCCTCGACCGGCGCCCATGAGGCGGTGGAGCTGCGCGACGGCGATGCCCGGCGCTATGGCGGCAAGGGCGTCCTGAAGGCGGTGAATGCCGTCGTCGGCGAGATCTTCGATGCGCTGTCGGGCATGGACGTCGAGGAGCAGCTTGCCCTCGACCACGCCATGATCGCGCTCGACGGCACGTCGAACAAGGGCCGCCTCGGCGCCAATGCCATCCTGGGCGTCAGCCTGGCCGCCGCCCATGCCGCCGCCAAGGAGGCCGGCCTGCCGCTGTGGCGCCATGTCGGCGGGGTCTATGCCCATCGCCTGCCGGTGCCGCTGATGAACATCCTGAACGGCGGCGCCCATGCCGACAATGCGCTCGACATCCAGGAGTTCATGATCGCGCCGGTCGGCGCCGACACCTTCGCCGAGGCGCTGCGGATGGGCGCGGAGGTGTTCCAGGCTCTGCGCCAGCAGCTGCTCGCCGCCGGCCACAACACCAATGTCGGCGACGAGGGCGGCTTCGCGCCCGCCCTGAAGTCGACCGACGAGGCGCTGGGCCTGGTGGCCAAGGCCGTCGAGGCCGCCGGCTATCGCCTGGGCGACGACGTGGCCCTGGCGCTCGACCCGGCCTCGACCGAGTTCTACAAGGGCGGCCGCTACGAGCTGGCGGGCGAGGGCAAGACCCTCGATGCCGCCGGCATGGTCGCCTATTACGAGGATCTCTGCCGCCGCTATCCGATCGTCTCGATCGAGGACGGCATGGCCGAGGATGACTGGGACGGCTGGGTCGCCCTCAACCGGGCGATCGGCGGCAAGGTCCAGCTGGTCGGCGACGACCTGTTCGTCACCAACACGACGCGCCTGAAGGACGGCATCGCCCGGGGGGCCGCCAACGCCATCCTGGTGAAGGTGAACCAGATCGGGACCCTGAGCGAGGCCCTGGACGCCGTCGACACCGCCCAGCGGGCCGGCTATCGGGCGGTCATGTCCCACCGCTCCGGCGAGACCGAGGACACCACCATCGCCGACCTTGCGGTCGCGACCAACTGCGGCCAGATCAAGACCGGGTCGCTGTCGCGGTCGGACCGGACGGCGAAGTACAACCAGCTCCTGCGGATCGAGGAGGCGCTGGGTTCGGCGGCGCGCTATGGCGGCCGCGCGGCCCTGGCGCGCTGACGGTTTCCATAGGTCGCCGTTGACGGGGACGGCCCCGGAGTGATTCCCTGAAGCCATGGCGATTCGTCGGGATTTTGCACGGGTGATGCGGGTGGGGGTGGCGCCGGTGCTGGGCGTCGCCGTCATCGGCTACTTCGCCTATCATCTGGTCCATGGCGACCGCGGGCTGGTGGCCTGGCGGGAGCTGGAGGACCGTATCGGCAAGACCGAGGCCGTCGCCCGGCAGATCGCCTCCGAGCGTGGCGAACTGGAGCGCCGGGTGGCCCTCCTGCGACCCGACAGCCTCGATCGGGATATGCTGGAAGAGCGGGTGCGCGAGGTGCTCAATCTGGCCCATCCCGAAGATCTCGTGATCCTGCGGACACCCAATATTCCATCGAAATGACCGCAGCGCAGTGCGATTAACCCGAATTTGGTTAATTCACTGATTTCCATTGTGTTTCAAGGATTTGGCAAAGGATTCGACGGGCGCGCGGTTGCATTCTCCCGACCAGGCGTTATGTTGGCAGAAGGGCATCGCCTCCCGTCATGGGGTGCTTTGAGCGGTGCCGCCTGAGGGAGGAAGCTCTATGGCCGTAGCCAAGCGTCAGGCACCGGCGCCGAAGCGCACCGCAAAACCGGCGCGCCTCGACCCGGGTGTGCTCGTACAGATGTATCGCGACATGCTGTTGATCCGCCGCTTCGAAGAGAAGGCGGGCCAGATGTACGGCATGGGTCTGATCGGCGGCTTCTGCCACCTCTATATCGGCCAGGAAGCCGTCGTCGTCGGCATGCAGTCGGCGATCATGGACGGTGACGCCGTCATCACCAGCTATCGCGACCATGGCCACATGCTCGCCTGCGGGATGGACCCGCGCGGCGTGATGGCAGAGCTGACCGGGCGCCGCGGGGGCTACTCCAAAGGCAAGGGCGGCTCCATGCACATGTTCAGCCGCGAGAAGAATTTCTACGGCGGGCATGGCATCGTCGCCGCGCAGGTGCCGCTCGGCACCGGCATCGCCTTCGCGCTGAAGTACAAGGGCACCAAGAACACCTGCCTCACCTATCTCGGCGACGGCGCGGTCAACCAGGGCCAGGTGGCCGAATCCTTCAACATGGCCGCGCTGTGGAAGCTGCCGGTCATCTACATCATCGAGAACAACCGCTACGCCATGGGCACCTCGGTGCAGCGTTCCACGGCGTCGCCCGACCTCTATGAGCGCGGCGCGCCCTACGGCATCCCCGGCAAGCAGGTCGACGGGATGGACGTGGTCGCCGTGAAGGCGGCGGGCGACGAGGCGGTGGCCCATGTCCGCGCGGGCAAGGGGCCGTACATCCTGGAGATGATGACCTACCGCTATCGCGGCCATTCCATGTCCGACCCGGCCAAGTACCGGACCAAGGAAGAGGTCAGCAAGATGCGGTCGGAGCACGACCCGATCGACCGCCTGCGCTCGGCCCTGCTCGACAATGGCTGGGCCAAGGAGGATGCGCTGAAGACGATCGACCGGGAGGTGAAGGACATCGTCACCGCGGCGGCCGAGTTCGCGCAGGAAAGCCCCGAGCCCGATCCGTCCGAGCTCTACACCGACATTCTGGTAGAAGCGCAAGCCGCCTGAGATGCCGGGGCGCGCCGCAACGCTGCGTCCCGTCATCCCCCCGAGGAGAGGTCTCGATGCCGATCGAAGTGCTCATGCCGGCGCTGTCGCCGACCATGACCGAGGGCAAGCTCGCCAAGTGGCACAAGCAGGTGGGCGATGCCGTCAAGGCGGGCGACGTGCTCGCGGAAATTGAAACGGACAAGGCGACGATGGAGGTCGAGGCGGTCGACGAGGGCACCGTCGGCAGCATCCTGGTCGAGGAGGGGACCGACGCGGTGCCCGTCAACCAGCCGATCATGCTGATCCTGGAGGAGGGCGAGAAGGCCGGGGCTGCCCCGCCCCCGAAGGCCAAGGCGGAACCTGCACCGGCCAGGCAGGAGGAGGCCAAGGCCGCCGCCCCGAAGCCGGCGGCGCGGCCCGAGCCCGCTGCCGCGGTGGAGCCGGAATATACCGGCGAGACCCAGTCGATCACGCTGCGCGAGGCACTGCGCGACGCCATGTCGGAGGAGATGCGTCGCGACCCGACCGTGTTCCTGATGGGCGAGGAGGTCGGCGAGTACCAGGGCGCCTATAAGGTCAGCCAGGGGATGCTGCAGGAGTTCGGCGCCGCCCGGGTGATCGACACGCCGATCACCGAGCACGGCTTTGCCGGCCTTGGCGTCGGCGCCGGCTTCATGGGCCTGAAGCCGATCGTCGAGTTCATGACCTTCAACTTCGCCATGCAGGCGATCGACCAGATC
>CAZQOA010000023.1:0-54752 GCA_964594715.1 uncultured Rhizobiaceae bacterium | reverse complement strand
CAGGTCCCAGATTAGGCAAAATTCCTAAGACGATGGTGAGCCTGACGAACCATGAGATTGCGCAGTCTCCGTCGCCGGCCGGCGCTACACCGGATAGCGCGCGACATGCGCCAGCAGCAGCTCGTTGACCTTCTCCGGCACCTGGTCGGCGGCGTAGTGGCCGACGCCGGGAAGTTCGACGAACGTGTAGGGCGCGGCGATGAACTCGGCGGTGCCTTCGGCGGCGATGCGGCCGACGGTGTCGTCGGCGTCGCCCCAGATGAAGAGCGTCGGGACCGTGGTCGGCCCGACCGGGCGATGCACGCCGCGGGCGCGGTACCAGGCGAGTGCCGCCTCCAGCGCCGGCCGGTTGCCCAGCACCGACATGTGCCGCGCGATCGCCGCCGCCGGCACGCCGTTGCGGACCAGCCGGTCGCGCATCCATTTCGCGTCGTCGGCCATCAGGCGCTCGCCGGCCGCGGGATCGAGGAAGGCGGTGTGGTGCCCGGACCGCCTCGCCTGCTCGCCATCCGGCAGGGCGACCGCCCGCAGGAAGGCCGCCGGATGGGGCCGTGACAGCATCGTCAGCGAGGCGATGCGCCGAGGCTGCTGGTCGGCCATCTCCCAGGACAGGCTGCCGCCCCAGTCATGACCCACCAGATGGAAGCGGCGGCCATCGCCGGCGACGCGGTCGACGATGTCGAACGCGTCCTGGATCAGGCGCTCCATGCGGTACTGGTCGAAGTCGGTCGTGTCCGGCCGGGCGCCCGCCGCATAGCCGCGCTGGTTGGGTGCCACGGCGCGGTAGCCCGCCGCGGCCAGCGCCTCGACCTGGGCGTTCCAGTAGTGGCGGGAGACGACGAAGCCGTGCAGCAGCAGCACGATCGGCCCATCCTCGGGACCCGCCACCGACACGTCGAAGACCATGCCCGGCGCGGTCTCGATGTCACGCACCTCGATCATGCCGCCACCCCGCTCGTCAGAAAGAGTGGCCCCCGGCGCCATGCCGGGGGCCCTTTCGCGGGGTCAGGCGGCCTTGGCGGCGCCCTCGGCCTTCAACTCGGCCTGGACATCGTCGAGCGCGCGGCCGAAGCGGCTGCACATCTCGGCGATCTGGCCCTCGGTGATGATGAGCGGTGGGGTGAACGCGATGCGGTCGCCGATGGCGCGGACGATGAGGCCGTGCTCGGCCGCCTTGGCCATCACCCGGTTGCCCATCTTGCGCTCCGCCGGGAACGGCGCGCGCTTGGCCTTGTCGGCCATCAGCTCGATGCCGGCGATGAGGCCGACACCGCGCACGTCGCCGACCAGCGGGTGGTCGCGGAACTTCTCCAGCCCCGCCAGGAAGGCCGGGCTGACCGACTTCACATGGCCGATCAGGTCGCGCTCCTCGTAGATCTTCAGCGTCTCGATGGCGACCGCGCAGGCGACCGGGTGCCCGCCATAGGTGAAGCCGTGGCCGAAGCTGCCATGGGCCTCGCTCTGCTGCACCATCGCCTCGTAGATCTTCTCGGAGATCATCAGGGCCGAGATCGGCTGGTAGGACGCCGACAGGGCCTTGGCGCAGGACAGCATGTCCGGCTTCAGGTCATAGGTCTGGCAGCCCCACATGTTGCCGGTGCGCCCGAAGCCGCAGATCACCTCGTCGGCCACGAACAGCACGTCGTACTTCTTCAGCACCGCCTGGATCTTCGCCCAGTAGGTCCTGGGCGGGGTGATGGCGCCGCCGCCGCCCTGCACCGGCTCGCCGAAGAAGGCGGCCACCGTCTCCGGGCCCTCGGCCAGGATCAGCTTCTCCAGGTTGGCCGCCATGCGGTCGGAGAACTGCTCCTCGGTCTCGCCCTCCTCATGGGCACGGTAGTAGTTCGGGTTGTCGGTGTGCTTGAAGCCGGGCAGCGGGATGTCGAAGCCGGCGCGCATGTGCGGCTGGCCCGAGATGCTGACCGACGCGATCGTGTTGCCGTGATAGCCGCGCTCGCGGCCGATGATCTTCTTCTTCTCCGGCTTGCCGATGGCGTTGTGGTAGTACCAGATCAGCTTCACGGCGGCGTCGTTGCACTCCGACCCGGAGCACTGGAACAGCACCTTCGACATCTTCACCGGCGCCATGGCGATCAGCCGCTCGGCCAGGTCGACGGCCAGCGTGTGCCCGTTGCCGAAGAAGGTGTGATAGTAGGGCAGCTCCAGGAGCTGCTTGTAGGCGGCCTCGGCCAGGCGCTTCTCGCTGAAGCCGAGCGAGGCGCACCACAGGCCGGCCATCGCCTCAATGTACTCCTTGCCGGTCTCGTCGAAGACGTGGATCCCGTCGCCCTTGACGAACAGCGTGCCACCCTGCTCGCGATGGGCCTTGAGGTCGGTCTGCTGATGGATGTGATAGGCGATATCGCGGGCCATCGCCGAATTCGGGCGGATCGCGTTCATGGCAGCGGGTCTCCTCCGGGGGAAAGACAGGGCTTCGCGGGCGGCAGCGCGCCGCGCCGTCGGCCGTCGATGACGGCCGAATGCCACCACCATAGCAAATCATGCGGCGTGGTTGGCCAAATGATCGCGCCAAGCCGGATGTCGTGTTGCCCGGCGGCCGCGCCCGGATTGTTGCCTGGACCTTTGCCTGCTGGTAGATGCCTGGAACGTGAAAATACCGGAGATAGCGTATGCTGAGGCGCCCCATCCTGGCCGTCGCAACCCTGTCGGCTGCCCTTTGGGTGGCCGGGACGGCGGTTGCCGCCGATATCGTCGTCGCCACCGTCGGTCCGATGACCGGCCAGTACGCGATCTTCGGCGAGCAGCTACGGCGCGGTGCCACGCTGGCCGTCGAGACGATCAACGCGTCCGGCGGCGTGCTCGGCCGCCAGGTGCGGCTGCAGGTCGGCGACGATGCGTGCGACCCCAAGCAGGCGGTCGCCGTCGCCAACCGGCTGGCCACGGCCAAGGTGGCGCTGGTGGCGGGGCACTACTGCTCCTCCTCCTCCATCCCCGCGTCCGCGGTCTATCAGGAGGCGGGGATCCTCCAGATCACCCCGGCCTCGACCGCCCCTGCCCTCACCGACGACGCCTATCGGCGCGGCTGGCGCCACGTCTTCCGCACCTATGGCCGCGACGATGCCCAGGCCAAGGTCTCGGGCCGGCTGCTGATCGAGCGCTTCGCGGACCGCAACGTCGCCATCCTGCACGACAAGACCTCCTACGGCCGCGGCCTCGCCGACGAAACCCGGGCGGTCTTCCGCAAGAGCGGCCGGCAGGAGACGATGTACGAGGCGATCACCCAGGGCGACCGGGACTTCACCGCCCTGGTGACCCGGATGAAGGCGGCCCGGATCGGCGCCATCTATCTCGGCGGCTATCACACCGAGGCCGGCCTGATCGTCCGCCAGGCGCGCGACCAGGGGCTGGACGCGGTCATGATCTCGGGCGACGCCCTGGTGACCGACGAGTTCTGGAAGATCGCCGGCCCGGCCGGTGCCGGCACCCTGATGACCTTCGGCCCCGACCCGCGCGAGGAGCCGGCCGCCAAGCTGGTGGTCGAACGCTTCCGCAAGGGCGGCTACGAGCCGGAGGGCTACGCCCTCTACACCTACGCCGCCATCCAGGTCTGGGCCGCCGCGGCCGAGGCGGCGAAGTCGCTGAAGACCCCGGCCGTCGCCGAAGCACTCCGCGCCGGCAGCTTCGATACCGTCGTCGGCCAGCTACGCTTCGATGCCAAGGGCGACGTGCTGGAGCCGAAATACGCCGTCTATTCCTGGCGCGACGGACGCTACGAGGTCGCCATCCCCGCCGCCCGCTGATCGAACTCCGCCAGCCAGGCGGGGCGCGGCCGGCGGCGCGGCAGGGCATCGCCGCGATGGGTAGCGATGCCGAGCTCGAAGCTCTCGGCGATGCGGTGGGCACGCTCGACGAAATGGGCGGCGGCGCGGTCGGCGCATTCCCGCCGCGCGACCTCCTCGAACAGGGCCAGCCAGCGGTTGAAATGCTGGGTCTCGACGCCGATGCGGATGTGCGGCGCCATCGGCCGGCCGTGATAGCGCCCGCTCATCAGCGCGACCGACGACCAGAAATCGCACATCTGGCCCAGATGCCGGTCCCAGTCGGCGACATGGTCGGTGAAGATCGGTCCGATCAGCGGGTCGGCGCGGACCGCCGCATAGAAGGCATGGACCAGCCGCCGGATCATCGCCTCGTCGATCCCAGTGCGCTGCATCACGTCGAGGGTCAGGAGCTGGCGACGCTCCGATCCACCCTCCACCTCATCCGTCATCGTCCGATGCTCCTTCGCAGGGAAATGTCCGACCTTCCGGCGCCCCCGGCAATGGGGTGCGACAGAAGGCGCGGAACCGCGGGATGAAACGCTGAGCCCGAGCGAGCTCATGGTTCGTCAAGCTCACCATGACATCTCGCCGGCGACCGATGGCGGCTTCCCCTTTACAGCTTCCGGATCAGGTACCGCACCGCCTTGTCCCGGTCGGCCAGATGCGCACTGCCCACCTCGTGGAAGCCCAGCGCCGCGTGGAAGGCGTCCGAGGCCGGGTTCGGCGGCGCTGAATTCACCTCGCAGCAGACGCGGTCATGGCCGGCGCCGGCCGCCGCGGCGATCAGGTCGGCATAGAGCGCCCGGGCCAGCCCACGGCCGCGTGCCGCCGGCGCCACCACCACCCGGTCGACATAGACGAACCGCTGGTACCTCGCCTGGAACCAGCGGAAGTTCGGGCTGTCATAGTCGGCGCCCTGGTCGAAGGCGATCAGCAATGCCGCCCCGTCCGCCGCCACCCGGGCATGGAAGGCGGCGGCGAGGAGCTGCCGCAGCCGCCCCGCGGACAGCAGCGACAGCTCCACCGCGTGGGCGTTGTTGAGCGCCAGCAGGGCCGCCTCGTCCGCGGCCGCGGGCCGGCGCAGTTGCGGCCCCGTCACGCGCGCTCGACCAGCGCGTCGACGATCACCGTCGGCTCCCCGGCCGCCCCCACCATGACCGGGTTGAGGTCGACCGACGCGATGCGACCCCCGGCCGCCATCATCATCGCCGCCAGCTTCACCGCCGCATCGGCATAGGCGGCAAGGTCGAGCGCCGGCTCGCCGCGCACGCCCTTCAGGATGGGCGCGATGCGCAGGCCCATCAGCGCCTCGATCACCTCGTCGGCGGTGAAGGGCGGCACCAGGATGGCGACGTCGCCCAGCGCCTCGACATACTTGCCGCCGTCGCCGACCATGATCGCCGGCCCCACCATCGGGTCGAGCCGGGCGCCCAGCACCAGCTCGCGCCGGCCCTTCACCATGCGGGCGACGATGATCCCGTCCGCCGCCACGCCCATGGCCCGCAGCGCATCCATCTGGGCCGTGTAGGCTGCCGCCACCGCGTCGGCGTCACCGAGGCCGAGCGCCACCAGCCCGTGCTCCGACTTGTGCGGCACGTCGGCCGAGCAGGCCTTGACCGCCACCGGCCCGCCCAGCTCGGCGAAGGCCGCCAGCGCCGCCTCGACGCTGCGGCACAGGCGGTATGGCACCACCGGCATTCCCTGGCCGGCCAGCAGGGCCAGGCTGTCGGCCTCGCTGAGGAACGGCTGGTCGCCCGGCGGCAGGGCGACAGCAGCGGCCGCCGGCATCGCCGGCAGCGGGCGTCGCATCATGGCGGTGTGGGCCGCCAGCTGCGCCAGCGCGCGCATCGCCGTCGTCTCGTTGGGATAGGTCGGGATGCCCGCTTCCCGGAACACGGCCGCGATGTTGGGCTGCGGCACGCCGAGTGCGATCGGCTTGCCGGTCGCCGCCATGAACTGTGCGGTGTCGCGGGCGAAGGCCGGCACGTCGTAGCCGGCACCCGCCACCGGGATGGCGATGAAGAACAGGTCGGCGGCCGGGTCCTCGCCGACGATCGGCAGGATGTCGCTGAAGAGGCGGCTGTTGGACAGCAGGGCCGCCGTCACGTCGATCGGGTTGGTGGTGGTGGCGAAGCCCGGCAGCACCCCCTTCAGCCGCTCCACCGTTTCCGGCTTGAAGCGCCCGAGCGGCAGGCCGAGCTCGGTCGCCCGGTCGGCCGCCATGACGCAGCTCGCCCCGGAGTTGCTGATCGCCACCAGCCGCCGGCCGTCCGGCCGCCAGCCCTTGAGGTAGAGCTCGGCCGCCGCGCACCAGTCATGCATGTCGGTCGCGCGCCAGATGCCGTGGCGACGCAGGAAGGCGTCGATCACCCGGTCCTCGCCCGCCAGCGAGCCGGTGTGGGAGCGCGCGGCCTGGGCGCCGGCGGCCGTCCGCCCGGCCTTCAGGGCCACGATCGGCAGGTCGCGGGCACGCGCAGCGGCGGCCAGGTCGGCCAGGCGCGGCGCGTCGGTCATGCCTTCGAGATAGATCAGCAGCAGCTTGATCTCCGGGTCGGCCACCATCGCCTGGGCCAGCTCGATCGCGGTCAGGTCGGAATCATTGCCGGTCGCGCAGACATAGCGCACGCCGATGCCGCGCCCGCGCAGCAGGGCGTAGGGCACGAGGCTGGTGGCGCCGCTCTGGCTGACGATGCCGACCGGCCCGTCGGCCGGCGGCGCCTCGATGAACATGGTGGCGAAGTTGGCGACTGCTCCGGTGCCGAAATTGGCCAGCCCCTGGCTGTTCGGGCCGACGATCCGCATCCCCCGCGCCCGCGCCCGGGTAACCAGGGCGCGCTGCGCTGCCAGCCCCTCCTCGCCCGTCTCGCCGAAGCCCGACGCCATCACGACGCAGACCTTCACCCCGCGCTCGGCACAGGCGTCGATCGCCTGGATGCCGGCCTCGCCCGGGATCGCGACCACCACCAGCTCCGGCGCCTCCGGCAGCGATGCCAGGTCCGGATAGGCCTTGTAGCCCTGGATCTCGGCCCGCGTCGGGTTGATCGGGTAGACCGCACCCTTGAAGCCGAACTTCGACAGGAAATGGATCGGCCGGCCGCCGACCTTGTTGGGGTTCTCGGACGCGCCGATCACGGCAACGGAACGCGGGTTGAGCGCGGCGCGCAGGCCATCGTCGAGGGGCATCGGGTTTCCTGTAGGGAAGGGTCAGATGGCGACGAAGCGCGGCAGATGCCGTCCCTCGTGCGGAAGGAAGGTCGCGGCGACGCGCTGGCCGATCGCAAGGCCGATGGCGCCGTGGGCCATCATGCGCACGCCCTCGTCGAGGTCGACCAGGACGATCGCATAGGGCACCAGCGTGCGGAAGGCATCGGTCGGTGCACGGGTGACGATGGTGACGGCATGGACGGTGCCGCGCCCCGCCGACACCTGCCATTCCAGGTCGGTCGATCCGCAGGCCGGGCAGAAGTCGCGCGGGAACCCCTGCCGGGTGCCGCAGGCATTGCAGCGGCGATGACGAAGCTCACCGGCCGCACAGCCGTCCCAGAAATATTGCGCGAGCGGACCCATCAGGCGGCCCGGAGCACGAGGCTGACATGGGACGACATGACCCCGCCGTCGCCATGGACGAAGGCCGCGCGCCGCGGCGAAAGCTGCCGCGCCCCCGCCTTGTCGGAAAGCTGCCGGTACGCCTCGGCGATATGGGCCATGCCGCCGCCGACGCCGCAATGGCCGAAGGCCAGCAGGCCGCCATGGGTGTTGAGCGGCAGGTCGCCGTCGCGGCCGAAGGCACCGGCCCGCACCATGGCGGCGGCACCGCCGCGCGGCGCGAAGCCGATCTCCTCGAGCAGCATGGCGAGCGTGATGGTGAAGCTGTCATAGACGGCCAGGAAGTCGATGTCGTCGCGGCTCGCCCCCGCCTCCTCGAAGGCGCGGTCGGCAGCCAGCACGGCACCGGTCGCAGACAGGTCCGCCTGGGTGATGTGCTGGTGGCGATGCGCCTGCCCCATGCCGGCCACCCGCGCGCCCCCGTCCCTGGCGGTGCCGCTGACGACGAGGGCCACCCCACCGTCGGAGATGGGGCAGCAATCGAGCAGCTTCAGGGGTGCTGCGATCGGCTTGGAGGCGAGCACGTCGGCGACCGTGATGGCGCTGGTCTGGTGCGCGCCCGGGCAGTTGGCGGCGTGCCGGCGCATCAGCACCGCGAACTCCGCCAGGTCGGCTTCCGACACGCCATATTCATGCATGTAGCGCGACGCGAGCAGCGCGTAATAGGCCGGGATGGTGGCGCCGAACGGCACCTCGAAGTCCGGGTGGCCGACCTGGGCCAGGGTCTGGATCGAGGAATCGCGGCTCTGGCCGGTCGCCCGGTTCTCCGCCCCGATGACGAGGATGCGATGGCACTGCCCGGCATCCACCAGGCGCGCGGCCAGCATGGTCATGGCGCAGCCGGTGGCGCCGCCGGCCTGGACGGCGTGGGCATAGACCGGATCGAGCCCGAAATGTTCCGCGAACACGGTCGCCAGCATCAGATGCGGATGGGTCGTGGAATAGCCGCACAGCAGCCCGTCGATGTCGCCCCGCGCCAGGCCGGCATCGTCCAGCGCCGCCGTCGCCGCCTGCGTCATCAGGTCGATGGTCGTCCGGCCGTCATGCCGGCCGAAGCCGGTGTCGCCGGCGCCGACGATATAGGCCAATCCCTTAATCCTTCCGCACGCGGGCGCGCAGTCTGCCTGCCCGGGCGGGGTGACGGCAAGCGGCCGCTCGGGTGATGATGGCGGGTGATGATGGGGGGCGACGAGGGCGGAATCGGAATGACCCTGCGGCTGGCGACCTACAACCTCGAGAACCTGGACGATGACGGCGACGCGAACCTGCCGCTCGACCTGCGGCTGCCGCTGCTTCGCGCGACCCTGGCGGACCTTTCCGCGGACATCCTGTGCCTCCAGGAGGTGAACGCCCAGAAGCCGCCGCAACAGCCCCGCCGCCTGGCGGCGCTGGACCGGCTGGTGGCGGGCACGCCCTATGCCGGGTTTCACCGTGCGGTCACCAAAAGCGAAAGCGGCGACTACCCGCGCGACACCCACAACCTCGTCATCCTCAGCCGCCATCCGATCCGGTCGGTGGACCAGGTCGCCCACCGCCTGGTCCCACCGCTCGAGTGGCCGTGGCTCGGCGGCGACGGGAGGGCGGCCATGACCTTCGAACGGCCGATCCTCCATGCCGTCATCGATGTCGGCCGTCCGCTCCATCTGCTGAACCTCCATTTGCGCGCACCGCGGCCGGTGGCCGTGCCGGGACAGAAGTCCGGCCCCTCCTCCTGGCGCTCCATCCCGGGTTGGGCGGAGGGCTATTTCCTGGCGGCGATGAAGCGCTCGGGCCAGGCGCTGGAAGCCCGCCTGCTGGTGGAGCAGATCCTGGACCGCGACCCCGGGGCTTGGCTGGCGGTCGCGGGCGACCTCAATGCCGAGGAACGCGAAGTGCCGCTGATGCTGCTGCAGGCGCCGGTCGAGGCCACCGGCAATCGTGACCTCGACGACCGCGCCCTGATCCCGCTCGCCCCCCTCGTCCCGCCCGACCGGCGCTTCACCGTGCGCCATGGGCGCAAGCTGATGCTGGACCATGTGCTGGTGTCGAAGGCGCTGGCCGAGCGATGCAGCGGCGTCGAGATCCTCAACGCCGACCTCACCGACGAGCTGGCCGCATCGCGCGCCGGATTCGAGGACCCGGCCGGCTTCCACGCCCCGATGGTCGCGAGCTTCGATATCGCCTGACGCAGCCTCAGAAGCACGCGGCGACGGCGGCGCCCAGTTCGAGGATGATCGTCATCCCGCGGTCCCACCAGACGAAGATGGCGCCGGCGACGAGGATGGCGGCGCCCACCCCCGCCAGCGCCTGGATCGACATCGTCACGCGGCCGAGCGGGCGACCACCGGTCGCCGGGCCCGGCGTTCGTCGATCGGCAGATGGAGCACGGCCGCGACCAGCCCGAGTGCGGCGCTGGCCCACCAGATGATGTCGTAGGAGCCCGTCCATTCGAAGGCGAGCCCGCCCGCCCAGGGCCCGACGAAGCCGCCGAGCTGGTGGCTGAGAAAGACGACCCCAAACAGGGTCGAGAGGTAGGTCGGACCGAAGAGCTGCGCCACCAGCCCGTTGGTGAGCGGGATCGTCGGCAGCCAGGTCAGCCCCATGCCGGCGGCGAAGACCAGGACCGAGGCCTCCGAGATCGGCACCAGCATGAAGCCGACCAGCAGCAGCGTGCGGAAGAGGTATAGCCAGGTCAGGACCATGCGCTTCTCGAAGCGCTGGCCGAGCCAGCCGCAGGCCAGCGTGCCGACGATGTTGAAGACGCCGACCAGGGTGAGTGCGGCTGCCCCCAGCCATGGCGCCATGCCCTTGTCGCCCAGGTAGGGCGGCAGATGCACCATGATGAAGGCGAGCTGGAAACCGCAGACGAAGAAGCCGGTCGTCAGCAACAGGAAGCTGCGGTCGCGCACCGCCTCGTTCAGCGACGCCCGCAGGCCCGGCCGCGGCGTGCCGGTCGCCGACGGCGCCGCCATCACGCGCGGCCCCAGCCCCATCGCCAGCGGCACCGCCAGCAGCGAGGTCGCGCCCAGCACGAACAGGCTGCTGACCCAGCCGATCTCCTGGATCAGGATGTGGGTGTAGGGCAATGCCATGAACTGGCCGATGGAGCCGCCGAAGCTGGCCAGCGCCAGCGCCTTGGCGCGGTGCTCCACGGGTGCGGCCCGCCCGACGGCGCTCAGCACCACCGAGAAGCCGGCGCCGCTCATGCCGATGCCGAGCAGCACGCCGCTCGACAGCATCTGCACCCCATCCCAGTCGGCCGCCATGACCACGACGCCGGCGATGTAGAAAAGGACCCCGACGAGGGCCACCAGGCGCGGGCCGTAGCGATCGGCAATGGCGCCGGCGACCGGCGCGCCGAAGCCCCAGATCAGGTTCTGCAGGCCCATCGCGAAGGCGAAGGCTTCCCGCGAAAGGCCGTAGTCCGCGCTCATCGGCAGGAGAAACAGGCCGAAGCCCTGGCGGATGCCCGCGACCAGCCCGAGGATGATGCCGGCGGCGACGACGATGACCCACAACGATCGACCCATAGGTCCCCTGCCCGCCTGAGAAGCAACCGTCCTTATTCTAGGCGGCGCGGCGGGGTTTGCACAGAAGCGCGAAAATTCGCGCTACCATGCGCCCCAGCATCGTCGGAGGCCCTCCAGTGACCAGCATCTTCCGCCCCGCGCCGACCTTCATGGATGCCCCCGCCGCCACGGGCGCGGGCGGCAGCCGGGCCGTCATCATCGGCATGCCTTTTGATTGCGGAACCCATCCCGTCCGCATCGGGTCGCGCCAGGGCCCGGCCGCGATCCGCGAGCAGTCCGCGCTGCTGCGCGCGTTCGACCCGGCGACCAACCGCAACCCGCTGGCCGAGCTGAACGTCGTCGACCTGGGTAATGCGGCGGTGATGCCCGGACTCGTCGAGGAATCCTTCGCCGCCATCGAGGCCGCGGTCTGGCACGCGGTCGACGCGGGCGCCGTTCCGGTCACCATGGGCGGCGACGGCGCGGTCACCCTGCCGCAGCTGCGCGCGCTGCACCGCAAGCATCCGGACCTCTGCGTCGTTCATATCGACGCCCACACCGACGCCTATCCGATCGACGGCTACAACACCGCCACCACGTTCAGCCGCGCGGCGGAGGAAGGGGTGCTCGACCCGATCCGCTCGTTCCATATCGGCGCCCGCGGCCCGACCATGGTGCCGGGCGTCTACGAGCATGCCGAGGCGCTTGGCTATACGCTGGTGACGATGGACCGGCTGGTGGAAGACGGTGCGGCCCATGTCTTCGACCGGGTGCGCGACCGGATCGGCGGGCGGCCCGTCTATCTCTGCTTCGACATGGATTTCTTCGACCCGGCCGCGGCCCCCGGCGTCTGCACGCCGACCTGGGGCGGACCGTCGGCGCGGGACGGGCTGCGGCTCCTGCGCCGCTGCGAGGACCTGAACCTGGTCGCCTGCGACATCAACACGGTCAGCCCGCCGCACGATGTCGGCGGCATGACCGCGTTCCTCGGCGCGACCGTGCTGTGGAACTGCCTCGCCATGATCGCCAACCGGGAACGGCGGCCCAATCGGCGTTGAGCGCATGGAGCCCGGACGCGACCTACCGGAAGTAAGACCGGCCGTAATAGCCCCGGTAATAGTAGGGACCGGGGCCGTAGTAGCCGCCGTAATATCCACCGCCGTAATAGCCGCCCGGCGGCACATAGACGGCACAGCCGCCGAGCGTCCCGGCCACGACGAGCGCCACCAGGACGGGCTTTGCGAAAGAACGGATTCTCGACATCGATGATCCTCCAACACAATCGGGGAGACGGAACCCCGTCTCCCCGTTCGCGCGGCTACCGTTTACCGCCAATGGCCCTCGACGAAGGTCCACTGGCCACGCCGCTTCACCCAGCGGTCGGCGACCCAGACGGCCCGCGGCCGCGGCCGCTCGACATAGACGCCGGGACGCCAGTCCCAGCGACCGCGATCATGGACCCAATAGCCCTTGCGCCAGGTGTAGTGGTCACGCGGGCCCGGCGGACGGCGGCCGACCCGCTCACTGCGGGACGGCGGCGGGCCGCGGCGCAGGTCCCGGTCCTCGTAGCGGCGGTGCTGGACCTCGTCGGCCCGCATCGCCGAGGCGCCATCGCGCGCCTGGAATGTGGCCGCCGCCGCCCCTGCCACCGGCACTGCCAGCAGCGCCGCGGCCAGGAGGCCGCCCAGGACGAACCTACGATCGTGTTCCATATCTCGTACCCTCGATTGCAAAACCTGTAGCTCGCTCAGCGGTAGTAACCGCCCCTGTATCCACGGTGATAGCCCTGGGACGGCCCGTGCGAGCCGTAGTATCCACCGCCGCCATAGCCGTAGCCGCCACCGTGATAGTGGTGGCAAGCGGACAGCATCCCGGCGAGCGCCGTAACCATGAGCAGCGGCTTCAAAACACCGATGAATCGGGTCATTCCCTGATCCTCCTCGCGCGGTCGGAGCACGGCTGCTCCTGTTCCCTGAAGAACGGACCACGCGGCCATTCCAAGCGGTCCCGGACCATTAACTCTCTGTAACCATTCTCGTTCCCTTGGCCTGGCGGGCCCGGTTATGGTCGGCGGCACAGGTGCAGCCGACCAGGCCGCGAAGGATCAGCACGATCATGCGAACCAAGCTTTCGGCGGCGGCGCGGCGGGACGAACGCGTGGGCGCCCTGCTCGGCCTCCTTGCGGTCACGCTCTTCGGCCTGACGCTCCCGGCCCAGCGGGTGGCGGTGCCGGAGATGGGATTCATCACCGTCGGCATCGGGCGCACGGTGGTGGCCGCGCTGCCGGCTGCCATCTACCTGTGGCTGGCGCGCGCGCGGCTGCCGCGCCGCGACCAGCTTCCCAGCTTCGCGCTGGCCGCCGCTGGCGTCGTCATCGGCTTCCCACTGTTCTCGGCGCTGGCCATGGCCCATGCGCCCGCCACCCATGGCGGCGTCATGCTGGGCATCCTGCCGTTGGCGACGGCGGCGGCGGGCGTCATCGCCGCCGGCGAGCGGCCGTCGCCCGGCTTCTGGATCGCGGGTGCCGCCGGCAGTGCGGCGGTCATCGCCTTCGCCCTGCTGCAAGGGGCCGGCGAAATCCACCTGGCGGACCTTGCCCTGATCGCGGCCGTCGTCAGCGCCGCCATCGGTTATGCCTGGAGCGGGACCCTGGCACGCGCCATGCCGGGCGGCCAGGTGATCGCCTGGGCACTCGTCCTGTCCCTGCCGGTCACCATTCCCCTCGCGCTGTTCGGCGTCCTCTGGGAGCACCCCGATCCCAGCCCGCGCGGGCTGGTCGGCTTCTTCTATGTCGCCTTCATCAGCCAGTTCCTGGCCTTCTTCGCCTGGAACCGGGGCATGGCGCTGGGCGGCGTCGCCCGGGTCGGGCAGATGCAGCTCCTGCAACCTTTCGTCACCATCGTCGCCGCGGCGGCGCTGCTGGGCGAACCCCTGTCGGTGCCGTCGCTGGCATTCGCGGTATTGGTGGTGGGCACGGTCGCGGTCGGCCGGCGCATGCGGGTGACGCGCCCCACCAGCGATCGCGCTTGAGAAGCGGGCGGCGCGGAGCGATGCTCGGAGCCGAGATGCCGACCACTGCCCCCTATCGCATCCTCGTCCGCGACCTCGTGCTGGCGGCGTCGATCGGCGCCTTTGCGCACGAGCATCACGCCAAGCAGCGGGTGCGGATCAACGTGACGCTGGATGCCGTCATCGACCCGACCCAGCCGGAGGACGCGCTGAAGCGCGTCATCTCCTATGGCCGCATCGTCACCCAGATCCGCGCCCTGCTCGAAGGCATCCATTTCAACCTGGTCGAGACGCTGGCGGAGCGGGTGGCGGCGCTGGCGCTGGAGGATCCGCGCGCACTCCGGGCCGTCGTGCGGATCGAGAAGCTGGATGTGTTTCCCGACACCATCGTCGGCATCGAGATCGAACGCAGCCGCTGAGCGACTGTCAGGGGCTGAGCGACTGTCAGGGAAGGATCCGCCACCATGCGCACGCCGCCGCCCCTTATCCCGGACCACGAGGTGGATCGCCGGCTGGCCGAGGGCCTGCCGACCTGGCGCCGCGACCAGGGCGCCATCGAGCGGACCTTCCGCACCCATGGCTGGAAGGCGACGCTGATGGTCGTGAACGCGATCGGCCACCTGGCCGAGGTCGCCTGGCACCACCCTGCCCTGGCCGTGACCTATGACCGCGTGGTCGTCCGGCTCGATACCCACGAATCCGGCGGCATCACCGGGCGCGACCTGGCGCTTGCCGCCGAGATCGAGCGTGTCGTCACCTGGCGGCCGGCGGCACCCCTGGAGGGAACCCCCGACGACCCGCGATTTGCCTATCTGCGCAACGAATAGTTCGCCACATTATTGGGCCGCCCCTATCATCGGCCGCCACATCCAATGCGTCGGCAACGAGACGAATGTCCGCGCCGACGGTTCCCCGGGAGGAGCCTCGAATGCCCAACAGACGATCCCTTTTGGTCGCCTGCCTTGCAGCCGCCGTCGCCATCGCCGCCCCCACCGCAGAAGCCGCGTGGCCCAATGACAAGCCGATCGAGATGATCGTCGCCTACCCGGCGGGCGGCGGCACCGACATCGGCGCCCGCACGCTGCAGGTCTTCCTGGAGAAGTACCTGAAGGCGTCCGTGGTCGTGGTGAACCGGGCCGGTGCCGGCGGCGAGGTCGGCTTCACCGCGCTGGCGATGGCCAAGCCCGACGGCTACACCATCGGCATGGTCAACTCGCCGGTCGCGCTGACCATCCCGATCGAGCGCAAGGCGCGCTACGCGCTGTCGGACTTCGAGCCGATCGCCAACATCGTCGACGATTATTCGGCCCTCAGCGTCCATGTCGACAGCCCCTACAAGACGGTGGCCGAGCTGGTCGAGTTCGCCAGGAAGAACCCCGGCGCCGTCACCATCGCCTCCACCGGCATCGGCTCCGACGACCATCTCGGGATCATGTACCTCGAGAAGGCGGCCGGGGCGAAGTTCACCCATGTGCCGTTCACCGGCACCGCGCCGGCGCGGACGGCGCTGCTCGGCCGGCACATCACGGCAGCCGCCCTCAACATCGGCGAGGTGACGGCGTTCGCCGGCGATTCCGCCAAGCTGCGCGTGCTCGGCATCATGGCCGCCAAGCGCTGGGCCGACCGGGCCGACGTCCCGACCTTCGGCGAGCAGGGCTTCGACGTCATCATGAGCTCGCAGCGCGGGCTGGCGGCGCCGAAGGGCACGCCGAAGGAGATCGTGGACCGCATCGCGGCCGCCGTCGCCGAGACCATGAAGGATCCCGACTTCATCGCGAAGGCGCGCCAGCAGATCCTGCCGCTCGACTACAAGTCCGCCCAGGAGTGGTCGGCGGAGCTGCAGAAGGCCAACGCCCAGTACCAGGAAGTGTGGCGCACGACGCCCTGGCAGCCGAAGTAAGGGGGCCTTCGCGACAGCCGTCCGCCGGCGCCCCGGCGCCTCACGCCCGCCGCGTACCGGCCGGCGGCAGGCGACCGCGGTCGGCCGGGCCGGGTGCCGCGAACTCGTCGACCGCGGCCCATACCTGCTCGACCTTGGCGCGGCGATTGCGAAGCGAGCGGTAGAGGCGGATCTCGACCACCAGGTCCAGCGCCTCGCCGCCGGCCCGGACCACCCGGCCGGCGGCGAGGTCGTCGGCGATGCTGCTGATCGGCAGCCAGGCCAGGCCGTATCCCGCCAGGAGCATCGCCCGCAACCCCTCCGCCATCGCGTTCTCGTAGACGGTCTGCAGCTCGAACGGCTTCAGGAGGCCATCCTCCAGCGACAGGCAGCGCCCGAAGAAGGAGTGCGGCGCGTAGCTGAGGAACGGAACGAC
This sequence comes from uncultured Rhizobiaceae bacterium, assembly GCA_964594715.1. Lineage (GTDB taxonomy): Bacteria > Pseudomonadota > Alphaproteobacteria > ATCC43930 > Allostellaceae > Allostella. The sequence goes on along the minus strand of CAZQOA010000023.1, from coordinate 38,552 downwards.
GCCCTTCGATTCCAGGGAATGGACGGGCCGACCGCCGGCATCGGCCAGGGACACCGGGATGATCCGTTCGGTCCCGACGGCCTTATAGGCGAAGATCGCGGGGTCCAGCAGGACGGGGTTGAAGGAATGGGCGAAGCTCAGCAGGAAGTCGCACCCGCCCTCGGTCAGGAGAAGCAGGTAGCTTTCCATCGTCTTGCTTTCCGCGCGAAGCCGCGTGCTGAGCGACCCGATCCGCGCCTCGACCTGTCGCAGCCAGGATGGATAGAAGGTCAGCGACAGCGTGTGCAGCGCCGCGAAGGTCAGCATCGCGGGGCCGGACTGATGTTCCTCGCGGATCTCGGCCCGGGTTTCGTGCAGGTCGCGCACGACGCGCTGCGCCACCTCCAGGAAGCTGCGCCCGGGCTTCGTCAGCGTGATCGGGAAGGTGCCCCTGTCGACGAGCTCCGTCCCGACCCAATGCTCGAGCGACTTGATGCGCCGGCTGAAGGCCGACTGCGTGATGTTGCGTTCGTCCGCCGAGCGGGAGAAATTGGCGGTGTTGGCGAGGCTGACGAAGTCCTCCAGCCATTTCAGCTCCATCGCGCGCCACTCGAAACCTCGAGCTCACGTTCCGGGGGCATCGAGCGCCTCCTCCATCTCGTCGGCCGCCGTGCGGCTGTAACCCTGCTCGGCGAGTAGCAGGCGGCGCGTGTAGGGGTGCCGGGCTTCCTGGCGCTGGAGCGCGCGCCGGTCGAGTTCTTCCACGATCTCGCCCCCACGCATGACCGCGATGCGGTCGCACATGTGCGCGACGACCCCCAGGTCGTGGCTGACCAGCAGATAGGTCAGGCCACGCTCCTTTCGCAGGTCGGCGAGGAGGTTGAGGATCTCCGCCTGTATCGAGACGTCGAGCGCCGAGGTCGGCTCGTCGAGCAGCAGCAGGTCGGGTTCCAGGATCAGGGCCCGGGCGATGGCGACGCGCTGCCGCTGGCCACCGGAGAGCTGATGGGGGTAGCGGAAGCGGAAGGACGGCTCGAGCCTGACCGCGTCGAGGGCGCGGGTGACCCGCCCATTGCCGTCGCGCAGCCCATGGATGCGGATCGGCTCCATGAGCTGGGCGTTGATCGTCAGTCGCGGGTGCAGCGACCCGTAGGGGTCCTGGAAGACCATCTGCACGCGCTTGTGGAACGCGCGCTCGCGCCGCCGCGCCATGTCGACGCCGGCGATGGCGATGCGGCCGCTCCATTCCTGGTTGAGACCCGCCAGGCAGCGCAGGACCGTCGACTTGCCGGACCCGGATTCGCCCACGAGCCCGAATGCCTCCCCTTTCCCGATCGAGAACGACGCCGCCTTGACGGCATGCTCCGCCGCCGCGCCGGCGCCGAAGAAAACGTCCAGATGGTCAACCGCGACTGCCGGCATCTTGCCCCTCGTTCAGCCAGGCCGGATCCCGCTGCAGCGTCGCCAACCGCGCCTTCGGCTCCGTGAGGATCGGAAGAGCGGCGAGCAGGCCCCGCGTATAGGCATGGCGGGCGTTCCGGAGATCGGCCGCGGCACAGGTCTCGACAATGCGCCCGGCATACATGATCGCGACCCGGTCGCAGAAGCTTCCGACGAGGTTCAGGTCGTGGCTGATGAAGATCAGCCCGATGCCGCGCTCGGACACCAGGTCGTCCAGGATCGCCAGCACGCTCATCCGCACGGTGACGTCCAGGGCCGACGTCGGCTCGTCGGCGATGATCAGCTCCGGCTCGGGCGCCAGCGTCATCGCGATCACGATGCGCTGCCCCATGCCGCCCGACACCTCGTGCGGATAGAGATCGTAGACGCGGCCGGGATCGCGAATCTTCACCGCCTCCAGCATGGCGAGCGAGCGCTCGCGCGCCTCGCGGCGGTTCATGCGATGGTGCGCGCGGAAGCTCTCCGCGATCTGGTCGCCGACGCGGCGGACGGGATTGAGCGTGTATTTCGGATCCTGGAGCACGATGCCGATGTGCCGGCCGCGCACGGACTGCATGGCGTGCCGGTCCGCGGCGAGAAGATCCATGCCACGGAAGCGCATGTGCCGGGCCGTGACCGCCGCGTTGGCCGGCAGCAGGCCCATGATGGCCCGGCCGATCGTCGACTTGCCGGAACCCGACTCGCCGACGATGCCGACCTTCTCCGCCCCGATATCCAGGGAGATGCCGCGCACCGCCTCGACCTCGCCATGCGCCACGCGGTAGCGCACGCGCAGGTCCTCGAACGTCAGGATCGGTTGCATTGCAGCCTCACGACGACGAGCGCGGGTCGAGGAGGTCGCGCAGGCCATCGCCCAGGAGGTTGAATCCCAGGCTGACGAACAGGATGGCGATGCCCGGCACGGTGGCGAGCCACCAATGGTCGAGCATGAAACGCCGGCCGGTCGAGAGCATGGCCCCCCATTCCGGCAGGGGCGGCTGCGCGCCGAGACCAAGGAAGCCCAGCCCCGCCGCCGTCAGCACCACGCCGCCCATGCTCAGGGTTATCCGCACCATCAGCGAAGGCAGGCACATGGGGATGATGTGGCGCAGGATGATCCGCGTCGACGAGGCGCCCTGCAGCCGGGCGGCGCTGATATAGTCGCTCGACCGCACGGTCAGCGTCTCCGCGCGGGCCAGCCGCGCCAGCGACGGCCAGCTCGTCAGCGAAATCGCGATGATCGCATTCTCCAGGCTCGGCCCCAGGGCCGCGACGAAGGCGAGCGCCAGGATGAGGCCCGGGAAGGACAGGAAGATGTCCGTCACGCGCATGAGCACGCGGTCGGCAAGGCCGCCCAGATAGCCTGCCGTCGCCCCCACCAGCAGCCCGATGGGCGCCACGATGATGGCGACCAGAATCACGATGTAGAGCGTGATGCGCGAGCCGTAGACGATGCGCGTATAGACGTCGCGGCCAAGTTCGTCGGTGCCGAACCAGTTGTCGGGTCCGGGCGGCTTGAGGCGCCGCGTCAGATCCTGGGCCGTCGGGTCCTGCGCCGTCAGCAGCGGCGCGAACAACGCGACCGCGCACAGGAAGAGGATGATCCCCAGACCCAGGACCGCCAACGGGTTGCGCCGGAAGGACAGCCAGCCGAACCAGGCCTGCTGCAGCCTGGCCTGGGACGAGGACTGCACTGCGTCCGATTCCAGCCAGGCGCGCAGGCCCGGCCGCGGGACGGATGTCACGAGCTTGTCGGTCACCGCGTCCTCGGATCCAGAACTCGGTAGAGCAGGTCGCAGATCAGGTTCACACAGATGAAGATCAGCCCGACGATGAGGGTGCAGGCCATGACCGCATTCATGTCGCCGATCAGCAGGCTGCTGGTGAGGTACTGGCCGAAGCCAGGCCACGAGAACACGGTCTCGGTCAGCACCGCGCCCTCGAGCAGCGAGGCATAGGACAAGGCCACGATGGTCAGCAGCGGCACGCCGATGTTGGGGAAGGCGTGATGCCAGATGACGCGCCACGGCTTCAGGCCCTTGGCCCGCGCCGCCATGACATATTCCTGGTTCAGCTCGGTCAGCATGAAGCTGCGGGTGAGCCGCGCGATCGAGGCGGTCGACGAATAGCCGAGGATGGACGCCGGCAGGACGAGGTGGTTGAGCGCGTCGCGGAACACCTCGTAGTCACCGGCCAGCAGCGAATCGATCAGCAGGAAGCCCGTCCGCTCCTCGACCTGCCCCAGGAACAGCACGTCGACGCGGCCCGACCCACCCACCAGGTGCAGCTTGGCGTAGAAGACCACGAGCCCCATCATGCCGATCCAGAAGATCGGGACCGAATGGCCGACCAGGCTCACGACCCGCACGACATGGTCGATCCACCGCCCCTGGTAGACCGCCGCCAGCACGCCGAGCGGGATGCCCAGCAGCACGCCCACGATGATGGCCGCGGTGGCGAGCTCCACCGTCGCCGGCAGCACCCGCTTGAGGTCGTCCACCACCGCGTTGCCGGTGAACAGCGCCTGCCGGAAGTTGCCCTGCATCACGTCGCCGACATAGATCGCGAACTGCTCGTAGAGCGGCCGGTCGAGGCCGAGCTCGTGGAACACCTTCTGGTACGTGGCCTGGTCCGCCTGATCGCCGATCACGGCGATCACGGGATCGAGCGGCAGGACGCGCCCGATGAAGAAGGTCAGTGCCAGGAGCCCGAGCAGCGTCAGCGCGACGGAGCCGATCGAGCCGGCAGCGCCGCGAGTCCGTGCGAAGGACTTGCGGCGCGGCAGCGCCACGGAAGCGGGAACCGCCGTCATTTCAGCGCTTGGTCGTGGTCCAGTAGATTTGTTGAACGCTGTTGGAGTTGGTGTCGACGTTCTTGCGCTGCACGCTGAGCTGGTTGCTCTGGAACAGGTAGATGGACGGGTTGGAGAGTATCAGGTCGCGCTGCAGCTGCTGGTACATCTGCACGCGCTTGGCGGCGTCCTGCTCGACCTGGGCGGCGAGCCCGAGCTTGTTGACCGCCTCGCCCGGATCCCACGAGGCGCGCCATCCAACCGAGATCGTGTTCTTCGCCGCATCGCGCACGTCGGGCACGTAGACGAAGCGCAGGAACATGTTGTTGGCGTCGGGATAGTTGAAGCCGTAACCCCCCAGATAGATCGCGAAGTTGCGGTCGCGATGCAGCCCGAAGAGCTGCGAACTCGCCATCGTCCGGACCGACAGCTTCAGGCCGGCCTTGGCCGCATTGGCCTGCAGGTGCTGGGCGATGTCCGGATAGGGAGAGGCGGAGCTGGTGATGATCTCACGGGCCAGCCCCGGCTCCACGCCCGCTTCCGCAAGCAGGTGCTTGGCCTTCTCGATGTCCAGCCTGAAGGGCGTGCGCTCCGCCTCCGGCAGGGCGCCGACGGCGCCGTTGATGACGAAGCTCTGCAGCTTGTGGCCGAGATCCTCCATCACGGAGGCTTCGAGGCCGTCATAGTCGATCAGGTAGCGGAAGGCCTCGCGCACCTTCGGATGCGACAGCACCGGGTCGCGCTGGTTGAGGCTCATATACATGATGTTCATGCTGGGCGCGGCCGACAGCTTGAGGTCGGGGTTGGCCCGCAGGGACTTGAGATCGGCCGGATCCACGTTGTTGGCGATATCGATATCGCCCTGCTCCAGCAGGAGGCGCTGGGCGCCGGCTTCGGGCACGTGGCGCAGAATGACGCGCCGCATCGCGATGTCGGTCCGCCAGTAGTTCGCGTTGCGCTCCAGGATCACCACTTCCTGGGGTCGCGCCGTCGTGACCCGGTAGGGGCCGTAGCATGCAGTGTTCGTCGCCAGCCATGCCTTGCCGAGATCGCCGTTCTTCTCGTTCTTCATCACCACCTGCCGGTCGAGCACCGGGGCGATGCGGAAGTCGGTGAACATATAGGGCAGCAGCGAACCCGCGATCGGGTTCGGCAGGCGCACCTCGATCGTGCGGTCATCCTTGGCCTTGATGACCTCGGTCAGGTTCTCCGCCGTGATGCCCCATTCGCGCAGGCGCGAGGCGTTGGCGGCACCGAGCCTGGCGGTGCGCTCCATCGACCAGACGATGTCCGGCGCCGTCACCGGGTTGCCGGACTGGAACTTCAGGCCGGGGCGCAGGTGGAAGGTGGTGGTCTTGCCGTCCTCGGAGGTCCCCCAGCGCTCGGCCAGGTTGGGGACGACCTTGGACATGTCGTCCGGGCTCAGCATCACCAGGGAATCGCAGGCGTTGCGCACGATGCCGGCGATGGTCGATTCATTGATCGCGGCCGGATCGAAGGTGATGAAGCTGCCGAGGTTCGCACCGATCACCAGGGTGTCGCGCGGCGTTGCGGCATCAGCGCCGGCGGGAGCCGAAAAGACAATCGCGCTCGCAACGAGCGCCGCTCCGACGTCGCGGATCATGGTTTGCTTCCCCTCAGTCACAAAGACGCCACCCGGGCCGGACGCCGATGGCGGCCGGGCTGCGGCGGGAACCTAGCCATCAGTCGCGGGCTGGGCCAGTGCATTATCGTCGGGGGCCAGTCCGAAATTGCATTTCCTTCCGCTGACCGCGCCCTGATAGCTGGTAGCGGGAATTGGCAGACCTTGCGGTGGGCGAATGCAGCAGGCGGAACAGCGCGATTGCGGCGGGCAGGCGTGGCCCGCATCCGGGTGGCGTGCGGCGGAGACCCACGACTGGTCGCCCGCGAAGCTCGACCAGGCACGGGCGCTGGCCCAGACGGGCGACACCGATGCGCTCCTGATCGTCGAGCAGGGACGCGTCATCGCCGCCTGGGGCCGCAGCGACGCCCGCTTCAAGTGCCATTCCGTCCGCAAGAGCCTGCTGAGCGCACTGGTCGGCATCGAGGTCGAGGAAGGTCGGCTCGACCTGTCGGCGACGCTCGCCGACCTCGACATCGACGACTGCGGGAACCTGACGGAGCGGGAGCGACTGGCGACCGTCCTCGACCTCCTGACCGCGCGCTCGGGCATATACCACCCCACCGTGGCCGAGACCGACGGCATGAAAGCGACCCGCGAAGCCCGCGGCAGCCACGGCCCGGGAACCTTCTGGTGCTACAACAACTGGGACTTCAACGCGCTGGGCACGATCGTGGAACGCGCGGCCGGCCGGTCCCTGTTCGAGCTGTTCCGCGACCGCATCGCAACCCCGCTCGGCATGGAGGATTTCCGCCATGACGAGGGACGGCGCGACGGGGAATATGTGCGCAGCCCCGCCACCCTTCATCCCGCCTACTCCTTCCGCCTCTCGGCGCGCGACCTCGCCCGCTTCGGCCTGCTCTACGCGCGCGGCGGGCGCTGGGGCGACCGGCAGCTTCTGCCCCGGCGCTGGGTCCGCGACAGCGTGCTGCCCTATTCCGATGCCGGCACCCAGGGCGCCTATGGCTACATGTGGTGGGTGGGGCGCGAGGGGATCCTCTTCACCAATGCGTGCATGCCGCGCGGCGCCTTCGCCGCCCGCGGCTATCGCGGCCATTTCGCCCTCGTCCTGCCCGAGCAGGACATCGTGATCGTCCATCGCGTGGATTCCGACCAGGCAGGGCGGCGGGTGACCCGGGCCCAGTTCGGCGCCATCCTGGACCGCCTGCTCGAGGCACGCTTCGGTTGAGGCCGGCGACAACCAATCCTGGAGTTCGTCGCCCCATTACGATTAGCATCGCCCCCGAACTAAGAAGTCACCCCCGGGAGGGCGAAGTACATGAAGCGGTTCCTATTGGCGGCGGCCCTGGTCGCCGCAGCAGCGTCCACGACTGCGCCCCAGGCCGAGGCGGCCTGGCCGAACGACAAGCCGGTCGAGATCATCGTCGGCTTCTCCGCCGGCGGCGGCACCGACATCATGGCCCGCACGCTGGCCCCCTTCCTGGAAAAATACCTCAAGGGGAACTTCGTGGTGGTGAACCGCGGCGGGGCCGGCGGCGAGCTCGCCTGGACCGCGCTGGCCCAGGCCAAGCCCGACGGCTACACCATCGGCTTCCTTAACACGCCGAACGTCCTCACCATCCCGATCGAGCGCAAGGCCCGGTTCTCGCTCGACGACTTCACCCCGATCGCCAACATGGTCGACGACCCGACCGCCTTCAACGTCAACGTCGAGACGCCGATCAAGACGCTGGCGGAGCTCATCGAGTACGCCAAGGCCAATCCCGGCGCGGTCACCGTCGGCACGTCGGGCGTCGGCTCCGACGACCATCTGGCGATGCTGGCGCTGGAGCGGGTCGCCGGCATCAAGATGACCCATGTCCCCTTCGCCGGGTCGGCGCCCACCCGTACCGCACTGCTCGGCCGGCACATCACCATCGGATCGGTGAACCTGGGCGAGGTCACCTCCTACACCGGCGATGCCGGCCGCATCCGCATCCTCGGCCACATGGCGGCGGAGCGGTGGCCGGGCAACGCGGCGGCACCGACCTTCCGCGAGCAGGGCGTGGACATCGTCATGGGCTCACAGCGCGGGCTGGGTGCGCCGAAGGGCCTGCCGCCGGAGATCCTGGCACAACTTGCCAAGGCGGTGCAGCAGGCGGTCGACGACCCGGAGTTCCAGGCGAAGGCCAAGCAGCAGTTCCTGCCGCTCGCCTATGAGCCGTCGGCATCCTGGGAGGCCTCGCTGCGGCGCCAGCAGAAGGAGTTCGAGGCGCTCTGGGCAAGCAGCCCCTGGGCCAAGAAGTAGCCGGCGACCGCCCGCATGCTCCACCTTCGCCATCCCCAGGACCTGGGCGCGGGGATCATGTTCCTCCTGTTCGGGGCCGGCGCCTACGCTTTCTCGGGCGAACTCCAGGTGGGCGATGCCGCAACCATGGGGCCCGGCTACATCCCGCGGATGCTGGCCTATGGCCTGATGCTGATCGGCATCGCCACGGCGGGCCGCGCCTTTGCCGCCGACGGCCCGACGATCGAGCAGTTCGGCATCCGCCCGCTCGTCCTGGTCACCCTGTCGGTGATCGTCTTCGCGGTGGCGGTCCGGCCGCTGGGCGCGATCGTCGCCACGCTGCTCATCGTCGTCGTGGGCAGCCTGGCCGACCGCGAGTCCCGCCGGATCGAGATCGTGGTCTCGGCGCTGCTGCTGGCCGCCATCTCCGTCGGGCTGTTCGTCTATGCGCTGGGCGTGCAGATGCCGGTCTGGCCGGGGCACGGCTGATGGACATGCTGGCCAACCTCGCGATCGGGTTCGATGCGGCCCTGTCGCCGATGAACCTGCTCTTCTGCCTGGCAGGCGCCCTGCTCGGTACGCTGATCGGCGTGCTGCCGGGGGTGGGACCGACGGCGACCATCGCCATGCTGCTGCCGATCACCTTCTTCCTGCCGCCCCTGGGCGCGCTCATCATGCTGGCCGGCATCTTCTACGGCTCGCAGTATGGCGGCTCGACGACGGCCATCCTGGTGAACCTGCCGGGCGAAGCGTCGTCGGTCGTCACCTGCCTCGACGGCTACCAGATGGCCTTGCAGGGACGGGCCGGCGCGGCACTCGCCACCGCCGCACTCGGCTCCTTCTTCGCCGGCTGCTTCGCCACCGTCCTGATCGCGGCGGTAGCACCCCCCCTCACCGAACTGGCGCTGCTGTTCGGGCCCGCGGAATACGTCTCCTTGATGGTCTTCGGCCTGGTCGCGGCCGTGGTGCTGGCCAGCGGGTCCCTGGTGAAGGCGGTCGGCATGATCCTGCTCGGCGTCCTGCTGGGCCTGGTCGGGACCGACGTGAACAGCGGCGCGCCGCGCTTCGCCTTCGGGGTGGCCGAGCTCTATGACGGCATCGGCTTCGTCACCCTGGCGGTCGGGCTGTTCGGCATCGCTGAAATCTGCACCAACCTGGAGCGCACCGAGCGTCGGCGGATCCTGTCCGACCAGATCCACGGCCTGTGGCCGACCCGCAAGGATTTCCGGGCGATGGCGCCGGCCGTGCTGCGCGGCACCCTATTGGGCTCGTTCCTGGGCGTCCTGCCGGGCGGCGGCGCCTCGCTCTCCGCCTTCTCCGCCTATTCGCTGGAGAAGAAGATCTCCCGCAACCCCGGCCGCTTCGGCAAGGGCGCCATCGAAGGCGTGGCCGCCCCGGAATCGGCCAACAACGCGGCCTCGCAGACCTCGTTCATCCCGCTGCTGACGCTGGGCATCCCGTCCAACGCGGTGATGGCCCTGATGGTCGGCGCCATGACCATCCACGGCATCGTGCCCGGCCCCGGCGTCATCCAGCAGAACCCGGTGCTGTTCTGGGGCATGATCGCCAGCATGTGGATCGGCAACCTGATGCTGCTGGTCATCAACCTGCCGATGATCGGCATGTGGGTGCAGCTGCTGAAGGTCCCCTACCGCCTGCTGTTCCCGGCGATCCTGCTGTTCTGCTGCATCGGCGTCTACAGCCTGAACAACAGCCCGGTGGAGGTATCCCTGGTCGCGGCCTTCGGCCTGCTCGGGTATCTTTTCCTCAAGTTCGGCTGCGAGCCGGCGCCGCTCCTGCTCGGATTCGTCCTCGGACCGCTGCTGGAGGAACAGCTGCGCCGGGCCATGCTGATATCGCGGGGCGACTGGACGGTCTTCATCGACCGTCCGATCAGCCTCACCCTGTTGCTTGCCTCCCTCGGCCTCCTGGCCGTGGTCATCCTGCCCGCGGTGCGCCGTACCCGGCAGGAGGCGTTCCTGGAATAAAGGCCAGGGGCGGGCGTCCGAAGGAGACCGACCGATGCATGACCTGATCATCAAGGGCGCGCGCGTCGCCGACGGCACCGGCGCGCCCTCAGCGCTGGCCGATGTCGCGGTGAAGGACGGGCGGATCGCCGCCGTCGGCCGCATCGCCGAGGCCGCCCGCGAGACCGTCGATGCGGACGGCCTGGTACTGGCGCCCGGCATCGTCGACATCCATACCCACTACGACGCCCAGCTCACCTGGGACCCGACCGCCTCGCCCTCGGCGGCACTCGGCGTCACCACGGTGGTCATGGGCAATTGCGGCTTCTCCATCGCCCCCTGCCCGCCCGATCGCCGCGACCTCGTCGCGCGCAACCTGTCGGAAGTCGAGGGGATGTCGCTCGAATCCCTGCGCACCGGTATCGACTGGAGCTTCGAGGACTTCGGGGAATATCTCGACCTCGTGCAGTCGAAGCGGCCGCACCTGAACGTCGCCGCCTTCGTCGGCCATTCCACCGTGCGCAGCGCCGTCATGGGCGAGGCCGCGTCGGAGCGGCGGGCGACCGGTGACGAGGTCGCCGCGATGCACGACCTCGTCACCCGTTCGGTCGCGGCCGGCGCGGTCGGCTTCGCCTCCTCGCACTCCGAGAACCATAACGGCTATGGCGGCGTGCCGATGCCGTCCCGCCTGGCCGACGAGGGCGAGCTGCGGGCCCTGGCGGGCGTGCTGGGCCAGGCCGGGCGCGGCGTCTACCAGATGACGGCCGGCCCCAACACCAGCGTCGCCTTCCTGGAAAGCCTGGGACGCGACACCGGGCGGCCGATCATCTTCTCGTCGGTCTTCCAGAACGATACCTTCCCCGACCGCGGACCGGGGCAGCTGCGCGACTGCGCCGCCGCCCGCACCCGCGGCGTCGAGGTCTATGGCCAGACCTCGTGCCAGCCGCTGACCATGGAATTCACCCTGGCCAACGCCTATCCGCTGTCGAGCCTCGATGTCTGGGACGACCTGCGCGCGGCCGATCATGGCGGGCTGATGCGGCATTTCGCCGACCCGGACTTCCGCCACCGCTTCCGCGCCACCCTGGGCACGCCGAAGAAGGGCAAGCTCTTCTACGGCAACTGGTCGCGGGTCCAGATCGGCGCTGCGGGCAGCCCGGCCAACGCCGCGCTGGAGGGCCGCACGATCGCCGACCTGGCGCGGGACAGCGGCCAGGACCCGGTCGACGTCTTCTTCGACCTGGGCGTGGCCGAGAATCTGGAAACCCTCTTCTCCGCCCAGCTCATCAATGCCGACGAGGACCAGCTCGAACCGATGCTCCAGCATGCGCAGGGCGTGATCGCGCTGTCGGATGCCGGCGCCCATCTGAGCTTCCTTTGCGACGCCGGCTACGGGCTGCACCTGCTGGGCCGTTGGGTGCGCGACCGCGGCGCCTTCACCCTGGAGGAGGCAGTGCGCCAGCTCACCTCCAAGCCGGCCGCCATCTACCGCATCCCCGAGCGCGGCCGGATCGCGCCCGGCTTCCATGCCGACCTGATGCTGTTCGACCCGGCCAAGGTCGCCCCCAGCCCGCGCGCGCGCCGCGTGGCGGACCTGCCGGGCGGCGGCAGCCGGATGGTGCGCGACCCGATCGGCATGCACGGCGTCTGGGTCAACGGCATCGCGGTCCATGACGGCCGCGACTATACCAGGCCTGCGGCCGGCCCGGGCCAGGTCCTCCGCTCCTTCTCCGCCTGAACCGGAGCCATCATGACGGCATTGCGCTTCGATCCCCCCACCCTGCCGCCCGAGGCCGAGGCGCTGCGGCAGGAGGTGCGCGCGTTCCTGGCCGACGAGCGAGCCAAGGGGACATGGGCGCCCCGCGGCGACTTCGGGACCCATCCCGATCCGGCCTTCAGCCGCCTGGTCGGCGCCCGCGGCTGGATCGGCATGACCTGGCCCAAGGCCTATGGCGGGCATGGGCGCAGCGGCCTCGAACGCTATGTGATGACCGAGGAGATGCTGATCGCGGGGGCACCGGTGACGGCCCACTGGATCGGCGACCGCCAGAGCGGGCCCCTCATCCTCCGCGTCGGCACCGAGGCGCAGAAGCAGCGCTTCCTGCCGCGCATCGCGCGTGGCGAGATCTTCTTCTGCATCGGCATGAGCGAGCCCGATTCCGGCTCCGACCTCGTCTCCATCCGCACCCGCGGCACCAAGGTCGATGGCGGCTGGCGCATCACCGGCCGCAAGGTCTGGACCTCCAACGCCCACCTCTGCGACTACGCCATCACGCTGGTCCGGACCGGCCCGCAGGAGCCCGACCGGCATTCCGGCCTGTCGCAATTCATCCTCGACCTGAAGGCGCCGGGCGTGTCGATCCGCCCGATCCGCAACCTCGCCGGCCAGCACGACTTCAACGAGATGGTGCTGGACGATGTCTTCCTGGCCGACGACATGCTGGTCGGCCAGCCGGGCGACGGCTGGAAGCAGGTGACGAGCGAGCTCGCCTTCGAGCGCAGCGGGCCGGAGCGCTTCCTTTCGACCTATCGCCTGCTGGCGGCACTGGTCGACCGCGGCGGCACGATGCCCGACGACCGGCTGGCGGAGACGACGGGCCGCTTCGTCGCCCATCTCTGGGCCTTGCGCGGCATGTCGCTGTCGATCGCCGGCATGTTGCAGGCGGGCGAGACGCCGAACCTGGAGGCGGCCTGCGTGAAGGACCTGGGCAATGCCTTCGAGCGCGCCATCCCCGAGGCCGCACGCCTGGTGGCGCCGCCCACCACGCCGGTCGCCGGCACCAACGACCCGTTCGACCTGATCCAGGCGGAGGCCGTCCTGAACGCACCTTCCATCACGCTGCGCGGCGGGACGCGAGAGATCCTGCGCGGCATCATTGCCCGGGGACTTGGCCTGCGATGAGCGATCCCGTCTTCGATACCGCCGACCGGCTGTTCCGCGACGCGGTCGACAAGGACCTGCTCGACCGCACCGAGGCCGGGACCTTCCCCGAGGCGCTGTGGAAGGCGGTCGAGGAAACCGGCCTGCTGGAGGCCTTCGCGGACCCCGAATCCGGTGCGGCCGATGCCGCCTCGGTGCTGCGCGCGGCCGGGCGTCACGCCGTGCCGCTGCCGATCGCCGAGACCCTGCTCGCCCGCCGCCTGCTGCAACGCGCCGGACTGGACGCGCCGGAAGGCCCGCTGGCCATCGCGCCGGTCGCCGACGAGGATCGCCTCGCCTATGCCGGCGGCCGGGTCATGGCCACCAGCTACGGCGTCGGCTGGGCGCAACGGGCACGCGCCATCGTCATGCTGGTGGATGACCGGGTGGTGGTGATCGACCCGGCCGCGGCCCGGATCGAAGCCGGGCGCAATCTCGCCGGCGAGCCGCGCGACATCGTCACCGCGGATGGGACGCCGGCCGCCGACGCCCTCAGCCCGATCGACGCCGACACGCTGCGCCGCGAGGGCGCCTGGACCCGCAGCCTGCTCATGCAGGGAGCGATGGAGACGATCCTGGAGGTCGCGGCCACCTACGCCAACGACCGGGTGCAGTTCGGCCGGCCGATCGGCAAGCAGCAGTCGATCCAGCACCAGCTCGCCCTGATGGCCGAGGAGGTGGCGGCATCGGCGGTGGCCGCCCGCCTCGCCAGCGAGCGCCTCGACGGCACCGATTCCTTCCTCGCCGTCGCCGCGGCCAAGATCCGCACCGGCGAGGCAGCCGGCAAGGCAGCCGAATTCGCCCACCAGGTGATGGGCGCGATCGGCTTCACGCACGAGCACACCCTGCATCACTTCACCCGCCGCCTATGGTCGTGGCGCGACGAATACGGGCGCGAAAGCGACTGGTCGATCGCGCTCGGCAAGCGCGTCGCCCTGACCGGCGCCGCCGGCCTGTGGCCATGGCTGACCCGCGCCTGACGGAGAGATGAGCTTGCCCAGGCTCCGAACGTGACGACAGCCCACCCCCTCGCCCCGTTCTTCGCGCCGCGATCGGTCGCCGTGGTCGGCGCGGCCGACGACCCGACCAGGCTGCGTGGACGCATCCTGGCGCAGTTGCTGAAGGGCGGCTTCACCGGCCCGGTCTATCCCGTCCACCCCACCGCCACCGCCGTGCAGGGCCTGCCCGCCTATCGCTCCGTCTCGCTGACGCCGGCGCCGGCCGACCTGGCATTGGTGGCAATCCCGTCCGACCGGGTGCCGGCGGTGCTGGAGGAATGCGCCGCAGCCGGCGTGCGCAGCGTATTGGTCTATTCCGGCGGCTTCGCCGAGGAGGGCGAGGGCAAGCGTGGATTGCAGGACGAGGTGACCGCGATCGCGGCCCGCACCGGCATCCGGGTCAGCGGGCCCAACAGCGTCGGCTTCCTCAATGTCGCGGACGCCGTCTGCGCCACCTTCAGCCCGGCCATCGACTTCGCGGCCCTGCCCGCCCAGCGCGAGCGGAACGGTGCCAGGCGGATCGGCATCGTCTCGCAGTCCGGCGGGCTCGGCTTCGCGATCTTCAATCGCGGCCTCCGCCGGCATCTTTCCTTCAGCCATGTCGTCAATACCGGCAACGAAGCCGACATCGACGCCACCGACGTGCTCGACTTCCTGGTCGACGATGCGGATACCGGCGTCATCGTCATGTTCCTGGAATCGATCCGCCGCGGCGACCGCTTCAAGGAGGTGGCGGCCAAGGCGCTCGAACGCGGCAAGCCGATCATCGTCGCCAAGGTCGGGCGGTCGGCCGCCGGCCAGCGCGCCGCCCTTTCCCATACGGCGAGCCTGACGGGTGCCGACGCGGCCTATGATTCCGTGTTCCGGCGCTACGGCATCATCCGGGTCGACGACCAGGACGCCATGCTCGACGCGGCCCAGGCCTTCGCGCTGTGCCGGCCGATGCGCGGGCGCCGGGTCGGGATCGTCACCATCTCGGGCGGGGTCGGCGGCTGGATGGCCGACACGCTGGAGGGCCAGGGCTTCACCGTCCCCGCCCTGCCGGCGGACGTCCAGGGGCGCATCCGCACCTTCCTGCCGCCGTTCGGGGCGGCCTTCAACCCGATCGACATCACCGCCAACGCGATGGAGAACGACCACCGCGTCCGCAGCCTGGAGGTGCTGGCGGCGGCCGACGGCATCGACGCCATCGTCAACGTCTCGTCGCTGGCGGCCGACCCGCGGCTGGCGCCGGAATGCGAGCGCCTGGCCGCCCTCGCCCGGTCGAGCGAGCGGCCGGTCCTCTTCTACAGCTATCCCCTGCCCTCGGCCGAGGCGAGCCGGACCCTGGCCCGGATCGGCATCCCGCTCTACACCAGCCTGGCCGGCGTCGCCCGCGCGCTGTCCGCGCTGGCCGACCATCACGCGGCCCGCCAGCGGACGGACGGCCAAGCGGTCGCGGGCGACCAGGCCGCCGCCCGGCGCGTGCTGGATGCCGCGGGCGAAACCCTGTGCGAATACGAGGCCGCCCCCCTGCTGGCGGCCTACGGCATCGCCACCGCACCCGCCCGCCTCGCCCGCACCGCCGCCGAGGCGCAGCAGGCCGCGATGGAGCTGGGCTTCCCGGTCGTCCTCAAGATCCAGTCCCCCGACATCCCGCACAAGACCGAGGCCGGCGGCGTCGCGCTCGGCCTGGGCGATGCGGCGGCCGTGGCCGACGCGTTCCGGAAGATATCGGCCGCCGTCCGCGCCAGCCATCCCGCCGCCGACATCCGTGGCGTGCTGGTCCAGCGCATGGCCCCGAAGGGGGTCGAGATGATCGCCGGCGCGGTCGCGGACGCGGCGTTCGGCCCCCAGGTCAGCATCGGCCTGGGCGGGGTACTGGTGGAAATCCTGCGCGACGTGGCCATGGCGCCGGCCCCCTTCTCCGCCGGCGATGCCGCCCGGCTGGTGGACGGGCTGCGCGGCGCCCCGTTGCTGGCGGGCTGGCGCGGCGCGCCCGCCGCCGACGGTGCCGCATTCGCCGAGCTCGCGGCGCGCCTGTCACGGCTCGCGTCCGACCTGTCGGACAGGGTCCTGGAGATCGAGCTCAATCCCATACTCGTGCATCCGCGAGGCCAGGGCGTCAGCGTCGTCGACGCCCTGGTCCGCCAGCGGGCGAAGGAAGATCCGAGATGACCGACCAGTTGCTGTTCGCCGTCGACGACGGCATCGCCACCATCACGCTCAACCGGCCGGAGCGGATGAATGCCTTCACCTTCGAAATGATCGACGCCTGGGTGGAGCGCATCCAGCAGGTCCGCCTCGACGACGCGATCAAGGTGCTGGTGGTGACCGGGGCCGGCAAGGCCTTCTGCGCCGGTGGCGACATCGTGGAGATGAAGGACCGCCTCGCCCAGACGCCGCTCCAGCGCAAGAACGAGCTCTGGACCCGCATCCAGCGCATCCCGTTGTCGCTGGAGGATCTCGACAAGCCGGTGCTGATGGCGGTGAACGGGGCGGCGACCGGGGCCGGCATGGACCTGGCGCTGCAGGGCGACCTGCGCTACGCCGCCATGAGCGCCCGCTTCGCCGAGACCTATGTCCGGGTCGGCCTCGTCCCCGGCGCCGGCGGCACCTGGTACCTGCCCCGGGTGGTCGGCGTCGCCAAGGCACTGGAGCTGTTCTGGACCGCCGACTTCGTCGAGGGCGCGGAGGCCGAGCGCATCGGGCTCATCAACAAGGCCGTCCCCGACGAGGAACTGCTGCCGCATGTCTATGGCGTCGCGCGCAAGATCGCCGGCAGCGCCATGCTCGCGGCACGCCTCATCAAGCGCGCGGTCTATCAGGGAATGCGCACCGACCTCCGCACCAGCCTCGACATGATCTCGTCGCACTATGCCGTGGTGACCTCCGGCGAGGACCATCGCGAGGCGGTCGACGCCTTCATCGGCAAGCGCAAGCCGAAGTTCGAGGGCCGCTGAGGCCGCCTCGCCGATGTCGCGCTTCCTGCTGGTCGGCAGTGCCCATATCGACCGGGTCTGGCGCCTGGCCGGGCCGCTGGTCGGCGGCGGCCGCCAGCGCTACGACAGCGTCGCCAGCCGCTATGGCGGCGGCGCCTTCAACACCGGCAGCGTGCTGCGCGCGCTCGGCCATCAGGTGCGGCTGGCGGCGGCACTCTCGGTCGATGTGGCCGGCCAGCGCCACCGCCAGGCGCTGGCCGCGCGCGGCTTCGAGCTGGACGCCCTGGAATCGGTCGACCAGCCGACGCTGCCGATCGAGGTCCTGCTCGACCCCACGGGCGAACGCACCATCCTGTCCCCGGCCCAGCCGCGCCGCACTGCGGCCGACCTCGACGCCACCGGCATCGACCTCGTCTATCTCAACGTCCGCAACCGCCCCGGCCGCCTGGAAACCCTGACCCGGCTGGCCGATCGCATCGTGTCGCAGCTGCCGCTCGACCCGGACGAGCGCCGGCCGGCGCGCATCCTCATCGCATCGCGGTCGGACCTGCCCGACATCGACGACGAGGCCCTGATGTTCCGCGCACGCCAGGTCGCCGGCCCGACGCTCCAGGCGGTGATGGTGACCGCGGGCAGCGCCCCGGTGCGGCTGCTCGGGCTCGGCGCGCGCCTGCTGGTGCCGGTGGCCGCGCTGCCGCCAGGGACCGACACTACCGGCGGCGGCGACTTCTTCGCCGCCGGGCTGCTCGACGCCCTGGCGCGCGGCCTGGTGCCGGAGGCCGCCGCCCACCATGCCGCGGCCGTGGCCGGCCAGGTCCTGGCCGACCGTGCCCGCTATATCGACGACCGCATCGACTGCTAGGCCCGGATCAATGCTGGCCCAGCAGCTTCCAGATGCCGCTCGACGCCAGGATGGTCTTCTCGCCGACCATCAGCGTGCCGCGGATGAAGACGACGGACTTGGTGACGCGCACGATCTCCGGCCGGCCCTCGATCCAATCGCCCTTCTTGGCCGCCGTCACGAACTCGTTGTTGAGGCTGATGGTGGCGCAGCGCTGCCGGCCGGCGGCGAAATGGACGGTGATCCCCATCATCTCGTCGGCGAACGACATCAGGCAGCCGCCATGGACGACCTGGTTGTTGTTGAGGTGCCGCTCCTCGACGCGGAATCCGAACAGCCACCTGTCCCCGTCCGGCTTGCGATAGAACGGGCCGAGGCTCGCGGAATAGCGATCCGTCCGTGGTGGAATGGCCTCGAAACCGGGCGGAACTTCGATAACGCTCATCCTTGCTCGTATCCTTTCGCGGGGAGAACTCTTGCGCCCGACCCTGCGGGCGTCGAATCTCGGGCGGGCGAACTTAGCCTGCCACCCGTCTCCGGTCACCAGCCCCGGGCATCAGCCCCGCTTACCGACGAGGCCGCCATGCCGCACCATCAGGTCGACGGACATCGCATCCATTACCGCTTCGACGGGCCCGAGGACCGGCCCGTGGTGGTGCTGGCCCATTCGCTGGCCGCCTCCATCGCCATGTGGGCGCCGCAGATGCCCTTCCTCACCCGGCGCTTCCGGGTCCTGTCGGTCGACATGCGCGGGCATGGCGGCAGCGATGCGCCCGAGGGGCCCTACGACCAGGACGGGCTGGCGGGCGACTTCGAATCGCTGCTGCGACACCTCGGCCTGGGGCCAGTCGACTTCATCGGCCTGTCGATGGGCGGCATGATCGGCATGACCCTGGCCGTCTCCCATCCCGGCCTGCTGCGCAGCGTCGTGCTGTGCGACACCATGTGCGAGGTCCCCGACGCCTTCCGCAGTGCGCTCGACGAGCGCATCGGCATCGCGCGTGCCAAGGGCATGGAGCCGCTGGTGGAACCGACCGTGGCCCGCTGGTTCACTCCGCCCTTCGTCGCCCGCAACCCATCCATCCTGGAGGCCGTGCGGCACGATATCCGGACCACCCCGGTCGCGGGCTATGCCGGATGCTGCGGCGCCATCCAGACCCTGGCGCTGCGCGATCGCATCGGTGCCATCCGCATCCCGACCCTGGTCATCGTCGGCAAGGACGATCCGGCCACCCCGGTCGCGGCGGCTGAGGTCATCCACCGCGCCATTCCCGGCAGCCGGCTCGCGATCCTGGACCAGGCGTCGCATCTATCGAACATCGAGCAGCCCGACGCCTTCGACCGGGCGCTGGCCGGCTTCTATGGCAGTGCCGCCCGATGAAGATCGCCGCCATCGAGACCATCATCGTCCGCCTTCCCTTCCGCCATGACGGGCCGCCGACCGGGTTCGGCGGCAAGGTATGGACGACCCTCGACACGCTGCTGGTGAAGGTGGAGACCGATGCCGGTATCACTGGCTGGGGCGAGGCCTTCGGCTACAACTGCATCCCGGCGACCAGGGCCGCGATCGACAGCCAGATCGCGCCCCTGGCGATCGGCCGCGATGCCGGCGACATCGCCGGGCTCGCCCGCTCGCTCCAGCAGCAGCTGCACAATTTCGGCCGCAACGGCCCGGTCACGTTCGGCCTGTCCGGCCTCGACATCGCGCTATGGGACATCGCCGGCAAGGCGGCCGGCCTGCCCCTCCATCGGCTTCTCGGCGGCAGCGGGCGGCAGTCGATCCCGACCTATGCCAGCCTCTTGCGCTACACGGCACCCGACATCGTGGCCCGGGTCACGGCCGCCGCCGTCCAGCGCGGGCACCGGCACATCAAGCTGCACGAGGTCACGGTCGAGGCCACCGCCGCGGCGCGCGCGGCGGCCGGCCCGGACGTGGCGATCATGCTCGACACCAACTGCCCCTGGACCTTCGACGAGGCGCTGGCGATGGCCCGGCGGCTGGAGCGGTACGACCTCTTCTGGCTCGAGGAACCGCTGTGGCCGCCCGAGAACCATGCCGGCCTGGCGGCCCTGCGCGAGCGGGTCGACACGCCGATCGCGGCCGGGGAGAACGCGTCCGGCCCGATGGAGTTCGAAGCCATGTTCGCCGCCGGGGCCGTCGACGTGGCGCAGCCGAGCGTGACCAAGGTCGGCGGCGTCACCGGCATGCGCGAGGTGATGGCGCTGGCGGCGGCGCGCAACGTGCAGGTGACGCCGCACGCGCCCTATTTCGGGCCGGGACTGCTGGCGACCTTGCAGGTCATCGCCGCGACGCCGGTGCCGACCCTGTTCGAACGACTGCATGTCGACCTGGAAGCCGGCCTCTTCGGCGACCGGACGGATGCGGTCGACGGCAATATGCGGGTCCCCGACGGCCCCGGCCTCGGATGCGACCCGGACCCCGCGGTGATCGCGCGCTACAAGGGATGATGCAAGCCATGGAAATCGGCCTCTTCCTCCTCCAACAGATGCGCGACCCGTCGGTGCCGGCCAGCCGCGTCGTCGGCGACGCCATTCGGCAGACCGTGCTGGCCGAGGAGCTGGGCTTCGACACGGTGTGGTTTGCCGAGCATCACTTCGCCAATCTCGGCATGTGCCCGTCGCCGCTGCTGGTCGCCGCCCATGCGGCGGCCAGGACCACGCGCATCCGGCTTGGCACCGGCGTGGTGGTGCTGCCCTTCTACAACCCGATGCGGCTGGTCGACGAGATCGCCTATGTCGACGTGCTGTCGGGCGGGCGCCTGGCGCTCGGCATCGGCAGCGGCAGCCATCGCCACGAGTTCGCCGGCCTCGGCATCCCGATCGCGGAAGCGCGCGCACGCTTCGGCGAGGTGCTCGACGTCATCGACCTCGCCATGGATGGCGACGTCGTCGAGTATCATGGGCAGTTCTTCGACGTGCCGCGGGCGCATGTCCCGCTGCGCCCGGTGCAGCGCCCGGTGCCGATCTACCTGGCCGGCCTGGCCCGGGACCCCGCCATGGTGGAGCGCGTGGTGCGCCGCAACTACACGCCCTTCGTCTCGGCCATGTGGATGCCGCCATCGGCGGTGGCAGCCGTGCGCGCACCCTTCGACCAAGCCCGCCGCGCCGCGGGCCAGGATGCGGCGGCGGCCCCCTTCGCGATCCAGCGCCTCGCCTACGTCACCGACGACCGCGCCGATGCAGAGGATGCCGCCCGCCGCGCCATCTATACCCACCGCCTGGTCGCCACCCTCAAGGCCGGCACCGGCCGCTTCGAGGGCGGCCACGTCGTCGAGGAGGCGGGTGAGCATGACCCGACGCCCGAGGAGGTGCTGGCCAAGGCGATGATCGGCCCGCCGGATCGGATCATCGAGATGCTGCGCCGGGACGTGGCCGAGGTCGGCCCCAGCCACCTCAGCCTGTTCATGAATTTCGGCGGCATGGAGCATGCCCGGGTGGCGCGCTCGATGGCGCGCTTCATGACCGAGGTGCGCCCCCATATCGGCAGCGCCCGCGCCGGCGCCGCCCTCGCGGCCAACTGATGTGGAGAGCCTGACATGTCCGGTAGCTGGACGCCGGGCGCCCTGGTGCGCCATCCGGACGAGCCCGACTGGGGCCTGGGACAGGTCCAGTCGGCGATCGGCGACCGCGTGACCGTGAATTTCGAGCATCGCGGCAAGGTGATGATCAACACGGCCGTCATCCGCCTCGTCGCCGCCTCTGCCGATACGCCGAAGCCGTGACCGCCGCCGACCCGCGGACGGCGGTGGTTTCCGGCATCGCCGACACGCCGGCGCGCCGGGTGGTGGTGGGCGTGAACTGGGTGCTGGTCGAAGGCCCTGCCGGCACCGGCCTCTCCCATGCCCCCGTGCGCGATGCGCCCGGATGCCGGCCGATCCCCAATGCCGGCCAGCTTGCCGGCCGGAGCCTCCGCGACCTGGCGGCCGGCATCGCCAGCGACAATCCATTCGAGGTGGCGATCGCCATCGCAGCAGCCAATGCCCACCACAACCGCCGCGACCTCGCAGGCGATCCCGGCAATGCGCTGGAGGCCGCCGGGCGGGAGGCAAGGTCGCCCGTGGTGATCGGGCGCTTCCCCGGCCTCGACCGCACCATGCCCGGCGCCCGGGTCGTGGAGCGCCGGCCGGGCCCCGGGGATTATCCCGAGGCGGCGGCGGCCGGACTGATCGCCGACGCCGACCTGGTGGTGATCACCGCCTCCACGCTCGGCAACGGCACCCTGCCCGGCCTGCTCGCCTTGTGCCAGGGACGGCGCGTCTTCCTGGTCGGGCCGGGGACGCCGCTGGCGCCGGCCCTGTTCGCGCACGGCATCGAGCGGCTGGGCGGCATGGTCGTCGACGACGCCGACGCCGCCGCCCGCGTGGTGATGGAAGGCGGCGCGGTGCGGAACCTGCGCGCGTTCGGCCGCAACCTCACGCTGGCCCGGCCAGCACCGCCGCCGCGACCGCCAGGTCCTCCGGGCGGTTGACGTTGAAGAAGGGATCGATGTCGGCGGCGGCGAACTCGACATAGGCCGCGCCGCATCGGTCCGCCCACGCCTCCACGCGGCGGGCGCCGTCCACATGGACCGCGCGGCGCAGCGCCCCGGCGATGGATACGGGCCACAGGCCGAAGACCGGATGGCGACGGCCGCCGGAGGCCGCGCAGGCCACCGCCGCCGCCCCCTTCATCGCCCGCGCCAGCCGTTCCACCAGGTCGAGAGGGACGAAAGGCGAGTCGGCGGCGAAGCTGGCAACGTGGGTCGCGGCGGGCATGGTGGAGGCGGCCCACTCCAGGCCCGCCAGGAGGCCCGCCAGCGGCCCGAGGTAGCCATCGGTCGCATCGGCCACCACCGGCAGGCCGAAGCCGGCGAAGCGTGCCGGATCGCCGTTGGCGTTCAGCACAAGCGCCGCCACCTGCGGCCGGGCGCGGGCCACGACCCGGTCCAGGATGGTCCCACCGCCCAGCGGCCGCAGGCACTTGTCGCCGCCGCCCATGCGCTGCGCGCGGCCACCGGCCAGGATGATTCCGACGATCGGGCCCATGGCGATGGTCTATAGCCAACAAGAACTTCCTCAACCAGCGTGCCGCGCCTGCGTGGGGATGAAGCGGCCGAGTGGTCCGGCTGCGACCGGCCCTACTGAACCGCGACCCCGGAGCTGGGAGTTAGAAAAAATGTAAACTTCGTGCTACATATTCGTCCAATCTGTAGTCCGAAGATGTCAAATGCCTACTCCACATAATCCTCCCGCTGCCGTTCGCCGCGCGCTGCGCAAGCTCGGGGCGGACATCCGCGATGCCCGTCGGCGCCGACGGCTGCCGATGGCGGTCGTGGCCGAGCGCGCCTTCACGTCCCGCTCGACCTTGCAAAGGATCGAAGCTGGGGACACCAACGTCGGCATCGGCATCTATGCCGGCGTCCTCCAGGCGCTCGGCCTGCTCGACGGCCTGAGCCAGGTCGCCGACATCCGCAACGACAGCGTCGGGCAGGCGCTGGCCAGCGCCGCATTGCCCAAGCGTGTCCACATCAGGCGGACCGCCGGAACGTCCCACGATGGCTGACTTCGAGGTGCATCTCGACCTGGATGGCCGCACCCGCCCGGTCGGACTGGCGAGGAGCAATCGCGTTCGAGGCACGGAAACCATCCTCTTCGAGTATGACGGCGCATGGCTCGGCGATCCGGACCGGTTCTCGCTGGAGCCTGCGCTTACCCTGACCCGCGGCGCCTTCGCCCCTCCTGCCGGAATGGCGTCTTTCGGCTCCATCGGCGACTCCGCGCCCGACACCTGGGGCCGCCGCCTCATGCAGCGTGCCGAACGCCGTCTCGCCCAACGCGAAGGCCGCGCCATTCGCACCCTCGCGGAAAGCGATTACCTGCTCGGCGTGGCCGATGAGACCCGGCTTGGCGCACTCCGCTTCCGCCGGGTCGGCGACGACACTTTCCAGGCACCGATCCGCGCCGGCGTTCCCGCTCTGATCGAACTCGGACGGCTCCTCCAGATCACCGAGCGGATTCTCCGGGACGAGGAAACGGACGAAGACCTCCAACTCATCTTTGCGCCCGGCTCTTCCCTCGGTGGTGCACGACCGAAGACATCGGTCATCGACCAGCATGGCCACCTCTCCATCGCCAAGTTTCCGAAGGAAACCGATGGCTACAGCATGGAGACCTGGGAGGAAGTCGCGTTGCGTCTGGCCAGTCAGGCCGGTATCGCCACTCCGCAACACGAGCTGATCGAAGTGGCCGGCAAGCCGGTCATGCTATCGCGACGCTTCGATCGTGACGGGCCGATCCGTATCCCGTTCCTGTCGGCGATGGCGATGATGGGCGCCAAGGACGGTGAGCGCGGCAGCTATCCGGAGATGGTCGATGCTCTCGCCGAACGTGGTGCGCAGGCCAAGACCGACGCCCATGCCCTTTATCGGCGTGTCGTCTTCAATGTGCTGATCTCCAATGTCGACGATCACCTGCGCAATCACGGCTTCCTGTGGCTGGGAAGGGCGGGATGGTCGCTCTCTCCGGTCTACGACCTCAATCCCGTCCCGACCGATCTCAAGGCGCGGGTGCTGACGACAAACATCGACCTCGACGAAGGAACTTGCTCGCTCGACCTGCTGGAGGCTGCGTCAGCGTTTTTCGCCCTCACATTGGCGCAGGCCCGCGCGATGATCAAAGAGGTCGCGACCGTGACCGCGACATGGCGTGACACCGCCAAGGCGGTCGGCGCACGCCCCGGTGGGATCAACCGCATGGCCAGCGCTTTCGAGCACGACGACCTCAAGCGAGCGCTGGCGCTATGAGGAAGACTTCCCTTCATAGCTTCGATTCACCGGCGGCGAGCCCCGTCGCCGGTCCGACTGTCGGCCTGGACGTCTCGGACATCGAGGATGCCGGCATTCGGGAGGCGCAAAGCGCTGGACGCCACCGCCCGCAGGCCGGATAACCGCAGGCGATGGTCATTCCCCGTCTCGCCTTCGTCGCCTCCGATACCGCCGCCGCCCGCGAGGCGCTGGTCGAACTCGAAGCCCTCTATCCCCATGTCCCGATCGAGGAGGCCGACGTCATCGTCGCGCTCGGCGGCGACGGGCTGCTGCTGGAGACCCTGCACCGGCAGATATGCCGCCGCGTGCCGATCTTCGGCATGAACCGCGGCACCGTGGGCTTCCTCCTCAACCCGTTCGCCGCCGACGACCTGGTCGAGCGGATCACCGCGGCCGACACCGTCACGCTGCATCCGCTGCGCATGACCGCCGAGACGATCCGCGGCGAACGGCACGAGGCGCAGGCGATCAACGAGGTGTCGCTGCTGCGCGAGACCCGCCAGTCGGCCAAGATCCGGATCAGCATTGACGGCATCGTCCGGCTGGAGGAGCTGGTCTGCGACGGCGTCCTCGTCTCCACCCCGGCCGGCAGCACCGCCTACAACCTCTCCGCCCACGGCCCGATCATCCCGCTCGGCTCCCAGGTGCTGGCCCTGACCCCGATCAGCGCCTTCCGCCCCCGGCGCTGGCGCGGCGCCCTGCTGCCGCATGGTGCCATGGTGCGCTTCGACATACTGGAGGCCGACAAGCGCCCGGTCAGCGCCGTCGCCGACTTCACCGAGGTGCGCGACGTGCAGGCGGTCGAGGTCCACGAGGACCGCACCACGGCCATGACGCTGCTGTTCGACCGCGAGATGAACCTGGCCGAGCGCATCCTGAAAGAGCAGTTCCAACCCTAGGGAACGCTGGCCGGCAACGGCGAAGTGACCGGCTCGTCCGCTGCCTTCAGCGGCACCGGCCGGCACACCAGCATGGCCAGCCGCCCGATCCGCTGCATGCGCTGGGCGGCGAGCCCGCTCGCCACCGCATCGCCGGCGAACTTCGCCATCCAGTGGCCGACCATGCGGGTGCCGAAATGGGCGACCGCATTGGCCGTGCCGGCAAAGCTCGCATTGACCAGGATGCGGCCGACCAGGTGGCGGGTGGCCGCCAGGCCCGGGCGGTGGCCATAGATGGTCGCGACCTCGCGCACCAGCCGCAGGCTGCGCCAGATGAAGGCCAGGGTGTCGAGCGCCGATGACGGGCTGACCACGTTGATCGCGAACACCTGCCCGACCGCGCGCCAGGTCGCCCGCTCCGCCTCCAGGTCGAGCGGGCGGAGCACGGTGCGCTCGAAGAGATCGATCGCCTGCGCGCCGCTGTGATGGGGCTGGACCTGGCGCCGCCAGGCGGCGAGCGTTCCGCGCACCGCCCCACGCCCACCCAGGGCCGCCCCCGCCGCCTCCAGCGCCGCCACCACCGGTTCGACGGGCTGCCCCTCGATCGCCGCCGCGGTGAAGTGCGCCTGCACTTCCGGCAGATGGCGCAGGCGGGCCAGCGCCCGCAACTCCGCCGCGATCCAGATGGCGATGGCACCGAGGCCGACCGCTGTCACCCCGGCGGTCGCCCAGCCGAGCAGCGGGTCGCGGGCGAACTGGTCGAACATGAAGCCGGCGACGTCGAGGCCGAGCAGCCCCAGCACCAGCACCCCGATGCCATAGAACCCGAAGCGCGTCGGCGACATCGCCCGACGCGTCGCTGCCGGCATCGCGGCTGCCGGTTCGGGAAGCTGGTCGGCGATGCGCCCCTCCTCCTCGGTCTCGATCAACATCGGGCCGAGCGGTGGCGCCGCCTCGCGCAACGAACGCTGGACGGGGTGCCGGTCGGTCACGACAGCCGGTCCGCGATCAGGAAATCGAGCGCCTCGTCGAGGCCGATATGGCCGATCCCCGTGGCCGCCGCCACATCCAGGCGCGGCGGCTGGAAGCGCGGCATGGCGAAGAACGGCCGCCGCCAGAAGGCGTCGTCCGGCGCCGGCGGGCGGATCGGGATGGTGCCGGGGAAGAATTTCACCTGCCGCCAGCCGGTGAGCGGCACCCCGCGCACCACCGGCACCGGCCGCCCATCGATCACCGTCTCGTCGTCGACGGTGCAGCGCACCGAAGCCAGGGCCAGCACCGCCGTGGCGGCGCCGCGCGTGCCGGCCTCCAGGATCGGCGCCTTCAGCATGGTGGCCAGCAACTGGCGAAGATGGTCGCGCTGCATCCCAGGTACATGGTCCGCCTTGGTCGCCGCGTACAGCACCCGGTCGATGCGGGCGCGGAAGAGGCGCGCTAACAGCCCGCCACCGACGCGGAACGCGCGCGAGATCCCGGTCAGCGTGCGGGCGGTGTCGTCGAACGCGTCCAACCCCGCATGGAGGGCCTGGAGCAGGTCGACCAGGATGATCTGCCGATCGAAGGCGCTGAAATGGCGATCGAAGAACTGCGTGCGGATGGCCCGCTTATAGGCTTCGAAGCGGGCCTCCATCCGCTCGCCCAGCGAGCCGGCACCGCCGCCCGACGAACCGCCAGTGCCGCCCGGCGGCAGGGGGCAGAAGGCCGGCCAGGAATGATCGGACCAGTCGCCCGGCTCCAGGAACCGCCCGGGTTGCAGATAGGCCAGGCCCAGCCGGTCGCGGCAGGATCGCAGATAGTCGCGATAGAGGACGTGCCCGGCATCGGCCGCCGCATCGTCGTGGCGGGCATCGGCCGGATGGCGATCGAGGAACGCCAGCCAGTCGGCCGCGAGCGCCTGGCGTGCGCCGGTGCGTGCCAGGGCGATCATCTCGGCCGACCACGCGGCATAGCTTCGCGACAGCAGCGGCAGGTCGAGCCGCCACTCGCCGGGATAGTCGACGATGACCAGCCGCAGCACCGCCGTCGCGTCCGTGCGATGGAGGAAGCCGCCGGGGCGAAAGCGGATGCGGAGCACGATCTGCGCCACGTCCCGGGTGCCCTCCGGCCACACCGGCGGGTCCGCGGCCATGGCCTGCAGGTTCTCGGCATAGCGGAAGGGGGCGATCTCGCCGCTGCCGCCCGCCTCGATCTCCACGCCAAGGACACGGCCGGCCAGACCTTGATCCAGCCCGAACAACGGCAGGCGCGCGGGCGTGTGGGGAAACGCCAGCAGGTCGTGGACCAGGGCCGTGATGAAGACCGACTTCCCGGCCCGGCTGAGGCCGGTCACCGCCAGGCGGATCGTCCGGTCATGCAGCAGGCCGGTCGCGAACTGCGGCAGCCGGGCGCGGTTCCAGTCGATCCGCGGCAGCTTCATGACGGACCATTCCGGGACGACCGGCCGTTCATGCGATCGCGCGCGGGATCACGACCTGGATCAGCAGCTGGGAGCGTCCGGCCGCCGGCCGTTTCTCGAAGTCGAATTCCATGCCCGATCCTCGTGCTTCCTGCCGGCTCCGAACTGCCCTACTTCGGCAGGATCGCGCCCGTCCGCTCGACGATCATGCCGTAATGCTCCGGCCGGCGGTGCTTGGCGAAGTTGAAGACGCTGTTCTTGATCGGCACCGTGGCGTCAAGGTCCATGGTGTAGACCAGCAGCTCGTCGCCCAGCGTCGCCGCCACCGCGACCAGCTCGCCCGACGGCGCCACCACGCAGGTGCCTCCGATCAGCATGCAATCCTCCTCGACCCCGGCCTTGGCGGTCGCCACCACCCAGGTGCCGTTCTGATAGGCGCCGGCCTGGCAGGTCAGGTAATGGTGCATCATGCGGTGATAGCCGGGCTCGACGATGGCCGCGTTGAACTCCGGCGTGTTGTAGCCGAGCATGACCAGCTCGACGCCCTGGAGGCCCATGACGCGGAACGTCTCGGGCCAGCGGCGGTCGTTGCAGATGCACATGCCCATGATGCCGCCGAAGGCGCGCCACACCGGCCAACCGAGGTTGCCGACCTCGAAATAGAGCTTCTCCAGGTGCTGGAACGGGCGCTGCGGCTCATATTCGCCATGCCCCGGCAAATGGATCTTGCGGTACTTCCCGATCAGCTCGCCGTTCGGCGCCACCAGGATCGAGGTGTTGAAGCGGCAGGTCCGCCCCTCCTCCTCCGCCAGCTCGGCATAGCCGAGATAGAAGCCGATGCCGAGGCGCCTGGCCTCGTCGAACAGCGGCTGCACGTCGCCGTTGGGCATCGAGCGCTCGAAGAAGGCATCGATCTCCTGCGGGTCGGTCAGCAGCCAGCGCGGGAAGAAGGTGGTCAGCGCCAGCTCGGGGAAGACGACCAGCTGGCAGCCGCGGGAATGGGCCTCCCGCAACAGTTCCAGCAGGCGCTTCACCACCTGCGGGCGGGTATCGGCGCGTTGGATCGGCCCGAGCTGGGCTGCACCTACGGTAAGCGGACGTGCCATCGACGACCTCGTTTCGCGATTCTGGGAGTGTGGGGATACTGGATCAGAGGCCGGGCAGCCGGCCGGAGACCGGGTCGAAGCCGGTGACGCGGCGGCCGGTGGAGCGCGCCAGCGGCGAGCGATCGCAGCGCAGGAACCGGCCGCGGCCGCGCGCC
This sequence comes from uncultured Rhizobiaceae bacterium, assembly GCA_964594715.1. GTDB lineage: Bacteria > Pseudomonadota > Alphaproteobacteria > ATCC43930 > Allostellaceae > Allostella. The sequence continues at coordinate 9,469 of CAZQOA010000023.1, read as the reverse complement.
TCGGTCACCCGGCCATCCTCGGCCACCACTTCGCCGCGGGAGATCGTGATGACCGGCCAGCCCTTCACCGTGACGCCCTCATAGGGAGTGTAGTCCATGGCGTCGTGCAGGTCCGCCTGACGGATCGTCACCTCCAGGTCGGGGTCCCAGATGGCGATGTCGGCGTCCGAGCCGATGGCGATGGTGCCCTTGCGCGGATAGATGCCGTAGAGCTTGGCGGCGTTGGTGGCCGCCAGGCCGACGAACTGCTGCAGGTCGATGCGGCCCTCCGAGATGCCGTGGAACAAGAGCGGCAGCCGCGCCTCCAGGCCGGGCACGCCGTTCGCCACCTTCTTGAAGGGCGGGTTGCGCCCGTGCTTCATCTTCCCCTCGGGGTCGTCGTAGCGATAGGGCGCATGGTCCGACGAGAAGACCTGGAACACCCCCTGGGCCAGCGCGTCCCACACCTTCTGCTGGTTGGCCTTGTCGCGCGGCGGCGGGCTGCACATGCATTTGGCCCCCTCGAAGCCGGGCTTATCCAGGTCGTCCTCGGTCAGGTAGAGGTATTGCGGGCAGGTCTCGCCGAACACCCTGAGGCCGCGGTTCTGGGCGATGCGGATCTGCTCGATCGCCTCGGCCGACGAGACATGGACGATCAGCACCGGCACGTCCACCAGTTCGGCCAGCGCGATCACCCGGTGCGTCGCCTCGCGCTCGGCGGTGCGGGCATGGGCCACGGCGTGGAACTTGGGCGCGGTCAGGCCGGCATCGGCCAGCTTGTCCGACAGCCACGCGATGATGTCGTGGTTCTCGGCATGGACCATGGTCAGCGCGCCCTCGGTGCGGGCGATCGCCAGCACGTCCAGCACCTGCCGGTCGTTCAGCTTCAGCATGTCGTAGGTCGTATAGATCTTGAACGAGGTGTAGCCGTCGGCGATCAGCGCCGGCAGCTCCTGGCCCAGCACCGTCTCGGTCGGGTCCGACACGATCAGGTGGAAGGCATAGTCGATGACCGCCTTCGGCCCGGCGCAGCCGTGATAGTCGCGGACCACGGTGCGCAGCGACATGCCGCGATGCTGGGCCGCGAACGGGATGATCGTGGTGGTGCCGCCGCCGGCCGCCGAGCGGGTGGCGGAATAGAAATCGTCCGCCGTCATGATGCCGTTCGAGGAAGTCTGCTCGACATGGCAATGGCTGTCGATGCCGCCCGGCAGCACCAGCCGCCCGGCCGCGTCGATGTCCCGGCGGCCCTTCGGCAGGTCGCGGCCCAGCGCCACGATCACCCCGTCCTTCACGCCGACATCGGCCTCGAACAGGTCGGCGGCGGTCGCGATGCTGCCGTTGCGGATGACCAGATCATAGTCGGGCATGGGGGCGTCCTCGAGATCGGGCCCGGATTATTACCGGTCGCGCTTTGGACCGCACGGGCTTTTGCCGGCCACGGCGAATTCTGCTACCTCAAGGGGCAATCCCACCATCTCCGGAGAGGACACCCCCATGGCCACATCCGCGACCCCGCGTCCGCAGGGCGTCTACGCTGCCGTGCTCACCCCGTTCGATGCCAACCTGGAGCCGGACGTGAAGGCGTTCGTCGCCCATAGCCGCTGGCTGCTGGAGAATGGTTGCGACGGGCTGGCGCCGCTCGGCACCACCGGCGAGGCCAATTCGCTGTCGGTCGACCAGCGCCTGAAGCTGATCGAGGCGTCGGCCGAAGCCGGGCTGCCGGGCGACCGCACCATCTTCGGCAGCGGCTCGTGCTCGCTTGCCGACGCGGTGCGCGTATCGCGCGCCGCCGTCACCTCGGGCGCCGCCGGCGTGCTGCTGCTGCCGCCCTTCTATTACAAGAACGTCGACGAGGACGGCCTGTTCGCCTTCTTCTCGGAGGTCGTGCAGCGGGTGGCCGACCCGCGCCTGCGCATCTATCTCTATCACTTCCCCCAACAGGCGGTGATCCCGATCACCATCTCGCTGGTCGAGCGCCTGAAGAAGGCCTATCCGGGCGAGACCATCGCCGGCCTCAAGGACAGCGGCGGGAAGTGGGACCACACCGAATCCTTCATCAAGGCCTTCCCGGACTTCGGCGTCTTCTCCGGTTCCGAGCAGTTCCTGCTGGCGAATCTGCGTGCCGGCAGCGTCGGCTGCATCTCGGCCACCACCAACGTCACCGGGCCGCTCGCCCACAAGGTCTACCAGGCCTGGAACGGGCCCGATGCCGACCGGCTGCAGGCGGAGCTGACCGAGACCCGACTGACCTTGCAGGCCTATCCACCGATCGCCGGCCTGAAGATGGTCATGCAGCGCATCACCGGTGCCAAGGGCTGGGCCAACATCCTGCCGCCCAACACGCCGCTGTCCGCCGCCGGCCAAGCGGAGCTGCTGGGCAAGCTGGAGGCGCAGCCGCAGTTCGCGCCGGTCCTGGCCAAACGCCCGATCGCGGCCTGAGCGGCGGAGACCGACGTGGCCTCGCGCATCGATGCTGACGCGAAGGGCGTGTGGATCATCTCCGCCACGCCATTCGCCGACAATGGCGACCTCGACCTGCAATCGACCGACCGCATGGTCGACTATTACCTCGGTTGCGGCGTCGACGGGCTCACCATCCTCGGCATCATGGGCGAGGCCAACAAGCTATCCCTGGAAGAGAGCATCCAGTTCACCGACCGGGTGGTGCAGCGCGTGGGCGGCCGGGTGCCGGTGGTGGTGGGCACCAGCGCCCCCGGCCATCGCATCGCCGGCATGCTGACCCGGGCGGCCATGGACCGGGGGGCCGGCGGCATCATGCTGTCGCCGCCGCTGGGCCTGCGGACCGAGGATCAGGTCCATGGCTATTACGAGAGCTTTATCAAAGAGATCGGGGCCGATGTTCCGATCGTGCTGCAGGACTATCCGCCCAGTTCCCAGGTCTATATGTCGGTTGCCACGATCAACCGGCTGATCGCGGACTTCCCCAGCATCGTCGTCTTCAAGCACGAGGATTGCCCGGGCTTGCGCAAGCTGACGCGCCTGCGCGCCGACGAGGCGGCCGGCGTGCGGCGGCGGGTCAGCACGCTGACCGCCAATGGCGGGCTCTACCTGATGCAGGAGATGCGGCGCGGCGCCGACGGCTGCATGACCGGCTTCGGGGTGCCGGAGATGCTGGTCGAGGTCTGCCGCATGTTCTTCGCGGGCGACGTCGAGGCGGCGGAGGACCTGTTCGACGCCTACCTGCCGCTGGTGCGCCACGAGCAGCAGCCGGGCTTCGGCCTGGCCGTGCGCAAGGAACTGCTTCGCCGGAATGGCGTTATAGCGACCGCCAGGACACGCGCCCCGGGTCCATCGCTCGATGCGACGGACCTGGAGGAGCTGGAAATCCTCCTGGCGCGGCTTGAACGGCGTTTGGCGCGGATGGGGCGCCCGATGCCGATGGCCGCTCAATAACGACAGGAGTCCGTCATGCGGATGCGCACCCTCGCCTATTTCGTTACAGCCCTGGCCGCAGCCGCCCCGGCCGCCAACGCAGCCGACTACGCCTCTGGCCTCCGCTGCTACGAGATCAACGACTTCAACTGTGCGCTCCGCAACTGGATGCCGCTGGCGCAGAACGGCGTCACCCGCGCGCAATACCGCGTCGGCTCCGCCTATGCCGAGGGCACCGGCGTTCCGATCGACATGGCGGAGGCCTACAAGTGGTTCTCGCTGGCCGCCGCGAAGGGCGACCGCACCTCGGTCGAGGCCCTGAACTCGATCACCCCGACCATGACCCGCGACCAGGTGGAAGAAGGCATGCGCCGCGCCGGTGAACGCCGGATGTCGCGCCGCCGCTAGGTTTCGGCGTCAGTCTTCATCGACGGAGACGACCCCGCCGACGAGGTTCAGCGCCAGTAGCCGCCCGCTGTCGTAGGGGTTGCTGGCGCCGGCGGGGCGAAGGGCCGCCGGAAGGGCCGCGAGGGTCCGGTCCCATTCGCGCCGGACCGCGTGAGCCCGCGCGAGGTCGACCACGGCAAAGCGGATGCTGTCGCCGGGACCGGCCTGGGCGATGGTGCCGATGTCCGGGGTGATGACGGTGGCGATCTTGGGATAGCCGCCGGTCGGCTGCCGGTCGGCCAGCATGACGATGGGCTGGCCGCTGCCCGGCACCTGGACGCTGCCGAGCGCGATGCCGTCGGAGACGATATTGTCATCGCCCAGATGCGCGATCCCGGGGCCCGACAGCCGATAACCCATGCGGTCGGCATCCGTGGTGACGAGGTATGCGCTGCCGGTCAGGCATTCGATCGCGTCCGGCCCGAAATAGCGATCCTGGGGACCGGGCACGATCCGCACCGGCCCCGCCCTGGCGGGCCGCGCCACGGGCGGCAGCTCCAGGTCGGCCCCGCCCGCCAGCCCCTGCTCGACCAGCGGCAGCCGGTCGGCCGCCTGCAAGGCCCTGCCCTGCCAGCCGCCGATGCCGGAGCGGACATGGGTCGAGCGGCTGCCCAGCACCGGCGGCACGTCGATGCCGCCGGCGACCGCGAGATAGCCGCGCAACGCATCGGTCGCCTTGCCGATGGTCAGCACCTCGCCCGCGCGCAGGATGAAGGAGCGCCAGGCCGGGATCGGACGGCCGTCGATCGCGAGCGCGAAGTCGCCGCCGGTCACCGCCAGCCGCGCCGCCGGTGCATCCACCTCGTACCGCCCGCCCAAGATGGTGAACTCGATCGCGGCGGCGCCGGGCGGATTGCCCACCAGCGCGTTGGCGGCGCGCATCGAGAACATGTCCAGCGCGCCCGCCACCACGACCCCGAAGCGCTGCCAGCCGACCCGGCCCAGATCCTGGATGGTGGCCAGCGGGCCGGGGTCATGGACGACGAGGCTGGCCATCCGGCCGCTCACGCCACCCGCCGGGCGATGATGCCGCCCTCGCCTTCGAGCCGGGCGAAGGTCGCGGCATCGATGCGCTCGAAGCGCACCATGTCGCCGGGGCCGAGCAGGAAGGCGTCGTCGCCGCGCGCCAGGTCGAACATGCGGGCCGGCGTCCGCCCGAGCAGGTGCCAGCCGCTCGGCACCGGGATCGAGGTGATGCCCGCCTGCACCCCGCCGATGGCGACCGAGTTCTCGGGGATGCGCAGGCGCGGCGTCTGTCGCCGCGGCGTGTGCAGGCGCGGATCGAGGCCGCCCAGATAGGCGAAGCCGGGGGCGAAGCCGATCATGTAGACGCGGTACTCGCCGGCCAGGTGCAGTTCGACGACCTGCTCGGGTGCCAGGCCACGGGCGTCGGCCACCAACTCCAGGTCGATGCCGAATTCGCCGCCATAGCAGACGGGGAAGATCCAGCGCCGTCCCTCGACCTCGACATCGCCGTCCGGCACCAGTGGCCGCAACAGTGCCGTCAGCGCGACGAAATCCACCGCGGACGGATCATACTGGACGAAGAGCGAGCGGTAGGTCGGCACGGTCTCGACGATGCCGGGCAGCGCCGCCCGCCGCACCCGCGCATCCAGCTCCAGGACCCGCCGGTTGACCGCGGCATCGACGGTGTCGCCCAGCTCGACCGAGAGCGCGCAGTCGCCGGCCGCCAGGAACTCCGGCTCGGAATAGGCGCCGCGGCTCGTCATGTGTCCCCTAGCGAGTGATCATCTGTTCCGGCAACCAGGTGGCGATCGCCGGAAAGAACCACAGCAGGACCACGGCCGCCACCATCAGGAAGAAGAACGGCAGGGTGTCGGCGGCGATGCGGAAGATGTTCTTCCCCGTCAGCCCCTGGATGACGAAGAGGTTGAAGCCGACCGGCGGGGTGATCTGGGCCATCTCGACCACCAGCACGATGTAGATGCCGAACCACAGCAGGTCGATGTTGGCGGCCTGCACCATCGGCAGCACGACCGAGGTCGTCAGCACGACCATCGAGATGCCGTCGAGGAAGCAGCCGAGGATCATGTAGACGATGGTGAGCGCGAACAGCAGCATCCAGGGGCTGAGGCCCATTTCGCCGATGGTCGCCGCCATCACCCGGGGGATGCCGGTGAAGCCCATCGCGATGGTCAGGACCGACGCGCCCGCCAGGATGAAGGCGATCATGCAGGACGTGATGGTGGCGCCCATCAGGCTCTGGCCGAAGGTTTGCAGCGACAGGCTGCCCGTCACCGCCGACAGGATGAGCGCGCCGGCCACGCCCAGGGCCGCCGCCTCGGTCGGGGTCGCGACGCCGCCATAGATGGAGCCGATCACGCAGGCGATCAGCGTCACCACCGGGATCAGCCGGCGCGACGCCCACAGCCGCTGGCCGAAGGGCAGATTGTAGTCCGACGGCGGCACCCGGCTAGGGTTCAGCAACGCCCAGACGATGACATAGCCCATGAAGAGACAGATCAGCAGCGCCCCCGGCAGCACGCCGGCGATGAACAGCTTGCCGATCGACACGTCGGCGGCCACGCCATAGACGATCATGATGATCGATGGCGGGATCATCAGGCCGAGCGTGCCCGAGCCGGCGAGCGTGCCGATGGACATGCCCTCGTCATAGCCGCGCCGCTTCAGTTCCGGCAGCGCCATCTTGCCGATGGTGGCGGCGGTCGCGGCCGAGGAGCCGGATACCGCCGCGAAGATGCCGCAGCCGATGATGTTCACATGCAGCAGGCGCCCGGGTAGCCGGGTCATCCACGGCGCCAGCCCTTCGAACATGTCCTCCGAGAGCTTGGTGCGGAACAGGATCTCGCCCATCCAGATGAAGAGCGGCAGCGCGGTCAGCGTCCAGCCGGTGGATGAATCCCAGAACTTGGTCGCCATCACGGTGCCGGTTTCGGTCCCGGCGAAGAACTCCATCGCGACCAATGCGGTACCAAGCAGGGACAGGGCAACCCAGATCCCGCTGCCGAGCAGGATGAAGAGCAGCAGGACGAGGAAGACGGCGACGCCGATCAGATCCACGGCAATGCTCCCGGTCAGCGCGCCGCCGAGCCGACCGACACGTCCCCGAGCCGATCGGATTCGAGGAGGGTCGAGTTGGCAGTGTCGTAGGAAGGGCGCCGACGCAGCAATACGGCGACGAGGTCGTCGAAGAAGGCGATGCAGAGGAGCGTGATCCCGGCACACATGGAGAGCTGCGGGATCCAAAGGGGAATGGCGATCACCCCCGGTGACACGTCGCCCAGCATGTAGGATTCCCAGGTCAGGAAGATGCACCACCAGCTTGCATAGGCGGTCATCGCACCGGCCGCCCCGAGGGCCCAGATCTCGAAGAACCGCCGGGCGCCCGACCCCAGGCGCTGGAGCATCAGCTCGACCCGGATATGGCCGCCGCGACGCAGCGAATAGGCGAGCGCGAAGAAGGTCGACGCCCCCATGAAGTAGCCGGATATGTCGTCCGCCGACGGCACCATCACGCCGCTCATCCGACCGAAGATCTGCGCCAGGATCATGACGGCGATGCCGACCATGAACACGCACGCGATGGCGCCGCTGCCCCAATAGAGGCCGTCGAGGATTCGCCGCATCGGGGTCCCCCTGAATGCGATCGGGCCGGTCCCTGGGGACCGGCCCGATCGGCCGATGACGTGCCTACTGGCGATACTTCTTGATGATGGCCTCGCCCTCGGCGCCGGTCTTCTTCTGCCATTCGGCGACCAGGGAGGCACCGACCTTCTCATACTCGGCGACCAGGGCGGCCGGGGGCGGGGCGACGGTCATCCCGTTCTTCGCCAGCGTCAGCTTGGTGTCGTCCGAGACCTTCTGCATCAGCTCCCAGCCACGCTTCTCGGCCAGTTGCGCGACGTTGAGCAGCACGCGCTGCTGCTCCGCCGGCAGGCGCTTGAAGGCCCGGTCGTTGACCAGGACGCCGTTGCGCGGGTGCATCGCTTCCGTCGTGTAGAAGTAGTTCGAGAACTCCCACGCCTTGGTGTCGACGCCGGTGGCGCCCGACGTGATCATCGCGGAGATGACGCCGGCGGAGAATGCCTGCGGCACCTCGGCCTGCTGCACGGTCGCCGGCTGCGCGCCGATCAGCTCCGCCAGGCGGGCCGTCACCGCGTTGTAGGCGCGGAACTTCATGCCCTTGAAGTCGGAGAGCGTGTTGATCGGCGTCTTCGAATAGACGCCCTGCCCCGGCCACGCGACCGACATCAGCATCGTCATGCCCTGCTTCTTGAAATGCTCCTGCAACACCGGACGCTGGGCCTCGTAGAGCTTCCAGGCATTGTTGTAGCCGGCGGCGAGGAAGGGCAGCCCGTCGGCCTCCAGGATCGGGTCCTCGTTGCCGTAGGCCGACAGCAGGATCTCGCCGATCGGCACCTGGCCGGTCTGCACGGCACGCTTGATCTCGGGCATCTTGAAGAGCGACGCGCCGGAATGGACGACGATCTCCAGCTTGCCGCCGGTCTCCTTCTTCACCTCGTCGGCGAACCAGCGCACGTTCTGGGTCTGGAAATTGCTGTCGGGATAGGCCGTCGGCATATTCCACTTGGTCTGCGCGACCGCACCCGTGGCCGACGCTGCCACCGCAATGGCGGCAACCGTCAAAATCGCTCTCATAGGAACCCCTCCCCTCGCCAAGACGTTCAGCACGCGGACTGGCCAGCCTCTTTATGGGCAACCTGCCGCCACCCCTGAGTTACATTGTTCGCGTGCCCTCGCCACATGGTCAAGGGTCCGCCTTGACCATCGGCCATATTGGCGGATAGTGGCGGGGCCTGTCGCAACCTGCCCCGAAGCCGTCATGACCAAGACGATCGACATCAATTCCGACATGGGCGAGAGCTTCGGCGTCTATCGCCTGGGCAATGACGCGGCGATGCTGTCCATCGTCACCTCGGCCAACGTCGCCTGCGGCTTTCACGCGGGCGATCCCTTGGTCATGCACGAGACGGTGCAGACGGCCCACGCGAACGGCGTCGATGTCGGCGCCCATCCCGGCTTCTTCGATCTCTGGGGCTTCGGGCGCCGCACCATCGTCGGCGAGCGGCCGGCCGACATCGAGAAGATGATCGTCTACCAACTGGGCGCCATCGAGGCGATGGCGCGCGTGGTCGGCCACCGCGTCACCCATGTGAAGCCGCACGGCGCCATGTCCAACATGGCCGCAACCGACGCCGACCTGGCCGGCGCCATCGCCCGCGCCATCCAGGCCGTGGACCGCAGCCTGATCCTGGTCGCCATGCCGATGAGCGAGCTGGAGCGTGCGGGCGAGCGGCTGCAACTGCCGGTCGCGCGCGAGATCTTCGCCGACCGCGCCTATGACGATGCCGGCAACCTGGTGTCCCGCAGCCTGCCCGGCGCCGTCCTGCACGATGCCGAGGCGTGCGCGCGGCGCGTCCTGGAATTCCTCGACGACGGCGCCATCCGCAGCATCAACGGCCTGCGCATCCCGGTCGCCATCGACACCGTCTGCGTCCATGGCGACACGCCGGGCGCGGTCGAGATGGCCCGCTCGCTGCGCCAGCGCCTGGAAGCGGCCGGGGTCACCGTCCGGCCGCTGAGCCAGTTCATCCACTGACGGCGGGCGGGGTGGCGCCCTGCCCTGGATGAAACGCGGGAGCCC
>CAZQOA010000022.1:0-57439 GCA_964594715.1 uncultured Rhizobiaceae bacterium | reverse complement strand
CCTTCTTCCCCGACAACGCGGTCGAGTATTTCGTCTCCTACTACGACTATTACCAGCCGGAGGCCTACGTCCCCCGCACCGACACCTATGTCGAGAAGGAATCGTCGATCAACGAGCAGATCGACCGGATGCGCCATTCCGCCACCCGCGCGCTGTTCGAGCGGCGCGACGTCATCATCGTCGCCTCGGTCTCCTGCATCTACGGCATCGGCTCGCCGGAGACCTACCAGACCATGACGATGACCCTGAAGCCGGGCCAGGTCATCAACCGCACCCAGCTCCTGGCGCGCCTGGTGGAGCTGCAATACCGGCGCAACGACCTGGGCTTCGTGCGCGGGGCCTTCCGGGTGCGCGGCGACACGGTCGAGCTGTTCCCCGCCCACTACGAGGACCGCGCCTGGCGGGTGACCATGTTCGGCGACGAGATCGAATCGATCCATGAGATCGACCCGCTGACCGGCGAGAAGGCGGCCGCCCTGCAGCAGATCAAGATCTACGCCAACAGCCACTATGTGACGCCGAAGCCGACCCTCATCCAGGCGGTCGAGCAGATCAAGCGCGACCTGAAGATCCGCCTCGACGAGCTTTATGCCGCGGGCAAGCTGCTGGAGGCGCAGCGGCTGGAGCAGCGCACCACCTTCGACATGGAGATGATCCAGGCGACCGGCAGCTGCGCCGGGATCGAGAACTACTCCCGCTACCTCACCGGGCGCCTGCCGGGCGAGCCGCCGCCGACCTTGTTCGAATACCTGCCCGAGGATGCGCTGCTGATCCTCGACGAGAGCCACGTCACCGTGCCGCAGATCGGCGGCATGTTCCGCGGCGACTTCGCGCGGAAGTCGGTCCTCTCCGACTATGGCTTCCGCCTGCCGTCCTGCATCGACAACCGGCCCCTCAAGTTCGAGGAGTGGGAGACGATGCGGCCGCAGTCGGTGTTCGTCTCCGCCACCCCCGGGGCGTGGGAGCTGGAACGCACCGACGGCGTCTTCATCGAGCAGCTGGTACGGCCGACCGGCCTGATCGACCCGGAATGCATCGTCCGCCCGATCGAGCACCAGGTCGACGACCTGCTGGCCGAGTGCCGGACCTGTGCCGCCAAGGGCCAGCGCGTGCTGGTGACCACGCTGACCAAGAAGATGGCCGAGGCGCTGACCGAATACATGCACGAGGCCGGCATCCGCTGCCGCTACGTCCATTCCGACGTCGAGACGCTGGAGCGCATCGAGATCATCCGCGATCTCCGCCTCGGCGCCTTCGACGTGCTGATCGGCATCAACCTGCTGCGCGAGGGGCTGGACATCCCGGAATGCGCGCTGGTCGCCATCCTGGACGCCGACAAGGAAGGCTACCTGCGCTCGCGCACCTCGCTGGTGCAGACGATCGGCCGCGCCGCCCGCCATGTCGAGGGCCGCGCGATCCTCTATGCCGACCGCATGACGGCGTCGCTGGAATATGCCATCGGCGAGACCGAGCGCCGGCGCGAGAAGCAACGCGCCTACAACCTGGCCCACGGCATCACGCCGGAGAGCATCCGCCGCGGCATCTCCGACATCATGCAGAGCGTCTACGAGCGCGACCACGTCACCGTGTCGACCGGCCTGGCCGAGGACAAGCCGCTGGTCGGGCACAATCTGCAGATGGTCGTGGGCGACCTGGAGAAGCGCATGCGCGAGGCGGCCGCCGATCTCGACTTCGAGGAGGCGGCGCGGCTGCGCGACGAGATCCGCCGCCTGGAGGCGATCGACCTCGGCGTGGCGCCCGCCCCCTATGGCGACGGGAGCGCCCGTCCGGTCGCGAGGTCGGCCGCGCCCAAGCCGCAGGGACGCCCGCGTGGGCGGGGAAAATCCGGGCGGGGCAGGTAGATGTCCGCGGCACCGGATACCATTCCCCGCGTCGCCCTGGTGACCGGCGGGGCGCGGCGGATCGGCCGCGCCATCTCGCTCGACCTCGCCCGCGCGGGCTGGGCGGTGGCGATCCACCACAACGCATCGGCCGACGAGGCCGAGGCGCTGGTGCTGGCGATCCGCGCCGAGGGCGGGCGGGCCGAGGCCCTGGCCGCCGACCTGGCCGACGAGGCCCAGGTGGAGGCGTTGATTCCGCGGGCGGCCGAGGCCCTGGGAGCGGTCGGCTGCCTCGTCAACAACGCCTCGCTGTTCGAACGCGACGAGGTGCTGTCGGTGACGCGCAAGTCCTGGGATGCCCATCTCGACATCAACCTGCGGGCGCCCTTCGTGCTGACCCAGCACCTGGCCGCCATCCTGCCGCCGGACACCGAGGGGGTGGTGATCAACCTGCTCGACGAACGGGTGTGGAGCCTGACCCCGCACTTCATGTCCTACACCGTCAGCAAGAGCGCGCTGTGGACCCTGACACGCACCCTGGCACTGGCCCTGGCGCCGCGCATCCGGGTGAACGGTATCGGCCCCGGGCCGACCCTGCCCAGCCCCCGCCAGACGCCCGAGCAGTTCGCCCGCCAGTGCGCCAGCGTCCCGCTCGGCCACGGCACCACGCCGGAGGAGATCTGCGCTGCCGCCCGCTTCATCCTGTCGGCGCGGTCGATGACCGGGCAGATGATCGCGCTGGACGGGGGCCAGCACCTGCAATGGTCGCCGGGCGGCCGCCAGGAGATCGAGGAATGACCGCCGCCGCTACCAGCGGTTTCCAGCGAAACGGCCATTTTGCCGCATTGAACGGCGGAACGGCTGGCGTTTTGTGCACAGCCCGCCGATTTCCGCGGTGGTGCGGGCGAGTCAAGTGGCTGGCAGCAATAAATGACAGACCTCTTACAATTCCGTCGTACCCACCGATTCGTTCGCACAAGAAAAACAACCACTTAACGTTATCGCACAAAAAATGTGCAGAGTGGCGGGAGCCATCGGAGAATCAGCGGTCGGCACACTTCGCCCCGGGATTTCGCACAAGCTTATCCACAGGTTCGGTGGAAAAGGGAGATAAGCGCGCAGAAGGGCCGGGTTGGCCCCACAACCTGTCATGCGACCTGCTGTACGAGCTGTCATGAACGCCGACTTGGACGACATGCTGGACGGCGCCGAGACGGCGCTGGAAACCCCGGGCGGGCGGATCGCCGCCGGCGCGGAGGCGATCCGCGCGGCGCTGCGCACGATGCCGCTGGCGCCCGGCGTCTATCGCATGCTCGATGCCAAGGGTGACGTGCTCTATGTCGGCAAGGCGCGCAGCCTGAAGCGCCGCGTCGTGTCCTATGCCCATGTCGAGCAGCTCTCCACCCGCCTCCGCCGCATGGTGGCCGAGACCATCCGGGTCGAGGTCGTCACGACCCACACCGAGGTCGAGGCGCTGCTGCTCGAGAGCAACCTCATCAAGAAGCTGCGGCCGCGCTACAATGTGCTGCTGCGCGACGACAAGTCCTTCCCGGACATCCTCCTGACCGGCGACCACCCGTTCCCGCAGATCGCCAAGCACCGCGGCAGCCGCAGCCGGCCCGGCAAGTATTTCGGGCCGTTCGCGTCGGCGGGCTCGGTCAACCGCACCATCATCGCGCTGCAACGCGCCTTCCTGATCCGCAACTGCGCCGACACGGTGTTCTCGCAGCGCACCCGGCCCTGCCTGCAGCACCAGATCAAGCGCTGCACCGCGCCCTGCGTCGGCCGGGTCTCGGCCGAGGATTACGGCCTGCAGGTGGCCGACGCGGAAGCCTTCCTGTCGGGCCGCAGCCGCGCCGTCCAGGGGGCCCTGGTCGAGCGCATGCAGGCCGCGAGCGATGCCCTGGATTTCGAGAGCGCCGCCCTCTACCGCGACCGCATCCGGGCGCTGACGCAGATCCAGGCCCACCAGGACATCAACGTCGCCGGCATCGACGAGGCCGACGTGATCGCCGCCCACCAGGCGGGTGGCCATACCTGCATCCAGGTGTTCTTCTTCCGCAGCGGCCAGAATCCCGGCAACTATCCCTATTTCCCGAGCCACGACCGGCAGATGACGGTGGAGGAGGTGCTGTCCGCCTTCGTCGGCCAGTTCTACGACAACAAGACCCCGCCCCGGCTGATCCTGGTCAGCCATGCGCTGGCCGAGCATGCGCTGCTGGCCGAGGCCCTGTCGATCCGTGCCGAGCGCAAGGTCGAGCTGCTGGCGCCGCAGCGCGGCGACCGGCGCAAGCTGGTCGAGCATGCGCTGACCAATGCGCGCGAAGCCCATGGCCGCCGCCTGGCCGAGAGCGCCAGCCAGCGCCAGCTCCTGGAGGGGGTGGCCCGGGTCTTCGCCCTGCCCGCCACGCCGGAGCGCATCGAGATCTACGACAACAGCCACATCCAGGGCACCAACGCCATCGGCGCCATGGTGGTGGCCGGGCCGGAGGGCTTCGTGAAGGGGGCCTACCGCAAGTTCAATATCCGCGACCCGGCCGCGGCCGGCGACGATTTCGCGATGATGCGCGAGGTCTTCACCCGGCGCTTCGCCCGTGGCTTGGTGGAACGGGGTTTGGTGGAACGGGGCCTGGTGGAGCGCGCCCAGGAGGAACGCGTTCAGGAAGAGTCCCCCCAGGCGGAATTGGGGACCGCCGGCGAGCCCGACCGCAACCGCAGCACCTGGCCCGACCTGGTGCTGATCGATGGTGGCGCCGGGCAGCTGAGCGCCGCCCAGTCGGTGATGGCGGACCTCGGCGTCAGCGACGTGCCGCTGGTGGCGATCGCCAAGGGCCCCGACCGCGACGCCGGCCGGGAGCGGTTCTTCACTGCCGACCGGCCACCGATCAGCCTGGAACCGCGCGACCCGGTGCTGTACTTTCTTCAGCGCCTGCGAGACGAAGCGCACCGCTTCGCCATCGGGACCCATCGAGCGAAGCGGACCAAGGTGATGGGCCAATCGCCCCTGGACGAGGTTCCCGGGATCGGACCGCGGCGCAAGCGTGCGCTGCTGCATCATTTCGGCTCCGCCCGTGCGGTCGCGCGCGCCGGCTTGGCCGACCTGGAATCGGTTCCAGGGATCAACAAAACGGTCGCCAGAGTGGTCTACGATCATTTCCACGGAAGCGGCCCCTGAGGCGCACCACCGGATGTGGACGAACCTTCCCAACCTGCTGACGCTGTCCCGGATCGCGGTCATCCCGCTCCTGGTGGCGACCTTCTATTTCGAGGGTCCGTGGGCCAGCTACATCGCCTGCGTGCTGTTCACCGCGGCGGCGCTGACCGACTGGCTGGACGGCCATGTCGCGCGCCGCCAGAACCAGCAGTCGGAGCTGGGGCGCTGCCTCGACCCGATCGCCGACAAGCTGCTGGTCGCCGCCGCCCTGTTCATGCTGGTGGCGTTCCAGCGCATGGACGGCTTCACGGTGGTGGCCGCGGTCGTGATCCTGTGCCGCGAGATCCTGGTGTCGGGCCTGCGCGAATACCTGGCGGGCCTGCGCGTCGGGGTGCCGGTCAGCCGGCTCGCGAAGTGGAAGACCGGCATCCAGATGACCGCAATCGGCTTCCTCCTGGTCGGCACGGCCGGCCCGGCCTTCCTGCCGGTGGTCGCCATCGGCACGGTCGGGCTGTGGATCGCCGCCGCCCTGACCCTGATCACCGGCTATGATTACCTGCACACCGGCCTGCGCCATTTGCAGCCGGGCGCGGGGCTGCCGCCCAAGGACCAGCCCGACCGCTCCACCGCCCACCGGCCGGCGCGCTGATCCCCTTCCGTTCGTGCCCTGACAATTCCCCGCGGGACCCCACATTCGTTCCATGAAGATCTTCGGCCTCGCCGGCTGGAGCGGCAGCGGTAAGACGACGCTGCTCGGCCGGCTCATTCCCGAACTCGGCGCGCGCGGCCTGTCGGTGTCGACGGTGAAGCATGCGCACCACGCATTCGACCTGGACCAGCCGGGCAAGGACAGCCACACCCACCGCATGGCCGGCGCCCGCGAGGTGCTGGTCGCGTCCTCGGCGCGCTGGGCCCTGATGCACGAGCTGCGCGGCGCCGAGGAACCGCCGCTGGAGGAGCTGCTGGCGCGCATGGGGCCGGTCGACCTGGTGCTGGTCGAGGGCTTCAAGCGGGCGGCCCTGCCGAAGTTGGAGATCCACCGCCCGGCCAACGGCAAGCCGCTGCTGGCCCCGGGCGACGCCACCATCGTCGCGGTGGCGACCGACGATCCGGGCCTGCAGATCGACCGGCCGCTGCTGGCGCTCGACGACGCGCCCGCGATCGCCGACTTCATCATCCGGCATCTCGGCCTGTCGGCGCGCGCGGGCTGACCTGGCCCCGCTCTGACATGGCCCCGATCTGACATGACCCGCCTCTCCAACGATTGCTTCGCGGCCGGCGACGCTGCCCTGACCGCGGCCGAGGCGGCGCGCCTGATCGTCGAGCGGGTGCATGCGATCGCCGATACCGAGGCGGTCGGGCTGGCCGCGGCCGCGGGCCGGGTCCTGGCGGCCGAGCTGCGGGCCGCGATGGCGGTACCGCCGCACGACAATTCCGCGGTCGACGGCTATGCCGTGCGCCATGCCGACCTGCTGGCGGACGGCGAGACGGTCCTGCCGGTCGGCGGGCGGGTCACTGCCGGCCATCCGCTGGGGCGGGCGCACCGGCCGGGCGAGGCGATCCGGATATTCACCGGCGCGGTGATGCCGGCCGGCGCCGACGCGGTGATGATGCAGGAGGATTGTACGGCCGATGGCGACCGGGTGCGGCTTCGCCCCGGCCTGGTCCCAGGCGCCAACCGCCGGCACGCCGGCGAGGACGTGGCGGCCGGCGCGGTCGCCCTGCCGGCGGGGCGCCGGCTGCGCCCGCAGGATGTCGGCATGGCGGCCGCGGTGGGCGCCCCGGTGCTGGGCGTGCGCCGCCGCCTCACCGCCGCCCTCTTCTCGACCGGCGACGAGATCCGTGCACCGGGACAGCCGTTGCCGCCGGGTGCGGTCTATGATTCCAACCGCTACACCGTGGCCGCCCTGCTGGGGGGCCTGGGCATCGCGGTCGACGATCAGGGCATCCTGCCCGACCGGCTCGACCGCATCCGGCCGGCGCTGGCGGATGCCGCGCGGGCCCATGACCTGATCGTCACCACCGGCGGCATGTCGGTCGGCGAGGAGGACCATGTGCGGGCCGCCGTCGCCGCCGCCGGCCGCATCGACTTCTGGCGGCTCGCCATCCGGCCGGGCCGGCCGGTGGCGCTGGGCCGCATCGGCGAGGCGATCTTCATCGGCCTGCCGGGCAACCCGGTGGCGGTCATGGTCACCTTCATGACCGTCGCCCGGCCGGTGCTGCTGGCCCGCATGGGCGCCCTGCCGGAGCCGCCCCGCGCCTACCCCGTCCGCCTCGGCTTCGACTACCGCAAGAAGGCCGGGCGCCGGGAATATCTGCGCGCCCGGCTGGAGGACGGCCCCGACGGCTTGCCCCTGGTGCGGAAATTCCCACGTGATGGGGTCGGGATCCTGTCGTCCATGGTGGAATCCGACGGGCTGGTGGTGCTGGCGGAGGATGTGACCGAGCTCGCCGCCGGAACCCTGGTCGATTTTCTGCCCTTCAGCGAGATGATGCGATGAAGCTTCTCTACTTCGCCTGGCTCAAGCAGCGCACCGGGGTCGCCGAGGAGACGGTGTCGCCGCCGGCCGACGTGCGCACCGTGGCCGCGCTCGTCGAATGGCTGCGCGCGCGCGGTCCGGGCCATGCCGAGGCCCTGGCCGACCTCCGCACCATCCGGGTCGCCGTCAACCAGGAGTTCGCCCACTTCGACAGTATCATCGGCCCCGACGACGAGATCGCCCTCTTCCCGCCGGTGACCGGCGGATGAGCCGGCCGCCGATCATCCGCGTCCAGGAGGCCGACTTCGACGTCGGCGCCGAGATGGCCCGGCTTTCGGATGGGCATCCGGGCGTGGGCGGGGTGGCGTCCTTCGTCGGCCTGGTGCGCGATGTCGCCGGCGATGCCGCCGTCGCCGCCATGACGCTGGAGCACTATCCGGGCATGACCGAGAAGGCGCTGGCGGCAATCGCGGCCGAGGCCGACGCCCGCTGGCCGCTGGACGGCATGCTCATCATCCACCGCTACGGCCGCCTGCTGCCGGGCGACCGCATCGTCCTCGTCGTCACCGCATCCGCCCATCGCGATGCCGCCTTCGAGAGCTGCCGCTTCCTGATGGACTGGCTGAAGACCAAGGCGCCGTTCTGGAAGCGGGAGGAGACCCCGGACGGCGACCACTGGGTGGCCGCGCGCGCCGACGACGACCGCGCCGCCGAACGCTGGTAGCCCCCCCTCTCCCCACCCACGAAGGAAACCATGACCGAAGTTCCCGGCCCCGACCGCCACGCCGGCAGCCGGCTCGGCGCGGCCATCGAGCGGCTGCTCGAATCCTGGGTGTTCTTCAGCCGCTGGCTGCTGGCCCCGCTCTATATCGGCCTCATCGTCGGGCTGGCGATCCTGACCATCAAGTTCATCCAGGACCTGGTCGCCTTCCTGCCCCTGACCCTTTCAGCCAGCCAGTCCGAGGTCATCCTGGCCCTGCTGACCCTGGTCGACCTGGTGCTGGTCGCCAACCTGGTGCTGATGGTGATCTTCAGCGGCTACGAGAACTTCGTCTCGAAGATCGACGTCCACGACCATCCCGACCGGCCCGAATGGATGGGCAAGCTCGATTCCACCGGGCTGAAGCTGAAGCTGATCGCCTCCATCGTCGCCATCTCCTCGATCTCGCTGCTGAAGACCTTCATGAACGTCGACAAGGTGAGCGACCGCGAGCTGGGTTGGATGGTCGGGATACACGCGCTCTTCGTCACCTCCGGCCTCATCCTGGCGCTGACCGACAAGATGACCGCCAAGAAGTAGCCATAGGTGCGCGAAGACGCAGGCATGGACGTCGCGCAACGCCCGGCCGCCAGGGCCGTGATCACCGGCCGTCGGGACCAGCAGCACGTCCTCCTCGCCGGAATCGGCGTGGACGTACACCCGGATACCGACTAAGCCGCACGTCCGCGTCGCGTCGCCGCGACCATCGTCCAACCAAGCCCGGTGATCCGATTGAACGACATCTCCCTGGCCGCCCGCCCGCGGACGCTGCCTGCCGCCGCGGTGCGCTTCGGCCTCGCCCTCGCCGCCGGCGTCGCCCTGATGACGCTCGCCGCCAAGACCCAGGTGCCGTTCTGGCCGGTCCCGATGACCCTGCAGACGATGGCCGTCATGGCGTTCGCTGTGCTGCTCGGGCCGCGGCTCGCACTGTCGATCTTCGTCGCCTATCTGGCCGCCGGTGCGGCCGGCCTGCCGGTCTTCGCCGGGTCGCCCGCGCGCGGCATCGGCCTCGCCTACATGGTCGGGCCGACGGGCGGGTTCCTGGTGGGCTGCCTTGCGGCGTCCGCCCTGGTGGGCTGGCTCGCGGCCGGGCGCCGCACGCTGGGCCGCGTCGCCGCCATGCTGGCCGGCCTCGTGCCGATCTATGGCTTCGGGCTGGCCTGGCTCGCCCTCTACGTTCCGGCCGGCGAGCTGGTCGCGGTCGGCGTGGCGCCGTTCCTGATGGGCGAGTTCGTCAAGATCGGCGTGATCGCCGCCGGCATGGCCGCGTCCGCGCCGCTGCTCGCCCGCCTGCGGCAATCCCGCGCCTGAGCGAGGCCCATCAGGCCAAGCCCGGCCGCGGGGGCCCGCGCACCAGCGCCATGTAGTCGTCATGGAGCAGCTGGCACATGCGGCCGGGCGTGAAGGCAAGGTCGTCGACCTGGCCGACCGGCGTCACCTCGGCCGCACTGCCGGTCAGGAACACCTCGGCCGCCAGCTTCAGGTCGCCCGGCTCGATATGCCGCTCGACCACCTCGATCTGGCGCTCGCGGGCGAGGCGCACGACGGTCTGGCGGGTGATGCCGTCGAGGAAGCAGTCGGGCTTCGGCGTGTGCAGCTTGCCGTCGATCGCCAGGAACAGGTTGGCCGCCGTCGCCTCCGCCAGGAAGCCGCGATAGTCGAGCATCAGCGCGTCGTCGAACCCGTTCTTCTCGGCATTATGCTTGCTGATCGTGCAGATCATGTAGAGGCCGGACGCCTTGCTGTGCACCGGCGCCATGTCGGGGGCCGGGCGCCGCCACGGCGACATCGTCGTCCGGATGCCCCGGGCGCGCGCCTCCGGCGGGAAATAGGACGGCCAGTCCCAGGCGGCGATCGCCAGGTGGATGCGGTTGGCCCGGGCCGCCACCCCCATCATCTCGCTGCCGCGCCAGGCGACCGGCCGGACATAGCCGTCGACGATGCCGTGGGCCGCGACCAGGGCCTGCTTTGCCGCCTCGATCTCCGCCACCGAATAGGGGATCTCGAAATCGAGGAGCCGGGCCGAGCGGTGCAGGCGCCTGGAATGGGCCTCGCTCTCGAAGATGTGGCCGCCATAGACGCGCTCGCCCTCGAACACCGCGCTGGCATAATGCAGGCCGTGGGTGAGGACATGGACCTTGGCGTCGCGCCACGCCACCATGGCACCATCCATCCAGAGGACGCCGTCGCGGTCGTCGAAGGGAATCATCGCCATTTGGGGCCCTCCATGCTCAGATTGTGTCGTTTTACCCAGGGGCTTCGTAACATTCGCCACGAGATACGTCAATATGGCTGACCTAAAGGCGCCGACCCGCCTGCTGTTCCTGCGCGAGGAGGAGCTGCGCCAGGGGATCGAGCTGCTGTACTTCGCCTACCGGGATTTCACCGCCGAGCCGGACGAGATCCTGAATGGCTACGGCTTCGGGCGGGCCCATCACCGCGTCATCTATTTCGTCGGGCGACACCCCGGGATGACGGTGTCGGACCTGCTCGGCATCCTGCGCATCACCAAGCAGAGCCTGTCGCGGGTGCTGGGCCAGCTGGTCGAGGAGGGCTTCATCGTCCAGCGGCCGGGCGAGCGCGACCGGCGGCAGCGCCTGCTGACCCTGACCGCCAAGGGGGTGGACCTGGAGCGCCAGCTTTCCCAGACCCAGCGCGACCGCATCGCGCGCGCCTTCCGCGCCGCCGGTGCCGACGCGGTCGAGGGCTTCCGCCGGGTCATGCTGGGCATCGTCGACGAGGAGGACCGGACGCGCTTCGACCGGCCGCGGGAGCCGACCTCGTGACCGGGACCGAGGTCCAGCCGGGGGTGGACGCCGACAATGCCCCGCATGTACTGGTGGTCGACGACGACCAGCGGCTGCGCGACCTGCTGCGCCGGTATCTGTCGGAGAACGGCTTCCGCGTGACCACGGCCGGCGATGCGGCGGAGGCGCGCCAGCACATGGCGGCGATGCATTTCGACCTGCTGGTGCTCGACGTGATGATGCCGGGAGAAAGCGGCCTGGAGCTGACCCGGTCGATGCGCGAGACCAGCGAGGTCCCGATCCTGCTGCTGACTGCCATGGGCGACGCCGCCAACCGCATCGCCGGGCTGGAGCGCGGCGCCGACGACTATCTGGCGAAGCCCTTCGAGCCGCGCGAGCTGCTGCTGCGGATGCAGACCATCGTGCGCCGCCGGACCGGGCCGGCGGCGGCCCCGGCGATCGTGCAGTTCGGCCCCTTCCGCTTCGAGCCGCGCCGCGGCGAGCTGCGGCGGGGGGCCACCATCGTGCGCCTGACCCAGGCCGAGACCGGGCTGTTGCGGGTGCTGTCGGAAAGCCCCGGCACCGCCGTCTCGCGCGAGGGGCTGGCCGATGCGATCGGCATCCAGGGCAATGTGCGCACGGTCGACGTGCAGATGACCCGCCTGCGGCGCAAGGTCGAGGCCGATCCCAAATATCCCCGCTACCTGCAGACGGTGCGGGGCACCGGCTACGTCCTGATCCCGGACTGACCGGGTATCGCCATGGACATCAGCGCCACCGGCTGGCGACGGCGCCTGCTTCCCCGATCCCTCTTCGGGCGCTCGCTGCTGATCATCATCATGCCGCTGCTGGTCGTGCAGATCGTCTCCACCTGGTATTTCTACGACCGCCACTGGGACGTGGTGGCGCGCCGCCTGGCCCAGGCCATCGCCGGCGACGTGGCCGCCATCGTCGATCTCCATGAGCGGGCGACGACCCCGGCCGAGCGGGCCGAGATCGTGGCGCTGGCGCTGCGCCACATGGATCTGCGGGTCGACTGGCGGCCGGGCGAGCGGCTGCCGCCGATCGACCGCGAGCCGGATGACTTCTTCATCGCCGGGCAGCTCTTCTCGGCCCTGCGCGAGCGCGTCGACCGGCCGATCACCATCGACCCGGAATCACGTCCGCGCCAGGTCGAGATCCTGGTCCAGCTCGAGGATGGGGTGATCGAGCTGATAGCGCCGCAGAAGCGGCTGTTCAGCTTCACCGCCTATGCCATCATCGCCTGGACCGTCGGCTCGTCGCTGCTGCTGTTCGCGGTCGCGTCCCTCTTCATGCGCAACCAGGTGAAGCCGATCCGACGGCTGGCGGCGGCGGCCGAGAGCTTCGGCAAGGGCCGCGACGTGCCGGGCTTCAAGCCCGAGGGCGCGACCGAGGTCCGCCAGGCGGCCGGCGCCTTCCTGGTCATGCGCGGCCGCATCAAGCGCCAGATCGCCCAGCGCACCACGATGCTGGCCGGCGTCTCGCACGACCTGCGCACGCCCCTGACGCGGATGCGGCTCGGTCTGACCCTGCTGCCGCAAAGTGCCGACATCGCCGACCTGCAGGGCGACGTCACCGAGATGGAGCGGATGATCCAGGGCTACCTGGACTTCACCCGCGGCGAGGGCGACGAGCCGCCGGTCGACACCGACCTGGCCCAGCTGCTGGACGAGGTGGCGGCCAGCGCCCGGCGCGACGGCGTGGAGATCGCCATCGCCGCGCCGCCGGGGCTGCGCCTGCCGGTGCGGCCGAACGCGATGAAGCGCTGCATCGGCAACCTGGTGGGCAACGCCTCGCGCCACGCCCGGCATGTCTGGATCGGCGCGCTCGAACGCGCCGGCAGCGTCGAGATCCTGGTCGATGATGACGGCCCCGGCATCCCCGAGGGCGAGCGCGAGAGCGCCTTCCGCCCGTTCCACCGGCTCGACCCCTCGCGCAACCCCACCACCGGCGGCGTCGGCCTCGGCCTCACCATCGCGCGCGACATCGCGCGCGGCCATGGCGGCGACGTGACGCTGGAGACCTCCCCCCACGGCGGCCTCCGCGCCCGCGTCGCCCTGCCCTTGTGAGGCAGGGCGACCTGGTCAGCGGCCGGCGCCCTCGCGGTCGTCGGAGATGTTGACCACCTGCCCGTCGCGTTCGCTCTTCAGGCGCGCCGTCTCGGCTTCCAGGCGGGCGTAGGAGCGGATGCTGAAGGGGATGAAGGCGAGATAGACGATGCTGAGGCCGGCCAGGGTCAGCCATGGCTCGCTGATCCCGCCCGCCGCCAATACGCCGACACCGAGCAGCGCCAGGGGGACCTGGGATTGCGGCACCCGTATCTTCTTCATGGCATAGGTCGGGATGCTGCTGATCATCAGGGCCGCCATGCCGAGCAGCCAGATCGCGTTCAGCAGCGGGTGCGTGAAGAAGCTGCCGGGAAACTGCTGCGCCAGGATCATCGGCAGCAGGGCCAGGCCCGCCCCCGCCGGCGCCGGCACGCCGTTGAAGTAGTTGTAGGCCCAGGGCGGCAGGTCGGGGTCGTTCAGCTTGGTGTTGAAGCGCGCGAGGCGGAGCGCGCAGCAGGTGATGTAGACCAGCGCCACCACCCAGCCGGTGCCGCCGAGGCCCTTCAGCGCGAAGGTATAGACGAGCACCCCCGGCACCAGGCCGAAGGCAATCACGTCGGACAGGGAATCGAGCTGGGCGCCGAAGCCGGTGGTGCCGCCGATCAGGCGCGCGATGCGCCCGTCGAGGGCATCGAACACGGCCGCGGCCACGATCATGCCGATGGCCAGGTCCCAGCGCCCCTCCAGCCCGAAGCGCAGCGCGGTGACGCCGGTCGCCAGCGCCAGCACCGTCAGCACGTTGGGAATGAGCCGGTTGATCGGCAGGGCGCGCAGGCGGCCCGGATTGCGCCGGCGCAGGCGGCTACGCAACGTCATCGCAATACCCCTCGGCGCGGCGGCTCCGCGCTCGTCAGATCGGCCAGGATGGTTTCGCCGGCGATCGCCCGCTGGCCTTCGGCCACCAGCGGCGCCACGCCGTCCGGCAGGTAGACGTCGACCCGGCTGCCGAACCGGATCATGCCGAAGCGCTCGCCCGTCTGCAGCCGCTCGCCCTGGCGGGCCCAGCACTTGATGCGCCGCGCGACCAGGCCGGCGATCTGCACGACCGCCATGTCGCGGCCGTCGGGCAGCGAGAGGGCGAGGCCCAGGCGCTCGTTCTCCAGGCTCGCCTTGTCGAGCGAGGCGTCGAAGAACCGGCCCTTGCGATAGGCGGTGCGCAGGATCGTGGCGGCGATCGGCATGCGGTTCACATGCACGTCCAGCACATTCATGAAGATGCTGATGCGCGGCCGCGGCAGCGCGTCCATGCCCAGCTCCGCCGGCGGGACGGCAGGCTCGACCAGCTGCACGAAGCCATCGGCCGGGCTCACCACCAGCCCTTCGCGATCGGGGACGGTGCGGGCCGGGTCGCGAAAGAAATAGATGCACCAGACGGTGGCCATCAGGCCGATCCACCCGAGCGGCTGCCACAGCAGGGCCAGGCCGGCGGCCACCACGGCGAACGCCGCGATGAAGGGCCAGCCTTCACGATGGATGGGGGCTAGATAGGTCGGGCGCATGTCGGCTCGATCGGACGGTCCTGCAAGGTCGTTCCTTCTGGGTGGGGGCCGATGGCCCCGGATCGGCCCCGATGTAGCGCGTGATCGCCCTCCGCATCAACGCAACGATAGGCGCCGCCTCGCGCATGAAGACGTCCAGCAGGCCGGAGATGGCGACCGCCAGGGGCCGGCGCCCGGAGTGACCAACCCTCGCGAGAAGAAA
This sequence comes from uncultured Rhizobiaceae bacterium, assembly GCA_964594715.1. GTDB lineage: Bacteria > Pseudomonadota > Alphaproteobacteria > ATCC43930 > Allostellaceae > Allostella. The sequence goes on along the minus strand of CAZQOA010000022.1, from coordinate 42,627 downwards.
TAGCCCGAACCGCGCAAGCGTTCCACGCCGGCGCGGCGGCTATCGCACCGCCTAGGCCTACCAGAAGGAGGGGGAGGCGCGCCGGGCCATGTAGTGGCGGCCGGTCAGCCGGTCTCCAACTCGGTGTCCCAGTAGAGGAAGTCGCGCCAGCTCTCATGGAGGTAGTTGGGCGGGAAGGACCGCCCGTGCTCCTGGAGCTGATGCGTGTTGGGCTGGGCCGGGCGGACCCTGGGCCACATCCCGCTTTCCCGCGGCAGCAGGCTGCCCTTCAGCAGGTTGCAGCTGCCGCAGGCGGTGACGACGTTCTCCCAGGTCGTGCGGCCACCGCGCGACCGCGGTACGACATGGTCGAAGGTCAGGTCGTGGGTCGGGAACGGCTCGCCGCAATATTGGCAATGGAAGCGGTCGCGCAGGAACACGTTGAACCGGGTGAAGGCCGGCCGGCGCTCGGTGTGGATATATTCCTTGAGCGCGATGACGCTGGGCAGCCGCATCTCGAAGGTGGGCGAGCGGATGACGCGGTCGTACTGCGACACGATGTTGACGCGGTCGAGGAACACGGCCTTGACCGCGTCCTGCCACGACCACAAGGACAAGGGGAAATAGCTGAGCGGACGGAAATCCGCATTCAGCACCAGAACTGGACTCGCTTCGATCGACACGGGTCGGTTTCCCTCCCTGTCGGGCCACCGACGGCCGGTGACCGCCCTATGGCGCCCTTAGCATACGAATCGTTACGGGACTGATAACGGAACCGGCGCCGCGGAACAACAGATCGATCGAACCTGGCCCGCGGGCACCGGCGTCGCCACCGAAGATCAGTTCTCCAACGCATCCACCAGGAAATTCGTCGCGAGCCGGATGCCGGCCTCGTCGATCGAATGGCCGAGGCCGGGACGGACCTCGGTGCGCACCTTGATCGAGGCGCCGGCCAGGCCCGAGGTCGCGACCTTCATCGCCTCGAACGGCACCACCGGGTCGGCGTCGCCATGGATCAGCAGCACCGGCGGCCGCGAGCGCGCCTCGCCCGTCAACCGGTCGCCGGCCAGGAGGGCTCCGGAATAGCCGACCACGCCGGCCACCTGCTCGGCCCGCCGCGGCGCCACGTGCAGCGCCATCATCGTTCCCTGCGAGAAGCCGACGAAGGCCAGCCGATCGCCGGCCAGCCCGTGGCCGGCCAGCAACTCGTCAATATAGGCGTCGAGCAGCGGCGCCGCCGCCTGGATGCCGGCCAGCATCATCGCCGGCGAACGGTCCTGCAGGCTGAACCACTGGAACCCGTAGGGCGCCATGTCGCAAGGGAACGGCGCGTTGGGTGCCGCGAACGCCGCGTGCGGCAGGTGCTGGGCGAAATAAGGCGCAAGCCCGATCAGGTCGTTGCCGTCCGCGCCCAGCCCATGCAGGAACAGGACGATCTCCCGGGCAGCACCGCCCGCGGCCGGTGCCATGGTCGGCCCGGAAAGCTGCATCATTCGCCTCGACCCCTTCTGCTAGGTTGGTTCCGTCCTAACGGAAATCCGCCGCCGCCGCCATGCGCCCAGTCATCACACATCAAGTCACCGCCCACCAAGACACCGGCCACCCGGTCACCACCCGCTTCGCGCCGAGCCCGACCGGGCGGCTGCATCTGGGCCACGCCCATTCCGCGCTCCAGGGATGGCGCGCGGCCCGCGCGGCGGCCGGGCGGTTCCTCCTGCGCATCGAGGACATCGACCCGGGCCGCTGCCGGCCGGAGTTCACCGCCGGCATCCTGGAGGACCTGGCCTGGCTCGGGCTCAACTGGGACGGGCCGGTGCGCGTCCAATCAGCCCATCTCGACGACTATCGCACGGCCCTGGCCCGCCTGGAGGAGTTGGGGCTGACCTATCCTTGCTTCTGCACCCGCCGCGACATCCAGGCGGAGATCGACCGGGCCGGTGCCGCGCCGCATGGGCCCGACGGGCCGGTCTATCCCGGCATCTGCCGCCGCCTGACCATGGCGGAACGCGACGCCCGCATCGCCGCCGGCGTCGGCTTCGCGGTGCGCCTCGACGTGGGACGCGCAGTCGAGCGCACCGGTACGCTGGCCTGGACCGACCGGGGGTTGGGCCGACAGGAGGCCCGGCCGGACCTGCTGGGGGACGTGGTCCTGGCCCGCAAGGACAGCCCGACCAGCTATCACCTGGCCGTCACCGTCGACGACGCCATCCAGGGCGTCACCCTGGTCACCCGCGGGGTCGATCTGCTGGAGGCGACCCATATCCACCGCCTGCTCCAGGCCCTGCTCGACCTGCCGGTGCCGGAATGGCAGCACCATGCGCTGCTGACCGACGCCACCGGCCGGCGCTACGCCAAGCGCGACCGCGCCCGCACGCTCGCCGCCATGCGCGAGGCCGGGATGCGCCCGGCCGAGGTGCTGGCGCTGGCGGGTTGACGGCCGGCCGGTGCGGGGCGAGCAGAAAGAGACTACTGCACTTCGGTCGTAGCGTCCCTCGACTGCTTCGCGCTCGGGATGAGTTGCCACCGGTATTTCCGACCCGCCGTGGATGAAACGTGTGGGACGATGAAGGTCGAGGGTGCGAGCGATGGAGCGAGCCGATCGGCGGACGCTCCACTGCTTTTCCCAATCTCTCTTCACCCTGAGCTTGTCGAAGGGTCCGGATGGCGGAATGAACATCGGCGTCCTTTCCTTGCACCAGGATGGTTCGACAAGCTCACCATGAGGGTGTGCGGCATAGCGATGGTGACAACCGATCGGCAGCAGCTCTGCTGCTTGCCCCAATCAAACCGGCCCAGCGCCGAGGTGGTTTCCATCTAGGCATATCTTTGATAGTACAAAGAAATATGTCTCATCCTGAGCGCGCAGCGTAGCGGAGCAGTCGAAGGACGCAACGCCGCTCGATCCAAAGCTCCACATCGTTCACAGGCTCCGAGAAGGGCCGGCCTGATCAGGAGCGCAGGCCGCGGCAGATGGCGAGGTAGTCGGGGTCGTCCGGGGTCAGCACGCCGTGGCGGACGAAGAAGTCGATCAGCGTCACGTTGACGTTGAACTTCACCTGGTCGGTGTCGCGCACCAGGGCGACGACGTCGCCCACCGGCATCAGGGCGAAGTCGACGATCTCGTCGTCGTTCGGGCGCGGCACCAGGCCCTCGGGCATTTCCAGGTCGTAGAGGTAGAGGACGTCGTCGCGCAGGCCGTTCTCGCGCTCCATGACATAGGTGACGATGCCGACCGGCCTCGCCTGCTGCACGATTTCCACCGGCAGCGAGGCTTCCTCCTCGGCCTCCTTCACCAGGGTCGACCAGGGGCCGTAGCCGGCACCGACGCCGCCCGCCACCATGTTGTCGAGCTTGTCCGGGTCGACCTTCTTGTCCGGGGCCCGCCGCGCGATCCACAAATGCAGCCCGTCCGGCCGGCGCACGAAGCCGTTCATATGCACGCCCGCCGCCCGCACCCCGAATCGCGGCAGCGCGCCGCGGTCGAGGCGGAAGAGCGGCTGCGGTTCGTCGCCGGCGGTGACGTCGAACCATTCGCCACGCCATGGCGGCACCGCGCCGTCGGCAGCCAGCCGCCGCACCGTGAGCCCGATCGCTGCCGTCAGCGTTTCCGGCCCGGCCGCCTCCGGCACGATGCGGACCGACCCGCCGTCGACGGCGAATACCGCCGGGAACCCGGCCAGTGCGGGCGCGAAGTCCTGGCGCACCCGCCCGACCCGCCGGTCCCCCAGCAGGAGGGGCAGGAAGCGGCCAGGCACCCATTGGTTCACGGCGCGGACATGGCGGAGCAGCGACATCACCCCTAGACCGAGAAGTACTTCGCCTGCGGGTGATGGACGACGATCGCCGACGTGCTCTGCTCGGGCTCCAGCTGGTCCTCGTCGCTGAGCGTGATGCCGACCTGCTCGGCGCCGAGCAGGCGCAGCAGGGACACCTGGTCGCCGAGGTTGGGGCAGGCCGGGTAGCCGAAGGAGTAGCGCGAGCCGCGATAGCCCTGCTGGAGCAGGCGGTCCACCTCGCGCGAATCCTCGTGCCCGAAGCCGAGCTCGGCGCGGATGCGCTTGTGGACATATTCCGCCATCGCCTCCGCCATCTCGACGCCCAGGCCGTGCAGGTAGAGATAGTCCTGGTAGCGGTTGTCGGCGAACCATTCGCGCGCCACGTCCGACGCCTTCTGCCCGACCGTCACCACCTGGAGGCCGATGACGTCGCGGGTGTCGGGCGTCGAGTCCTGGCGGTCGCGGAAGAAGTCGGCGATGCACAGGCCCCCCTCCCGGTTCTGCCGCGGCAGCTCGAAGCGCGCGACCTCGGTGTCGCCATCCTCGTCGAACAGCACCACGGCATCGCCCTCGGCCGCACAGCGCCAATAGCCGTAGCAGGCCTGCGGCCGCAGGATGTCCTGCTGGTTCACGATGTCGAGCATGCGCTTCAGGGTCGGCTTCAGCTCGCGCTGCGCCCAGGCCATGAACTCCTCCAGGGTGCGGCCGTCCTTCCGGTAGCCCCAGTGGAATTGATAGAGCATGCGGTCGTTGAGGTAGGGCACGAGCGCCGCCACCGGCACCCGCGCGATGGTCCGCGGGCCCCAGAAGGGCGGCACCGGCACCGGCGTGTCGCGATGGAGCTCGGCGCGGCGGACCCGGATCTCCTCGGAATCGACCGGGCGCATGGTCTTGACCTCGGCCGCCTGCCCCAGCACCCGCTTGGTGTTGGTCGGCCGGCCCTTGCGCTTGCCCGCCACCGTGGCGAGGTGGCCGTCGAAGGTGCCGGTCATGACCTTGTTCATCAGGTCCAGCCCGTCGAACGCATCGCGGGCATAGGCGACGCGGCCGTCGGTGTAGATCTGGGTGCAATCCTCCTCGACATACTTGCGGGTCAGCGCGGCACCGCCGAGAAGCACCGGCACCCCGACGCCGGTGCGCTTCATCTCGGCCAGGTTCTCGCGCATCACCACGGTCGACTTGACCAGCAGGCCGGACATGCCGATGGCGTCGGCGCCATGCTCGCCGACCGCCGCCAGGATGTTGGCGATCGGCTGCTTGATGCCGAGGTTGACGACCTTGTAGCCGTTGTTGGTGAGGATGATGTCGACCAGGTTCTTGCCGATGTCGTGGACGTCGCCCTTCACGGTGGCGAGGACGATCGTGCCCTTCTCCTGGCCCTCGGCGCGTTCCATGTGCGGCTCCAGCCAGGCCACGGCGCGCTTCATCGTCTCCGCCGACTGGAGCACGAAGGGAAGCTGCATCTTGCCGGCACCGAACAGCTCGCCCACCACCTTCATGCCGTCGAGCAGGAAGTTGTTGATGATGTCGAGCGGCGGATGGCTCTTCATCGCCAGGTCGAGGTCGTCCTCCAGCCCCAGCCGCTCGCCGTCGACGATGCGCTGGGACAGGCGCTCCTCCACCTTCTCCGAGCGCACCTTCTTCACCGCCTGGGCGGCCTTGCGGTTCTCGAACAGCCCGATGAAGGCCTGGAGCGGGTCGTAGCCCTCGCGCCGGCGGTCATAGATCAGGTCCTCGGCGACCTGGACCTCGTTCTCCGGGATCTTGTGCAGCGGCACGATCTTGCTGGCATGGACGATGGCGCCGGTCATGCCGCGCTTCAGCGCATGGTCGAGGAAGACCGAGTTCAGCACATGCCGGGATGCAGCATTAAGGCCGAACGAGATGTTGGAGAGCCCGAGGATGATCTGGCACTCGGGCAGCTCCTTCGCGATCCGCTCGATCCCCTCCAGCGTCCACAGGCCGAGCTTGCGGTCGTCCTCGTTGCCGGTGGCGATGGTGAAGGTCAGCGGGTCGAACAGCAGGTCCGACGAGGGCAGGCCGAAGCTGCGGGCGAAATCATGCAGGCGATGGGCGATGCGCAGCTTGGAATCGACGTCCTTGGCCATCCCCACCTCGTCGATGGTGAGGGCGATGACGGCGGCACCGAAGCGCTTGGCCAGGCGCAGGCGCTCGGCCGCGTGCTGCTCGCCATCCTCGAAGTTGATCGAGTTGATGATCGGCTTGCCGCCATAGAGCTTGAGGGCGGTCTCCAGCACCGGCGTCTCGGTCGAATCGATGACCAGCGGCGCGTTCACGGCGCCGCGCATGCGGCTCACCACCTCGGTCATCTCGGCGATTTCGTCGCGGCCGACGAAGGCGGTGCAGATGTCGAGCGCGTGCGAGCCCTCGCGTGCCTGCTCGCGCCCCATCTCGACGCAGCCGTCCCAGTCGCCGGTCTCCTGCAACACACGGAATTTCTTGGAGCCGTTGGCGTTGCAGCGCTCGCCGATGGCGAGGAAGGCGTTCTCCTGCCGCAGCGTCGTCTGGCCGTAGAGCGAGGCGAGGGCCGGGACCCAATGGACCGAGCGCCTGGCCGGCGCCGGGCGCACCCGCCCCGCGCCGGCGCGCTCGCGCAGCATGGCGTCCAGGGCGGCGATATGCTCGTTCACGGTGCCGCAGCACCCCCCGACCATGCCGATGCCGTCCTCCTCGATGAAGCGGGCCAGCCACTTGGCGAGGTCGATCGGCTGCAAGGGATAGTGGGTCTTGCCGTCCACCAGCTCCGGCAATCCGGCATTGGGCTGGATCGAGATCGGCCCCGGCCAGTTCTCCGACAGCCAGCGGACATGCTCGGACATCTCCTGCGGGCCAGTCGCGCAGTTGAGCCCCATGACGTCCACGTCGAGCGCGCGGACGATGGTGGCCGCGGCCGCGATGTCGGTGCCGACCAGCAGCGTGCCGGTCGTCTCCACCGTCACCTGGACGATGAGGGGGATATCCTCGCGCCCCGCCTCGCTGCGGGCGCGCTTGGCGCCGTTCACCGCGGCCTTGATCTGCAACGGGTCCTGGCAGGTCTCGATCAGGAAGGCGTCGACCCCGCCCGCGACGAGGCCGGCGCATTGCACGGCCAGCGCGTCCTCCAGCGTCTGGTAGGGCGCGTGGCCGAGGCTCGGCAGGCGCGTGCCCGGCCCGATCGACCCCAGCACGAAGCGCGGCCGCCCGTCGGCCAGCCACGGCTCGATCGCCTCGTGCGCCAGTTCGCCGGCGCGCTTGTTCAGCTCGAAGGCGCGCTCGGCGATGCCGAACTCCGCCAGCGTCACCGGCGAGCCGCCGAAGCTGTTGGTCAGGATGCAGTCGGCCCCGGCGGCGAGGTAGCCGTCATGGATCAGCCGCACCACGTCGGGCCGGCTGTCGTTCAGGATCTCGGTGCAGTTCTCGAGCCCGGCATAGTCGCGGTCGGCGTCGAGGTCGAGCGCCTGCACGCGCGATCCCATGGCGCCGTCGCACAGAAGGATGTTCTCGGAGAGGGTGGTCAGGAAATCGCTCATATCGTCGCCCCCGCGCCCGTCGCCGGCGCGTCGCTTGGGCGCGCGGCGGGGGGCCGCACACCGAGGATGTGGCAGATGGCGAAACTGAGGTCCGCCCGGTTCAACGTATAGAAATGGAACTCGCGCACCCCGCCCGCCTGCAGTGCCCGCACCTGCTGGGCGGCCACCGTGGCGGCGACCAGGCGCCGGGTCTCCGGATCCTGGTCGAGGCCCTCGAACTGCGTGCCCAGCCAATCGGGCACGGCCGCGCCGCAGGCGGCAGCGAAGCGGCAGACCTGGCCGAAATTCGTCACCGGCAGCAGCCCCGCCACGATCGGCACCGTAATGCCGGCCGCCCGCGCCCGGTCGCGGAAGCGGAAGAACACCGCCGGGTCGAAGAAGAACTGGGTGATCGCCCGGGTCGCCCCGGCGTCGATCTTGCGCTTCAGGTTATCGAGGTCGGCCGCGGCGCTGGGGGCCTCGGGATGGGTCTCGGGGTAGGCCGCGACCGTGACCTCGAAGTCGGCGACCCGCTTCAGCCCGTCCACCAGGTCGGCCGCGTAGGCATAGCCGCCGGCGTGCGGGACATAGCCGCCGCTGTCGGCCGGCGCGTCGCCGCGCAGCGCCACGATGTGGCGGATCCCCGCCTCCCAGTACTGCCGGGCAACGGTGTCGATCTCGTCACGCGTGGCACCGACGCAGGTCAGGTGAGCGGCCGGCTCCAGCGCGGTTTCCCGGCGGATGCGGGCGACGGTGGCGTGGGTGCGCTCGCGCGTCGTGCCGCCCGCGCCATAGGTCACCGAGACGAAGCGCGGCGCCAGCGGCGCCAGGCGCTGCACCGTCTCCCACAGGCGGACCTCCATCTCGTCCGTCTTCGGCGGAAAGAATTCGAAGGACACGTCGACGGCGTTGCCGTTGCCCGCGCCCAGCATGTCCGCGCGGGCCGGCGCCTGGTCGGTCGATCGGGCAAGCGATGGCGCGTTCAATGGGGCAGTCCTCGATTGGTGGCGGGCGCCGGCACGGCGATCGCCTCGTTGGTCCGGCCGGCCTCGCCGTGCGGCCGACGCGCCGGCCACAGGACGACCGTCAGGGGATCGCCCGGCAGGCGCAGCGGCGTCGCCGGCTCGAAGCCCGCCGCGCGCAGCCATTGCGCGATCTCGGCGTCGGAGAAGCCGAGGCGGCGGTGCGCATGCTCGGTGCGGAGCTGGTCCAGCTCGTGCGGGGCGAAGTCGACGATGATGAGGCGCCCACCCGGCCGCAGCACGCGGCCGGCCTCCAGCACCGCCTCGCCCGGGTCGTCCAGGTAATGCAGGACCTGGTGGATGGTGACGGCATCGAACGAGGCCGCGGGCATCGGCAGCTGGTAGGCGTCGGCGAAGCGCACCTGGCAATGGCGAAGCTCGGCCCGCTCGAGATTGGCGCGCGCCACCCCCAGCATATCGCGGGAGCTGTCGACGCCGACCGCGCGAACGCCGCGGCGTCCGACCAGCTCGACGATGCGCCCGGTGCCGGTGCCGATATCCAGGAGGTCGCGGACGTCGCGCTCCGGCAGCAGGCCCAGCAGTGCCGTCTCCACCTCGCCTTCATCGACATAGAGCGACCGGACCCGGTCCCAGGTGGCGGCGTTGGCGCGGAAATAGGCCGACGCCTGCTCCGCCCGCGCGGCCTTCACCGCGGCCAGGCGCTGGCGGTCGCGGGCCACGGTCTCGTCCCCGTCGGGGATGCGGTCGACCAGCATGCGGGCGAGTTCCCCCGAGGGCCCGGTGGAAGAAAGCCGGAAGAATGCCCAAGTCCCCTCACGGAACCGGTCGAGCAGCCCGGCCTCGCACAGCAGCTTCAGATGCCGCGACACGCGGGGCTGGCTCTGCCCGAGGATCTGGGTGAGCTCGCTGACCGTCAGTTCGCCATGCGCGCAGAGTTCCAGGATCCGTAGCCGCGTGGGCTCGGCACCGGCGCGCAGGCCATTCAGAAGCTGCTCCATCCACCACCTTTGTTGCAGAGACATATAAACATGACTTTATGTCTTATTCAATGGCCGGCCGGCAGCGATGATCGGGCCATCCGGCTGCTTCTTGCAGATCGGCAACAGTCTTTCGGCATAGCACCATCATGTCCGGCGGCCGTGCTGGCGAAACGGGGGGCGGTGTGTTAGCTCCGTCGGACCATGGGAGGCGGTCGGTATTGCGCTGCGATACGACGGCTCCCTCTACAATCCGGACCCCGCCCTTGGGTCGAACAATCGAGCGGTCTTGCGTCATGACGGCATTGCAAGTGGTGACGGGACGGGTTCGCAGCGGCATCGGCGCGCTGTCCGTGCTGGCCATGGTCGCGGGCGCCGGCACGGTCGCGCTGGCCCCTGTCCCCGCGGCGGCCCAGGAGGCCGACCATGACGAGGACCCCCTGGAGGGGATCAACCGCGCCGTCTACGACTTCAACCGCGTCCTGGACGGGCTGCTGCTGAAGCCGGCCGCCATGATCTATCGCGGCGTCCTGCCCGAGGAGGTGCGCGACGGCGTGCGCAACGTCCTCGACAACCTGCAGGCGCCGGTCATCCTCGCCAACGACCTGATGCAGGGCGAGACCAAGCGCGCCCAGACGACGCTGGAGCGCTTTGCCATCAACACCACGGTGGGCGGGCTTGGCGTCTTCGACGTCGCCAAGAACTATGGCCGCCACAAGCACCATGAGGATTTCGGCCAGACGCTGGGCACCTGGGGCGTCGGCGACGGGCCGTACCTGATCGTGCCGCTGCTGGGGCCGTCCAATCCCCGCGATGTCGCCGGCCTCATTGTCGACTCCTTCGTCATCGATCCTTGGACCCACATCGCCCGGGCGAACGATGCCGACTGGTTCACCTACACGCGTTTCGGGCTCAATTTCGTCGACCAGCGCTCGCGCAACATCGAGATGCTCGACGACATCGAGCGGAACCAGATCGACCCCTACTCGTTCATCCGGACGACCTGGCGTCAGCGACGCGCCAACGAAATCCGCAATGGTCGATAGTTCCATCCGAACGTTGCAAGTGATGGCCGACCGTTAGTCATTCCGCTGGACGAAAGGAGCGCCGCCATGCGCCCCCCTGCTATTTCCCGCATCCTGCTGATCCTGGCGACCGTCCTGGTCGCCCCCATCGCCGTCCCCCATCCGGCCGCCGCCGAAACGCCGAAGGCGCTGGTCGAGACGCTGGGCGACAAGGCCATCCGCTCGCTGACCGGCAATGTCGCGCGCGAGGAGCGCGAGGCGCGCTTCCGGTCCCTCCTGCGCGACGGCTTCGACGTCCCGGCGATCGCCCGCTTCACGCTCGGCCGCTACTGGAACCAGGCGAACCCGGCCCAGCAGGCCGAGTATCTGAAGCTGTTCGAGAAGTTCATCGTCCAGGCCTATGCGGCCCGCTTCGCCGAATATTCGGGCGAGCAGTTCCGCGTGCTGGGCGAGCGCGCCGACGGCAACGCGGTCGTCGTCCAGAGCGAGGTGTTCAAGCCCGGCAATCCGCCCGCCAAGGTCGATTGGCGCGTCGCCACCGGCGCCGGCGACGCGAAGATCGTCGATGTCGTGGTCGAGGGCATCAGCATGGCCGTGACACAGCGCTCGGAATTCGCCTCGGTCATCCAGCGCAGCGGCGGCAAGGTCGACGGGCTGCTGACCGCGCTGCGCCAGAAAACCGGCGGCTGAACAACCCTTTAGCCACTATTCCCCAGAGAAATCGGCGATAGCGTCGGCGGGTTGCCCGCCGCGCATCGCTGTGGCAGGGTCCCTACCGAACGGTGAATTTAGACTCGCGCCGGCAACGATGCGTGGGCAATAGATCCTAGGGGGGATACCGCAATGAAGATCGGGGCGTGGCTGGCTGCGGCCGCCACCTTGACGCTCGCCACCACCTTCACGCTCGACACGGCCGCGAGCGCGCAGGAAATCAAGATTTCCCACCAATGGCGACAGAACAGCGATGGGCGCGACCTGGCGACGCGCGTCTTCGTCAAGGAAGTGAACGCCAAGGACCCGGGCATCAAGTTCCGCATCTATCCCAACCGGTCGCTGGTCAGCAATCCGACCAGCCAGATCGACGGGCTGCAGGACGGCACCCTGGAAATGGCGGTCTATCCGCTGGTCTACGCGGCCGGCAAGGTGCCGGAATTCTCCATCACGGTGATGCCTGGGACGGTCGGCAACCTCGGCCAGGCGATGAAGATCAAGAACACGCCCTTCTACGACAAGCTCCAGGAGATCTGCGCGGCCAATGGCATCCGCGTCATCACCTGGTGGTGGACGCCGGGCGGCTTTGCCACCAAGGACCGCGAGATCAAGGGGCCGGAGTCGGTGAAGGGCCTGCGCATGCGCGCGGCCGACCCGTATTTCGAGCTGATGCTGAAGGACCTCGGCGCCTCGGTGCAGTCGATGCCCTCGACGGACGTCTATCCCGCGCTCCAGTCGGGCGTGCTCGACGGGCTGCTGACCTCGTCGGAAAGCTTCGTCAGCATGAAGATCTTCGAGCAGACCAAGCACGCCACCGCGGGCGGCGACTACACCTTGTTCATGCTGCTGCAACCGCTCGTCATGTCGAAGCAGCATTGGGACAAGCTGACTCCGGCGCAGCAGAAGATCTTCGACGAGGCCGCCGCCAAGAGCGAGCTGTTCTTCAACGGCCTCCAGGAGGACGCGACGCAGAAGATGGTCGACACCTTCAAGAAGAACGGCAACGACGTGCGCGCGATGACCAAGGCGGAATATGACGCCTGGGTCGAGGTCGCACGCACCAAGGCATGGCCGGCCTTCGCGGAGAACACCAAGCAGGGCAAGGAACTGCTCGATCTGCTCAATGCCGCGCTGAAGAAATAGCGTCCGCCAGGGCCGCCGACCCTCGCACGTCCGGTCCTCGAACGCCGCTCCTCGAAGGTCGCCGACATGCAGAACTTCATCCGCGCCGTCGACCGCCTGGCGCTCGTCTGCGCGATCGCCGCCGCCATCATGGTGGCGGCGTCCGTCCTCATCGTCACCTGGATGATTATCTGGCGCGGCGCCGGCAATTCGGCGTTCTGGGAAATCGAGGCGTCGGTATTCCTCTCGATCGCCGCCATCTTCCTGGCATCGCCCTACACGCTGCGGACCAGGGGCCATGTCTCGGTCGACCTGCTGGAAGCCATCCTGCCCGACTGGGCGAGCCGCCCGCTGCGCATCTTCGCGCTCCTCACGGTGGCGGTCGTGGCCGCCTACCTGGTGTGGGAGGGCGGCAAGATGACCATCCACGCCCTGCATGAGGGCGAGCGGACGCCCAGCCTCTGGTCGCCGCTGAAATGGCCGATCTTCGCCGCGATGCCGATCGGCATGGCCCTCACGGCCCTCCAGGCGATCGTCGAGATCGCCCGCATGCGCCTCTCCGGCCCGGACGCCCGATGAACGAACTCGAAATCGGCTGGCTCCTCTTCGGCGTCACCACCCTCGTCCTGTTCTCCGGCGTGCCGATCGCGTTCGGCCTGCTCGCCGTCGCGATCGGGTTCCTGTGGATATTCGAAGGGCCGGCCAGCCTGTCGGCGGTCGGGCGCACCTTCTTCGAGGAGATGTCGAGCTTCGTCCTCCTGACCATCCCGATGTTCATCCTGCTGGGTGCGGCCATCGGCGTCAGCCGGGCCGGCACCGACATCTATGAATCCCTGCACCGATGGCTGTCGCGGGTGCCGGGCGGGCTGGTCATCGCCAACATCCTGGCCTGCGGCATGTTCTCGGCGGTGTGCGGATCGAGCCCGGCCACCGCGGCCGCCATCGGCAAGGTCGGTATCCCCGAGATGCTGCGCCGCGGCTATCCGCCGACGCTGGCGACCGGCTCGATCTGCGCCGGCGGCACGCTCGGCATCCTGATCCCGCCGTCGGTGACGCTGATCCTCTACGGCATCGCGACCGAGACCTCGATCGGCCGGCTGTTCCTCGCGGGCGTCGTGCCGGGCGCGCTCCTCGTCCTGCTCTTCGCGGTCTATGCCTGGGTCTTCAGCATGTTCTCGGCCGCCGGCAGCGCGCTGCGCAGCACCGAGCGCTTCTCGCTGAAGGAGAAGATGGAAGGCCTCGGCCGGGTGATGCCGTTCCTGGTCATCATGGTGGTGATCGCCATCGCCATGTATGGCGGCTGGGCGACCCCATCGGAGATCGCGGCACTCTCGGCCTTCCTCGCCCTCCTGCTCGTCTTCGCCATCTACCGCGCCACCTCGCCCCGGGAGGTCTGGGCCATCTTCAGCGACACGGTCCGGGAATCGACGATGATCATCATGATCATCGGCGCGGCCGGGCTTTTCGGCTACATGATGTCGCTCCTTTACATCACCCAGACGATGGCCGACGCCCTCGTCGGCTGGAACCTGGACCGTTGGACGCTACTCCTCTTCTTCAACGTGCTGCTGCTGATCCTCGGCTGCTTCCTGCCGCCGGTCGCCATCATCCTCATGACCATGCCGATCCTGCAGCCGGTGCTCGAGGGCAACGACTTCGACCTCATCTGGTTCGGCATCCTGCTGACCATCAACATGGAGGTCGGCCTGATCACCCCGCCGGTCGGCCTCAACCTCTATGTCATCCGCGGCGTCGCCCCGCAGGTGCCGCTGACCCAGGTGCTGTGGGGGTCGCTGCCCTTCGTCGTCATCATGCTGACCTTCATGCTGCTGCTCTGCCTCTTCCCGGGCCTGGCATTGTGGCTGCCCAACGCGCTGATGGGTCCCGGCATCTGACCGCGGGCGGCCGCGCTTGAGCGGCCGCGACCTCGCCACCGTCCTCCTGATCGTCGTCATCTGGGGCCTGAACTTCCCGGTCGCGAAACTGGGTTTCACCGAGCTTCCGCCGATCCTGCTGACGGCGCTGCGCTTTGCCCTGGTGGCCGTCCTGCTGGTGCCCTTCGTGCCGCGCCCCACGGGGCGCTACGGCCAGCTCCTGCTGCTGGCGACGGTCCTGGGCGGGGTCCATTTCAGCCTGATGTTCGTCGGCCTCTCGCGGCTCGATTCCGCCACCGTCGCCATCGTCAGCCAGTTGACGGTGCCGTTCGCGGCCCTGCTGGCCGCGTTCGCCTTCAAGGACTATCTCGGCTGGCGGCGCACGCTCGGCATGGCGGTCGCCTTCGCGGGCGTGGCGGTGATGGCCGGCGAGCCGCGCATCGCAGAGGATCCCTGGCCGCTCCTGTGGGTGGTGACCGGCGCCTTCGCCTGGGCGGTCGCCAACATCCAGGTGAAGCGCATCGGCGAGATCGACGGGCTGGTGCTGAACGGATGGATGGCCGCCTTCGCCGCCCCGCAGCTCTTCGTCGTCTCCTGGATCGTCGAGGGCGACCACTGGCACCGCGTCGGCGAGGCCGGCTTCATCGGCTTCGGCGCGGTCGCCTACATGTCGATCCTGGTCACCATCATCGGCTACGGCCTGTGGTACCGGATTCTGCGCGCCTACCCGGTCAACCTGGTGATGCCCTACACGCTGCTGGTACCGGTGATCGGGGTCGCGGCCGGGATCGGCCTCCTGGGCGAGCCCCTGTCCTGGCCGATCGCGGTCGGCGGCATCGCCACCATCCTCGGCGTCGCCATCATCGTGAAGCGCCGCCCCCGCCTCACCGACCGGCAGCCGCAGCCATGAGGCTGGCATGAGGTTGGCATGAGGTTGGTCAGGCGCCCCTCGCCCAATCACGGGCCCCGGCCGGGCGACGGGCGGGTCGACATGCTGGTGCTGCACTATACCGGGATGCAGGACGCCGCCTCGGCCCTGGCGCGCCTCTGCGACGCCGCGGCCGAGGTGAGCGCGCACTACCTGGTCGAGCGCACCGGCATCGTCCATCGCCTGGTGGACGAGGACCGCCGCGCCTGGCACGCCGGCCGGTCCTGGTGGCAGGGCGAGACCGACGTGAACGGCCGTTCCATCGGCATCGAGCTGGAGAATCCCGGCCACGACTGGGGCTATCTGCCCTTTCCGCCGGCGCAGATGGCGGCGCTGATCGAGCTCGGCCGGGGGATCATCGGCCGCCACCCGATCCCGCCTGACCGAGTCGTCGGGCACTCCGACATCGCGCCACGGCGCAAGATCGATCCGGGCGAGCTGTTCGACTGGCCGGGCCTGGCCCGGGCCGGCATCGGCATCTGGCCGGAGGTCCTGGAGGCGCCGGTTCCGGGACCGCCGCCGATCGCCACCGACGAGGCGCTGCGGCGGCTGGCCGCATTCGGCTACGAGACGACCGATCCCGTGGCCACCGTCACCGCCTTCCAGCGCCGCTTCCGCCCGGCGAAGCTGGACGGGTGCCTCGACGCCGAGACCCTGTGGCGCATTCACCGCCTCTGTGCCGGCCTTGACGGCAGAGGTTGACTGCACCCCGCCGAGGCGCCAGTTTCACGGCGCCAGACGGCTGGATGGTCGCCTTTCGCGTCTGCGGCTCAAGCCGCGGGCGCGGGGGGAGGAAAGTCCGGGCTCCACGGGAACACGGTGCCGGGTAACGCCCGGCGGGGGCGACCCTAGGGACAGTGCCACAGAAAGCAAACCGCCGTTCCGCGCATCCGGCGTTCGCCCCGGGGAATGCCGGCCGGTAAGGGTGAAAGGGTGCGGTAAGAGCGCACCGCGCATGCCGGCAACGGCTGCGGCACGGTAAACCCCACCGGGAGCAAGACCAAATAGGGACGGCCGGTCGGCGCCTCCTCGGAGGCGTGCGGCGAGTTCGTTCCCGGACTGCCGTCCGGGTCGGTCGCGCGAGGCGCTCGGCGACGAGCGTCCCAGATGAATGATCATCCAGAGGGGGGCGACCCCCTTGGACAGAACCCGGCTTACAGGCCGTCTGGCAACTCTACCCGCTCCACCATCACCCCCACGGCGTCCGCGATGCCATCCGGCGCCGTCGCGTCGAGCCGCCGCTGCGCACGGCCGGATGCGGGGGACACCGCCGCCGCACGACCCATGGGGCGATGCAAAAGTCGGGCGCATAGATGTTGGGGCCGGGAGGGAGTCGGAGCCGCCCGATGGTGGGCGGCGGCATCGGCCCTGTCCGGGCCATCGAGGGCGCGTGGTGGCGCGCCCGAACGTAGCACGGCACCCCGCCACCACGCGCCTGACGAGCAAATCAGTTGCGATCTCCGCAGGGGATTATAGCGAACAAATCATGAACACTTCACGCACGCTTGCGCAGTCCGGCGGCGACGGCGGCTTTGCTTCCGATCATAAGCAATGCTTGGGCAAAACCAAACAAAGCCAACGGATTACCCTCTCGTTCCGTTGACTCCCATTATTGCCCATGATATCCCACCTAATCCCAGAAGCGACCAGGGCGACGGTCATTCTGGGCGGGTCGGCGCGGAGGGGTCCGCGCCACTCCGGGGGGGAGGCGATGGCGCTGTTCGTCTCGACATTCGTGAACCGGATCGACCGCAAGGGACGGGTTTCCGTGCCGGCGACGTTCCGTGCCGCCCTCCGCTCCGAAGAATTCGAGGGGATCGTGGCCTTCCCGACCTTGGGCCAGTCAGCCTTCGAGGGCTGCGGGATGGAATTCATGGAACGCCTGTCGGCCAGCGTGGACGAGATGGAGCTGTTCTCGCCCCGGCGCGACGAGTGGGCCTCCGTCGTGTTCGCCGAAGCCCACCAGCTCCCATTCGACGGCGAGGGGCGCATCATGCTGCCCGCCACCATCATCGAGCATTGCGGCATCGAGACGGAGGTCGCCTTCGTCGGCCAGGGCCGCAAATTTCAGATCTGGGAACCAGCGACCTTCCGGCAGCACGCCGCGGAGGTCCGGAGACGCGCCCTTAGTGAGGGCGCGACGCTCCCCGTCCGTCCGGTAGCGCCGGGGGGAAAAGCGCCGTGATCGGACGGGGAGCGACCTTATCCAAACCCGACGGTAGCGATGGCCCCGGCTCCGATGGTGCAGGGGGCGGCCATACGCCGGTGCTGTTGCGCGAGGTGGTGGACGCCTTGGCGCCGCGCCCGGACGCCATCTATGTCGACGGCACCTTCGGCGCCGGGGGCTATTCGGCGGCCATCCTCGACGCCGCGCGGTGCCGGGTATGGGGCATCGACCGCGATCCGGCCGCCATCGCGCGCGGCGAAATCCTGGCCCCCCGCTTCGGCGACCGGCTGTCGCTGGTCGAAGGCCGCTTCGGCGATATGGACCGGCTGCTCCAGGCACGCGGCATCGACCGCGTCGACGGGGTGACCCTGGACCTCGGCGTGTCGTCGCCGCAGATCGACACCCCCGAACGCGGCTTCTCCTTCCGCCATGACGGCCCGCTCGACATGCGCATGGGCCGTGACGGCCCGACCGCGGCGGATCTCGTCGCAACCCTCGAAGAGCGCGATATGGCCGACATCATCTTCCGCTATGGTGAGGAACGGCACGCAAGACGAGTCGCGCGCGCCATCGTCGCCGCCCGGGTTCAGAGCCCCATCACCCGTACGTCGGCGCTGGCGGAGATCGTGCGTCGGGCGGTGCCGCGCTCGAACGATGGGATCGACCCTGCGACACGCACCTTCCAGGCACTGCGCATCGCCGTCAACGACGAGATGGGTGAGCTCGCGCGTGGGCTGGAGGCGGCCGAGCGCCTGCTGGCGCCGGGCGGGCGGCTGGCCGTGGTCTCCTTCCATTCGCTGGAGGACCGCGCGGTCAAGACCTTCCTGCGCGAGCGCAGCGGCGGCGTCGGCGGCTCCCGCCACCTGCCGCCGGTGGCGCGCCCCGACCCCAGCTTCCAGCTGCTCGGCGGCAAGGTCGTCCAGCCGACCGCCACGGAGAGCCACGCCAACCCGCGGGCCCGCTCCGCCCGGCTGCGCGCGGCGGAACGCACGGCAGCACCCGCATGGTCCCTGACACGGCCCGAACCATCACGGCCCGGACCATCGTCGTCCGCGGCCGGGCCGAGCAGCGGGAGCGTGCCGTGATCCGGATCACGCTGGCATTCTGGATCGGCCTCGTCTCGGCGCTGGGCTACGGCGTGTTCCAGGTGAAATACGAGGTGCAGGAGATGGAATCCCATCTGGTGCAGCTGAACCGCAGCATCGTCGGCGACCAGCAGGCGATCCACATCCTGCGCGCGGAGTGGAGCTACCTGAACCATCCCTCGCGACTCGACGCACTGGCACGCCGCCACCTTGCGCTGGCGCCGATCGCCGCCAGCCAGATCGGCCAGATCGAGGACGTGCCGCTGCGTGCGGACGCGATGCCGGCCCCCGCCCCGCCGCTGGCCCGCGCCCCCGCCGGCGCGCCGGCGCGCACGGTCGTCGGCGCCGCCTACACGACCACGGCGCCGCGGCGATGAACGCGGCGACGCCCGTCCTGCTGCCCGTCCTGCCGCCGACAGGGCGGCGGATGCCATGAAGCGCGACGGGACCCCGCCCGCCACCGACCTCGCGGCCTGCCGCCCCCATGCCCGCGGCAGTGCCTTCCGCGCCGGCACCCCGGGCGGCCCGCTGCAGGCGGCGGTCGAGAAGGGCCAAAGCCGCCTGGTGTTCCTGGCTGCCGTGTTCTCCCTGACGTTCCTGGTGATCGGCGGACGCCTGGTCGATGTCACCCTGATGGCCGAGACCACGGAGCCACGCGCTGCCACGGTGACGCCGCGGGCCGCCGAAACGGAGCGTGCCGACATCCTCGACCGCAACGGCACGCTGCTCGCCACCAGCCTGCCGACGCCGTCGCTCTACGCCAATCCCAAGCTGATCCTGGATCCGGGCGAGGCCGCCCGCCGCCTTGCCCCGATCCTGGACGGCATCAACGAGGCCGAGCTGAAGGCCAAGCTGTCCGAGGACCGCAGCTTCGTCTGGGTCAAGCGTCAGCTGACACCGCGCCAGCATTACGACGTCAATCGGCTGGGCATCCCCGGCCTTGAATTCCAGCGCGACGAGCGCCGCATCTATCCGCAAGGCCGCCTCGTCTCGCACATCGTCGGCTTCTCCGGCATCGACCATACCGGCCTGCAAGGGGTCGAGAAGACCCTCGACAGCCGCATCCGCGGTGCGCGCGAGGGGCTGCAGCTGTCGATCGATCTGCGCGTCCAGCATGTGCTGCGCGACGAGTTGCAGCGGACGGTGACGGAGTTCAGCGCGATCGGCGCGGCCGGCCTCATCATGGATGCCCATACGGCTGAGGTTCTGGGCCTGGTCTCGCTGCCCGACTACGACGCCAACTCGCCCGGCACCGCCAACCCCGACACCCTCTTCAACCGGGTGACGCTGGGCGTCTACGAGATGGGGTCGGTGTTCAAGGTGCTGACCGCCGCCATGGCGCTCGATTCCGGCAAGGTCACGCTGGCCAGCGGCTATGACGCGTCGCGACCGATCCGGGTCTCGCGCTTCTCGATCAGCGACTACAAGGGCAAGAACCGCTGGCTGTCGGTGCCGGAGATCATCAAGTACTCGTCCAACATCGGCGCCGCGAAGATGGCGCTCGACATCGGCATTCCGGCCCAGCGCGCGTTCCTCGACAAGATCGGCTTCCTGAAGCTGCCGTACCTGGAGCTGCCGGAGCTCGGCGCCCCGCTGGTGCCGAACCCGTGGCGCGAGATCAACGCCATGACCATCGCCTTCGGCCACGGCATCTCGGTGACGCCGCTGCATGTGGTGACGGCCGAGGCGGCGATGGTGAATGGCGGCATCCTGCGCCGGCCGACGCTGCTGAAATACCCCTACGGCACCCACCCCGACGGCGCCCGCGTCATCAAGGCCAAGACCTCGGACGAGATTCGCCGCCTGATGCGCCTGGTGGTGACCGACGGGTCGGGCAAGAAGGCCAACGTCCCCGGCTACCTGGTCGGCGGCAAGACCGGCAGCGCAGAAAAGGCCGCCGGCCGCGGCTATCGCCGCAAGGCCCTGCTGTCGTCCTTCGTCGGCGCCTTCCCGATGAACGACCCGCAATATGTCATGCTGGTGATGATCGACGAGCCGCACGGGACGACCCAGTCCCAGGGCTACGCGACCGGCGGCTGGGTGGCGGCGCCCCTGTTCGGCCGCATCGTCGAGCGCATCGCCCCCATCCTCGGCGTCCAGCCGGTCGACGCCGAGAGCCCGCAGATCCGCCGCGACATGGTGATCCAGGCAAGCGCCCCGACGCGCACGGCCAATGTCCTGCCCCCGGCGCGTAGCGCCAATGTCGTGGCCCCGGCGCGCAGCGCCAATGCGCCTCGCTGAACTGATGGCCCGCGCACAGGTCCGAGCCGCCACCGCAGCCCTGGACCCAGCGCCCCCCGTCGGCCGGCAGGACGACCCGGAAATCCGCGGCATCGCCGTCGATTCGCGCGCGGTCGAGCCCGGCTATCTCTTCGCCGCGCTGCCGGGGCTGGCGACCGACGGTCGCCGTTTCGTCGGCGAAGCCGTGGCCCGCGGCGCCGTCGCCGTACTGGCGCCCGAAGGCACGATCCTGCCGGACGGGCTGCCCGGCGTGGCGCTGGTGACCGACGCCAACCCGCGCCGCCGCCTGGCGCTGCTGGCCGCCGGCTTCTACGGCCGCCAGCCGGACCGCGTCGCCGCCGTCACCGGCACCAACGGCAAGACCTCGACCGCCGACTTCGCCCGACAGCTCTGGCTGCGGGCCGGCCTGGCCGCGGCCAGTCTGGGGACGCTCGGCATCCGGGCGCCCGGCTTCGAACGGCCGGGCGCGCTCACCACCCCCGACCCGGTCGTCCTCCATGCCGCCTTGGCCGACCTGGCCGACCGCGGCGTGGTGCGCGCAGCCCTGGAGGCGTCCAGCCACGGGCTCGACCAGTACCGCCTCGACGGCATCCGCATCGCAACCGCGGCCTTCACCAACCTGACCCGCGACCATCTCGACTATCACCGGACGATGGCCGACTACCGCGCCGCCAAGTTCCGCCTGTTCGACGCGGTGATGGCGCCGGGCGGCCATGCCGTCCTCAATGCCGACAGCGACGAGTTCGCAGCACTCGACCAGGTCTGCCGCGGCCGCGGCCACCAGGTGATCGGCTATGGCGTCGCCGGCCGCGACATCCGCCTGCTGCGCCAGGAGCTGCACGCCGACGGCCAGCGCCTCGAGCTGCGCGTCGCCGGGCGGGAATGGGCGGTCGATTTCCCCCTGGCCGGCGGCTTCCAGGCGATGAATGCGCTGGCGGCGCTGGGCCTGGTGCTGGCGGACGGCGTCGCGGCCGAGGTGGCGGTGCCGGCGCTGGCCACGCTGGAAGGCGTGCCGGGACGGCTGCAGCGGGTGGCGCGGCTGGCCAACGGCGCCGCCGTCTATGTCGATTTCGCCCACACCGCCGATGCGCTGACCACCGTGCTGCAGGCCCTGCGCCAGCATACGGCCGGCCGGCTGGTCTGCGTCTTCGGCTGCGGCGGCGACCGCGATCCGGGCAAGCGGCCGGACATGGGGGCGGCCGTCGCGCGCGCCGCCGACCGGGTGATCGTCACCGACGACAACCCGCGCAGCGAGGACCCGGCCCTGATCCGCGCGCCGGCGGTGGCGGCGGCGCGCGAAATCTCGGCCGAGGTGGTGGAGATCGGCGACCGCCGGCAGGCGATCTTCACGGCCATCGCCGGCCTCGCCGCCGGCGACGTGCTGGTGGTGGCCGGCAAGGGCCATGAATCGGGCCAGACGGTGGCCGGCCGCACCCTGCCCTTCGACGATGGCGAGGTGTCCCGCGCCGCGGTCGCCGCGGCGGAGCGCCGGCCATGAACGCCCGCCCCCTGTGGACGGCGGACGAGGTCGCGCGCGCAACCGGCGGCCGCACCACCCGTCTCGATTGGACCGCCGGCGGCGTCTCCATCGACAGCCGCAGCCTGGCCGCGGGTGACCTCTTCGTCGCCTTG
Source organism: uncultured Rhizobiaceae bacterium (assembly GCA_964594715.1). GTDB lineage: Bacteria > Pseudomonadota > Alphaproteobacteria > ATCC43930 > Allostellaceae > Allostella. The sequence continues at coordinate 20,618 of CAZQOA010000022.1, read as the reverse complement.
CAGGGCCCCAGCTTCGACGGCCACGCCTTCGTCGCCGACGCGCTGGCCAAGGGGGCCGCGGCCGCCCTCGTTCACCGCGTTCCCGACGATATGCCGGCCTCGGCGCCGCTGATCGTCGTCGACGACACGCTGGCCGCGCTGGCCCGCCTCGGCCGCGCTGGCCGCGACCGCACCCGGGCCACCGTCGTCGCCGTCACCGGCAGCGTCGGCAAGACCGGCACCAAGGAGCTGCTGCGCCTGGCGCTGGAAGCGCAGGGTCCGACCGTCGCCAGCGCCGCCAGCCTCAACAATCACTGGGGCCTGCCGCTCAGCCTGGCGCGGGTGCCGCAGGATGTGGACTGGGTGGTGCAGGAGGTCGGCATGAACCATGCGGGCGAGATCGCCCTGCTGGCGCCGATGGCGCGGCCGGATGTCGGCGTCATCACCACGGTCGAGCCGGTGCATATCGAGTTCTTCCCCTCGGTCGAGGCGATCGCCGACGCCAAGGCCGAACTCTTCCTCGGCATGACCGCCGACGGCGCGGCCGTCCTCAACCGCGACAACCCGCATTTCGAGCGGCTGGCCGGCCATGCCCGCGCCCGCGGCATTCGCCGGATCGTGGATTTCGGCACGTCCGACGGCGTCTACGCCCACCTGGACGACGCCCGGATGGGAGAAACCGGCAGCACCGTGCGGGCGACCGTGGGCGGCCGGAAGCTTGCCTACTCCCTGGGCGCCCCGGGGCGGCACTGGGTGCTGAACAGCCTGGCGGCCCTGGCCGCGGTCGATGCGCTGGGCGCCGACGTCGCGGCCGCAGCCGCGGCACTGGCCGCCATCTCCGCGCCGGCCGGCCGCGGCGCACGGCGGGAAGTGGCCCTGCCCACGGGTGGCGCCTTCACCCTGCTCGACGAGAGCTACAATGCCAACCCGGCCTCGATGCGGGCGGCATTCACGGTCCTTGCGGGGACCCGGCCCGGCCCCGGCGGACGGCGGATCGCGGTACTGGGCGACATGCGCGAGCTGGGCGAGTTCGGCCCGCGGCTTCATGCCGCGCTTGCAGATCCCCTTCTCGCCGCGGAAGTCGATATTGTCTTCTGCTGCGGTCCGTTGATGGCTCATCTGCATGCCAGCCTTCCGGCCCTGCTGCGCGGCGCCCATGTCGCGACCTCCGATGAGCTTGCCCCGATCGTCGCCGACGCCGTGCGCGCCGGCGATGTGGTGACGGTGAAGGGCTCGCTCGGGACGCGGATGGCGCCGATCGTCAAGCGTCTGTCGGCCGGCCCCTGGGGTGGGGCGCCGCAGGCTGCGGCAAGCTGAGAGGCACCCGGACCCGTGCTCTATAATCTGCTCGTTCCGCTGTCCGACGAGATCGGACTGTTCAACCTGTTCCGCTATCTGACCTTCCGCAGCAGCGGCGCGGCGGTGACGGCGCTCCTCATCAGTTTCATTTTGGGGCCGTCGCTGATCCGCTGGCTGAAGTCGCGCCAGCCGGAAGGGCAGCCGATCCGCACCGACGGCCCGGAAAGCCACCTGCTGACCAAGAAGGGCACGCCCACCATGGGCGGCTCGCTGATCCTGATCGCGCTGGCCTGCTCCACCCTGCTCTGGGCCGACCTCGCCAACGGCTATGTCTGGGTCGTGCTGTTCGTGACGCTCGGCTTCGGCCTGGTCGGCTTCGGCGACGACTACCTGAAGCTGACGCGGCGCAACCATCGCGGCCTGCCCGGGCGCCTCAAGCTCGCGGCCCAGTTCCTGATCAGCCTGGCCGGCACCGCCTGGGTCGTCCACCTGACCCGCGACCCGCTTTCGACCCAGCTCGCCGTGCCGTTCCTGAAGAACGTGCTGATCGACCTCGGCTGGCTGTTCCTGCCCTTCGGCGTGCTGGTGATGACCGGCGCGTCGAACGCGGTCAACCTGACCGACGGGCTGGACGGTTTGGCAATCGTGCCGGTGATGATCGCCGCCGGCTGCTTCGCCCTCATCACCTACCTCGTCGGCAATGCGATCTTCGCCAACTACCTGCAGATCCACCACGTCCCGGGCTCGGGCGAGCTGGCGGTGTTCTGCGGCGCCCTGGTCGGCGCCAGCCTCGGATTCCTGTGGTTCAACGCGCCGCCGGCGATGGTCTTCATGGGCGACACCGGGTCGCTGTCGGTGGGCGGCGCGCTGGGCGCCATCAGCGTCATCACCAAGCATGAGATCGTCCTCATCATGGTGGGCGGCCTGTTCGTGCTGGAGACGGTGTCGGTCATCGTCCAGGTGGTGTCGTTCCGCCTGACCGGGCGCCGGGTATTCCGCATGGCGCCCCTGCATCACCACTTCGAGAAGAAGGGATGGGCGGAGCCGACCATCGTCATCCGCTTCTGGATCATCGCGTCGATCCTGGCCCTGGCCGGGCTTTCCACCCTGAAGCTGCGGTGATCGGATGATCCCCGTCCGCGAATATGCCGGCCGCCCCGTCCTGGTGCTGGGGCTTGCCCGCAGCGGCCTGGCCGCTGCGCGGGCCCTGGCCGCGGGCGGCGCCGACGTGCGGGTGTGGGACGACCGGCAGGCCAATCGCGCGGCCGCGGGCGAGGCCGGCTTCCGCTGCCAGGACCCGGCCGATGCCGACTGGTCGCGGATGGCGGCCCTGGTGATGAGCCCGGGCGTCCCCCTGACCCACCCCGCCCCGCATCCGGCGGTGGCAGCGGCCCGCGCGGCCGGCGTCCCCGTCACCGGCGACATCGCCCTGCTGCGCCGGGCCGAGCCGGATGCGCGCATCTGCGCCGTCACCGGCACCAACGGCAAGTCCACCACGACAGCCCTCATCGGCCACATCCTGAAGGCGGCCGGGTACCGGGTCGCGGTCGGCGGCAATCTCGGCGTCGCCGCCCTCGATCTGCCGCCGCTCGGCCCGGAAGGCGTCTATGTCCTGGAGCTATCCTCCTTCCAGCTCGATCTGGTGGAGGCATCGACGTTCGAGGTGGCGATCCTGCTCAACATCGCACCGGACCATCTCGACCGGCACGGGACCATGGCCAACTACATCGCCGTCAAGCAGCGCATCTTCGCCGGCCAGGATGCCCGCCATACGGCCATCGTCGGCGTCGACGACGCCGTCGCCGCCGCGATTGCCGAGGCGCCGCGCGCGGCCACCCTGGTCCGGATCTCCGGCAGTGCCGAAGCCGCCGCCGACGTGCGCGTGGTCGACGGCGTGCTGACCGACGCCGCGGGGCCGGTCGTCGACCTCGCCCTCGCCGCCACCCTGCCCGGCAGCCACAATGCCCAGAATGCCGCCGCCGCCCATGCAGCCTGCCGCGCGCTGGGCGTGCCGCCGGACGTCATCGCGGCTGCATTGCCGGGGTATCCGGGCCTGCCCCATCGCCAGGAGCTGGTCGCGGTCGTCGACGGCGTCGGCTACGTCAACGACAGCAAGGCGACCAACGCCGATGCCGCGGCCCGGGCACTGGCCTGCTACGACGCCGTCTACTGGATCGCCGGCGGCATCGCCAAGGAAGGCGGGATCGCCGGGCTGGCGCCGCACTTCCCACGCATCGCCCACGCCTTCCTGATCGGCGAGGCCGCCCCCGCCTTTGCCCGGACCCTGGCCGGCCGGGGGGTGCCGCACACCATGGCGGGCGACCTTGCGACCGCCGTCCGCCAGGCGCAGGAGCGCGCCGGGGCCGAGCGCCGGGCGGGCGCCATCGTCCTGCTGTCGCCGGCCTCTGCCTCGTTCGACCAGTTCCGCGATTTCGAGGATCGCGGCGACCGCTTCCGCGCGCTCGTCACGGCCCTGCCGGGGCGCCGGGTCATCCTCAGCCCGTCGGAGTCCGCGGCATGACGACGATCCACCGCACCGATACCTCGCTGTTCGGGCAATGGTGGTGGACGATCGACCGCTGGACGGTCTTCGCGCTGGCCACCATCATCGGCATCGGCGCGGTCATGCTGCTGGCGGCCAGCCCGCCGGTCGCCGAGCGCATCGGGCTGGAGCCGCTGCATTTCGTGAAGCGGCAGATGATGCTGCTGCCGGTCGCGATCGCCGTCATGTTCTTCGTCTCGCTGCAACCGCCCAGGGTCATCCGCCGCATCGCGCTTGCCGTCTTCGCGATCTCGGTCGTCATGCTGGCGCTGACCTTCGTCGTCGGGGCCGAGATCAAGGGCGCCCGGCGCTGGATCTCGCTGCCGGGCATGTCGCTGCAGCCATCGGAGTTCGTGAAGCCGACTTTCGCCGTGCTGACGGCGTGGCTGCTGGCGCAGGGCAAGGCACATCCCCGCTTCCCGGGCGGCCTGATGGCGTTGGCCGCCTTCGCGATCATCGTGGCGATGCTGCTGAAGCAGCCCGACCTCGGCATGGCGGTGGTGGTCGGCGCGGTGTGGTTCGTCCAGGTCTTCCTGGCCGGCCTGCCGATCATCCTGGTGGCGATCCTGGGGGCCATGGGCGTCGCCGGCCTGTTCGGCGCCTACCTGCTGCTGCCGCACGTCACCAGCCGCATCAACCGCTTCCTCGACCCCACCGCCGGCGACAGCTACCAGATCGACCGCTCGATCGAGGCATTCGCCAATGGCGGGGTGTTCGGCCGCGGCCCGGGCGAGGGCACCATCAAGAACTGGCTGCCCGATGCCCATGCCGACTTTGTCTTCGCGGTCGCCGGCGAGGAGCTGGGCCTGATCGCGTGCCTGTTCATCGTCCTCCTGTTCGGCGTCGTCGTGGTGCGCAGCGTGCTCCGGGTGACGAGCGAGCAGAGCCTGTTCGTCATCCTGGCCGCCGCCGGCCTTGCCACCCAGCTCGGCTTGCAGGCGATGATCAACATGGCGTCGACCCTGCACCTCGTCCCGACCAAGGGCATGACCCTGCCCTTCATCAGCTATGGCGGCTCGTCCATGCTGGCGCTGGCGCTCGGCACCGGGATGCTGCTGGCGCTGACCCGCCGCCGCTTCGGGGGCATCGAGCCGTGAGCGCGCGCATCATCCTCGCGGCCGGCGGCACCGGCGGCCACCTGTTCCCCGCCGAGGCACTGGCGCGCACGCTGGCGGCCCGCGGCGCCGAGCCGATCCTGGTGACCGACCCCCGCACCAGCGGCTTCGCCACCGACCTTGCCGGCCTTGCCATCCATCGCCTGCCGCTGCAACCGATGCGAGGCGGCATGCTGGGCCGGGTCCGCGGCGGGCTCGGCCTCTGCGCCGGCACGCTGGTGGCGCGCGGGCTGCTGCGGCGGCTGGCCCCGGACGCCATCGTCGGCTTCGGCGGCTACCCCTCGGTGCCGACCGTCTTCGCCGGCCGCAACCTCGGCCGGCCGATCCTGCTGCACGAGCAGAACGCGGTGCTGGGCAAGGCCAACCGCATGCTGGCGTCGCGCGCGACCTGCATCGCCACCTCCTTCGCCCGCCTGCGCCTGCTCGATCCGGCCCTGGCCGGCAAGGTCGTGGAGACCGGCAATCCGGTGCGGCCGGCGATCGCGGCATTGCATGCCCTGCCCTATGCCGCCCCCACGGCCGACGGCGCCATCGAGGTGCTGGTGACCGGCGGCAGCCAGGGGGCGGGCGTCTTCGCCAGCCGCCTGCCACAGGCGATCGCCCGCCTGCCCGAGGGGCTGCGGGCGCGGCTGCGCATGACCCAGCAGGCCCGCGCCGAGGATGTCGAGGCGGTGCGCGCCGCCTATGGCCGCATCGGTGTCGCGGCGGCCGTGTCGCGCTTCTTCGACGACATGCCCGAACGCCTCGGCCGGGCCCATCTCGTCATCGCGCGCGCCGGCGCGTCGACGGTGGCGGAGATCGCGGCGGCCGGGCGCCCGTCCCTGCTCGTCCCCTATCCGCACGCCGCCGACGACCACCAGACCGACAATGCCCGCCACCTCGCCGATGCCGACGCCGGCTGGCTGGCACCCGAATCCCAGTTCGACGAGGAACGCCTGTCGGCCCTGCTGGCCCGCATCCTGGCCGACCCCGCGGGGCTGGCCACCGCCGCCGCCAAGGCCCGCGCGCTGGGGCGGCCGGACGCCGCCGAGCGACTGGCCGATGCCGTCCTGTCCCTGATCGAACCCGCCCCCGCCCTGGAGCACGCGGCATGAGAACCATCCCGCTGTCCATCGGCGCGATCCATTTCGTCGGCATCGGCGGCATCGGCATGAGCGGCATCGCCGAGGTGCTGCACCATCTGGGCTACCAGGTGCAGGGCAGCGACGTGGCCGATGGCGCCAACGTGCAGCGCCTGCGCGGCCTCGGCATCACGGTCGCCATCGGCCACCGCCCGGAGAATTTGGGCGCGGCCCAGGTCGTCGTCGTCTCCTCGGCCATCAAGGCCGACAATCCGGAGCTGGCGGACGCGCGTGCGCGCCTGCTGCCGGTGGTGCGCCGGGCCGAGATGCTGGGCGAGCTGATGCGCCTGCGCTGGTCGATCGCCATCGCCGGCACCCACGGCAAGACCACGACCACGTCCATGGTCGCCGCCATGCTGGACGCCGCCGACATGGAGCCGACCGTCATCAATGGCGGCATCATCAACGCCTACGGCACCAATGCGCGCATCGGCCGCGGCGAGTGGATGGTGGTGGAGGCCGACGAATCCGACGGCACCTTCGTGAAGCTGCCGGCCACCATTGCGGTCGTGACCAACATCGACCCCGAGCACCTGGATTTCTACAAGACCTTCGAGGCCGAGCAGCGGGCCTTCGTGCAGTTCCTCGAGAACCTGCCCTTCTATGGCTTCGCGGTGCTGTGCATCGACCATCCGGTGGTGCAGGCGATGATCCCCAGCGTCTCCGACCGGCGCATCATCACCTACGGCTTCTCGCCGCAGGCCGACGTCCGCGCGGTCGACACCCGCATCGACGCCGTCGGCAGCCACTTCGACGTGGTCGTGTCCGACCGCCAGAACGACCAGCGCCGCACCGTCGCCGGCGTGACCATGCCGATGCTGGGCGAGCACAACGTCCAGAATGCGCTGGCGGCGGTCGCGATCGGGCTGGAGATGGGCTTCGACGACGAGGTGATCCGCCGGGCGCTGGCCGGCTTCGCCGGCGTGAAACGGCGCTTCACCCGCACCGGCGAGGCCAACGGCATCACCGTCATCGACGACTACGGCCACCATCCGGTGGAGATCGCGGCCGTGCTGCGGGCCGCGCGCGCCGCCACCCGGCGCGGCGTCGTCGCCGTCGTGCAGCCGCACCGCTACAGCCGGCTCGGCAGCCTGTTCGAGGATTTCTGCACCTGCTTCAACGACGCCGACGCCGTCATCGTCGCCGATGTCTACGCGGCCGGCGAGGCACCGGTCGCGGGCATCGACCGCGATGCGCTGGTGGAGGGGCTGCGCGCCCACGGGCACCGCCATGTCATGGCCCTGTCCGGTCCCGATGCGCTGGCGCCGCTGGTGCGCGACATCGCCCGCGCCGGCGACCTCGTCGTCTGCCTGGGTGCCGGCTCCATCACCCAATGGGCGCACGCGCTGCCGGGCCAGCTCGACCGCACGCAGGCGGTACGGTCCGAAGCTGGGGTGGAGGCATGATGCGGGCCGCCACCCTGTCCGATCGCCTGATCGACCGCCTGCCGCCGGTCCGCGGCCGGCTGACCGAGGCAGCGGCACTGGCCCCCGTCACCTGGTTTCGGGTGGGCGGCGCGGCCGAGGTGATGTTCCGCCCGGCCGATCGCGACGACCTGTCCACCTTCCTGGCAGAACGCCCACGGGACGTGCCGGTGACGGTGATCGGCGTCGCCTCGAACCTTTTGGTGCGCGACGGCGGCATCCCCGGCGTCGTGGTGCGCCTCGGCCGGCATTTCGCCGGCATCGCCGCGGACGGCACCCGCCTGACCGCCGGGGCAGCCGCGCTCGACGTCAATGTCGCGATCACCGCGCGCGACGCCGGCATCGGCGGGCTGGAGTTCCTGGCCGGCGTCCCCGGCACCATCGGTGGCGCCTTGCGCATGAATGCCGGCTGCTATGGCCGCGAGGTCGGCGACGCCCTGGTCGAGCTGGAAGCGCTCGACGGCGAGGGCCGGCTGCACCGCGTCCCCGCCGCCGCCGCACAGCTGGAATACCGCCATTGCGGCCTGCCGGAGGACTGGACCTTCGTCGGCGCGACCTTCGCCGGCACCGCCCACGATCCGGCCGCGATCGGCGCCCGCATGTCGCTGCTGGCGCGCCAGCGCGAGGACACCCAGCCGATCCGGGCGCGGACCGGCGGCAGCACCTTCGCCAACCCGGCCGGCGACAAGGCCTGGGCCCTGATCGACCGTGCCGGCTGCCGCGGCTTGCGCCTGGGCGGGGCCACGGTGTCGGAGAAGCATTGCAACTTCCTGGTCAACAGCGGCAACGCCACCGCGGCCGATATCGAGGGGCTGGGCGAGGAGGTGCGCCGCCGCGTCGCGGCGGCCACCGGCATCACCCTGTCCTGGGAGATCCGGCGGGTCGGCATGCCCGGGACCGGGCGCGGACGTCCTGGCGCCGCGGGAACGGGAGAGGTCAGATGACGAAGCGGGTCGCCGTGCTGATGGGCGGCTGGTCGGCCGAGCGCGAGGTCTCGCTGGCGTCCGGCCGCGACTGCTCGGCCGCGCTCCGCGAGGCCGGCTATGCCGTCGACACCATCGACGTCGGCCGCGACCTGCCGGCCATGATCCAGGCGCTGACGCCGCGGCCCGACGCGGTCTTCAACGCGCTGCACGGGACCGGCGGCGAGGACGGGACGATCCAGGGCGTGCTGGATTTCCTGGGCATTCCCTACACCCATTCCGGCCTGCTCGCGTCCGCGCTGGCCATGGACAAGCCAACAGCCAAGCGCATCTTCGCCGCCGCCGGCCTGCGCTGCCCGGAGGGCCGGGTGCTGCCACTCGACCGGCTGAAGGACGGCGAGCCGCTGCCCCGCCCCTATGTGCTGAAGCCGACCCATGAAGGGTCCAGCGTCGGCGTGCTGATCGTCCGCGAGGGCGGCAACGCGCCGCTGCCGTCGGTCGCCGACTGGCCGTTCGGGCGCGACGTGCTGGCGGAACGCTTCATCCCGGGGCGCGAGCTGACCGTGGCCGTGATGGGCGACCGCGCCCTGGGCGCGCTGGAGATCCGCCCGCACGGCGCCTTCTACGACTACACCGCCAAATATGCCGAGGGCGGCTCCGACCACGTCGCGCCGACCGACCTGCCCCGGGACATCTATGCCGAGGCCCTCGACATGGCGCTGCGCGCGCACCGCGCGCTCGGCTGCCGCGGGGTCAGCCGGGCCGACCTGCGCTACGACGACACCGGCGCCGGGCGCGGACAACTCTATCTGCTCGAGATCAACACGCAGCCCGGGATGACCCCGACCTCGCTGGTGCCGGAGATCGCGGCAGCGGCAGGCTATTCTTTCCCGGCCCTGGTGTCGTGGATGGTGGAGGAAGCACGATGCGGCTCCTGAACCACCCCGTCGGGATAGCGACCCAGCGCCGCGACAAGACCGGCCGCCGCGTCGCCGACCGGCGCATCTGGCCGCGCTGGGTGCGTCCGGCGATGCTGGCCGGCGGTGCCGTCGGCGCAGTCATCCTGGTGGCCGCCTCGTGGGTGGCCTGGAAGGACGGCTGGGCCGGGCGCCAGGCGATCGCTGCGATGCAGAACTTCGTTTCGGCCACCGCCGATGCCGGTCTGGCCGTCGACGAGATCCTGGTCGAGGGCCGCCTGCACACGCCGCGCGAATCGATCCTGTCGGCGGTCGACGCCCACCGCGGCACGCCGCTGCTGTCGATCGACCCCAACCTTGTCAAGGAACGGCTGGAAGGCCTGCCCTGGATCCGCTCCGCCGCCGTCGAGCGGCAGCTGCCCGGCACCCTCTTCATCCGGCTGGTCGAGCGCCGGCCGATGGCGGTCTGGCAGCGCCGCGGCCAGCTGGTCCTGATCGACGAGCGCGGCCGCGAGCTGGGCGACGAGGGCATCGAGTACTTCCCCCGCCTGCCCTTCATCGTCGGCGAGGACGCGCAACTGGTCGCGGCCGAACTGGTGGCGATGCTGGCGGCGGAGCCGGGGCTGCGGGTCCATGTGGTATCCGCGGTCCGGGTCGGCGGACGGCGCTGGAACCTGCAGTTGGACAATGGTATCGAGGTCCGGCTGCCGGAAGAACACGCGCCGGAGGCCTGGGCGGAAGTGGCCTCGCTGGACCGCACCCACCGGCTCCTGTCGCGGCAGCTTTCGGTCGTCGACCTGCGCGATCCCAATCGCATCAACCTCCGTCGCGCCAAGGACAGCGGTCCCGGGACCACGGGCAAGAAGGACCGCGACGCATGAGGCTCGACCGATGAAGGCGCCGCTCGGCCTGGCCCGCCAGCGCGGCCCCATCGTTGCCGTCGACGTCGGCACGACCAAGACCTGCTGCTTCATCGCGCGGGCCGAGGAGGGCCAGCTCCAGATCCTCGGCATCGGCCACCAGGCCTCGCACGGCATGCGGGCGGGCACCATCCTCGACATGGAGACGGTGTCGACCTCGATCACCAATGCGGTGGACGCGGCCGAGAAGATGATGGGCGACCGCATCCGCGACGTCTTCGTCAACGTCTCCGGCGGCCAGCCGGCATCGCGCATGGTGCCGCTCGACATGGCGCTGTCGGGCCGCGAGATCGACGATTCCGACGTCCGCCGCCTGCATGAACACGGCCGCACCATGGTCGAGCCGGGCGACCGCCACCTGCTGCACTCGATTCCGACCAGCTACGTCGTCGACGGCAACCGCGGCATCCGCGACCCGCGCGGCATGTATGGCGAGCGACTGGGCGTGCAGGTCCACACCATCACCACCGCCGCCAGCGTCGTGCGCAACCTCATCCTGTGCGCCAACAAGGCACAGATCGAGATCGAGGGCCTGGTGTCCTCGCCCTTCGCCGCCGGCCTCGCCTGCCTGGTCGAGGACGAGATGGACCTCGGCGTGACCGTCGTCGACATGGGCGGCGGCACGACCTCGCTCGCCGTGTTCTTCGACGGCAAGGTCGTGTTCACCGACGTGGTGCCGATCGGCGGCGCCCACGTCTCCAGCGACATCGCCCGCGGGCTGTCGACCCCGACCGTCCACGCGGAGCGCATGAAGACCCTGTATGGCAGCTGCATCGGCTCCCCCTCCGACGAGCGGGAGACGATCATGGTGCCGCAGGTGGGCGAGGAGGATGACGGACAGGGTCACCAGATCCCGAAATCCTTCCTCGTCGACATCATCCGCCCGCGCATGGAAGAGACCTTCGAGTTCGTCCGTGCGCGACTGGAAGCGAGCGGCCTCGACAAGGTGGCCGGCCGGCGGGTGGTCCTGACCGGCGGCGCCAGCCAGTTGCCCGGTGTCCGCGAACTGGCCGGCCAGGTGCTCGACAAGCAGGTGCGACTCGGGCGCCCGATCCGCATCTCCGGCCTGGCCGAGGCGACGGGGGGGCCCGCGTTCTCGGTCTGTGCCGGCATGCTGCACTACGCGGCCGTCCAGCGGGCCGAAGAGCCGCCGCCCGGCCGATCCTCGAAGAAGGGCTATTTCGGCCGCTTCGGCTCGTGGCTGAAGGAAAATTTCTGATGCGAGCCGCTTTCCGAACGACCACACGATATGGGGCCTCGACAAGGTCCCGCTACCGCCCATAGTATCCACTTACGACAGCTCCGAACCCGGAGGCCCAGCATGCCGATCAACCTCTCCGTCCCTTCCCACGACGACGTGATCAAGCCGCGCATCACGGTGATCGGCGTCGGTGGTGCCGGCGGCAACGCCGTCAACAACATGATCCGCGCCAACCTTGAAGGCGTGGAGTTCGTGGTCGCCAACACCGATTCCCAGGCGATCGCGCAGTCGCTGGCGACCCGGAAGCTGCAGCTTGGGGCCAGCGTCACGCGTGGCCTTGGTGCCGGCGCCCGCCCCGATGTCGGTCGCGCCGCCGCCGAGGAGGCGCTGGACGAGCTGCTCGACCAGATCGCCGGCTCCAACATGGTGTTCATCACCGCCGGCATGGGTGGCGGCACCGGCACCGGCGCCGGCCCGGTGATCGCGCGGGCCGCGCGCGAGCAGGGCATCCTGACCATCGGCGTGGTGACCAAGCCCTTCCTCTTCGAGGGCGTCCACCGCATGCGGGCGGCCGAGAAGGGCATCGAGGAGCTGCAGCGCTTCGTCGATACCCTCATCATCATCCCGAACCAGAACCTGTTCCGCATCGCCAACGAGAAGACGACCTTCGCGGACGCCTTCAAGATGGCCGACGACGTGCTGCATTCGGGCGTGCGCGGCATCACCGACCTGATGGTGCTGCCGGGCCTCATCAACCTCGACTTCGCCGACATCCGCACCGTGATGCAGGAGATGGGCAAGGCGATGATGGGCACCGGCGAGGCGACCGGCGACAAGCGCGCCATCGACGCCGCCGAGGCCGCCATCTCCAACCCGCTGCTCGACGACGTGTCGATGAAGGGGGCCAGGGGCGTCCTCATCAACATCACGGGCGGCCTCGACATGACCCTGTTCGAGGTCGACGAGGCGGCCAACCGGATCCGCGACGAGGTCGACCCGGACGCCAACATCATCTTCGGCTCCACCTTCGACGAGAAGCTGTCGGGGCGGATGCGGGTCTCGGTCGTCGCCACCGGCATGGACGTGGAGCAGGCCGAGAAGCCGCGCACCGTGATCCAGCTGGTCAGCGACCGCGACCGGGCGGCCCAGGCCGCCTTGCTGGCGGAGCCGGCCCAGCCGGAGCCGCAGCGCGCGCCCGAGCCGCAGCGCCCGGCCGCGACCGGGACCGGCGGCGGTGGCCGCGACCAGTCGATCGCCCTGCCGCTGTCGGCGCCGACGCAGCCGGATGCGCCGGCCCTGCCGCTCGGCCGTCACAGCGAGGTCGCTTCGGCAACCTTCGTCGAGACCGCGCCGGTGAACATGCCGGTCGCGACCGAGACCCACACCATGGCCGAGGAGGCACCGCTGCGGGTTGGCGCCGGCGGCGGCGGCTTCGGCAGCCTGATCCGCCGGGTCACCGGCCTCGACCGGCAGCGCGCGCCCGGCGTCCCGGCCGAGAAGATCGAGCCGGCGACCATGGGCGCCGCCCGCCCGGTCCAGCCGGCGCCGACCATGTCGGCGGCACCCGCGGCCCGGCCGCGGCCGGCGCCCGAAAGCGTCGAGCGGCCGCAGCAGAATGGCCAGGAAGAGGACATGCTCGACATCCCGGCCTTCCTGCGGCGGCAAGCCAACTGATGTAAGTCACTGAACGGAAACATCTTTCCGTGTAACACCACGCAACAATCTTTGAATTGTAGGCTCCCTCCCGTCGTCATAGATGGGAGGGAGCTTTTTCATGTTCATTTCCCAAGAGAACCCGTCGCCCTCGCCCGGCAGGTTCCGTTCCAGCGGAAGGTATCCGTGAACGCGATCAGACCTACCGCCTGCCCGGCGCCGCGTCGCACCATCAAATCGGCGATCCATTGCACCGGTGTCGGCCTGCATTCGGGCCGACGTACCCTGCTGCGCCTGCTGCCGGCCGAAGCCGGGACGGGCATCGTCTTCCGCCGCATCGACCTGGCCGGCGCCCCCGAGGTCCGGGCGCTGTGGGACCGCACCATCGAATCGCCGCTTTGCACCACGCTGGTCGAGGATGGGGTGGTGATCTCCACCGTCGAGCACCTGATGGCGGCGCTCGCCGGCATGGAGATCGACGACGTGGTGGTCGAGATCGACGGGCCGGAAGTGCCGATCATGGACGGCAGCGCCGCCCCCTTCGTGTTCCTGGTGGAATGCGCGGGCGCGGTCGAGCTGGCCCAGCCGCGGCGCGCCATCCGGGTGCTGAAGGAGGTACGGGTCGGCGACAGCGCGCGCTGGGCCTCGCTGCGCCCCGGCCCCGCCGCATCCTTCACCTTCGAGATCGACTTCCCCCATCCGGCGATCGCCCAGCAGAGCTATGGCGTGACGCTGCACAACGGCACCTTCAAGAACCAGCTCAGCCGGGCCCGGACCTTCGGCTTCCTGCACGAGGTCGACAAGCTGCGCGCGCTCGGCCTCGCCCGCGGCGGCTCGCTGGAGAACGCGATCGTGGTGGCCGAGGAGGGCGTCCTCAACGAGGAGGGCCTGCGCTACGCCGACGAGTTCGTCCGCCACAAGATCGTCGACAGCATCGGCGACCTCTATCTGGCCGGCGGGCCGATCCTCGGCCGCTTCGAGGGCTTCCGCTCCAGCCACGCGCTGTCGGCCCGCCTCCTGCGCACGCTGATGACCGACCCGACCGCCTGGACCATGGACTCGATGTCGGACGGCATGATGACCCCGGCCTGGGACCAGGGCCCGCTGGCGGCGACGGCCTGACGATTCGGGCCCCCGGCGAGGCCCGGCGGGGCCCCGCGTCACCGGAGCATTTCCCCTTGTGGCCCGGGCTTGCTATCTAGGCGCCTCGGCGGCGTCTTGGCCGCGCACATCATTGACCATACCGGGACGAAGCGGATGCCGCGTTCGACGACCATCGCCCGCACCCTGATCGCCGCGTCGACGCTGGCGATCCTGGTGGCGGCATGCAATTCGACCAAAGAGGAAGCCTATGTCGAGCGCCCGGTGGAGGAGCTCTACAACGAGGCCATGACCAGCATCTCGAACGGCAGCTATCGCGAGGCCGCCAAGAAGTTCGACGAGGTCGAGCGCCAGCACCCCTATTCGGTATGGGCGACCAAGGCCCAGCTCATGGCGGCCTTCAGCAACTACGAGGACAGCCGCTACGACGAGGCGATCGTGGCGCTCGACCGGTTCATCCAGCTCCACCCGGGCAACCGTGACATCGCCTACGCCTATTACCTGAAGGGGCTCTGCTACTACGAGCAGATCACCGACGTGCAGCGCGACCAGCGCAACACCGACCGGGCGCTGGCCGCCCTGGGCGAGGTGGTGAAGCGCTATCCCGACAGCACCTATGCCCGGGACGCCAAGCTGAAGATCGACCTGACGCACGACCACCTGGCCGGCAAGGAGATGGCGATCGGCCGCTACTACCTGACCCAGGGCAACTACCTGGCGGCGATCAACCGCTTCCGCGTCGTGGTCGAGAAGTACCAGACGACGAGCCAGGCGCCCGAGGCGCTGCACCGGCTGACCGAAGCCTACCTGGCGCTCGGCATCACCGCCGAGGCGCAGACCGCGGCCGCCGTGCTGGGCCATAACTTCCCAGGCAGCGACTGGTATACCGACAGCTACCGCATGCTGACCGGCAAGGACCTCAGCCCCAAGCGCGACGAGGGCTCCTGGCTGAGCCGGGCCTGGGGCTCGGTGTTCTGATAGCGGCGTTCAGGCACGCCCATGGTTGGCCACGTGCCGAACCATGAAATGGCTCGCAAATGCAGTAATGGCCGGCAGGATTCCCTCCTGCCGGCCATTATCGTTTCACGCGCGGGCGGTCAGCGCAGGCGGGTGAGCAGGGTCGGCCCGACATTGCCGTCCACCGGCAGGCCATTGTCGCGCTGGAACGCCTCGATGGCGCGCCGGGTGCGCTGGCCCATCACCCCGTCGGCGGGGCCGGGCGAATAGCCCTTGCGCTGCAGGGCGTCCTGCACCCAGGCGACATCGGGGTCGCCGCGCCGGGCCGGCTCGGGCCGCGCCGAATATTGCGGCGGGGCCAGGGCTTCCGGCTGGGTGGAATAGAGCGGCGGCGCATAGGCCGGGGGCGGAGGAGCCGTGTTCGGCGGCGGCACCGTCGCCGGCTGGGTGTAGGTCGTGCCCTGTCCCTGCGGATAGGCCTGGCCTTCCGGATAGGCTTGCTGGCTGTCGAACCGCTGCGGCTGGCTATATTGCGGCCCGTACTGGGGTTGCCCGTATTGCGGCTGGCCATACTGTGGCTGGTATTGCGGCTGCCCGTACTGCGGCTGGACATAGGTCGGCGGGTAGGCCGGGACGCCGCGCGCCTGCACCGGGGGCGAGGTGTAGCGCAGATGGTCGAGCAGTGCCGGCGTGGCCTCGCCGGTCACCGGCAGCCCGGCATCGCGCTGGTAGCTGCGGATGGCCGCCACCGTTTCCGCGTCCAGCACCCCGTCATAGGGGCCGGGGCGGTAGCCATGCTCCTCCAGTTCGTCCTGGATCTCGTTGACCATTTCCCGGTGGGTCATGGCCGGCGCATAGGACGATGGCGGCACATAGGTGGGCGCCGGCTGGTAAGGCGGGGTCCAATAGGGCGCCGGGTAGGTCCTGTATGGATTGTAGGGGTAGGTCTGGGCCATGGCCGGCACGGCCGCGAAGGCGCTGAGCGCCACGATCGCCAGTTTCATCCGCATGATCATTCCTCGTCCGGTGGTCCGGCGTCCCTTAGAATGCCCGTCCATGGAAACGGTTCCCTCGCGCCGCAAATTCCGCCCAACGGGAAAGTCCCGCTCCCGTTCGATTCGCGGACGCGGTAAGTATCGCCAAGCCTAGCCGACACACGCCCCCCGAGTCCCGATGCTGTCCACCCTTTCGATCCGCGACGTGGTGCTGATCGACCGGCTCGACCTGGTCCTGGAGCCCGGCCTGACGGCCTTGACCGGGGAGACGGGGGCCGGGAAGTCGATCCTGCTGGACGCGCTCGGCCTGGCCCTGGGTGCCAGGGGCGACAGCGCGCTGGTGCGGGCCGGCCGGCCGCAGGCCAGCGTCACCGCGGAGTTCATGCCGGGCGATACGCCCGAGTTGCGCGCCGCCCTCGACGAGTTGGGCGTGCCGGCCGAGGAAGCACTGCGGCTGCGTCGCATCCTTTCGGCCGACGGGCGCAGCCGGGCCTTCGTCAACGACGTGCCGGCCGGGGTCGGCGCCCTGCGCCGCCTGGGCGAGATGATGGTCGAGATCCACGGCCAGTTCGACCAGCAGAGCCTGCTCGACCCCGGCACCCATCGCCGGCTGCTCGACGCCTTTGCCGGCCACCAGCCGCTGTTGCGCGCAGTCGCCGATGCCCATGCCGCCAGGGTCGCTGCCCGGGTGACGCTGGACGCGGCGCGCGACGCGATCAGCCGAGCCCGGGCGGACGAGGAATATCTGCGCTATTCCGTGGCCGAGCTGAACGAGCTCCAGGCCGAGCCGGACGAGGATGCGCGCCTGGCCGAGGAGCGCGCGACCTTGAGCCAGCGCGAGCGCCTGCTGGAGGCGGTCCAGGGGGCCCTGGCCGAGGTCGAGGGCGACCGCGGCGCCGAGAACCGCATCGCCGGCGCCACCCGCCTGCTCGAACGGATGAGCGACCGCGCGGTCGAACGGTTCGAGCCGGCGATCGCCGCGCTCGACCGGGCGTTGGTCGAGCTGCGCGAGGCGTGCGCCCTGCTGGACGGGCTGCGGCGGGAGTTCCTCGATGGCGAGCGCTCGCTGGAGGCGGTCGAGGACCGCATCCATGCGCTGCGCGCGGCGTCGCGCAAGTTCGGCGTCGCTGCCGGCGCCCTGCCCGACCTGGTGCGTGACTTCACCCGCCGCCTGGAGGCGGTGGCCGACGGCAGTGCCGCCGTCGCCCGGGCAGAGCAGGAGGCCGCCGCCGCCGAGGCCGCCTATCGCGACGCGGCCGGCCGGCTCGGCCAGTCCCGCCAGGCCGCCGCCGGGCGCCTCGACGCGGCGGTGGCGAAGGAATTGCCGCCCCTCAAGCTCGAACGTGCCCGCTTCGTCACCCAGCTCGAAACCGGGCCGGAGGCGGAATGGGGGCCGGAGGGCAGCGACCGCGTCGCCTTCACGGTCGCGACCAACTCCGGCTCGGCGCCGGGCCCGCTCGGCCGCATCGCGTCGGGCGGCGAGCTCTCGCGCTTCATGCTGGCCCTGAAGGTGGTGCTGGCCGCGGCCGACCCGGTGGGAACCCTGGTCTTCGACGAGGTCGATTCCGGCATCGGCGGCGCCGTCGCGTCGGCGGTGGGCGAGCGCCTGTCCAGGCTGGCGGGCGCGGTCCAGGTGCTGGTCGTCACCCATTCGCCGCAGGTGGCGGCCCTGGCCGACCGCCATTGGCAGGTGCGCAAGGACGACCGGGACGGCGTCACCACCACCCGCATCGCCCCGCTCGACGCCGCCGCCCGGCGCGAGGAGATCGCCCGGATGCTGTCGGGCAGCGCGGTGACCGATGCCGCCCGCGCCGCCGCCGACAGCCTGATGCAGCCGGCCCCGCCCCCGCCGCCGCGCGCGCGCCGGAAAGGATGAGCTCAGCCTTGGCAGATATGGACCCGGAAAAGCTGACCGTGGAGGAGGCCGCCCGCGAGCTGGAGCGGCTGGCGGCGGAGATCGCCCATCACGACCGCCGCTACCACCAGGAGGACCAGCCGGAAATCAGCGACGCCGAGTATGACGCGCTGCGCCGGCGAAACAACGCGATCGAGGCGTGCCACCCGGAGCTGGTGCGCGCCGACAGCCCGAACCGGCGGGTAGGTGCCGCCCCCGGGCAGGGCTTCCGCAAGGTCGCCCACGCCCGGCCGATGCTGTCGCTCGACAACGCCTTCTCCGAGGAGGACGTGGTCGCCTTCTTCACCTCCGTCCGGCAGTTCCTGCGCAAGGACGAGCCGTTCCGGTCCGACCCCGACGCACCCCTGGCGGTGGTGGCGGAGCCCAAGATCGACGGCCTGTCGGCCAGCCTGCGCTACGAGGGCGGGCGCTTCGTGCTGGGTGCCACCCGCGGCGACGGGGTGGTGGGCGAGGACGTGACCGCCAACCTGCGCACGCTGGGCGACGTGCCGTCCAGGCTGGCCGGCAAGGCGGTGCCGGACGTGATCGAGATCCGCGGCGAGGTCTACATGACCCGCGCCGACTTCTTCTCCCTCAACGAGCGTCGGCAGGCGGCGGGCGAGGCCCTGTTCGCCAACCCGCGCAACGCCGCCGCCGGCTCGCTGCGCCAGCTCGACCCCGCGATCACCGCCAGCCGGCCGCTGCGGTTCTTCGCCTATGCCTGGGGCGAGACCAGCGCCGAGATCGCCGACAGCCACTGGCACGCCCTGGAGCGGATGCGCGGCTGGGGCTTCCAGGTCAATCCCGAGACCCGGCGCTGCGCCGCCATCGAGGAGGCCCTGGCCCTGCATCGCGACCTCGCCAGCCGGCGGGCCGATCTCGGCTACGACATCGACGGCGTCGTCTACAAGGTCGACAGCCTGGCCTTCCAGGCCCGCCTCGGCTTCGTCACCCGGGCGCCGCGCTGGGCGATCGCCCACAAGTTCCCCGCCGAACGCGCGGAAACGACACTGGCCGGGATCGCCATCCAGGTCGGCCGGACGGGTGCCTTGACCCCGGTCGCCGAGTTGGAGCCGGTGACGGTGGGTGGCGTCGTGGTGGCGCGGGCGACCCTGCACAACGAGGACGAGATCCAGCGCAAGGACGTGCGGGTCGGCGACCGCGTCATTATCCAGCGGGCGGGGGACGTGATCCCGCAGATCGTCCAGGTGGTGCTGGAGCGCCGCCCGCCCGACGCCGTCCCGTACCGGTTTCCCGAGACCTGCCCCGCCTGCGGCAGCCATGCCGTGCGCGAGCCGGGCGAAGTGGTGCGGCGCTGCACCGGCGGCCTCATCTGCCCCGCCCAGGCGGTCGAGCGCCTGCGCCATTTCGTGTCGCGCGACGCCTTCGACATCGACGGGCTGGGCGAGAAGCACATCGCCGCCTTCTGGGCCGACGGCATCATCCGTGGGCCCGCCGACCTGTTCCGGCTGGCCGACGATCCGGCCCCCCTGGTCGGCCGCGAGGGCTGGAAGGACACCTCCATCGCCAACCTGCAGCGTGCCATCCAGGCCAGGCGCACCATCCCGCTCGACCGCTTCGTCTACGCGCTCGGCATCCGTCAGGTCGGCGAGGCCACCGCCCGGCTGCTGGCGCGGAACTACGAAACGCTGGATGCGCTCCGGGTCGCCATGGCGGCGGCCGCGAACGCGGAGGGCGGCGCGGATGAGGCGAGCGAGGCCTTCCACGACCTCGATTCGATCAGCGGGATCGGCGCCAGCGTCGCCCGCGACATCATCGCCTTCTTCGCGGAGCCCCACAACCGGCAGGTCGTCGACGACCTGCTGGCCGCCGGCGTGACGGTCACCGCGGTCGCCTCCCCCCGCACGGTCGCCTCGCCGATCGCCGGCAAGACCGTGGTCATCACCGGCGAGCTGGAGCGCATGACCCGGCGCGAGGCCAAGGCCCGCGCCGAGGCGATGGGCGCCAAGGTGGCGGAGTCGGTATCGAAGAAGACCGACCTGGTGGTGATCGGCGCCAGCCCGGGGTCAAAAGCGACCAAGGCCCGCGAACTGGGCGTCCAGACCCTCGACGAAGCCGAGTGGCTGGCCCTGATCGGCGAGGCGTGAAGCGAGCGACCGCCGCGGCGGAGGCCGGGCGACCGCATCTCTCCGACCGGTCAGCCGACGAGCGGCCGGGTCGCGGTCACGAGCCAACGCCGGGTCGCGGCATCGACCAGCGGCGACAGGTCGGACCGGACGCGGGCGTGATAGGCGTCGAGCCAGGCGCGCTCGGCCGCGGTCAGGAGGTCGAGATCGACCAGGCTGCGGTCGATCGGCGCCAGCGTCAGCGTCTCGAACCCCAGCATCGGGCGCTCGCCGCCGGGCGGGGTCGCGGCCACCACCGTCACCAGGTTCTCGATGCGGATGCCGAAGGCACCGGTCTTGTAGTAGCCGGGCTCGTTGGAGACGACCATGCCCGGCATCAGCGCCACCCCCACCCCCGCCTTGGAGATGCGCTGCGGCCCCTCATGCACCGACAGGTAGCTGCCGACGCCATGGCCGGTGCCATGGTCGAAATCGAGGCCGACCTGCCATA
>CAZQOA010000021.1:23123-57528 GCA_964594715.1 uncultured Rhizobiaceae bacterium | reverse complement strand
CCGACACCCTGGCCGACCCCTCCGTCACCGTCGGGCTGGACGCCATCCCGGTCGACCCGCCGACCATCGCGGTCACCTTCTCGGTCAATGATTCGCCGCTGGCCGGGCGCGAGGGCACCAAGGTCACCGGCCGCATGCTGCGCGACCGCCTGCTGCGCGAGGCCGAGGGCAACATCGCCATCCGCGTGCGCGAGACCGAGGGCAAGGACGCCATGGAGGTCGCCGGCCGCGGCGAGCTGCAACTCGGCGTGCTGATCGAGACGATGCGCCGCGAAGGCTACGAGATGTCGATCTCGCGCCCGCGCGTGCTGTTCAGCACCGATCCGCAGACCGGCCAGCGGATGGAGCCGATCGAGGAGGCCCAGATCGACGTCGACGAGGCCTATTCCGGCATCGTGGTCGAGAAGCTGGGCCCGCGCAAAGGCGAGATGATCGACATGCGCCCGTCCGGCGGCGGCAAGGTGCGCCTCACCTTCCGCATCCCGGCGCGCGGCCTGATCGGCTATCAGGGCGAGTTCATGACCGACACCCGCGGTACCGGCATCATGAGCCGGATCTTCCACGGCTACGCGCCCTACAAGGGCAACATCGAGGGCCGCCGCGCCGGCGTGCTGATCTCCAACAGCGATGGGGTGGCGACCGCCTATGCCCTGTGGAACCTGGAGGATCGCGGGCCGATGTTCGTGCATCCCTCGACCCAGGTCTACCAGGGCATGATCATCGGCGAGCACAGCCGCGAGAACGACCTCGAGGTCAACCCGATCCGCGGCAAGCAGCTCACCAACATCCGCACCACCTCCAAGGACGAGGCCGTGCGCCTGACCCCGCCCCGGGTCCTGACCCTGGAAACGTCGATCGCCTACATCGCCGACGACGAGCTGGTCGAGGTGACGCCCAAGAGCATCCGCCTGCGCAAGCAGCTCCTCGACCCCAACGACCGCAAGCGCGCGAGCCGCTCCGCCGAAGCGGGCTGACCCACTGACGGGGCCCTTCGGGTCCTGGGTGGGGACGGCGACCGGCTGCCGACGAGAT
The DNA here is from genome assembly GCA_964594715.1 of uncultured Rhizobiaceae bacterium. GTDB lineage: Bacteria > Pseudomonadota > Alphaproteobacteria > ATCC43930 > Allostellaceae > Allostella. Next base: position 56,496 of record CAZQOA010000021.1, on the reverse strand, counting down.
GTTATGGCTCGTCTGTATCGGAGCTTTGGATCGCGCAGCGTAGCGGAGCAGTCGAAGGACGCAACGCCGCGCGATCCAGAGCACCGCTTCGTTCACGAACCATGAGCCCGCCCAGGAACTGCGTCTGGTCGCGGAAGCCACTCATCCGGTAGAATCGTCGATCACTCGGGAATGGGCGGGCGCGAAGTGGTCGAGGAGAATTTGGAACGCGGGCAGCGGCAGATGGCGCGGGCCGGCTTGGCCAAGCGCCTGGAGGCCATTGCCGCCCAGGGTTTCGATGACCTGCAGCCCGGGCCCGATTCCACGAATGACGATGACCGGTACGACAAGGACGGACTGCCGCGATGATCGCGGACAACTCCGCCGTCCCGTTCGAGCGCGCCTGACCGGCCAGGTTTGCCCTCCGCCGGCGATCGTCTATGTTCCGGCAGCGAGTCGTATCCCCCACCTTCCCAGAGAGGCTGCCCATGCGGTTCTTCCGCGCTCTCCTCGCTGTCGTCGGCTGCCTGCTCCTTCTGGAGGCGCCAGTGCAATCAGCAGATCTTGAGAACACCCTCTACCTCGACCTGAAGGACGGCCGCGTCGTCATCGAGCTGCGGCCCGACCTTGCCCCCAAGCACGTCGCCCGCATCAAGGAGCTGGCGCGCAAGGGCTTCTATGACGGCCTCGTCTTCCATCGCGTGATCGACGGCTTCATGGCCCAGACCGGCGACCCGCGCGGCGACGGCACCGGCGGCTCCGGGCAGAAGCTCGACGCCGAATTCTCGCGCGAGAAGCATGTCCGCGGCACCCTGTCGATGGCCCGGTCGTCCAACCCGAACAGCGCCGACAGCCAGTTCTTCATCATGTTCGCCCCCTCGACCCACCTCGACGGCCAGTACACGGTCTGGGGCAAGGTCACCGAGGGCATGGAGTTCGTCGACAAGATCAAGAAGGGCGCGGCCAACCAGAACGGCGCCGTCACCGACCCCGACCGCATCGTGAAGATGCAGGTCGCGGCCGACGCCAAGAAGTAGAGGCCAGCACGGATGGACGGGTCGGGGCGCGGTCTTGCCGCCATCTGGCGGGAACCGCGCCTCGCCACCGTCCTGGGTCTGGGCTTCGCCAGCGGCCTGCCCCTGCCGCTCACCTTCGGCACCCTTTCCTTCTGGCTGGCGGAATCCGGGGTGTCGCGCACCGCCATCGGCCTGTTCGCGCTGGTCGGCACCGCCTACAGCCTGAAATTCCTCTGGGCCCCCCTGGTCGACCGCCTGCCGCTGCCCTTCCTCACGCGGCATTTCGGGCGCCGGCGCGGCTGGACCCTGGCGGTGCAGGCGGCGCTCATCGCCGCCATCGCCGTGCTCGGCCTGACCGACCCGGCGGTCGACCCGGCCTGGACCGCCGCCGCCGCATTGGCGGTGGCCTTCCTGTCGGCCACCCAGGACATCGTCATCGACGCCTACCGCATCGAGCTGCTGGAGCCGGAGGAGCAGGGCATCGGCGCTGCCGCCATCCAGTGGGGCTATCGCGGCGGGATGCTGGCCGGGTCGGCCGGCGCGCTCTATGCGGCGGCGTTCGGCGGCTGGGCAGTCGCCTATGCGGTGATGGCAAGCCTGATGCTGGTCGGCGTCGTCACCGTGCTGCGCTCGGCGGAACCGGCCCGCCCCGTGGCGGCGACGACCCCGCGCGCGCCGGGAGCCGGCGGCGGCGGGCGGGCGCTGGTCTGGCTGCGGGACGCGGTGGTGGCACCCTTCGTCGAGTTCGCGACCCGCCCGGGCTGGCTCGCCATCCTGCTCTTCGTCGTCCTCTACAAGCTGGGCGACGCGCTGGCCGGCGTCATGGCCAACCCCTTCTATGTCGCGCTCGGCTTCACCAAGATCGAGGTCGCCAACGTCGCCAAGCTGTTCGGCGTCGCGGCCACCCTGGCCGGGCTCGCGGTCGCCGGCATCATCGTCTATCGCTGGGGCGTCTATCGCAGCCTCCTGGTCTGCGGGCTGCTTCAGGCCGCGTCCAACCTGACCTATGTGCTCCAGGCCTGGGCCGGGCACGATGTCTGGGTCCTGACCCTCACCATCCTGCTCGAGAACTTCACCGGCGGGATGGGGTCGGCCGCCTTCGTCGCCTACCTGTCCGGCCTCTGCTCGCTGGCCTTCACCGCCACCCAATACGCGCTGTTGTCGTCGCTGGCGGCGGTCGGGCGGACGACCTTGTCGGCCAGCGGCGGCTGGCTCGCCGATCGCCTCGACTGGGTGCCCTTCTTCCTGGCGACGACGGTGGCCGCCCTGCCGGCGCTGCTCATCCTGCTGTGGCTCGGGCGCCGCTTCCCGGCCGCTGAAACCGCACCGGCCCAGGCCCGAGCGGCCACCGCCCGTCCGTGACGCAGGTGGCTGCCCAGCCAAGCTGGCGGGCGCGCTTGCCGGCGCTGGCGCTGGCCGTGGCGTTTCTCCTGACGGCGGTCCTGGCGCTGCACGCGCACCGTGCCGCGGCCCCGGTGCTGACGGCGGCCGGCCTGGCGGTCCCCGTCCTGGCCTGGCTGGACGGAAATCGACCGACCCCGGACCGCGCCCTGGCATTGCTGTTCCTCGGCCTGCTGGCCTGGGCCACGCTCGGCCTCGCCTGGTCGATCGCACCCGCAGCCGGCCTCGACCAGCTTCCGCGGGTGGGCTTCCTGCTGCTGGCCGGCACCGCGATGACGGCGGTGGCGGCCGCCCTGGTGCCGGCCGACGCACGGCTCGCCGGCCACGCCCTGGTCGCCGGCATGGCGGCGGCCGCTGCCCTCCTGGTCGTGGAAGCGGCCAGCGGGGGCGCCATCAAGGCCCTGCTGAGCGACAAGGAAGACCCGGTCATGGCCCTGAAGGCGGGCTCGACCATCCTGGTCCTGCTGCTGTGGCCGGCCTTGGCGATCCTGGTCGACCGAGGCCGGCGGCGGCAGGCCATGGTGCTGGCGGCGGCGGTCGCCGCCCCACTCGCCATTCTCGACGGCCGAGCGGCGTTCCTGGCCGTGGCCGTGGGTGCGGCCGTCTTCGCGCTGGGTTGGGCCGCCCCCCGGGCAACCGCCATCGCGATGTCCGCCATCGCCGTCGTCGGCGTCCTGTCCGCGCCCTACCTCGTGCTCCAGCTCGCCTATCCGTGGCTGGGGGGAATGGATGGCGGCGAGTTGCTGCCCTTTTCCGGCCGGCACCGGCTGGAGATCTGGCGCTTCGCATCGGAGCGCATCCTGGAGCACCCCTTGGCCGGCTGGGGCTTCAACGTGGCGCGGGTGTTCCCCGACGCGGACCGCATCCTCGACCCGGCGTCGGGGGCGATGCAGATGCCGCTGCACCCGCACAATGCCGCCCTGCAATGGTGGCTGGAGCTGGGCCTGCCGGGGGCGGTCGCAGGCGCCGTCGCCATCCTGCTGCTGGCGCTGGCGGCGGCCCGGCTGCCGACCCCGGCTACCCGGGCCGCCGCCCTGGCGCTGCTGGCGTCGGCGCTGGTCGTGTCGATGCTGAGCTATGGCGCCTGGCAGAACTGGTGGCTGGCGGCACTGGGCCTGGCGGCCGCCGCCATGGCCACGGCGAGCCGCATCCGTCCCTGCCTCCACACGCGCTCGTGAAGCACCCGAGCACCGGTCGTGCGTTCCCCCGACCGCCCGCCCGTGCCAAGTAAGGAGCCAAGGCGCCACCACGAGGTCCAGCGCGATGCCCGAAGGAACCAGCCTGCCGCTCGATCCCGCGAAGTTCCGCGATCCCGGCCGCACCGCCAAGGGCGAGCGCCGCGCCGTCGTCCCCCTGCGCGGCCTGGCGACGCTGTGGATCAACACCGGCACCCTCTGCAACCTCGCCTGCGAGAACTGCTACATCGAATCGAGCCCGCTCAACGACCGGCTGGCCTATCTGACCGCCGCGGAAGTGCGCGGCTACCTGGACGAGATCGCCCGCGACCGGCTGCCGACCCACACCATCGGCTTCACCGGCGGCGAGCCCTTCATGAACCCCGACCTCATCGCCATGCTGGACGACGTGTTGGGCCGCGGCCTCCGCGCGCTGGTGCTGACCAATGCCATGCGCCCGATGATGAAGCAGAAGGCGGCCCTGGCCGCCCTGCGCGGGCGCCATGGCGCCCGGCTGACCCTGCGCGTCTCGGTCGACCATTACACGCCGGCGCTGCACGAGAAGGAACGAGGGCCCCGGTCATGGGCCCCCACCATCGCCGGCCTGCGCTACCTGGCCGGGCAGGGCTTCGACCTGCATGTCGCCGGCCGCACCATGTGGGGCGAGGGCGAGGCGGAACTCCGCGACGGCTATCGCCGGCTGTTCGCGGCCCACGGCATCGCCATCGATGCCGACGACCCGGTCCGGCTGGTGCTGTTCCCGGAGATGGCCCCCGGCCATGACGTGCCGGAGATCACCGAGGCTTGCTGGGGCATCCTCGACCGGTCGCCCGATTCGGTGATGTGCGCGCACGCCAGGATGGTGGTGAAGCGCAAGGGCGCGGTCGCCCCCACGGTCCTCGCCTGCACCCTCATCCCCTACGACCCGCGCTTCGAGCTGGGCTCGACCCTGGCCGATGCCGCCCGGCCGGTAGCGCTCAACCACCCGCACTGCGCGCGATTTTGCGTGCTTGGCGGTGGATCCTGCGGCGGGAGTTGAGCGTTCGGTGCATGGAGCCGTGATACCGGCGCCGCATCTGTTGCACATCGGCAACATACTGTGTCTGGAATCAAGGAAGTCGAGCACAAATGGTCGAGGGGACTGCCGGGGTGCGGAAGATTCGACTATAGATTAGAGCGGTGCCGTCGGCGTGGCGAGACGCCGCGCTGATGTGTGTGGCTGGTGTCACGGGGGGTGCGCAACGGTACTGCCGACGGGGGCGTGGATTTTCAGGTTGCCAGGATATGGTGCGGCCTTAAAGTTCATGGTCAAGGGGCACCGGTGGGCATCAGCTCTCCGGTGGTCGTAGCATCGGCAGTTTTGTGGGGCGCGCCCGGCATCGCGGTATTTTTGATGAGCCGCGATGTGGGCTGAAACGACAAGGAGGTTTTTCTTCATGCGATCGATGAAGCTAGGGGCAGTGTTCGCTGTCGGCCTCATGGCGGCCGCCTGCGGCACGACCGAGATCGACTCGGTCCGCGGCATGACGCCGACCGGGGGTACGGAATTCACGCAGTCTCTCGCGAGCGGCTATCGTGCGCTCGCGATTCAGGAGGAAGGCCTTCGCGACTGGTCCGACGCGTACATGTACGCGCGGAAGGGTCTCGCATCGGGCCAGGGTCAGCTCGTGCTGCCGGAAGACCCGGCGAACTACGCGCTGCCGGCCAGCATGATGCCGGAGTTCCAGTCGGCGCGGGCGCGCCTTATCGCTGCGCTCGACGCCAATGGCCGTACGCGGCTGCCGAAGGTCGCGGCCGGCGCGCAGCTCGCCTATGACTGCTGGGTGGAAGAGCAGGAAGAAGGTTGGCAGATCGACTGCATCGAGAAGTGCAAGCGGGACTTCTACGCCCTGCTCGCCCAGCTCGAGGCGCGTCCTGCACCGGCGGCGGCTCCGGCCCCGGCGGCTCCGCCTGCTCCGCGTCAGTTCATCGTGTTCTTCGACTTCGACCGGTCGAACATCACGGCGGAAGGCGCACGGGTCATCCAGCAGGTGATCGCGTCCTATCGTCAGAAGGCCGGCCCGGTCAGCGTCGTCGGTCATACCGACCGCTCGGGTTCGAACCAGTACAACCAGGCCCTGTCGATCCGTCGTGCCAACTCGGTCAAGGCATCTCTGGTTCGTGGCGGCATCGGCGCCAACCAGGTCTCGACCGCGGGTCGCGGTGAGAGCGAGCCTCGGGTCCCGACTCCGGACGGTGTCCGCGAGCCGCAGAACCGTCGCGCCGAGATCCGCATCCAGTAGCGGCGTCTCGTAGAGAACGGAACGGCGTCGGCTTCGGCCGGCGCCGTTTTCGTTTGTGCCTGCGGCATCCCGGACCCGGTCACCGCCACGATTTCAGGCAGGCCCGCGGTTCATCGGCTGGACAAGGCCCCTTCGCTCGGCCGATAGTCGGTTGATCGCGGTGGCCGACGCCCTGGTGCGTCGCCCGGAATGCCCCGGCGGGGACCGTCCACACGGAATTTGCCGGGACCGCAACCCCTATCGCCCAATCCCACAGGTCCTGGCCCGCGGATAGCCCATGTACAGCGAAACCACCCGCGCGATCCGCGTCACCGTGAAGCCGTTCTACCTGGAGGATCAGTCCTCCCCGGCAGAGAACCACTATGTGTGGGCCTATCATGTCCGGATCGAGAATACCGGCGAGGAGAAGGTACAGCTCCGCACCCGGTACTGGCGCATCACCGACGCGCTCGGCCGCATCCAGGAAGTGCGCGGCCCCGGCGTGGTCGGCGAGCAGCCCGTCCTGGAACCGGGCGGATCATTCGAATATACGAGTGGTACGCCGCTGCCGACGCCATCCGGCATCATGGTCGGCACCTACCAGATGGAAGGCGCAGACGGCGGGATGTTCGATGTCCGCATTCCGGCCTTCTCCCTCGATAGCCCGCACCAGCCGGTGCGCCTCAATTGATCAAGCAGGCACCATGACGATCAAAGAACTGGAAGAGCAGTCGGATCGACCCACCCAGCGCGATGCCGAGGCGGCGGTGCGCACGCTCATCCGCTGGGCCGGGGACGACCCGACGCGCGAAGGCCTGCTGGATACGCCGGGCCGGGTGTCGCGGGCTTTCTCGGAATATTTCTCGGGCTACGCGCTCGACCCGGTGGAAGTGCTGCAAAGGACCTTCGAGGAGGTCGACGGCTATGACGAGATGGTGGTCCTGCGGGATATCCGTTTCGAGAGCCATTGCGAGCACCACCTGGCCCCGATCATCGGCAAGGCGCATGTCGGCTACATGCCGCAGCGCCGCGTGGTCGGCATCAGCAAGCTCGCCCGGGTCGTCGATATCTACGCCCGCCGCCTGCAGATCCAGGAGAAGATGACAGCGCAGATCGCCAATGCGATCGAAGAGGTGCTGCAGCCGCATGGCGTCGCGGTGGTGATCGAGGCGTCGCACCAGTGCATGACCACGCGCGGGGTCCACAAGCCGGGCACCACCCTGGTGACGAGCCGGATGCTGGGCGCCTTCCGCGACGACGCGACCACCCGGCGGGAATTCCTGGCCTTCGTCGGGGTCGGTGGGTCGAACGGCCGCGGAGCGGCCTGAACCAGGCCACCACCCCGGCCACGCGCTCGCCTCCTGCCGATCGACGAGGGCCCGTCCATGCCGGCGCTCCGCCCCGTCTTCTACATCATCGGCATGCTGCTGAGCGTGCTGGCCGCGACGATGGTGCTGCCGGCGGTCGTGGATTGGGCGGACGGCGACAGCGACTGGCGCGCGTTCGTGCTGTCGGCGACCTGCACGCTCTTTGCCGGCATCGGCCTGACGCTGGCCTGCCAGCCGTCCGGCCCCATCGAGCTTTCCGTGCGGCAGACGTTTGTCCTGACCGCGGCGGCATGGGTCATGACCTGCGCCTTCGGCGCCCTGCCCTTCGTCCTGGGCAAGGCCGACCTCAGCTACCCGGCGGCCTATTTCGAGGCGATGTCGGGGCTTACCACCACCGGATCGACGGTGATGGTCGGGCTGGAGCGGGCGACCCGCGGCATCCTGCTTTGGCGTTCGCTGCTGGTGATGCTGGGCGGCGTCGGCATCATCGTCATGGCGGTGGCGATCCTGCCCTTCCTGCGCATCGGCGGGATGCAGCTGTTCCGCACCGAATCCTCCGACCGCTCCGACAAGCTGCTGCCCCGCGTGTCGCAGATGGCCGGCGCCATCGTTGCGGTCTATTTCATGCTGGTGCTGGCCTGCCTGTGCCTGCTGTGGGCCGCGGGCATGTCGTTCTTCGACGCGCTCTGCCATTCGCTGGACACCATCGCCACCGGCGGCTTCAGCAACTACGACAACTCGATCGGCTTCTTCCGCAACCCGGCCATCGAGGTGATCATCACCATCTTCATGATGCTGGGCGGCACCACGCTGTTCCTGTTCATCCGCTTTGCCCGCGGCGACTTCCGACCGCTGCGCCAGGACAGCCAGCTGCATTGGTATTTCGGTATCTTCCTGGGGTTCACCGCCACCATCACGCTGTGGCAGGTCGCCATCAACGACGCGGACCCGGTGAGCGCCCTGCGGGCGACGGCATTCTCGGTCGCCTCCATCCTGACCACGACCGGCTTCACGACCGAGGACTACACGCTCTGGGGCGCCTACCCGATCGCCTGCTTCTTCTTCCTCACCTTCGTCGGCGGCATGACCGGGTCGACCTCCGGCGGCATCAAGATCTTCCGCCTCCAGGTCTTCTACAGCGTCGCCAAGGTGCAGATCGACCGGCTGATGCAGCCCCGCCGGGTGATCCTGCCGATCTTCAACGGGCGCGCGGTGGCGGAGCCGATCGTCTTCTCCGTGCTGGCCTTCCTGACGCTCTACGGCATGTCGTTCGGCCTGATCTCGCTCGGCCTGGCGATGTTCGGGCTCGACCTCGTGACCAGCCTGTCGGGGGCGGCGACCGCGCTCGGCAATGTCGGGCCCGGCCTGGGCGAGACGATCGGGCCGGCCGGCAATTTCAGCACCATCCCCGAAGGGGCCCTATGGATCCTGTCGCTCGGCATGCTGCTGGGCCGGCTGGAACTGCTGACGGTCTTCGTCCTGTTCACTCCCGCCTTCTGGCGCGACTGAGCCCTTGCGCCGGACGCGGCCCCCGCGCCTTATTGACCGCTACCTGACTGGAGTTGCCGCGATGTCCGCCGAGGTCGTCTCTTCCGAAGAAATGCTGCGCCGCCTGATCGCCTTCGACACCACCTCGTCGCTGTCGAATATGGCGCTGATCGACTATGTCCGGGGGTACCTGGACGGGCACGGCATCGCCTCGCACCTGACCTTCGACGATGACGGCAAGAAGGCGAACCTGCTGGCCACCATCGGCCCCAATGTCGAGGGCGGCTATGTGCTGTCGGGCCATACCGACGTGGTGCCGGTGGAGGGCCAGCCCTGGAGCAGCGACCCCTTCACCCTGACCGAGCGCGACGGCAAGCTCTATGCTCGCGGCACCTGCGACATGAAGGGGTTCATCGCCATCGCGCTGGCGCTGGTGCCGGAATTCAAGGCCAAGGCGACCCGGCGGCCGATCCATCTGGCCCTCACCTATGACGAGGAAGTCGGCTGCTACGGCGTGCAGCGGCTGATCCCGCAGCTAATGTCGATCATCCCCAAGCCGCAGCTCGTCATCGTCGGCGAGCCGACCGAGATGAAGGTCGCCAACGCCCACAAGGGCGTCCATTCCTACGTCACCACGGTGACCGGCAAGGACGCCCATTCGAGCCAGCCGCAGATCGGCTGCAGCGCCGTCGAATACGGCGCCGAGATCGTGCGCTTCATCTATGCGATGGCGCACGAGCTGCGCGACAACGCCGATCCGTCCTGCCTGTTCGTGCCGCCCTACACGACCTTCAACATCGGCACCATCTCCGGCGGCACCGCCGGCAACATCATTCCCCGCCAACGTCGCTTCGGACGGAATTTCCGCGGCCTGCCGACCGACGACCCGGCCGCGATCAAGGCGCGCTTCGACGACTTCATCGCGGGCGAGATCCTGCCGCGGATGCGCCGGGAGTTCGCCGATGCCAAGGTCGAGACCGCCGGCATCAACGTCCTGCCGGCGCTGGCCCCGCAGGATGCCTCACCGGCCGAAGAGATGGCGAAGTCGCTGACCGGCAACAACGGCACCGTCGTCGTCTCCTTCGGCACCGAGGCCGGCCACTTCCAGCGCGCCGGCCTGCCGACGGTGGTGTGCGGCCCCGGCAGCATCATGGAGGCGCACCAGCCGAACGAGTTCATCAGCCGCGAGCAGATGCAGGCAGGCGAGGCCTTCCAGCGCCGCATGGCCGACCGCGCGGCCGCCTGAGCCAAGGAACCGGTGGCGGCGGCATGGCCGTCGCCACCGGACCGCCTGCCCCAGAAAGCCCGCCCGGAAGACGGGCTCAGAATGCCGGCGGGTCGGCCCCGATCCGGGCCGGGTCGATGCGATAGAGCCGGGCGCAGAACTCGCAGCGCACCTCGACCTGGCCATCCACCAGCAGGTCGGCACGGTCGGCCTCGGGCAGGCTGTTCAGGATCGACAGCACCCGTTCCTCGCTGCACCGGCAGCCATCGACGATCGGGTTCGGGGGGAACACGCGCACCCCCTCTTCGTGGAAGAGCCGGAACAGCAACGTCTCCGGCGCCAGCCCGGCGCTGGTCAGCTCGTCGTTCCGGCAGGTGCCGATCAGGCTCATGATGTGGCGGAACTGGTCGTCCCGCACCTCCTCGTCCTGATAGCCGCGATCCTGCTCCGGCAGGCGCTGGATCATCACCGCCCCGCCCCGCCACGGGCCTTCGCCGTCGACGCCCGCATCACCGGCCCCCTCGCTGCCGGTTTGCGCGACCGCGACCCGGATACCGGTCTCGATCTGCTCGGACTGGCGGAAATAATGGTGGACGGCATCGACGAGGCCGTTGCCGGCGAGCTCGACGATGCCCTGGTAGCGCTCGGTGTCCGGCCCCTGGTCGATGGTGAAGGCGAGATGGCCGGCCCCCAGCAGGCGGGCGGTGGAGGCGCCGGAGGCCTCCAGCGCCTCCAGGCGCGGGGCATCGAACTGGGCATAGCCGCGGACGGCCCGGGTGGCGGCGACGTAGTCGGCGACGAGCAGCTTGATCGGCCCGTCGGTCCGCGTCTGCAAGGTCAGGATGCCGTCGAACTTCAGCATCGTCGCGATGGTCGCGGTCAGCACCACGAGTTCGCCCAGCTGGGTCGCCACCGCAGCCGGATAGTCGTGGCGGGTCAGGATCGCGTCGAGCGCCGGCCCCATCCGGACCAGCCGCCCGCGCAGGTGGTTGGGCTCGACCTGGAACGACTGGACCAGGTCGTCAGGGATCACGGCCCCTGCCGACATGGCGGCGTCTCCGTTCACTCCAGGCACCAGGCGAGGATGCCCTTCTGCGCGTGCAGACGGTTCTCGGCCTCGTCGAAAACGACCGACTGCGGGCCGTCGATGACACCGGCCGTTACCTCTTCGCCGCGGTGGGCGGGCAGGCAATGCATGAAGATCGCGTCCGGGCCGGCCGCCGCCATCAGGCGCTCGTCGACCCGGTAGGGGGCCAGCAGGTTGTGGCGGCTGCCGGCGTCGGCGTCGCCCATCGACACCCAGGCGTCGGTGACGACACAGTCGGCGCCCGCCACCGCGGCCGTCGGGTCGTCGAGGATGGTGACGGCCCCACCGGCCTTGCGGGCCCAGTCGAGCAGGTCGGGCGGGGGCCGCCGCTCCGGCGGACAGGCGATGCGCAACTGGAAGCCGAAGCGGACCGCGGCATGGATCCAGGAGGCGGCGACGTTGTTGCCGTCGCCGCTCCAGGCGATGACGCGGTTGCGGATCGGCCCCTTCTTCTCCTCGAAGGTCATGATGTCGGCCATGATCTGGCAGGGGTGGCTGCCGTCGGTCAGCCCGTTGATGACTGGAACGGTAGCGGCGTCCGCCAGTTCCCGCAGCTTCTCGGGCCTGGTCGTGCGGATCATGATGGCATCGACATAGCGCGACAGCACCCGGGCGGTGTCGCCCACCGTCTCGCCGCGACCGAGCTGCATCTCGGTGGCGGAGAGCACGACCACGTCGCCGCCGAGCTGGCGCATCCCGACCTCGAACGAGACGCGGGTGCGGGTCGAGGGCTTCTCGAAAATCATCGCCAGGGTCTTGCCGGCCAGCGGGCGCTCGGCCGGAGGCAGGGGCCCGCCCAGCTTGTAGGCGGACCCCCGGCTCAGGATGCTGCGCAGCGTATCGCCATCGATCCCGTCAAGGTCGAGGAAGTGTCGCGGCATCGCCGCCTTCAGTGTGTCCAGTCCCGGCATGTCTTCTCGACGATAGCGACGGCCTCGTCGATTTCCCCCTCTCCGATGATGAGCGGCGGCAGGAGCCGCACCACGTTTTCGCCGGCGCCGACGGTGATCATCCCGTTCTCGCGCAGCTTGGTCCCGAAGTCGCCGCTGGGCACCTCGCAGCGCAGGCCCAGCATCAGGCCGGCGCCGCGCACCTCGGCCAGCACCTTCGGATACTTGGCCACGATGTCCTGCAGCCGGTTGCGGAGGATGCCGCCGATGCGCTCCACCCGCGGCAGGAAGCCGTCCTCCAGCAGGACGTCGAGCACCGCGTTGCCGACCGCCATCCCGAGCGGATTGCCGCCGAAGGTGGAACCATGGGTGCCCGCCGTCAGGCCGACCGCCGCCTTCTCGGTGGCCAGGCAGGCCCCCATCGGGAAGCCGCCGCCGATGCCCTTGGCGACCGTCATGACGTCCGGCGTGATGCCCGCCCATTCATGGGCGAAGAGGCGGCCGGTCCGGCCGATGCCGCACTGCACCTCGTCGAAGACGAGCAGCAGGCCGAACTCGTCGCAGATCTCGCGCAGCGCCTGGAGATATTCGATCGCCGCCGGGCGGATGCCGCCCTCGCCCTGCACCGGCTCGACCAGGATGGCCGCGGTGTCGTCGCGGATGGCGGCCCGCATCTCGTTGGTGTTGCCGAAGGCGACATGGTCGAAGCCTTCGGGGATCGGCTCGAAGCCCTTGGTGTACTTGTAGCCGCCGGTCGCGGCGATCGTGGTCATCGTGCGGCCGTGGAAAGCCGCCTCGGCGGTGATGATGCGGAAGCGCTCCGGCGTGCCCGTCTCGTCATGGTACTTGCGCACCATCTTGATCGCGCACTCGTTGGCCTCGGCGCCGGAGTTCGTGAAGAACATGGTGTCGGCGAAGGTCTTGGCCACCAGCCGCTCGGCCAGCCGCTCGCCCTCGGGAATGCGCCAGAGGTTGGAGACGTGCCACACCTTGCGCGCCTGCTCGGTCAGGGCCGCTACCAGATGCGGGTGGTTGTGGCCGAGGCAGGTGACCGCGATGCCGCTCGCGAAATCGAGGAAGCGTCGCCCGTCGGTCGCGTAGAGGTAGGCGCCGTCACCCCGCTCGAAGGCGAGATCGACACGGGCGTAGGTCGGCATCACGGGCGAGATCATCGGCTGTCCTCCCTGGCGGTGCGGAGATCGGCCCAACCCCAAATCGAACCGGGCCGCACTTGCGGCCCGGAAAAGCGAAGTATATCGGGGTTGGGCCGTAACCTGTCAATCGAGGGCGATCCGTCGACGTCGAAGGACCGGCGCCGAGGCACCGAGACCGGAAACGTTGGCGTGAGGACCCGAAAGCATGGCCGGGAAGCTACCAGACCGGACCCGGCGCGCAAACCGCGAACTTGTCCTGGGACAAACCGGTGCCCGTTCGCTTCGCCGTGTCACACAGGCGCACCACGAGGAAAGGTCCATACCCCGCCCCTCATGGTGCACTTGACGAACGATAAGTTCGCCCGGGCTCAGCTCTCGCCCGTCAGATCGACCAGCTTGGTGGTGAAGGGAGCGGTCTTGTAGCCGAGCAGCTCGAAATCATAGGGCTCGAGCCTGGCCTTCAGGTCGGCCGCCTCCTTCTTCACCGCCTCACCCGCCTCGGGCGTCGCCGCGACCGAGAAGCGCGCCCAGGCGCGATAGTCGGTCTCGTGCGTCGCCACGGTGACGAGCAGGCCATCGAAGGTGCGGATTTCCGCCTTGGTGGCGTTGTCCGGGATCGCCGCCTCGCCGCGCTTGCGGACATCGTCGAGATCGAGGCCGGCCAGGGCGATGGCGGCCTTCGCCACCTTGTCCTGCTCCTTCACCGCCTTGCCTTCCGGCAAATCGACGGCGGCCATCGCATCCTCCGGCTTGGCGCGCCGGATGGTCAGCTTGCTGCCGTCGGGCTGGACGGTCGTCACCTCGGCCACGCGCTCGGCCTTGATGTCGAGCAGCGGGCGCACGAGGAAGCGCTGGAACTCGCCGGTGATGTCGACATTGCCGGCCGCGAGCCATGCCTGGTCGGCATCCTTGCGCCGGACATAAAGGGAGTCGCGGCCGCCGCCCAGGCGGTCGATGCGGCGGCGCCCGATGATCACCTCGACGATCGGCTTGCCCTCGCCGTCCTTCACGGTCATCAGGGTGGAGCGGGCGTCCTTGCCGGTCGGGTATTCCACCTGGAGGCGGGGATAGAGATCGGGCGTCCGCGTCTTGGCCTCGACCAGGCGCAGCTCGGCCAGTTCCACCAGCACGCGCCGCACCTGCTCGCCATTCACCGGATAGTCGCCCTTCTCGACGAAGATCCAGCGATCGCCCTGCTGCTTCAGGGTGGCGGTGCCGCTGCTGCGGGTCAGGACCAGCTCGCGGGCATCGTTGGCGCGGCGTTGCAGGTCGGGCAGGAAGGTCTCGCCCGCCCGCGCGCTGGTCGCGCCGTGATCGCCCTCGAGCGAGACGAAGACGGCGCCGGCGGACGCCACGATGGCGGCGCCGACCAGGATGGCGAAGGTCGTCTTGCGCATCGGCTTGGCTCCTCAGGTGCGGGCGGCTGCGGTGCGCGACCGGCCGCGCCGGCGGCGGCTGCGCCGCCACAGGCCGAGCAGGATGGCGAACAATGCGACCACGATCGGGATCAGCCCGATATTGAGGAACTGGACCCAGGACTGCAGCCGGTCGATATCCTTGCGCAGCGCCAGCTGCACGTCGCGCAGCTCCTTGCGCGTGGCCACCATCTCGGTGCGGAACTGGTCGATGGAGCGCTGCTGGTCAGGCGTCAGGATCGCCTGCGCACCCTGGCCCTGGCCCTGGTTGCGGATGTCGGCCAGCTTCTTCTCGACGTCGCGCAGCTTCTCCTGCAGCTCCTTCTCCTTGGCGCGGAACTGCGATTCCGCATCGCGCTGGAGCGCCACCACCTGCTCGAACGGCCGGTTCGACGTGCCGCGCGAGCGCAGGCCGATGAGGTCGTTGGAGCCGGTCAGGTTCTCGATCGCATTGGCGACGAAGTCGGCGTTGTTGGCGATCGGCACCTGCATGCGCTGGCCGAAGAAGTCCTGGCTGTTGACCCAGAAGCGGTCATCCAGGATGTCGGTGTCGGCGACGATCACGACGTTGATCGGCTGCTTGGCCTCGGCCAGGTGCTTTTCCATCGCCTTGGCGTGGGCGTCCTCGATCGCCTTGGCCTCGTCGGCGGCCTTCTGCTTGTCCTCGGCGCTGTCGGAGGCCGGCTTCGGCGGATCCTTCTTCGGCGGCCCGTCGGGGAAGGCGGTCTTGGCCGGGCCCTGGACGCGGGCCGCGATGGTCTCGCGCTTGTTCTGCGGCTGGAAGCGGTTCAGCAGGCCCAGCACGTCCGGCACCGGCTCCATGAACTCGGTCGCGTCGATCAGCATCGAGGCCGGGCTCGACTGGACCAGCGGCTTGATCTCGGTGGTGCCACCCTCGACCTTGCGCAGAACCCCCGTCGTGGCGACGTTCATGATCTTCAGGTCGGCGGTGATCGGGTCGGCAGTATCGAAGTTGGGGGGGCCCAGCACCAGCCACGCGACATAGTCGACCGCCTGGATGCGGCTCGACCCGCCGGCATTGACCTTGCGGGCGGAGAAGCGGTCGCCCAGCACCTTGCCGGCCGGCATCTCCACGCCCCAGGCCTTGAAGATCTCCGGCAGGTTGGAGGACGCGTCCTGGACCGGCCCGCGCTGCATCGGGTTGGGGCGCGAGCGCTCGGCCTCGGAATTGGGATCGACGAAGACGATGGCGCGGCCGCCGCGCAGCACGAACTGGTCGACGGCGTACTGGGTCTGCGGGCTCAGCTTCTTCGGGTGTGCGATCATGACGACGGACACGTCGTCACCGATCTCGCTTACCTCGCCGCCGAGCTGGCGCATCTCGAAGAAGGCGCGCAGCTGCTCCATGATCGCCCAGGGCTGCGGTGGGCGCCCGGTCATGCGCATCGCCATCACGTCGCCCTCGAGCGGCAGCTCGGTGATCAGCGCCACGACCTTCTTCTTCGGGTGGGCGAGGTTGTAGACGAGCTTGGTCAGGTCGTACTCGAGGAAGCGCTCGCGCTCCGGCTGGAGGAAGGCCAGCACCTGGTCGTCGTCGGTCGAGTTGGTGGCGGCGATGCCGAAATAGACCTGCTCGCCACCCTGGGTGATCGGCACGCCCTGGAGACCGAAGGCGACCGCCCGGTCCTCCTCGTCGGAGAAGGGCAGCGGGTTCATCTGCTCGACCCGGACCTTGCCGTCCGAGACGGCCGAATACTCGTCCAGCATCTCGCGCACGCGGGTCGCGTAGGTGCTGTAGGCCGGTACTTCACGGCCCAGCCGCTCGGAATAATAGAAGCGTACGGTGATCGGCTCGCCGATCTGCTGCAGCACCGACTTGGAGCCGGGCGAGAGCGTATAGAGCCGCTGCTGCGTCAGGTCGAGGCGCTCGGTCCAGCCGCCGGCCAGGATGTTGACGGCGACGAAAAGGACGGCCGCCGCGGCCAGCGCCACCAGCGAGAAGAACGTCCGGTTGCGGCGAAAGGGGGTATTCATGGCGGGCACCTATCGGCTCTTCGCGAGGTCCACCAGCACGACGTTCGCGAACAGGAAGAGCGCGATCGCCGAACCGAAGAAGACCACGTCGCGCACGTCGATGACGCCACGCACGATGGCACTGAAATGGGTGAGGAAGCTGAAGGACGCGACGGTGTCGACGACGGCCTGCGGTGCCCAGCCCGAGAAGAAGTTGATGACGATCGGCGAGCCCGAGACGGTGAAGAGGAAGCAGACCACCGCCCCCAGCACGAAGGCGATCACCTGGTTGCGCGTCATCGCCGACATGCAGGCCCCGATCGCCAGGAAGGCGCCGGCCATCAGGAAGCTGCCGATGTAGCTGGCGAGGATCACGCCATGATCGGGATCGCCCAGCCAGTTGACGGTCAGCCACACCGGGAAGGTCAGGATCAGCGCGATGCCGGTGAAGGCCCAAGCGGCGAGGAACTTGCCGATCACGGCGGCCGGGATCGACAGCGGCAGGGTCAGGAACAGCTCGATCGTCCCGGTCTTGCGCTCCTCGGCCCACATGCGCATGGCGATGGCCGGGATGAGGAAGAGGTAGAGCCAGGGGTGGAACATGAAGAAGGGCTGAAGGTCGGCCTGCCCGCGGTCGAAGAAGTTGCCGAGGAAGAACGTCAGCGACCCGGCCAGCGCCAGGAAGATAACGATGAAGACGTAGGCGACCGGCGTGGCGAAATAGCTCGCCAGCTCCCGTCGGAAAACCACCCAGGTCGTGCGCATGGCAAGCACGGGCTCCTCAGCTCTGCGGCAGGGTCAGGATGCGGAACACGTCGTCGAGACGGCCCTGTTCCACCCGGATCTGGTCGAACGGCCATTGCCTGGCGCGCAAGGTCCCGCCGACATCGCCGACGATATTGACGCCGTTCTTCGGGATCACGAGCAGCGTCACCGTGCCGTCGACCAGCGGCCCGGTCTCGACGGCGGCGATCTTCGGGTGGTGGACCAGCTCGGCGCGCGCCGCCTCGTGCATCGGGCTCGGGATGGTGACGGCGACGGCGTTGTAGTGGCGCGAGCGCGCCTCCAGCTCGTGCGGGGTGTCGTCGGCCACGATCCGGCCGCGCGCGATGACGATCGCCCGCGAGCAGACCGCATGCACCTCCTCCAGGATGTGGGTGGAGATGATGATCGCCTTGCGCGCCGACAGCTCGCGGATAAGGCCGCGGACCTCATGCTTCTGGTTGGGGTCGAGCCCGTCGGTCGGCTCGTCCAGGATCAGGACATCGGGGTCGTGGACCAGGGCCTGGGCCAGCCCGACGCGGCGCTTGAAGCCCTTGGAGAGGGTGTCGATCGGCTGGTGCAGCACCTCGCCCAGGTCGATGCGGTCGACCACCTCGGTGATCCGCCGGCGCTTCTCCGCGCCCGCGATGCCGCGGATGGCAGCGCAGAAATCGAGGAAGCCGGCCGGCGTCATGTCGGGATAGGCGGGGGCGCCCTCGGGCAGGTAACCGATATGGCGCTTGGCCTCGATCGGCTTCTCCTGGATCTCGTACCCGCAGATGGTGGCGGTGCCGGCGGTGGGGGCGAGAAAGCCGGTCGCCATCTTCATGGTGGTCGACTTGCCGGCGCCGTTGGGCCCGAGGAACCCCAGCACCTCGCCGCGCGCCACCTGGAAGCTGACGTCGTCCACCGCGACGATCGAACCGAAATGCTTGGACAGGCCGCGTATGGCGACCATCGCTTCCGCGCCGGTGCGCGGCGGGGCCCCCGCGTTCGTCGTATCGACCATGGCCCGTCCCATCTTATTTCAACCGAAAGCGCCGGCGGCGGACGCCGCGGCGTAAAGGAAGCCCGGACGCCGCGTCGCCACGGCGCCTTCGAGTGCGACCGGGTTTACGGATTTGGGCAGGATTTGCAAGAGGTCTGTTGCCGCCTTGGTTGAGTGCCAAGTGTCAGGGTTGCAAGAGTTTTTCGATTTCGCCAGTGATCTCGGCACTGACCGGGCGGACCCTGGAAGGCCACGCCCCGACCAGATGCCCCTCGCCGTCGATCAGGTATTTATGGAAATTCCACCGCGGCGCCGCGCCCTCGCCGGCCTCGGCCGCGATCCAGCGGAAGAGCGGATGGGCATCCGGCCCGATCACCGCCTGCTTCTCCGTCATCGGGAACTCGACGCCGAAGCGGGTTTCGCAGAAGGCCTGGATCTGGGCGTTGCTGCCCGGTTCCTGGGCGCCGAAATCGTTGGACGGCACCCCCAGGACCACCAGCCCGCGGCCACCATACTGCCGATGCAGCGCCTGGAGGTCGTCATATTGCGGCGTGAACCCGCACTCCGAGGCGGTATTGACGACCAGCACCGGCTTGCCCTGGAAGGCGGCCAGCGCCACCCGCCCGCCGTCGATGCCCTCGAAGGAAAATTCGTGCGCCGTCATTCCTGTCTTCCCCGTCGTCGCGACGCGCCCGTGGAGCGCAAATGGCGTGAATGACCAGACCAGCGCCGCCAGGGCGGCAAACGCTGTGGTGAAGATGGAACGCCTCATACCGCCGCCTCCCCGCCAGAAAAAATGAATTCCCGGCCATGTTCGCCAGCCACGCCCGTGAGCCGTTCCCGCGAGCAGTGCAAGCTGCACCCGCGCCTACCGCCAGCGCAACAGCATGCGCTCGGCCAGCGACACCAGGCCGGCCGCCGCCAGCCCCAGGCACGAAAGGACGACGACGCCGGCCAGCAGCTGGTCGGTGCGCATCAGGTTGCCGGCGGTCAGCACGAAGGCGCCGAGGCCGGTGTCGGCGCCGATCATCTCGGCTGCCACCACCAGGATGACGGCGATGGCGACCGAGATGCGGAAACCCGCCAGCACGCTGGGCAGGGCGCCCGGCACCACGATGCGCCAGACGATCGCCCAGGCCGGCAGGCCGAAGGCCTGGCCCATGCGGACCAGCGACCGCGGCACCGCATCGACCCCGCCGGCGGCCGCGATCACCGTCGGGAAGAAGACCCCGGCCGCGATCGTGGCCACCTTGGAAGGCTCGCCGATGCCGAACCACAGGATGAAGAGCGGCAGCACCGCGATCTTGGGGATGGGAAAGAGGGCCGAGACGAGCGGCATCCCGACCGCCCGGGCGGTCGCGAAGATGCCGATGGCGAACCCGGCCGCCAGGCCGCAGCCGGTGCCGAGCAGCCAGCCGGCAGTGACCCGGCCGAGCGAGGCCAGGACATGCTGGGTGAGCGCCCCGGAGCGCCAGAGCTCCCACAGGGCGGCACCGACGGCGGCCGGTGCCGGCAGGAACAGCGGGTTGGCGAGGCCCGTCGACACCGCCCCCTGCCACAACAGGACCAGGCCCAGCAGGGATGCGGCCGAGAGGGCACGGCGGCGACGGCCGACGAAGCCCCCGCCGCGGAAGGGGACGCCCTCTGCGAGGTCGAGCGGGGTCATCGGGCGGCCTCCGCGCCCGCCACCAGTTCGCGGTCGGCCGCCCGCGCCTCGTCGCGCAGCATGGCCCAGAGATGGGCGTGCAGTTCGGCGATGCGGGCCGCCGCCGCCGGCCCCGGCCGCTCGTCCCGCGGGATGTCGACCGCGATCACCTGGCGGATGCGGCCGGGCCGGCGCGACAACACCGCGATGCGGTCGGCCAGGCGCAGCGCCTCCGCCAGATTGTGGGTGACATGGACCGCCGTCGTCCGCTCGCGCCGCCACACCGCCAGGAACTCCTCGGTCAGCAGGTCGCGGGTCTGGGCGTCGAGGGCGGACAGCGGCTCGTCCAGCAGCAGGACGGCCGGCCGCACGACGAGCGCGCGGGCGATCCCGACCCGCTGGCGCATGCCCCCCGACAGTTGGGCCGGGAAGGCATCGGCGAAGTCGCCCAGCCCCATCCGCGCCAGCACGCCGGCGACCCGGTCCCGCCGCTCGGCCCGCCCCAGGCCGTGATGCTCCAGCGCCAGCGACACGTTGCCGGCGACGCTGCGCCATGGCAGCAGGGCGAAGTCCTGGAAGACGTAGGTGAGCGGGTTGAGGCAGCCGTCCGGCGGTCGCCCCCGGGTCTGAACCAGGCCGCGGGACGGGCGCAGCAGCCCACCCATGATTCCAAGCAGGGTCGACTTGCCGGACCCGGACGGGCCGATCAGCGACAGGATCTCGCCCGGCCGGACCCGGAGGTCGATATCCTCCAGCACCGCCAGGTCGCCGTAGCGATGGCCCACCCCCTCGACCAGCAGCTCCATGGCCGGCATGCCCTCCGGGGCCGGCGTCAGCGCGGCACGTTGCGATGGCCCTCGACGAAGCCGAGATCGATGATCGACGCCGCCTCGACGCCGGCATCGACCAGCTTCTGCGCCTGCCACCAGGCCACCTGGTCATGGATGTCGCGCACGTCCAGGCGCCCGTCGGGATCGACCCAGGGCAGCGCCGATTCCAGCCGCTCGGCCGGTTGCTGGGTATATTTCTCCAGGATCGCCATCAGGGCGTCATGGTCGGGGCCGCGCACCGGCTGGCCGCCGGCGTCCCGCCGGTTGAAGGCCTCGTGATAGGTGCGAGCGCCCCGGACATAGGCGCGCACGAAGCGCTGGACGACGGCGCGGCGCTCGGTGGTCGCACGGCCGGCGGTGAACAGCGCCCCCAACTGCCAGGGGGTGACGTCGCCGACCCAGCCGAGCAGCCGGCCCTCGCCCGCGGCGATCATCGGCAGGGCGACGCTGGAGGGCAGGATCAGCGCATCCACCTGTCCACCCCTGAAGGCCGAGACCATGTTGGGGATCGATTGCAGCGGCACCAGGCGGACGCGGGCCGGATCGAAGCCTTCCTTCCGGGCCAGCAGGCCCATCATGTAGTGGAAGGTCGACCCGGTCTGGGTAATGCCGAGGCTGCGGCCGGGAAAATCGGTCAGCGCGCGCAGGCCCGCGTCCCACGCCCTGGGCGTCGCCATGTAGGCGCTGAGGTGGAAGCCGGGCACGTCGGCGGACTGGGCGGCGATGATCTTCAGGGCGCCCTTGCCGGCGAGGTTGTAGAAGCCGGCCGTCAGCCCGGTCACCCCGAAATCGGCGTCGCCGGTGGTGACCGCGACCGCCACCGGCTGGGCTGCCGTGAAGAACCGGAAGGCGACCTCCAGCCCCTCGGCCGCGAAGTAGCCCTTGTCCTGGGCGATGAAGAGCGGGCCGGAGGAAGACAGCCGCAGCACGGCCACCGATACCGCCTCGGCCCGCGCCCCCACGATAGCCACCATGGTCCCGAACAGTGCCAGGATGCCGGCGAATGCGAGTTTCCGCGCCACGATGTTCCTCACCTGTTCGATTCCGGCGCACGCTATCGGCGGCGGCCGGGCAGCGTCAACGGCCGGGATTCCCAGGCCATATCCGGGGTTGCGCCACCGCGGCCGCTCCACGAGACTGCGCGCCTTCGCGACCGCCCGGCTGCAAACCGAGCGACGGCAAACCATGCGGCGGCAAACCAGGCGGGAGCAGCCCCTGTCCCTACTCACGATTTTTTTCCTCAAGGGGATCATCGCCGGCATCATCATCGCCGCACCGGTCGGGCCGGTCGGTGTCCTGTGCGTGCGCCGGACGATCTTCGAGGGGCCGGTCTACGGTTTCATATCGGGACTGGGTGCCGCCGTCGCGGATGCCATCTTCGGGATCGTCGCGGCCTTCGGCCTGACCGTCATATCGGACTTCCTGATCGGCCATCAGGGCTGGTTGAAGGCGGTGGGCGCGGCCTTCCTGATGTTCATCGGCGGCCGCGCGGTGCTCATGGCGCGCGATACCACCCCGGCGCCGATCAGCGGCGAGAGCCTGGTCGGCGCCTTCGCGTCCACCTTCGTGCTGACCGTCACCAATCCCATCACCATCCTCGCCTTTGCCGGCGTCTTCGCCGCCGCCGGCCTGTCGGGCGCGCAGGCGACGTGGGGTGGTGCCGGGATGCTGGTGGCCGGCGTCTTCTCCGGCTCGCTTGCCTGGTGGATCCTGCTGTGCTCGGTCGCCGGCGGCGTCCGCCACCTCGTGCGCGAGATCCATCTGGTCTGGGTTTCGCGCACCTCTGGGATCATCCTGGTCGCCTTCGCGTTGTTCCTGGTGCTGACCATGACCCCATGGTCGCCGCTCGCCTGAGCCAGCTGGCCGGCGGGCTGATGGCCGGTGCTTGCCGCGCCCGTGCAGCGATGCGGATGGCCGGCCGGTGCCGCCCTGCCAACGGAGTTGCCATGCCTGTCCGATCCCTGGTGCCCCGGCACCTCCTGGCACTGGGCGCCACGGCGATCTGCTGGCTGGCGCTGGTCGTCGCAATGCCGGCCGCGGCCCAGATCCCCCCCGCGGCGCTCGGCATCGGTGCCCCGAAGTCGGCGCCCATCGCCGCCGATCCGGCCAAGCCGTCGGCCGAGGAGGTCGACCGCCTCGCCCGGACGCTGGAGGACCCGGCCCAGCGGGCGGAGCTGATCCGCCGCCTGCGCCTGCTGTCCCAGGCGGCCCAGCCGGCGGCGCCCGCGCCATCGACCGACGCACCGAACGGCGCGGCGGTGCTGAGCGGCGTCGCCGGGATCGCAGACGCGGCGGTCAAGGCCATCATCGAGGCGGGCGCGCTGGTGGCGAACATGCCGGCCCTCCTCGACTGGGCGGTGGACCAGCTCGACGATCCGGAGAGCCGCGCCCGCTGGCTCGGCATCCTGGGCGAGCTCGCGATCGTCTTCGGCGCGGCCGCCCTGGTGGAACTGGCGGCGTGGTGGGCGCTGCGCCGCCCGCGCCGGGCGCTGGCGCTGCGCACCGTCCCGGGCCGGCTGCGGCGACTGCCCTATGCGATCGCCCGCGGCCTGGTCGAGCTGATCCCGGTGGCCGCCTTCGCCGGCATCGCCTATGGCGCACTGGCCCTGCTGCCACCCGATTTCGCGGCCCGCTACGTCAGCCTGACGGTGGTCCGCGCGGTGGTCCTGGCGGGAATCGTGGTCGCGGTGTCGCGAGCCGTCCTGATGCCGGATGCGCCCGGCCTGCGGGTGGTGCCGCTCGGCGACGAGTCCGCCAACTATGTGATGATCTGGATCCGCCGCTTCGTCGCCATCGGCATCTATGGCTTCGCCGTGCTCGACATCGCCTTTCTGCTCGGCCTGCCGCTGTCGATCTACGAGCTGGTCCGGCGCGTCGTCGGGCTGGTGGTGGCCGGGCTGGCCGCGGTCTTCGTGCTGCAGAACCGGGTCCCGGTCTCCGACTGGCTACGTTCGGGTGGCGACGCCGCCGACCCGGCGCGGCCGCGGATCGCGTCGGCGCTGCGGGCCTGGCTGGCCGAGACATGGCACCTGCTGGCGTTGGTCTATATCGCGCTGCTGACCGTCATCTGGCTGTTCGAGGTGCCGAGCGGCGTCACCTTCGTGCTGCGTGCATCGGCCCTGTCGCTGCTGGTCATCGTGGCGGCCGCCCTGGCCCAGGGCGGCCTGCGCCGCCTCATCCGGCGCGTCTTCTCGGTCGCGCCGGACCTGGCGCGCGAGTTTCCCAACATCGAGAGCCGGGCCAACCGCTACATGGTGATCGTCGGCGTGGTCGCCTCGGCGGCGATCACCGCCATCGCCTTCATCCTGGTGCTCCAGGCCTGGGGATTGCGCTCGCTCGACTGGCTCTCTTCGCCCTTCGGGCAGCGGCTGACCAGCGGCCTGATCTCGATCGTGGTGGTCGGCCTGCTGGCGCTGTTCGTCTGGGAGGTAGTGGACCGCCTGATCGAGCGTACCCTGCAGCGCGTGTCGCGCCAGGCGCCGACCGCGGGCAGCGCCGTCCGGCTGCGCACCTTCCTGCCGCTCATCCGCAACGTGGCCCTGGTCGTGCTGGCCACCATCTTCGTGCTGGTGGCCCTGGCCGAGATCGGCGTCAACATCGCGCCGCTGCTGGCCGGCGCCAGCATCATCGGCATCGCCGTCGCCTTCGGCGCCAATGCCCTGGTGAAGGACGTCATCACCGGCCTCTTCATCCTGATCGAAGGCACCATCAATGTCGGCGACGTGGTCGAGGTGGACAGCCGCAGCGGCGTGGTCGAGGGCCTCAGCATCCGCACCATGCGGCTGCGCGACCAGACGGGCGCGGTGCATACGGTGCCCTTCTCGAACGTGACCACGGTGAAGAACATGACGCGCGACTTCAGCTTCGCCGTCATCGACGCCAGCGTCGGCTACGGCACCGACCTCGACCAGGCGATGCGGGTGCTGGCCGAGGTCGAGGAGGGGATGCGCGCCGACCCGGCCTTCACCGGCATGATATCCGCGCCGCTGGAGATGCTGGGGGTGGAACGCTATGCCGACAGCGCCATCATCATCCGCGCCCGCATCCGCACGCCCCCCGGCAAGCAATGGACCATCGGGCGCGAGTTCAACCGCCGCATGAAGCCGGCCCTCGACCGGGCAGGCATCGAGATACCCTTCCCGCACCAGGTGGTGATCGGCGAAGGCGGCCGGCGCTTCGGCGAGGCGAAGCCGCCCGAGACGACACCCGGCAATGACGGGCAACCGAAAGCAGCCAATCCATGACCGTCATCCGCGCCGCCCGATCCGGGCCGGCGGCCTGGCAACCCTATTCCGGCCGCAACCTGCGCGGCCTGTGGACCCTCTACCGCAAGGAGGTGATGCGGTTCGTCAAGATCGCCACGCAGACGATCATGGCGCCGGTCGTCACCACCCTGCTGTTCCTCGCCGTCTTCGCACTGGCGCTGGGCGGGGCCGAGCGGATGGCCGGCGGTGTGCCCTATGTGCAGTTCCTGGCACCGGGACTGATCATGATGGCGATCGTCCAGAACGGCTTCGCCAACACCTCGTCCTCGCTGGTCAGCGCCAAGGTGCAGGGCACCGTGGTCGACCTGATGATGCCGCCCCTGTCGCCGGCCGTCCTGACCGCCGGCTTCGCGCTGGCCGGCATGACACGGGGCCTGGTGGTCGGGCTCGGCGTCGGCCTGGCCATGATGTTCTTCGTGCCGATGCGCGTGGTGGACCCGGCGGGCGTCCTGTTCCACGCGGCGGCGGGCGCCCTGATGCTGGCGCTGATCGGCATCCTGGCCGGCCTGTGGTCGGAGAAGTTCGACCATATCTCGGCCGTCACCAACTTCGTCGTGACCCCGCTCGCGTTCCTGTCCGGCAGCTTCTACTCGGTCGAGCGGCTGCCGCCGGAATGGTCCTTCATCGCCCACCTGAACCCGTTCTTCTACATGATCGACGGCTTTCGGTCGGGCTTCATCGGTCATGTCGACGGCAACCGGCTGGTCGGCTACGGCGTGCTGGTCGCGGCGAATGTCGGCCTGTGGGTGCTCTGCCACCACCTGTTCCGGATCGGCTACAAGCTGAAGAACTAGCCGCTTGCCGCCGCCGGGCCGGTGCAGGAAGAATTCCCTGGGCACTTCCTCCCGCCGGAGCATCCCCCATGTCGTCAGTCCGCATCTCGTTCCTGGCCGCGATCCTACTGGCGCTGGCGATCCCGACCGGCGCCGCGGACCCGGTCGCGGGCGGCCGGCAGGTCGTCGCATCGGCGCACCCGGTCGCATCGGCCGCCGGCAAGGAGATGCTGGATGCCGGCGGCAACGCCGTCGATGCGGCGGTCGCCGTGCAGATGGCCCTGTCGGTCGTGGAACCGCACGCATCGGGGGTGGGCGGTGGCGGCGTGATGCTGCTGTGGGATCCGGAGCGCGGCGACCTCCGGACATTCGACGGCCTGGCTTCCCAGCCCGCACGCGCCACCGTGAACCTGGTCACGGATGTGGACGGCAGCAAGATCCCGGAAAAGCGGGTGAGCAAATCCGGCCGCTCCGTCGGCGTACCCGGCGTGGTGGCGATGCTGGCCACCGTGCATGCCGCGGAAGGACGCCTGCCCTGGGCCAGGCTGTTCGAACCGGCAATCCGCGCGGCCGAGGCCGGGTTCCCCATGCCGCCCTATCTGCACCATGCCCTGATCATATCAGGCGACCATGTGCGCGATGCCGGATTGCGGGCGGAGTGGTTCGACAGCGAGGGCAAGCCCAGGCCGGTCGGCACCCTGGTCCGCAACCCGGATCACGCCGCCAGCCTGCGCCGCATTGCCGCCGAAGGCGCCGATGCCTTGCGCCGCGGCGAACTGGCACGCGCGATCGTGGCCGCGGTCGCCGCCGACCAGATACCGGGCCTGATGACCGGGACCGACCTGGAGGCCTATCAGCCGCGCGAGCGCCCCCCGGTCTGCGCCGACGTCTTCGCCCACCGGATCTGCTCGATGCCCCCTCCCACCTATGGCGGCATCGTCAGCCTGCAGATCCTGGCACTCACCGCCCAGAACGGCATCGCCGACCTGCCCGCCGACAGCGTCGCGGCCGCCCATATCTTCCTCGAAGCGAGCCGCATCGCCTTTGCCGACCGCTCGCTGCATATCGCCGACCCGGATTTCGAGATGGTGCCGACGGCGGGCCTGGTCGCTCCCGCCTATATGCGGGAGCGTGGCGCCCTCATCCGCAAGGACGCCACCATCGAGCAGGTGGTCCCGGGCAATCCGACGGGGCGACGCGCGGACATCGCGCCCTCGATGCCGATGCACGAGACGACGACGAGCCACTTCTCGATCGTCGACGCCGACGGACGGATCGTCGCCATGACGACGACGATCAACCTCTATTTCGGCTCCGGCATCGCCGTCAGCGGGTTCTTCCTCAACAATGCGCTCACCAATTTCGCCGAGAACCCGGTGCGTGCGGGACGCCCGACCATGAACCGCATGATACCGGGCAAGCGGCCATATACCTCCATGTCGCCCACCATCGCGTTCGACGCCGCCGGGTCGCCCGTGCTGGCGATCGGCGCTGCCGGCGGCGCACGCATCCCGAGCTATGTCGCCCAGACCATGCTGGGCATCCTGGCCTGGGGACAGGATATCCGGACCGCGATGGCCCAGCCGCACTGGCACAATGGCTGGTGGGGCGCCAGCGAGGTGGAGAGCGAAACCCCGGCGGCAGCCCAGGCCGGCGCCCTGGCTGCGCTCGGACACAAGGTGAAGGTGGTGGCGATGAAGAGCGGCCTGGCCGGCATCGCCCGCACGCCGGCCGGCTGGGTCGGCGCCAGCGATCCCCGGCGCGACGGCGGCGTCGTGGCGGACTGATGCCGCAACGCAGCCGGCGAATGATATGGTCGGGATCATGCGTGCCTGGGATATCCCCTCCCCTTGCGTCGGCATCTGCCGGCTCGACCCCGATTCCGGCCTCTGCCAGGGCTGTCATCGCACCATCGCGGAAATCTCCGCCTGGCCGCGCCTGGACGCGCCGGCCCGCCTTGCCCTCCTGGACGAGCTGGAGCTTCGACGGCGCGCCGAAGCCGCCAGCCGATCGGGCGGCCAACCGGCAGCCGGGGCGTGCTAGTCTGCCGCCCACTCGCCTTCCACCCAATCCCGAGGCTCCCATGCGACGCCTATTGAAGACGGCCGTCCCGCTTCTCGCACTTATCCCGCTCGTTGCGCTGACCATGGCCGGGTGCGCCAGCCAGACCTGGACGAAGCCGGGAGTGGAAGAGGCCCAGACGCGCACCGACTACCGCGAATGCGTGCGCCTGGCGCAGCCTGCGGTCGAGCGCGACGCCCGCATCGAGAGCGACATCATGTCGACGCGCGGCGAGGATTACCGCCGGTCGGGGTCGATGATGACGCGCCAGGGCATCTCCGACGCCCGCACCGGCGGCCGCCAGGACGACGAAGTCTATGGCTGCATGCGCTCGCGCGGCTATGCGCTGGGCGAAGCGTCGCCGGCGGCCAGATAGGCCCGGATGAGCGCTTCCACCGTAGGCGTCGGCCAGCTCGACCCGACCAACCCGCAGACCTTCCGCCTGTGGCGCGAGGAGACCCTGCGCTATGGCGACATGGACACCAACCGCCACGTCAACAACGTCGCCATCGCGCAGTTCTGCGAGGGCGGCCGGGTGGCGTTCGAGCGCGCCGGCGACCTGCAGCGCGAGAACCCGATCCTCGGCCTGTCGCTGGCCAAGGTGACGATCGAGTTCCGGTCCGAGGCGCACTTCCCCGGCACGGTGCGGATCGGCACACGCATCCTCGGCTTCGGACGGTCGTCCTGCCGCCTGGTCCAGGGGCTGTTCCAGGACGGACGCTGCATCGCCACCAGCGAGGCCGTCTCGATCTGCTTCGACACGGTCGCCCGCAAGGC
Source organism: uncultured Rhizobiaceae bacterium (assembly GCA_964594715.1). Taxonomy (GTDB): domain Bacteria; phylum Pseudomonadota; class Alphaproteobacteria; order ATCC43930; family Allostellaceae; genus Allostella. The sequence continues at coordinate 28,002 of CAZQOA010000021.1, read as the reverse complement.
CGTGCCCTATCCGGAATCCTTCAAGGACCGCGTGCTGCCGATCGCCGGCCCGTAGCCGGTTGCCATCGACCAGCACCGCCCCATCTCTCCGCCATGCGCCGCGGAGAGATGACGGACCGCTCGACCTTCCTGCGCCTGATGGGCGGGGCCGCTGCCGCGCTCGCGTTGGGCGGCGGCGCATTCGGGCAGGCGCCACGCAAAGAGGATGCCATGGCCGCCGCGGCGAAGATGCGAACCCGGACCATTCCCTCCACCGGGGCCGCCCTGCCGGTGGTCGGCTGCGGCACCTGGCGGACCTTCGATGTCGGTCCCGCCGCAGAGGCCCGCGCGCCGCTGGCCGAGGTGCTGCGGGTGCTGTTCGCCGCCGGCGGCTCGGTGATCGACAGCTCGCCCATGTATGGTGCCTCCGAGGAGGTGGTGGGCGACCTCCTGACCGCGGACGGCGCCCATGACCGCGCCTTCGTCGCGACCAAGGTGTGGATCCGTGGACGGGACGACGGCATTCGCCAGATGCAGCGGTCGATGGAGTTGCTGCAGCGCCGCCACATCGACCTGATGCAGGTCCACAACCTGCTGGACTGGCGCACCCACCTCGCCACGCTCCGGGCGTGGAAGGCCGACGGTCGCATCGGCCATCTCGGCGTCACCCACTACACGGCGTCGGCCCATGACGAGCTGGAAGCGGTGATGCGGGCGGAGAAGCTGGATTTCATCCAGGTCAACTACGCCCTGGACGACCGCGCGGTGGAGCGCCGCCTGCTGCCGCTGGCGGCCGACCGCGGCATCGCGGTGCTGGTCAACCAGCCCTTCGGCGGCGGCGGCCTGCTGCGCCGGCTGCGCGACCGGCCGCTGCCGGCCTGGGCGGGCGAGATCGGCTGCGACAGCTGGGCCCAGGTGCTGCTGAAATACATCCTCGGCCACGAGGCGGTGACCTGCGTCATCCCCGGCACCAGCCGGCCCGCCCACATGGCGGACAATGCCAGGGCCGGCAGCGGCCCCCTGCCGGACGCCGCCCTGCGGGCGCACATGGCGGCCGACTGGGACGCGGGCTGAGGGGCCCCGGGAGCACCGGCATCCGCCGCGCTTGCCGCCGGGCCCGGCATCACTATGCTGCGCCGCCATGCATGACGTTCCCAAGACGCGGCCACGCGTCACCCTGCTGCTCGGCCGCGACAAGCGGGCCCGCCACGGCCATCCCTGGATCTACTCCAACGAGATCAACATGGATGCCGCGGCCAAGGCGCTGCCCCCGGGCACGCTCGTCACCGTGGTCACCGCCGAAGGCACCCAGATCGCCGCGGCCACCTTCAACCCGCACACCCTGATCGCTGCCCGCGTCCTGACGCGCGAGGCCGGCAGCCACATCCATGACGAATTCATCCGCCGCCGCCTGCGCCGGGCGCTGGAGATCCGCGAGCGGCTCTATCCCCGCCCCTTCTACCGCCTCGTCCATGCCGAGGCCGACGGCCTGCCCGGGCTGGTGATCGACCGCTACGGCGACGTACTGGCCGTCCAGGTGAACACGGCCGGCATGGCCTTGCTGTGGCCGTCGATCAGCGAGGCGTTGCAGGCGATCCTGTCGCCCAGCGCCATCGTGCTGCGCAACGACAGTTCGGCCCGCACCCAGGAAGGGCTGGAGCAGGCGGTGGAGATCGCCTTCGGCAGCCTCGATGGGCCGGTCGAGATCGAAGAGAATGGCGGCCGCTTCCCGATCGACGTGATGGGCGGGCAGAAGACCGGCTGGTTCTTCGACCAGCGCGACAACCGCGCCTGGATGGCCCGGCTGGCCCAGGGCGCGCGGGTCCTCGACCTCTACACCTATGGCGGCGGCTTCGCCGTGGCCGCGGCGCTGGGCGGGGCGGCCGAGGTGCTGGCGATCGACCGGTCGGAGCCGGCGCTGGCCATCGCGGCGGCGGCGGCGGACCTGAGCGGCGTCGCCGGGCGCTGCACCTTCAAGCGCGCCGAGGTCTTCGCCGAACTCGAGGGGCGGGCCAAGGGCGAGGAACGCTGGGACGTGGTGATCGCCGACCCGCCCGCCTTCGTGAAGTCGCGCAAGGACCTGGCTTCGGGGACGCGGGGCTATCGCAAGCTGGCACGGCTGGCGGCCCAGGTGACGGCCCCCGGCGGTTACCTCTTCATCGCGTCGTGCTCGCACAATGTGGAACTGACAGTGTTCGCCGACCAGGTCGCGCGGGGGGTGACGGACGCCAATCGCTCGGGGCGGATCCTGCATACCGGCGGGGCGGCGGCCGACCACCCGGTCCATCCGATGCTGCCGGAAAGCGCCTATCTGAAGGCCATGGTGCTGGCGCTCGACTGAGCCTGACAGGTCCCAAAACAAGTAGGGCCCGGTCGAGGGGGGATTCGACCGGGCCCCGCGCTTGGGGAAGCGTTCGAGAGCGGTTTGGGGGAGGGGATCGCACTCTCACAGAGGAAGACGCTCCAGCCCCCCAAAAGGTTCACTGCGAATCCAAAGAATCTTTCGGCAGCGCCGCCAGTCGGCCCTCCACTTCCAGCCGCGCCGGTGCATCGGCGGGAAGCCGGTCCAGGAGCCGGCGCCACAGGCGCCGCGCCGCCGCCGCATCGCCGCCATCCGCCGCTGCGCGGCCGAGGTACCACAGGACCTGCGGGTGGTCCGGCACCAGGCGGGCGGCCGTGCGGATCGTCGCAAGGAAGGCGGGCGGCAGCGTCTCCTCGCCGCCCGCGGTCTCCAGCTGCGCCGAGGCGAGGTCGAGCAGCATCTCGGGATCGTCCGGGAAGGCCGCGACCGCCCGGGTCAAGGCCGCCTCCGCCCGCGCCGGCTCGTCCAGCACCCGCCAGGCCTGCGCCAGGCGGTGCCAGCCGGTGCGGTCGTTCGGGTCGACCTGGAGCCGCTGCTCCAGATTGTCGACCATGGCGCGGATCGCCTTCGTCCGCTCCTCCGGCGGCAGATTGAGGATGGCTTCGCCGCCCGCTGGAACTCCGGCTGCGGGTGCCTCGGTCGTCGGCGCCGGCGGCGCGGCCACTCCAAGCTGCCGGGCGATATCGACGATCCGCTGGCGCACCACGGGACGCCAGGGGGCGCCGGGCGGTGCTGCCGCTTCGAGCGCCGCCATGCCGGCGAGCGCGGTTGCCAGGTCGCCCGCCTGGAGGGCCGCCTCGGCCAGGAAGAAGCGTGCGCGCGGGTCATCCGGCGCCTTGGCGAACGCCTCCCTGGCGGCCGGGGTGACCTGGCCGTCGGCGGCCATCGTCAGGGCCTCGCCGTAGGCGGACTGGAGGTCCGGGCGGTCGCCGCCGAGGCCGAGGCGACGGCGGTAGGCCTCCGCCCCCTCGGTGTAGCGCCGGGCGCGGACCAGCGTGCGCGCCAGCATCTCCCACCCCTCCAGGTCGTCGGGGCGTTCCTCCAGCCGGCGGATGAGGGCGGCGGTCGCCTCCTCCAGATGCTGCGCCGTGCCGTCGGCGGCGGCCGGCGGGCGCTCGGCCAAGGGCTGGCCGGGCAGCTTCGGCGCGCCGTGCCAGCCATAGAGGCCGAGTGCGCCGATCGGCAGCAGCAGCGCCAGCGCCACCGCCAGGAACTTGCGCGCGCCGGCCGGTGGCGATGCCGTCTCGGCGCGGTCGGCCGCAGCCAGGATACGGCGGCCGATCTCGCCCTGCGACGCCGCGGCCTCGGTCGCCGAGACCTCGCCACCGGCCAGGGCGCGCTCCACCTCGGCCAGCTGGTCGCGATAGATCGCAAGGTCGTAGGCGAGCCGGTCGTCCCCGTCCGCCGCGGCGCGCGCCAGCAGCGGCCGGGCCAGCGCCGCGACGATGATCGCAGCCAGGATGCCGGCGACCAGCCAGAAGAGGATCATCGCGGCCGGTCCCGGTCATCGGCCGCGATCAGGTCCGCGACGCGGGCCTGGTCGGCGGGTGACAGGCCGGCGGGACCAGCCGCGACCACGCGGCGCCGGCGTCGGCGGAAGGCGAGGAATGCGACCGCGCCACCGCCGAGCAGCAGGGCGGGCGGCGTCAGCCACAGGATCCAGGTTTCCGGCTTCACCGGCGGCCGCAGCAGCACGAAGTCGCCGTAGCGCGCGACCAGGTAATCCTTCACCGCCCCGTCGCCGTCGCCGGGCGACAGGCGCTCGCGCACCAGGCGGCGCAGATCGGCCGCCAGGGGCGCGCTCGAATCGTCGATCGACTGGTTCTGGCAGACGAGGCAGCGCAGCTCGCGCGACAAGGCCCGCGCGCGCGCCTCCAAGGCTGGGTCGGACAGGCGCTCGCCCGGCTCGACCGCATGGGCGGTACCAGCGGCCAGCAGCAACCCGAGGGCCAGGAGCAGGCGCCGCATCACCCGCGCCGCAGCCGCTCGACGATGGCCAGCAGCGGCTCGAAATCCTGCGGGCCGAGCGCCCCCACATGGCGGTAGCGGATGCGGCCGGCGCGGTCGACCACGAACGTCTCCGGCACGCCGTAGACGCCCCATTCGATGCTGGCGCGGCCATCGGCGTCGACCCCGATGCGGCGATAGGGATTGCCGAGTTGCCCCAGGAACCGGGTGGCGTCGGGCCCCTTGTCCTTGTGGTTGATGCCGAACACCGGGACGCCCTTCTCGTTGGCCAGACGCATCAGCAGCGGGTGCTCCGCGCGGCAGGGGACGCACCAGGAAGCGAAGACGTTGACCAGCACGACCTCGCCCTGGAGGTCGGCCGTCGCCAGCCCCGGTGCCAGGTCGCCCAGGGCCGGCAGGGCGAATTCCGGCGCCGGCTTGTCGATCATGACCGACGGCAGGGCCTTGGGATCAAGCCCCAGGCCGGCCAGCAGATAGGCGGCGATCAGCCCGAAGACCAAGGCCGGGACGATGTACAGCAGGCGCCGCATCAGGTGGTCGGGCTCCGACAGGTTGGGCAGGGGTCAGGCG
>CAZQOA010000021.1:9744-23023 GCA_964594715.1 uncultured Rhizobiaceae bacterium | reverse complement strand
CAGCAGGCGCCGCATCAGGTGGTCGGGCTCCGACAGGTTGGGCAGGGGTCAGGCGCGGGCGGCATCGGCCGGCGCCCGGCGGCGGGCGGGCGCGCCCACCCGCAGGCGCCGGTCGCTGAGCGACAGGAGGCCACCCAGCGCCATCACCGCGGCGCCGATCCACAGCCAGGGCACCAGCGGCTCGTGATAGATGCGCATGGTCCAGGCGCCCTTGCCGTCCGGGTCGCCGAGGACGACGTAATGGTCGACGACCCAGCGGGTGTGGATCGCGGCCTCGGTCGTCGGCATGGCCTGGACCGGGTAGAAGCGTTTCTCGGGATGGACGGTGGCGATGACCCGGTCGCCGGAGCGGATGGTGACGGTCGCCCGCTCCGCCCGCCAGTTGGGTCCGGGGGCGGCCGCCACGCTGTCCAGCGTATAGGTGTAACCGCCGAGGCGGGCGGTCTCGCCGACCCGCACCAGGTCGACCAGCTCGCTCTTCCAGGACGATGCGGCGACGGCGCCGGCGATCAGGATGCCGGCCCCGGCGTGGGCGATGGCCGCACCCCACGCGGCGCGCGGCAAGTGGACCGCTCGCGACAGGCTGCCGGCCAGCGGCACGCGGAAGAGCCGGGTGCGCTCCGCCAGATCGACCAGCGCCCCCACCACCAGCCACGCGGCCAGCCCGATGCCGAGCAGCGCCAGCACCGGCTTGGCCCCCATCAAATAGAGGGCGAGCAGGGCGGCCGCGATGCCCGCCACGGCCGCGACCCACAGCCGCGCCAGGGCGCCGCCGAGGTCGGCCCGCTTCCAGGCCAGCAGCGGCCCGACCGCCATCGCCGCCACCAGCGGCACCATCAAGGGCACGAAGGTCGCCTCGAAATAGGGTGCGCCCACCGACACCTTGCCGCCGGTGACCGCCTCCAGCGCCAGCGGGTAGAGCGTGCCGACCAGCACCGTCGCCGCCGCCGTCGTCAACAGCAGGTTGTTCAGCACGAGCGCACCCTCGCGGCTGACCGGGGCGAACATGCCGCCCGGCGCCAGGGCCGGCGCGCGCACGGCATAGAGCAGCAGCGAGCCGCCGATCACCACCACCAGCAGGACCAGGATGAAGATGCCACGCGCCGGATCGACGGCGAAGGCGTGGACCGAGGTCAGCACCCCCGACCGCACCAGGAAGGTGCCGAGCAGGCTGAGGGAGAAGGCGAGGATGGCGAGCAGGATGGTCCAGCCCTTCAGCGCGTCGCGCTTCTCCACCACGATCGCCGAATGGAGGAGTGCCGTGCCAACCAGCCAGGGCATGAAGGACGCGTTCTCGACCGGGTCCCAGAACCACCAGCCGCCCCAGCCGAGCTCGTAATAGGCCCACCAGCTGCCGAGCGCGATGCCGAGCGTGAGCGCGCACCAGGCGGCCAGCGTCCATGGCCGGACCCAGCGCGCCCATGCGGCGTCGACCCGGCCCTCGATCAGGGCGGCGACGGCGAAGGAGAAGGCGACCGAGAATCCGACATAGCCGAGATAGAGCATGGGCGGGTGGAAGGCGAGGCCGGGGTCCTGCAGCAAGGGGTTGAGGTCGCGGCCGTCGGCGGGGGCCGGGTCGAGGCGCAGGAAGGGGTTCGAGGTCGCGAGCACGAAGAGGAGAAAGCCCAGCCCGACCAGCCCCTGCACGGAGAGGACGCGGGCCTTCAACCGGGGCGGCAGGTTGCCGCCGAAGATGGCGACGGCCGCCCCGAAGAGCGCCAGGATGAGGACCCAGAGGAGCATCGAGCCCTCATGATTGCCCCAGACGCCGGTCACCTTGTAGAGCATCGGCTTGGCGGAATGGCTGTTCTGGACGACCAGCGCCACCGAGAAGTCCGACACCACGAAGGCATAGGTCAGGGCCGCGAAGGCGGCGGCGATCAGCGCGAACTGGGCGACCGCGGCCGGCGCGGCCAGGGCCATCAGCCGCCGGTCGCCGCGGGCCGCGCCATAGAGCGGCAGGGTGCCCTGCACCAGGGCCACGAACAGCGCCAGTGCCAGCGCGAAATGGCCGAGCTCGACGATCATCGCAATGCCGATCCGGGCTTCACGGGCCCATCCTCTTTCCCGCCAGCCTCTTTCCAACGGCCAGCCTGCTTCAGCGCGTCCGCCACCTCGCGCGGCATGTAGGTCTCGTCATGCTTGGCCAGCACCTCGCGCGCCTCGAACACGCCGTCGGGGCGCATCCGGCCCTCGGTCACCACCCCCTGCCCTTCGCGGAACAGGTCGGGCAGAATGCCCCGATAGGTGACCGCCACGGCATGGGCGCCATCGGTGACCCGGAAGGCCACCGTGCGGCCGTCGCCGGACCGGGCGACGCTGGCATCCTCCACCAGGCCGCCGAGGCGGAACGAGCGCTCGCCCGGCGCGCCTTTGGCCTGGAGGTCGCTCGGGCTGTAGAAGAAGACGAGACTGTCCTGGAAGGCGGCCAGCATCAGGGCGGTCGCCCCGCCGAGCAGCCCGACGGCCAGCCCGAGGACGAGCAGGCGGCGGCGCTTGCGCGTCATGGGCCCGCCCTCGTCGCGTCCGTCCCCACCCCACCCCGGCGTCGGGTGCGGCCGGGGGTGCTGGCGGTCAACGCTTCCAGCACCCGTTCCTCGCGCCGCAGGCGGACGATGCTCGCCACCAGCAGCCCGACCAGAATGATCGCCGCCACGCCATAGGCGGGCCAGACGAACTGGCCGTAGCCGCCCATGGCGAGGAAGCCCGCGATATCGTCCATCGGCCTCAACCTTCCATGGCGGCGAGGCGCAGGGCGCGGATGCGGCGGGCCGTGACCTCGGCCCGCACGCGCAGCATCAGGACGGCGGCGAAATAGAAGGTGAAGCCCAGCGCCATCAGGAGCAGCGGCACCAGCATCGAGGAATGGATCGAGGGACCGTCCATCCGGGCGACGCTGGCCGGCTGGTGAAGTGTGTTCCACCAGTCGACCGACCATTTGATGATCGGCACGTTGACCGCGCCGACGATGGCCAGGATCGAGGCGGCCCGGCCGCCGCGCACGGGGTCGTCGAAGGCGCTGAGCAACGCCATGTAGCCGAGATAGAGGAAGAACAGCACCAGGACCGAGGTCAGGCGTGCGTCCCACACCCACCAGGCCCCCCACATCGGCTTGCCCCAGAGCGACCCGCTGACGAGACAGATAAGGGTGAAGCCGGCACCGACCGGGGCGGCGGCCCGCGCCACGATCTCGCCCAGAGGATGCCGCCAGACCAGCTCCGACACGCTGCCGCCTGCCACCACCATGTAGACGAAGAGCGCCATCCAGGCGGCCGGGACGTGGACATACATGATCCGCACCGTCTCGCCCTGCTGGTAGTCGGCCGGCGACACGAACAGGGCCAGTGCCAGCCCGGCGCCGATGCAGGCCACGGCAGCGACCGCGAACCACGGCATGGCGATCGCGGCGAAGCGCAGAAAGCGGGCGGGATTGGCGAGGCGGTGCATGACCATGGCCGGACGGAATGTATCACCGGCCCCGGCGGCCGGTCATGCGGCGGAAAAGCCCAGGCTGCCCAGTCTCAATCATGGCCGCTGAATCATGCCGATGTCAGTCATACCTGCCGTTACTCCGCCGCCTGACGAAGTGCCGCGGCGGCGGCCAGCGGGGCCGCGGCCAGGGCGGCCAGCAGCAGGGCGCCGAGGACCAGGAGGTGGGGTCGGGCCGGCAATCCGGCAATGGCCGCATCCACACTGGCGACGCCGAAGATCAGCACCGGCACGGTGAGCGGCAGCACCAGCAGCGCCAGCAGCACGCCACCGCGCCGGGCCCCGAGCACCAGGGCAGCACCGATGGCGCCGATCAGGACCAGGGTCGGCGTGCCCAACGCCAGCGAGGCCAGCATTACCGGCAGGCCCTCGATGGGCATTTGCAGGAAGAGCGCCAGGACCGGCGTCGCCAGGATCAGCGGCACGCAGGCCAGCAACCACTGGGCGAGGCATTTCGCCACCACCACCCCGGCCAGCGGCACCGGCGCCACGATCATCGTCTCCAGGCTGCCATCCTCGTAGTCGGCCAGGAACAGGCGATCGAGCGCCAGCATGACCGACAGCAGCGCGGTCACCCAGATGACCCCGGCCGCGATCCGCGCCAGCAGGTTCGGTTCCGGCCCGACGCCGAAGGGAAAGAGGCTGGCCGCCAGGACGAAGAAGAGGACGATCGTCGCCGCATCGCCGCCCTGGCGCATGGCCAGGCGCAGGTCGCGCAGGAGGACGGCCGGCAGGCTGCTCATCGCCCGACACCGGCAGAGGCGCCGCCCAGCGCCAGGTGGCGGCCGCCGGGGAGTGCGATCGGCACATGGGTCGCCAGCACGACGCTGCCCCCGGCGCCGAGATGGCCGGCCAGCAGCGCCTCGACCGTGGCGACCGCGGCCGCGTCGAGCCCGACGGTCGGTTCATCGAGGAGCCAGAGGGGGGCGTCGGCGACCAGCAGGCGGGAAAGCGCCACCCGCCGCCGCTGTCCCTGCGACAGGAAGCGGCCGGGCGTGTCGGCGAGCGGGCCGAGACCGAGCCGGTCCAAGGCCCCGCCCGCCGCTTCGCGCGGCTGCCGGTTGCCGGCGATGGTCGCCCAGAAGGTGGCATTCTCGAGCGAGGTGAGGCCGGGCTTGACGGCATCGAGATGTCCCAGCCAGCAGAGGCGCCGGCGGTGCGCGTCGGGATCGTCGGCAATGGCGATGCCGTTCCAGGACAGCGTGCCCGCCGCCGGTGGCAGCAACCCGGCCATCAGCCGCAACAGGCTGCTTTTCCCCGTCCCGTTGGCGCCGACCAGGAGCAATGCCGAGCCGGCCGAGAGGTGGAAGGAGAGATCGGAGAAGACCAGCCGCTCGCCGCGGATGCAGCCCAGCCCCTGCCCCACAAACATGCCCGCCCCAAACACGCCCCCCTCGAACATGGCGGGCCCCGCGATCTCTGTCATCGGGGCCGGTCATAGCATGGGCGCCGGGCGGGGCGGGGCAGGAAACGGAAAAGAGAAGGGCGGCTGCCGAGGGGGGCCGGCAACCGCCCTAGGGCAGCGGTGGTGGTGCTGCCAAGGAGGCGTTGAGAACCGTCGGGCTTCTCATCAACGCGCTCGACAATCACAATGTGGTGCGAAAAAGCGACAGGTCCAGGGACAGAATGCGGCAAAACCGTGGCATTTTCCCCGCCAATTTGAACTTGGCATGGCTTCGGAGTGGTGAATTCACGCCTGTCACCAGCGACTTGCGGCCGGAACCTGATGCACTGCCGCAACCGCGCAGGCCGATCCGGCGGAAAGCATGAAAAAGGGCGGCCGCCGAGGGGGGATCGGCGACCGCCCAGTGACAGCATCGAGCTGCCAAGGAGGCGTTGAAACCGCCGCTAGACACTGAATGTGTCATTGCGACTGAAGCCAACATGATGCCGGAATGCGACAGTTGCTGGGTCACATTATGGCGAAATCGTGATTTCTGTGGTGTAGGAAAACGCTTGGCACGGGGCCGGTCGGCCGCCATGGCGATCGTCCCGGGAACGCCGCCGATGCTAAGGCTTTGGCCCCAGGATCATGCAAGCGAACCGCACCCAACCGCTTCCCGCCCGCCCCTCCGCAGCCCGGCGCGCGACCTCGGCGATCTTCTTCGCCAACGGCGCCGGCTTCGGGCTGTGGGCGGCCCACATCCCGCTGCTCAAGGATGGATTGCGGCTGTCGGAGGGCGGGCTGGGGCTGGCGCTCCTGGCGCTGGCCACCGGCGCGGTCGGCACCATGCCCCTGGCGGGGCGCTGGGCGGTGCGGGTCGGCAGCCGGCCGACGACGGTCGTAGCGGGCCTGGCCTTCGCCGGCCTGCTGGCCGTGCCGCCATGGGCCGGCAACCTGGCGCAGCTGATGCTGGCCTGCCTGCTGCTGGGCGCGGCCAACGGCGCGCTGGACGTGGCGATGAATACCCATGCGACCGCCGTCGAGCGCGCGTGGCGGCGCCCGATCATGTCGTCCTTCCACGCCTTCTACAGCCTGGGCGGCCTGGCTGGCGCCGCCACGGCCGGGGTCGCCATCGGCTGGGGCATGGCGCCCGCCGTGACCATGGGCGGCGCGGCCGCCATCCTGGCAGCCGCGGTCGGCCTGTCCAGCCGGTTCCTGCGCGTACGAACCCCGCCCACCCCCACCGCGGCGGGCTTCGCCCGACCGCGGGGGTTGGTCCTGCGCCTCGGCATCCTGGCGGTGCTGGGCTTCTTCGTCGAAGGTGCGCTGATCGACTGGAGTGCCGTCTACCTGGTGGAGACGGTCGGCACGGCGGCGGCGGCCGGCGCATCGGGCTATGCCGCCTTCTCGCTGGCGATGACCGCCGGCCGGCTGGCGGGCGACCGCGTCGCGGCCCGGCTCGGGCCGCCGCGGACGCTGGTCGGGTCGGCGACCCTGGCCACCGCGGGGCTTGGCCTCGCCATCGCCTGGCCGGACCCGGTCGCCGCGGCCACCGGCTTCGCCATCGCCGGGCTCGGTCTGGCCAACATCGTGCCGGTGCTCTTCGGGGCGGCGGCGCGCGTGCCGGGCGTGGCCCCGGGGGCCGGCGTCGCGATGGTGGCGGTGTTCGGCTATGGCGGGGCGCTGGCCGGCCCGCCCCTGATCGGCTTCGCGGCCGAGGCGATCGGCCTGCGCCTCGCACTCGGAAGCCTGGTCGTCGCCGCCGCCCTGGTCGGCCTGCTCGTGCCCTGGGCGATCACGCGATCGGCCCCGGGGGCTCCAGGTAGCGGCCATACCAGCCGTCCAAATGGGCCGCCAGATAGGCGTTGATCCAGGCGATGTCGTCCGCCGACAGGTAGTCGCGATAGCCCCCGACCTTGCCGCGGCGGACCTTGCGCGATTCCGGATTGGCCGGGTCCGTCACCCGCAGCCGCCGGCTGTCGACCCGGCCCTCGGCCTCCAGCGCCTGCATCTTCGCAAAGCTGCAGGCGTCAACCACGGCCGCGATGCCGGCCTCCCCGGGCGAGGGAAGCCCGAGGAAGCCCAGGGCCTCCCCGAGGCCCGCCGCCGGGTCAGCGATCAGGTCCTCATAGTCGATCCGCAGCAGCCCGGCCGGCTCGCCACGACCCGCCGCCCAGGCATTGTAGAAGGCGACGATGTTGGGGATGCCGCCCTGCAGATGGCGCACGAACTGGGCCAGCGTGCCGGTGAAGGGCGGTACCGGGAAGGCCTCGTGCCGGCGCGTGGTGCGGTGGAAGAAATAGGAGACCACGACATCGCGCGGATCGCGGATCTGCAGCAGCACCCGCTTGCCGCGATAGATGCCCTTGTCGCGCGAGATATCCGCCACCGCCTTCAGTTCCGGGTCGTCGTCATGGGTGACCATGATCCGCGGCAGGGCCGGCACCAGGTCTCCCAGCAGGGCGAGGTCGGTCGGGTCGGCAAGGGTGCGGCCCAGCGCGCGCTCGGCCGCGCGCCCGATCATCAGGCGCAGCCAGGTCCGCCCGCATTTCGGATATTCCAGCAGGAAGGCGTCGGTGACGGCATAGGTCAACAACCGGTCCAGGGCAGCCGCGATCGACGCCAGCGACGCCGGGTCGCCGCCGACGATCAATTCGACGACGCGGTAGCGATCGAGGTCGGGAACCATGGCGGCGGCGGCGTGCAGCGCCGCCATGCGCTCGCGCGAACCCGGCGCCAGGGCCGCCTCGGCAAACCGCCGCACCAGTACCAGCAGGGGGCCGCCCGTCGGATCGGTCGCGGCCAGCGTCGCCAGCTCCCGCCAGTGGCTGGCACGGAGATGGCCGAGCAGCGGGCTGATTCGGTCGCGCGTGGGTGACGGCTCGTTCGAATGCATGACCTGCATCGCGAACGGCCGCCCGACCGGCCCTACTTGGCGCCGACGTAGGCGTCGATCACCGTCGCGTCGGACGATTTCACGGTCATGCCGCCGGGGCCGGCACCGATCCGGGTCACCTGGCGGGCCGGCTCGCCCGACTTCTGGAAGGCCTGCAACTCCCTGGAACCGGCGCGGAAGACCCACAGCCGGCCATCCTGCTCCCTGGTCCAGAAGCCCGGCTTGTCATAGCGGCTGCCGCCCTCCACGGCCGACGCCTGCGACGGCGCGGACGCCGGCCGCTTGCCCTCGTCCGCACAGGCGGCCAGGCCCAGCAGGGCTGCCGCCGTCACCAGACCGGCATTGCGCAATCTCATGCTCGCCTCCCAGAAAGTCGAAATTCCCAAGGCGGTCGTAGCAAGCCTGCGTTGCAGGCATGTGACGAGGGTTCAGGATCGAGGCGCGATCGGCCAGCCCGGACGCATGATCGAGAAGACATTGTCGACCTTCACATAGTCCATGTATCCGAGGCGGCCGATCGGCTCGACCTTGGCATAGTCGACCAGCCCGTCGACGATCACCGAATCATCGATATGAATGCCGATGACCTCGCCGAACACCACCGTATTCGGCTGCTTCGGGTTGGCGGTCGCCAGATCGACGACGGCGGTGAAGCGGCATTCCAGGTGGATCGGGCTTTCCTTCACCCGCGGGGTACGCACCAGCTCCGACGCCTCGGCCGTCAGCCCCGCCAGCTCGAACTCGTTCACCCCGAACGGCGACGGCGCGGCGGTGATGTTCATCGCCTCGCGCAGGGCCCAGGTACAGATATTGACGACGAACTCGCCGCTGTCGCGGGCATTGGCGACCGTGTCCTTCATGCCGCCGCCCTGCTGGTGGGCGCTGGTGGAGGCGAACATGACCTGGGGCGGCGTATAGGCGACGCCGTTGAAGAAGGAGTAGGGCGCCAGGTTGGGGCGGCCCTCGCGATCGATGGTCGAGATCCAGCCGATCGGCCGCGGCACGACGATCGCATTGAACGGGTTGTGGCGCAGGCCGTGGGGCTGGTCGCCGCGATAGAACATGATGAGGACGGGCTCCGCTGGATCAGGCGTCGGGAAGCGCATCCTGCCGTGCCGGCCGCCATGGCGCCAGCCGGCGATTGCCCCAGTCGAGGATTGACCCAGTCGGCGATTGACCCAGTCGGCGATTGACCGCGAGGCCGGCCGGATGGTCGGATTCGCAGGCGCACCCCATTCACGGAGACAACCGATGCCCGATGCCCGCCCGCTCGCCGGCCGCCCCATCCTCCTGACCGGCGCCGGCGGCGACATCGGCCGCGCCATGACCGCCGCCTTCGCTGCAGCCGGTGCCGTGCTGGCGCTGGCCGACATCGACGCCGCGCGGGCGGAGGCCGCCGTCCGGATCGCGCGCGACGCCGGTGCGGACGCGATCGCCATCACGCTGGACGTCACCCGGTCGGATTCCTGCGCCGCGGCGGTGGCCGCCGCGACCGGCACCTTCGGGGGCCTGCGGGTGCTGGTGAACAATGCCGCCGCGGCCGCCGTGCGCGGCACCGTGGTCGACCTGTCGGAGGCGGACTGGCAGCACCAGATGGCGGTCAACCTGACCGGGCCGTTCCTCATGAGCAAGCACGCCATCCCGGCCATCAAGGCGTCCGGCGGCGGGGTGGTGGTCCATCTCGGCTCGCAGCTCGGCCATGTCGGTCAGGCCGGGCTCGCCGCCTATGGCGCAGCCAAGGCCGCGATCCACAACCTCACCCGGATCATGGCGATCGACCATGCCGCCGACGGCATCCGCGTCGTCAGCCTGTCGCCGGGCGCCATCGAAGGCACCCGCGTCCGCCAGCGCTTCGCCGACGACGCCGCCATGCACGCCTACAACGACCAGCGCCATGTGCTGGGCCGCATGGGCCGCCCCGAGGAGATCGCGTCGGCCGCCGTCTTCCTGGCCAGCGACGCCGCCAGCTTCATGACCGGCGCCGACCTGCTGGTGGATGGCGGCTACACGGCCTGGTGAGGGGCTCATCCGGCCCGGCTCGTCGTTCAGCCCGTCGGAGCGACTCGTTTGCCCACGGTCTTGGAGGGACTTTTGCGGGTGACCTTTGTGGGCCCGGCGGAATCGGCATGGGGCGTCGCGGCATCAGTAAGGTGCTGCAGACGGATCGTCCGCCTTGAGGGGAGCCGCACGACCAATTCCAGTTCGCCACCGATGGCGCGAATGTATTTCCGCAATGTCGAAAGATACATATCCGCTTGGCTCTCGATCTTGGACACCGAGGGTTGTTTGATATTGAGTGCAGAGGCGACATCTGCCTGCGCCTTGCCGGCGGCTTGCCGGAGTTCTCTCAGCCCTTCGACCTCCTCCTTCAATTCCCGATACCGCGAATCGACCCGCACCCGACGCTCCGGTGGCAGGTCGGCCACGACTTCAGCGAGGCTTCGGCCCATGTCGCGTTCTCCTATGTCGATCATCGGGCGCGCAGGCTGGCCAGGTGCAATCCGAAGCGCCGATCCGCCTTCATGATGAGCTGCTTGTAGAACCGCTTCTCGCCGCCGCCGGACTTGTCTCCCGCCACCAGCAAGATCGCCTTCCGGTCGGGATCGAAGGCGAAGGCGGCTCGCCATTCGCCGTCCGCCGCTTCGAAGCGCAACTCCTTCATATCGGCGTACTTCGAACCCTTGAGCGTATCGGCGTGCGGCCGGCCAAGCTGGGGGCCGTAGGTTGCGAGTGGCCTGGCGACCGCCAGCAACTCATCCTGCACGCTCGAATGAAACGCGAGGAACTCCACCTCAAAGGCAGAGTCGAACTCGACTAGCCAATCTACAGATAGCTTCCAGGCTATATCAGTTCAAGAGGAAGCCGCCACGATCGCCGGCGGGTCGAATATCCCGACGTCCGGCACCGGGCCCTGCCAACGCTCCACCTCGACCAGGCAGGTCATGGCGACCGGCGCCTGGGCCAGCTTGGAGCTGGGCTTGTCGAGCGTCAGGACATTGGGGTTGCCGTGCCGCTCGAGCGCGCCCGGCCGGCCGGGCTCCGCCGGGTCGAACCACGAGCCGGTCGGAAGCTGCACCACCCGCGGCATCACCGCGTCGGTGACCAGCGCGCCGGCGAGGCAGGCGCCGCGGTCGTTGAAGACGCGGACCACGTCACCCGACGCGATGCCGCGGGCCGCCGCGTCGGCCGGGTTCAGCCACAGGGCCTGGCGGCCGGCGACCTTGCCGTCGCGGCAGTAGGGCCCGTGGTCGTACTGGCTGTGCAGCTTGCGGTCGGGCTGGTTGGAGATGAGGTGGAGCGGGTGGCGCGCCGCGCCGACACCGCCCAGCCATTCCGCCGGCTCCAGCCACACCGGGTGGCCGGGACAGTCGTCATAGGCGAAGCTTTCGATCGCCGCCGAATGGATCTCGATGCGGCCGGACGGCGTCGGCAGGTGATGGGCGACCGGATCGGCGCGAAACTCCTCCATCAGCACCTTCGGCCGGTCGATCGCCGGCAGCGCGAACCAGCCCCTCTCCCAGAACTCGTCGAACGGCGGGAAATCGACCTCGAGCCGGGCGCCGCGCTGACGAGCGACGGCGTAGAGGTGCTGCACCCAATCCATCTCGGTGCGGCCCTCGGTGAAGGCGTCGTGAAAGCCGAGGCGATCGGCCAGGCCGGCGAAGGCCTGGTGGTCGTCGCGGGCGCCGCCGATCGGGTCGACCGCCCGGTGCATGGCGATGATGTGCCCGTCATTGCCGGCGCAGGCGAGGTCGTTGCGCTCGAACGGGGTCGTCGCCGGCAGCACGATGTCGGCATGGCGGGCGAGCGGGTTCCAGAACGGCTCGTGGACCACGATCGTCTCCGGCCGCTGCCAGGCGGCGACCAGCCGGTTCAGGTCCTGGTGGTGGTGGAACGGGTTGCCGCCGACCCAATAGACCATCCGCGTGTCCGGATAGGTAAGGCGCGCGCCGTCGAAATCGAACTCCGCGCCGGGGTTCAGCAGCATGTCGGAAATGCGGGCGACCGGGATGAAGTCGCGCACCGGGTTGATCCCCTGCGGCAGGGCCGGCCAGGGGAAGGACCGCACCGGATTGCCCTGCCCGTTCATGTCGGCATAGCCGAAGCCGAAGCCGCCGCCGGGCAGGCCGACCTGCCCCAGCATCGCCGCCAGCACGATCGCCATCCAGTAGGGCTGCTCGCCATGGTCGCCGCGCTGCACCGACCAGCCGACCGAGATCAGGCTGCGCCTGGCCGCCATGCGCCGGGCGAGCGACCGGATCACCTCGGCATCGAGGCCACTGATGCCGGCGGCCCAGGCCGCGTCCTTCGGCTGGCCGTCGCTTTCGCCCATCAGGTAGGGCCGGAAGCGCTCGAAGCCCTCGGTGTAGCGATCGAGGAAGGCCCGGTCGTGCAGCCCCTCGGCCACCAGCGTGTGGGCCAGGCCCAGCATGATGGCGGCGTCGGTGTTGGGCCGCGGCGCCAGCCATTCCGCGCCGAGGAAGTCGCCGGCGTCGGAGCGCAGCGGGCCGACCAGGACGAATTCCACGCCGGCCGCCTTGCAGCGCTCCAGCCCCTCGCGGACCGTATGCCGGCTGACCCCGCCCGAATGGACCTGCGCGTTCTTCATCGGCATGCCGCCGAACATGACGACGAGGCCGCGCCCCTCGGCGATCGCCGGCCACTGCGTGTGGTCGTCGAGGAGGCCGCGGGGATCGCCGATCACCCGCGGCACGATCACCTGGGCGGCAGCATAGCTGTAGGCGTTGACCGAGCGCGTGTGCCCGCCCGCCAGGTTGAGGAAGCGGCGCATCTGGCTTTGCGCGTGGTGGAAGCGCCCGGCGCTGGCCCAGCCATAGGAGCCGGCATAGATGGACCGGTTGCCGAAGGTCTCGCGGACCCGGCCGATCTCGCCCGCGACCAGGTCGAGTGCGGTTTCCCAGTCGACCTCGACGAAGGGCTCGGCACCGCGGCCCTCGCCGCCGGCGCGCTCGCGCCGCGCCAGCCACGACCGCCGCACCATCGGCCCACGGATGCGCAAGGGGCCGTCCAGCGTCGGCGGCACCGAGCGCGCGATCGGCGAGGGATCGCCATCCTGCTCGAAGGGATGCAAGGCCACCAGGCGCCCGCCCTGCACCTCCGCCCGGTAGGTGCCCCAATGGGTGGCGGTGGTCGGGAAGGCCGCATCCCCGGGCATGTCGGGGGCCCCTATTCGGCCGCCGCCGCCACAGCGCCGTAGAGGCGCTTCGCCGCGTCGGCCGTCACCAGCCCGTCGCGCACGTCGGATGCGACCGCGGCGGCGTCGCGGGTGCGCGGGTCGCCGATGCCGGCCCCGCCCGGGGTCTGGATGATCAGGCGCTCGCCCGGCGCCACGAACTGCGAGCCCTTGCCCTTCATGACCTTGCCCGACGCCAATCCGACCGTGCCGGTGGCACCGTCGCCACCGCCCTCGCGACCGCGCGGCGGGTGGTCGATACGGTCGAAGGCCGCCAGCAGCTCGACCGGCAGGGCATCCGCGCTCTCGATCTCGA
>CAZQOA010000021.1:0-9644 GCA_964594715.1 uncultured Rhizobiaceae bacterium | reverse complement strand
CGGTCGAAGGCCGCCAGCAGCTCGACCGGCAGGGCATCCGCGCTCTCGATCTCGATCACCTGGCCGAAGCCGCCGCGGGTGCGCCCGGCACCGGCCGAATCCGCCCGCAGCTCCTTGCGCCAGAAGATGAGCGGCGTCACCGATTCCGCGATCTCGACGGGCGTGCCGCGCACCCCGCTCGGATAGGCGGTGGCCGACAGTCCGTCCTTGGCCGGCCGGGCGCCGGTGCCACCATTGGACGTGATGGTGACGGCGAAGCCGTACTTGCTTCCCGGCTTCTCCGCGCTCGGGCCCCGGAACGTCATGTTGTAGAGGCAGGACGTGCCTTCGGCCGGAACCCGCTCCGGCACCACCTGGCGCAGGCAGCCGAACACCATGTCGGGCAGCATCTGCCCGGTGATGTGGCGCGAGGACACCGGCAGCGGATAGGGCGCGTTGAGGATGGTCCCCGGCGGGGCCGACACCGTCAGCGGCTCCAGCGAGCCGGCATTGTTCGGGATCTGCGCCGCCACCACGCAGCCGAGACCAAAGCAGGTATAGGCGGTGGTGTAGGCGATCGGCACGTTGATGCCCTTGCCCGATGCGGGCGAGGTGCCGGTGTAGTCGACATGGATCGCGCCCTCGGACACGGTCACCGTCGCTGCCAGGTCGATCGGCTCGTCGAAGCCGTCGATGCGCATCCGGTGGCTCCAGCTGCCCTTCGGCAGGCGGGCGATCTCCGCCAGTACCGCCTCGCGGGAATGGTGGATGATGTGCTCCGCCAGGTCGTCGAGGCTGGTCAGGCCGAACTCCTCCATCATCTCCGACAGGCGCTTGCAGCCGACATCGTTGCAGGCCGCCAGCGAATAGACGTCGCCCTCCGTGTCGATCGGCAGGCGGGTGTTGGCACGGATCATCGCGAGCAGCGTCTCGTTCATCCGGCCGCCCTCGGCCAGCTTCAGCATCGGGATGTAGAGCCCCTCCATGAACACGTCGGTGCCGTCGGGGCCGAAGCCGATGCCGCCGATATCCATCAGGTGGCTGGTGCAGGACAGGAGCGCCACCAGCCGGCCGTGATGGAAGCACGGCGTGGTCAGCACGAAGTCATTGAGGTGCCCGGTCCCCATCCAGGGGTCGTTCGTGATGTAGATGTCGCCTTCCGCCATCGTCTCGGTCGGGAAGTGCCGCAGGAAATGCTTCACCGACTCCGCCATGGAGTTGACGTGGCCGGGGGTGCCGGTGACGGCCTGGGCCAGCATCCGCCCCTTGAGGTCGAAGACGCCGGCCGAGAGGTCGCCGCATTCGCGCACGATCGGGCTGAAGGCGGTGCGGATCAGGGTTTGCGCCTGCTCCTCGACCACGGCGATGAGGCGGTTCCACATGATCTGGGTGTGGATTTGGGAGAGCGTGTTGGAACGGCTCATGGTGCCTGCTCCTGCTGGCCTGGTGCGTGCGACTTGGCTGAAATGACTTGGCTGGAATATAGCGCCATTTCGCCCATCTACGACGCCCGCCGTTCCAGCACGATGCTGCCGGTGGCGGCGATGCGGGCGTCGAAGCGGGCGGGGACGTAGGTCGAGGTCTCGTCCTCGGCGATGACCGCCGGACCGGACAGGCTGGCGCCGCGCGCGAGGTCGGCCCGCCAGTAGAGCGGGATTTCGCCGCGCTCGCCGGTCTCGGCGTCGAACACCCGCACCCGCGCCGTCTCCACTGCGACCGAGCGGTCGGCCGGGTCGGCGACCGGCGCCGGCAACGGCGCTTCGGTCGAGACGACGACACCCCAGCTCAGCACCTCGACGGCGGCAGTCGGCACGACGCGCGCGAAGAGGGTGCGGTATTCCGCGTCGTAGGCCGCCTGGAGGGCGACCTGGTCGTCGGCCACCAGCGGGCGGTCGGGCAGCGGCACCACGATCTCGTGCCCCTGGCCGACATAGCGCATGAAGGCGTAGCGGGTCTCGACCAGCTTCTCGTCGCCGGCACCGGCGGCGACCACGTCACGGGCCTCGCCGGTCATGGCCGCGAGCAGCGCGTTGGCCGCGTCCGCATCGAACTCGGCCAGGCGCATGTAGCGGCTGCGCACCACCTCATAGGCGATCGGCGCCAGCAGGAAGCCGACCGCCGAGCCGACGCCGGCATTGACCGGCACGATGACCCGGTCGATGCCCAGCTTCTCGGCCAGGCGCGCGGCGTGGAGCGGCGCCGCCCCGCCGAAGGCGACGATGGTATGGCCGTCGGCCGCCTCGCCGCGCTCGACCGCATGGACGCGGGCGGCGTTGGCCATGTTCTCGTCGACGATCTCGGCCACGCCGAGCGCCGCCATGTCGGCGCCGAGGCCGAGCGGTTGCCCGACGGTCGTCTCCAGGGCCGCCGCCGCGCGATCGGGGTAGAGCGGGATCTTGCCGCCGGCGAAGCGCGCCGGGTCGATCTTGCCCAGGACGACATCGGCATCGGTCACCGTCGGCAGGGTGCCGCCATGGCCGTAGCAGGCGGGGCCGGGCTCCGACCCGGCGCTGTCGGGACCGACCGTGATCCGCTTCAGCACGTCGACCCGGGCGATCGAGCCGCCGCCGGCACCGATCTCGACCATCTCGATGACCGGGATGCGCAGCGGCAGGCCGCTGCCCTTGAGGAAGCGCGCCGCGCGGTCGACCTCGAAGGCGCGGGCCGACGCCGGTCGATACTTCTCGATCAGGCAGATCTTGGCCGTGGTGCCGCCCATGTCATAGGACAGGACCTTCTCCTCCCCCGCCGCCGCCGCGATATGCGAGGCCAGGATGGCGCCGCCGGCCGGGCCGGATTCGACGAGCCGGATCGGGAAGCGGCAGGCCGTGGCGATGGTGGTGAGGCCGCCGCCCGAGGTCATCAGGTAGACCGCGCCGGCAAAGCCGCCGGCGGCGAGCGCGGTTTCCAGGCGCGCCAGATAGCCCGCCATCAGCGGCTGGACATAGGCGTTGGCGATGGCGGTCGAGGTGCGCTCGTACTCGCGAATCTCCGGGCAGACCTCCGAGGACAGCGTGATCCACAGGTTCGGCAGCCGCTGCAGAAGCGCGTCGCGGATGCGCGCCTCGTGGCTGGGCTCGGCATAGCTGTGCATCAGGGCCACGGCCACGCTCTCGATGCCGTGCTCGGTCAGGGGCGCGACCAGGGCCTCGACGGCGTCCATGTCGAGCGGCAGGCGGACCTGCCCCTTCACGTCGACCCGCTCGGGCACCGTGAAGCGCCGCCAGCGCGGCACCAGGGCCGGCGGCTTGTCGATGAAGACGTCGTACTGGTCGTAGCGGCTCTCGTAGGCGATATCGATGGTGTCGCGGAAGCCTTCGGTCGCGATGAGGGCGGTCATCGCGCCCTTGCGCTCGATGATGGCGTTGGTCGCGAGCGTGGTGCCGTGGACCAGCATGCCGATATCCGCCAGCTTCAGCCCGGCATCGGCAATGGTGGCGGCCACCCCGTCCATGACCCCGACCTCGGGTGCTGTCGGCGTCGTCAGCACCTTGCGGGTCCAGCGCCTGGCCCCGGCCTCCAGCACGATGTCGGTGAAGGTTCCGCCGATGTCGACCGCCAGACGCGGCCCCTTGCTGTCAGACTGCACCACTGCCCCTTCGCATCCGTTCCGCTCGGGTGGGTACCCTGGCCCCCTCCGCGCCGCAAAGCCGCGCAGTCTAGCGGCCGGACCGGGACTTGCAAGAACGGCCCCCGGGAAGAACGGCCCCGGTCAGCCGAGCCAGAACCGGATGACGAGCCCGACCAGGCCGGTGACGCCGACACCCGCCGCCCACAGGCCGATGAACCACAACCCCTTCGACAGGCGCGAGCCGGGCCGGGCGTCGGCGGTCAATGATAGCCCTCGTGGCCGGTCTTGCCGCGGAACACCCAGTAGGAATAGGCCGTGTAGGCGAGGATGATCGGAATCAGCACGCCGGCGCCGACCAGCATGAAGACCAGGCTGGATTCGGGGGCGGCCGCGTCGTGGATGGTCACCGCGCCCGGGATCACGAAGGGGAACATGCTGACGCCCAGCCCGACGAGGGACAGCGCGAACAGCGCCAGCGCCATCAGGAAGGGCCAATATTCCCACCGCCGCCGCAGGCTGATGAAGAAGCCGGCCGAGGCGGCGGCGACCAGGAGCGGGACCTGGGCCGCGAACAGGACGTGCGGCCAGGCGAACCAGCGCTCGTAGTAGGCGACGCTGAGGAACGGCGTGGCGGCGCTGACCAGCGCGATGCAGGCGATCGTCGCCGCACCCAGCAGGCGCGCCAGGCGATAGCAGCGGTCCTGCAACGCCCCTTCCGACTTCATGATCAGCCATGCCGCGCCGAGCAGCGCATAGCCGACGACCAGGCTGACGCCGACCAGCAGGCTGAACGGCGTCAGCCAGTCCCACCAACCGCCGGCATAGCTGCGCCCTTCGACGGCGATGCCCTGCAAGAGGGCGCCCAGCGTCACCCCCTGGGCCAGCGTCGCCACGGCGGAGCCGCTGGCGAAGGCCGCGTCCCAGTAGGCGCGGTGGCCCGGGTCGCGCCAGCGGAACTCGAAGGCGACGCCGCGGAAGACCAGCGCCAGCAGCATGGCGATGATCGGCGCGTAGAGCGCCGGCAGGATGATCGCATAGGCCAGCGGAAAGGCCGCCATCAGGCCGCCGCCGCCGAGCACGAGCCAGGTCTCGTTGCCGTCCCAGACCGGTGCCACCGAATTCATGGCGCTGTCGCGCTGCGGCCCGGCCGGCAGGACCGGGAAGAGGATGCCGATGCCGAGGTCGAAGCCGTCCATGACGACATAGGCGAAGACGGCGAAGGCGATGACGAAGGCCCAGATGGTCGGCAGGTCGGGAAGGGTCGTCATGGCGCGGCCTCCCTCCTGGCATCGCCCGGATCGTGGCCCGTGGCCATCGCCGGGGCCGGCATGATGCCGGCCGCCCGGACCGGCTTGTCGGAGTCCCGCTCCAATCCACGTTCGCCCTTGTGCGGTGGATGGCTCATCAGCTTCAGGATGTAGACGGTACCGGCGCCGAACACGGCGAAATAGACGATGATGAAGGCGACCAGCGAGGTGGCGACCGCGGGCGCGTCGAGCGGCGAGACGGACTGGGCGGTGCGCAGCAGGCCGTAGACGGTGAAGGGTTGCCGCCCGACCTCGGTCGTGACCCAGCCGGCGATGACGGCGACGAACCCGGCCGGGCCCATGACCAGCGCGAAGCGGTGCAGCAGGGGCCAGTCGTAGAGCCGCCCGCGGAAGCGCGCGAGCAGGCCGAGCGCCCCCAGGCCGAGGATCAGGAAGCCGAGGCCGATCATGATGCGGAACGACCAGAAGACCACCGCCACCGGCGGCCAGTCGGCGCGGTCGATGGTGTCGAGGCCGGCCAGCGGCGCGTTCAGGTCGTGCTTCAGGATGAGCGAGGAGGCCTTGGGGATGGACAGGGCATAGCCGACCTCGCCCGCCTGCTGGTCGGGCAGGCCGAACAGGATGAGCGGGGCCCCGTCGGGATGGCTGCGGAAATGCCCCTCCATCGCCATGACCTTGGCCGGCTGGTGTTCCAGGGTGTTCAGCCCGTGCAGGTCGCCGGCCAGAATCTGCAAGGGCGCGGCGACCGCGATCATCCCCATCGCCATGGAGAACATGACGCGGGTGCCCTCGTCGCGACGGCGGCGCAGCAGGTGCCAGGCCCCGGCCCCGCCCACGACCAGTGCCGTGGTCAGGTAGGCGGCCAGCACCGTGTGCGTCAGGCGATAGGGGAAGGACGGGTTGAAGATGATCGCCCACCAGTCCAGCGGCACGAACTGCCCCACCTCGTTCATCCCATGGCCGACCGGGGTCTGCATCCAGCTGTTGGCCGAGAGGATCCAGAAGGCGGAGATGAAGGTGCCGACCGCGACCGCCAGGGTGGCGGCGAAGTGCAGCCCACGCCCGACGCGGTTCATGCCGAAGAGCATGACGCCGAGGAAGCCCGCTTCGAGGAAGAAGGCGGTCAGCACCTCGTAGGCCATCAGGGGGCCGATGACCGGTCCGGCCTTGTCCGAGAAGACCGACCAGTTGGTGCCGAACTGGTAGGACATGACGATGCCCGAGACGACGCCCATGCCGAAGGTGAGGGCGAAGATCTTCAGCCAGTATTTGAAAAGGTCGAGATAGACGTCGCGGCCGGTCTTCAACCACAGCGCTTCGAGGACCGCCAGGTAGCTGGCAAGGCCGATCGAAAACGACGGGAAGATGAAATGGAAGGAGATCGTGAACGCAAACTGCACGCGGGCGAGGAGCAACGCGTCGAAGCCCTCAAACATGCCGCTCTCCATTGGATCAGCACCGCCATCCGATGACCTCGACACCATATGGTGCGCAGCAGATCGGCGCAAACCGGCTGCCATTGCGGTCGGGCCGGGACCGCGCCATAAGCGCGGTCGATGTACGCGGAAGCGGGAGTGGCGGAAGATGCGGCAAATCGAAGCCGACCTGGACTACGGGCCGGAGGATGGCAGCTTCCAGGTCAGCCGGCTGACCGACGAGAACGGCAACGACGTCACCTATTTCGTCGAACGTGACGCCGTCTTCCGCAGCATCGCGGAGCTGGAGGCGGTGCTTGCGACGGAATTCGGCAGCCCGGTCACGATCATCGAGGCCTGACCCGGCGGGATCGATCCATGGCGGGCGGACCCGGCGTGAGACACACGCTGTCGCCGATCGCGAGCGGTGGGGCCACGCCGAATGGCGGCGATTCGCCAATTCGGCACTATGGAAATCACAAAGCTTATCCGCCGCGGGAATATTTCGGCGCGCCATCCTTTCTCTTTCTGAAGTCGGATCGGCGCCATTGCGTCTTAAACAAGGCGTGCCGCAATATGTGTGTGCGTGATTCCAGTACGAGGGGGGCTTGCCATGCAGAAAGCAGCGGCTGAGTTCATTGGAACCTTTACGCTCGTCTTGTTCGGCTGTGGTGCCGCAGTAATCGCCGGGCCGACCATCGGCATCACTACGGTCGGTGTTCTCGGCATCGCGTTCGCCTTCGGCCTGGCGATCGTCGCGATGGCCTACGGGATCGGCCCCATTTCCGGATGTCACGTCAATCCGGCGGTCAGCTTCGGCGCCTTCGTCGCCGGTCGGCTGTCGGCGGGCGACCTCGTCATCTATGTCGTCTCCCAATGCCTGGGGGCGATCGCCGGCGCGGCGGTGCTGATGCTCATCATGTCGGGAAAGGCATCGGGGTGGACCGGCGGCCTCGGCGCGAACGGCTGGGGTGCCGGCTATCTTGGTGAATACAACCTTCTGTCGGCATTCGTATTCGAAGCGGTCGCCACCTTCGTCTTCCTGGTGACCATTCTCGGGGTGACGCAGAAGAGCGCGCCACCCCACCTGAGCGGCCTGGCCGGCCTGGCCATCGGCCTTACGCTCACGCTCATCCATATCGTGGGCATCAACGTCACCGGCGTTTCCGTCAATCCGGCCCGGAGCCTGGGTCCTGCCCTGCTGAGCGGCGGCGCGGCGCTGGACCAGCTCTGGCTTTTCATCGTGGCGCCGCTGATCGGCGCCGCCATAGGGGGCCTCTGCTTCAGTTCCGGCCTGTTGTCGGCTGATGCGGAGAAGTAGCCCGCGGCCCCGCTCGGGGGACCCGCGTGTCATGGAGGGATACGACCATGTACAAGTTCGAAGTCTACAAGGACAAGGCGGGCGAATACCGCTTCCGCTTCAAGGCATCCAACGGCGAGACGATGTTCTCGTCCGAAGGCTACAAGGCCAAGGCGTCGGCCCTGGGCGCCATCGAATCCATCAAGAAGAACACGCCGGGTGCTACCGTCGAGGATCAGGAAAAAAGCTGACGGGGCACGTC
The DNA here is from genome assembly GCA_964594715.1 of uncultured Rhizobiaceae bacterium. GTDB lineage: Bacteria > Pseudomonadota > Alphaproteobacteria > ATCC43930 > Allostellaceae > Allostella. The sequence continues at coordinate 1,849 of CAZQOA010000021.1, read as the reverse complement.
AAGGAGCGCTTGGAATCCAGGCGCGCCTGATCCATTCCTGCGGTAGGGCTGCCGGCCACCAGTCGCCCGGCAGCCAGGCCGCAGGAGTGGATCATGCATCTTCGTTGCGTCAATTGCGCCGCCCGCTTCCCGGCGGAGATGCTCTATGCCTGCGCCCGCTGCGGCGGCATCCTGGAGGTGGCGGAGCCGGCCCGCCTGCGCGCGCCGCTCGCGGGGGCCGGCATGTGGGGCGGCGACGCGGCCCTGGGGGTCACGGACCCCGCCGCCGTGGCCACCCTGGGCGAAGGCATGACGCCGCTGCATCGCGCGGCCGGGGTGGCCAAGGCGTGCGGCGCCACCGGCGATATCCGCATCAAGGACGAGACGGTCAATCCCACCGGATCCTTCAAGGACCGGGCGGTGGCGGCGGCCGTCGCCCGGGCGCGGGAGCTGGGCCTGCCCGGCATCGTCTGCGCGTCGAGCGGCAATGCCGGCGCGTCGGCATCGGCCTATGCCGCGCGCGCAGGCCTGCCCGCCGTGATCGTGGTCCCCACCCAGACGCCGGCCGAGAAGTTGACCCAGATCGCCGCCTACGGTGCCCGGCTGGTGCAGGTCGACGGGCACTACAGCAACGCCTACCGGGTCGGGCTGGAGATCGCAGCCCGGCACGGCTTCGCCAACGTCACCACCACCTACCTCAACCCCTATGGCGTCGATGCGCTGAAGACCGTCGGGCATGAGATCTTCGACCAGATGGCCGGTACGGTGCCGGACTGGGTCCTGGTACCGACCGGGGCCGGGCCGCTGGTGAAGGGGGTGGTCCAGGGCTTCCGCGAGCGGTCGCCGGGCCGCCTTCCCCGGCTGGTCGCCGTCCAGGCCGAGGGCTGCGCCCCCATCGTGCGCGCCTTTGCCGCCGGCGAACGCGAGGTGCGGGCCTGGGGGCCGCCCACCACCTTCGCGTCCGGCATCTCCGACCCGCTGGTGGGGTACGAGCAGGACGGCACCCACACGCTCGACCTGGTGATCGCGACCGAGGGCCTGGCGGTTTCCGTCGACGACGAGGCGATCCGCGCGGCGATGGCGCTGCTGGCCCGCAGCGAGGGCGTGCTGGCGGAGCCGACGGGGGCGAGCTCGGTCGCGGCCTTGCGGATGCTGATCGCGGACGGACGGATCGCCCGCGACGCCAGCGTCGTCTGCCTCGTCACCGGGCACGGCTTCAAGGACCTGAAGGTGTGGCGCGACCTGCCGGCCGACATCCGCCGGCTGGCCGACCCCGCCGACGCGGACCGCCTCGTCGAGACGATCCTGTCGGAAGGTTCGGCCTCAGGCAGGCTAGCTAGCAGTTAGCCGGCTAGCGGTTGGATTGAGGCCGCGGCACGGGTCAGGATCGCGCGCGGTCGACACTCCAGGCCCCGGCGCCCGTGAACACCAGGAGGAGGAACACGAAGCAGTAGAGAATCGCGGCGTCCCCACCGTTCAGGAGCGGATAGACGCTCCGCGGCGCATGGAACATCCAGTAGGCCACAGCCATCTGGCCGGCGAGCAGGAAGGCCACCGGACGGGTGAACCACCCGATCAGGACGAAGAGGCCTCCGACGAGTTCCATGATGCCGCCGATTCCCGAGAGGGAGAGAAGCGCCGGCTGCCCGCTTGCGGGCGGGGCCGGAAAGCCGAACAGCTTCTGTGTCCCGTGCTCGATGAAGAGCAGGGCCGCGACGATCCGAAGTGCGGCAAGGGCATGGGGACGATAACGGTCGAGCACTTTCATCTGTCGCATCTCTTGTGGCGGATGGGGCGTAGTAACACGCCGCATCGCCTAGGGCGGATCGACATTCATCGCAGCCAGATCATGGCAGCGGCGAGATGGACG
>CAZQOA010000020.1:47320-60851 GCA_964594715.1 uncultured Rhizobiaceae bacterium | reverse complement strand
CCGGCCCGGCGGTGGGCGGCCTGATCGCGTTCGTGCCGGAGGCGGCGAAGGCGCCGTGGGAGTGAGGAAACAGCACACCTCGGTCGTTGCGTCCCTCGACCGCTACGCGCTCGGGATGAGTTGCCACCGCGCTTGGCGACCCGCCGTGGATGAAACGCGTGGGACGATGAAGATCGGGAGTGCTGGCGATGGAGCGAGCCGATCGGCGGACGCTCCACTGCTTTTCCCAATCTCTCTTCACCCTGAGCCTGTCGAAGGGTCCGGATGGCGGAATGAACGCCGGCGTCCTTTCCCTGCACCAGGATGGTTCGACAAGCTCACCATGAGGGTGTGTGGCATGGCGATGGAGACAACCGATCGCCAGCCGCTCCGGCGCTTGCCCCCATCAAACCGGCCAGCGCCGAGGTGGTTTCTATCCAGGTACATCTTTGATTGTACAAAGAGATGTGCCTCATCCTGAGCGCGCAGCGTAGCGGAGCAGTCGAAGGACGCAACGCCGCACGATCCAAAGCTCCCCGGCTTCTGATTGAGTTACCCGCGCCCGACCATGTCTTCGACCAGCGCGTCGATATCGGCGGCCGGCCAGTGGCGGACGTGCGGCAGCCCCTCCGGCATTTCCGGGCCGACGAAGTAGCCGCGCGCCGCCAGCCGCAGCATCGGCAGGTCGCCGGCGGAATCGCCGACCGCAACCAGGCGGTCCGGCGGGATGCGGAGTTCCTGTAGCAGGGCGGCCAGCCAGGTCGCCTTGTCGTCGGGCCAGAAGTCCACGATTTCGCCACTGTCCAGCCAGCCGGTTCCGACGGCGTAGTCGGCGCCCAGGTGGGCGGCCAGCCAATCGACCGCGAACTGCCAGGTGATCGAGACGAGCGCCGTCCTGATCCCCATCGCCCGCAGGCGCGCGATGCCGGCGGCCGCACCCGGCGCCAGTTCCGCACCGCTCACGCAACGGAGGAGCGCCTCCCGGCCATGCGGGGCATACCATTCCGCCATCCGGCGACGCGCCGTCGCGATCTCGGCCCGCGACTTCAGCCGTTCGAAGGCCGCGGTCTCCTCGACCCGGCCGATGTCACGCGCGATGCATTCGCAGACCGTTCCGCCGCGCAGCAAGGTGCCGTCGACATCGAAGGCGACGAGCGCCGGGCGCATCCCTACGGCCAGTCCGCCTTCTCCATCGGCTCCATCGCCGCGACGTCGGGGAACGCCGCCGACGCGAAGCCGGGGCAGGCGAGCGAGCCGATCATGGCCTCGCCCTCGGTGATCCGCATCCGCACCCGGCCCGATTGCGTGTGGTAGAGGTCGGGGTGGGCGGCGAGGAAGGTCTGCCCCTCGCCCTCCGGCCGGCCGGCGAAGCCGTCGATGAAATGGTGGCCGTTGCGCTCCACATGGCCGAGGCCGAGCAGGTTGACCAGGGCCAGGTCCTGCTGCACCGACAGGCCGGCCTGGGTCGTCAGGTCCTCGGCCGACATGAAGTAGCGGCCCCGGCCCTCGGCCGCGTTCCACATGCGGCAGCGCGCGAGGTTCAGGATCGACTTGTAGAAGCCCTTGCAGTTCTTCGACGAGACGCCGCGATACCCCAGGCTGCGGCCCGTGGGAAAGGCGTCGAGGTCGCCGTCGGATTCGTCGAGGATGACCGGCCGTGCGGCACCCAGGGCTGAAACCGGGGCCGACAGCGCGTTCTGCCGCTTGATCGGCTGCTCGATATAGAGGATGGAGGCGACCAGGCGGCGCAGCCTGGGCTCCGCCTCCATCGCCCGCCACAGCTCCAGCACCGCCTCTTCGTCGGCATATTGCTCGTTGCCGTCGAGGGAGACGGCGTAGTCGTGCGGCTGGTGGTCGAGCACGTCCGCGATGCGGGCCAGCCGGTCGACATCGGCCGCCACGTCGCCGCCCACCTTCAGCTTGTAATAGCGATGGCCGTAGGTCGCCACGACCTCCTCCAGCGTCTCCGGCAGCCCGTCATCGACGCGGGTCTCGACGGTCTGGTCTGCGGCGGCGATCGGGTCGACCAGGCCGACCGTGTGCCGGACATGGATGCGGTCGGACGGCGCCAACTGGCCCAGGAAGGGCGCGAAGGCGAAGCCGGCAAGGTCGGGCGCCACCGCATGGTTTTCGATGCCCAGCAGATTCGCGCGCACGGCCTCGTAGAAGCTGGCGCCACGCGCCCGGCACAGGGCATCGGCGATGGCGCGGTCGAGCAGGGCCGGACCATAGCTCGCGACCAGCGGCGGCAGCTTGCGGGCGGCGCCCAGCGCCATCTGCTCGGCATAATGGTCGGCGAACATGCGGAAGGGCGTGCGTGGCCGGCTTGCCCGATAGAGGCCGCTCGCGATCTCCAGGGCGGCGCGGAGCTGGGCCTGGTTCTGCGCGTCGGTCAGGCCCGGGCTCTTGTCGAACCATTTGGCGGCGAGCGCCTCGGCAGCCATGCCCTCGGCGGTGCGGCCGTCGGCGAGGCGGATGCGGACCCGGACCACCGCCTGCCGGCCATGGGTGACGGTGATGACGCCGAAGCGGAACGGCAGGCGCAGCCGGTAGGGCCACTCGAACAGGTCGACCGCCTCGACCGCGATCGTTTCGGCATTCACGCCCGCCATCACTTCCGCCATCCCAGGGCCTCCTCGATGCCACGCAGGTAGCCGGCCGCCCGGGCCGCCGCGCCCGGTCCGTCCGGGACATAGTCGAACGGCTCGACCGCGATCCAGCCGCCATAACCCTGGCGCGCGAGCGCGGCCAGGATCGGCGCGAATGCCTCGTCCCCCTGCCCCGGCCCGCGCCGGTTGCGGTCGTTCACCTGGACATGGGCGACCAGGCCGGTCGGCAGCCAGCGGTCGATGAGATCCGCCACCGGCTCCGCCTCCGCCAGGCCGGCCGCGCTGCAATCGATCATGGTGCGCAGCGCGGGATTGCCGATCGCACGCACGATCTCAGCCGCCTCGGCGACGTTGTTGACGAAGTTCGTCTCGCGCGGCGACAGGGGCTCCAGGCAATGGACGACGCCGGCCTTGGCCGCTGCCGCACCGACCTGCGCCAGGGCCTCCATCGCCCAGCCCCTCGCTTCGGCGGCGCCAGCCCCGTCCGGCAGGCGGCGCTGGGCCGGCGAGCCATGCACCAGCACGTCGCCCTCGAGCTCGGCGCAGAGGTCGACCAGACGGCACAGCACGTCGATCGTGCGCGCACGCAGGCCCGCATCGGCGCTGGTGATCGACAGGCCGGCCGGCTTCACCAACAGCCAATGCAGGCCGGACACGCGGATGCCCTCCGCCTGCACTGCCCGCCGGATCCCGGCCCGCGTCGCGGCCGAGAGCAGGTGCGGCTCGTCGCCGAAGGTGTAGGGCGCCACCTCCAGCCCGTCATAGCCGAGTGCCGCCGCCATGGCGCATTGCCGCTCGAAGGCCAAGTCGCCGATCACTTCGTTGCACAGCGAGAGGCGCATACGGCTCATTCGTGGATCCTCATGACGACGCCCTCGGCCGCCGAACGCCGGGCGGCATCGAGGACCAGGGCCAGTTCGACGCCGCATTCCTGCAACCCCGCCGCCGGCGGCGCACCGGTGGCGATGCAGTCGAGGAAATGGGCCAGCTCCGCCCGCACCACGGCCACCGGGTCGGCCGCCGGCACGTCGACTGCTACCTTGTTCCCGAACAAGGGCCGCCACAGCCCTTCGGATAGCTCGTGCCGGACCGGCTGGTGGACCATGGTCTCGGCCGCGAAGTCGATCTCGATCGCGCCCTCGCTTCCGCTCACCTGGATCTCCTTCGACGTGACGGCGCCAGGCACGACGCTGTCGGGCCAGCGGCCAGGCTGGACATAGCCGGTCTCGACATGGGCGACAACGCCCGACGGGTAGGTCAGCGTCACCAGGGCCAGGTCCTCGAAGCCGCGGCCGAAATGGTCGCGCGTCACCGCATGGACGGTGGCCGGCTGCTCGCCTGCCAGCCAGTCGAAGAGGTCGATGAAATGGACGGCGTCGTTCAGGAGTGCGCCCGAATCGCCGCGTGCCCGCTTGAAGCCGGCGAACTTGCCTTGCAGGAACCGCAAGGTCCCGACCGCGCCGCCCGCAATCCGCCGCCTCGCCGCCTGTGCCTTGGGGTGGAAGCGGAAATAGAGGCCACCCTGCACCGTCACACCCGATGCCGCGGCCCGGCGGGCCAGGTCCCGCGCCTCCGCGGCATCGCTGGTCATCGGCTTTTCCACGAACACATGCCGGCCGGCATCGATGGCCGCGGCGGCGATCGCATGGTGGGTATCGGTCGGGGTCAGGACGGTGACGGCATCGGCAGCCGCAAGGCCGTCCCGCCAATCGGCGATGGTGGCGATGCCGGGCAGCAGCCGGGCGGCGGCAGCCCGCGCCTCGGCCCTGGGATCGGCGACGGTGATCGCGGCGGGCGGCAGCAGGGTGGACCAGGCTTGCAGGTGGACGGGCCCGAATGCGCCATGGCCGACCTGGAGGATGCGGCGGGGTCCGCTCATGGCGGCCGCGATCCGACTTGACGAGCGGGAAAAAGGAACGGAACGATCACGGATAACGATGCGCTTGGGGAGGCCGTTCATGTCCAGCATTATTCGATGGGTGGGAGCGGCGGTCGCCACCACCCTCTCCTTCTCGGTCGCCGTCGCCCAGGATAGCCCGTGGAAGCCGGACCGGCCGATCACGCTGATCGTGCCATGGGCGGCCGGCGGGTCGACCGACCAGATGGCCCGCATCGTCGCCTCCGAGCTGGAGGCGGAGCTGAAGCAGAAGGTGGTGGTCGTGAACCAGCCGGGTGCGTCCGGCTCGATCGGCACCAAGAACGCGCTGGAGGCGCCCAAGGACGGCTACACCTGGGCCGCGGGTGCGGCATCGGACGTCGGCACCTACAAGGTGCTGGGCATGCTCGACACCAGCCTCCAGGACTGGAACCTCTTCATGGCGGTCGCCAACGTGTCGGCGATCTCCGCCAACCCGGCCTCGCCCTACAAGGATTTCGGCGACCTGCTGAAGGCGATGAAGTCGGGCGGGACGCCGATTGCCGTCTCGACGGCCGGCCTGTCCTCGGCCGGTCACAACATGATGGAATCGATCAAGGCGTCGACCGGCATCACCTACCGCCACGTCACCTATGACGGCGGCAACCCCGCGGTCATCGCCGCCGTCTCCGGCGAGGTGCCGGCGGTGGCCCAGCTCCTGGTCGAGATGACCGAGATGATCCGCGGCAAGCGGCTGAGGCCGCTGGTCGTCTACAGCGAGCAGCCGGTCACCCTGGACGGCTATGGCGACATCCCGCCGATCACGAATTGGGCGCCGGGCCTGGTGGCGCCGGTGAACTATTTCGGCATCTGGTCACCCAAGGGCACGCCCGACGCGGTGGTGAAGACCATGACGGCGGCCTGGGAGAAGAAGATCGCCAACTCCGAGGTGCTGAAGCGCTATGCCGCCCAGCGCAGCGCCATCTTCACCCCCATCCATGGCCAGAAGGCCGAGAACGAGGCGATGAAGATGGTGCGCCAGACGGCGTGGCTCTATTTCGACGGCGGCAAGGCCAAGGTGTCGCCCGACACCGTCGGCATCGAGCGGCTGAAGTAGCGCCGCCGGACCGGGCTTTCGGGGCCGCCCTCACCAGGCGGCCCCAATTCTTTGCGCGAGCGGCCGCCGATGACCGACACCCCCGACGACGTGACCGAGAGCTTCACCGACCATATCCGGCCGGAGCCCCTGCCCCGCACCGACCTCATGACCGCGGCGGTGATCCTCGCCTTCTCGCTGACGGTCATCGGCCTGGCGCTCGCCATGCCGGTCTTCACCGACCGCGGCGGCGACCCCTTCACCGCGCCCGGGATCGTGCCCGGCTTCTACGGTGTCGTGCTGACCGTGCTCGGGGTGGCGCTGGCCGGGCGTTCGATCGTCCGCGGCGCCCTGGCACCCCATGGCGGCCGCCCCACCGGCACACCCGTCCGCATCTTCGACCAGGCGCGGGTTTCTCGCCTGGCGGCGGCGGTGGCGATCTGCCTCGTCTTCTCGCTCGGCATGATCGGCCGGATGCCGTTCTGGCTGGCCGTGACCATCTTCGTCACCGCCTTCGTGCTGCTGTTCGAATGGCAGGACGAGCCGATGCCACGGCGGCTCCGCCGTATCGCCACCGCCCTCCTCCTCGGCCTGGTCACGGCGCTGGCGGTGACGCTGGTATTCGAGAAGCTGTTCCTCGTCCGCCTGCCCTGAGGCACGCAAACCGATGCTCGACCAACTCGCCATGCTCGGCCAAGCCTTTGCCGGCTTCGCCAACGGCACCACCCTCTTCAACGTCTTCTGGGCGACCCTGCTCGGCATCGTCATCGGCGCCCTGCCGGGGCTGACGGCCACCATGGGCGTCGCCCTGATGACGACGCTGACCTACACGATGGCGCCCAAAACGGCGATCCTGATCCTGATCTGCGTCTATGTCGGGGCGATCTATGGCGGCAGCCGCAGCGCCATCCTGCTCAACATCCCCGGCACCCCGGCCAGCGCCTGCTCCACCCTCGACGGCTTCCCGTTGGCGCGCCAGGGACAGGCCGGGCGGGCCATGGGCATCTCCACCGCCGGGTCGTGGCTCGGCACGCTGTTCGGCACCATGTGCGTCGCCGTGTTCACGCCGACCCTGGGCGAGCTGTCGCTGTCGTTCGGGTCCTACGAGTTCTTCTGGGTGGCGGTGTTCGGCATCGTCATCGCGGGCTCCTTGTCCGGCGGCGATGCGCTGAAGGGCTACATCGCGGGCTTCTTCGGCCTGTTCGTCGCCACCATCGGGCAGGAGACGGTCCACGCCTATCCGCGCTTCGCCTTCGGCTCGGTCGACATGGCCGGCGGCATCGGCCTGCTGCCGGCCCTGGTCGGCGCCTTCGGCGTGGCCGAGGTGCTGCACGTCATGAGCGGCCCGGCCTTCAAGGCGGTGTCGAGCAAGATCGATTCCGTCATCCCGCGCATCCGCGACGTGACGCAGTACTGGCGCACCATCCTGCGTTCCGGCGGCATCGGTACCTTCATCGGGGTGCTGCCGGGCCTGGGCGAGGACACCGCCGCCTGGACCTCCTATGCCGCCGCCCGGCGCGCCAGCAAGGAGAAAGAGAAGTTCGGCAAGGGCTCGGTCGAAGGGTTGATGGCGGCCGAGACGGGCGAGAGCGCCTGCGTCCCCGGCGCCATCATCCCGGTCTTGACCCTGGCCGTGCCGGGGTCGGCGCCGGCGGCCGTGCTGCTGGCCGCCATGCTGATCCACAACGTCAATCCCGGCCCCATGCTGATGGTGACGACGCCGGAGTTCGTCTACCAGATCGTCGCCATGCTGGTGCTGGCCGACATGATGAAGCTGGTCTTCGGCCTGACGCTGGTCCGCCCGCTGCTATGGATCCTGCTGGTGCCGCGCGAGCGGCTGATGCCGGTCGTCTTCGTGCTCTGCACCATCGGTGCCTTCGCGATCACGTCCAGGGTCTTCGACATCTACGTCATGCTGGCCTTCGGCATGATCGGCTTCGGCATGCGGCTGCTGAACTTCCCCATGGCGCCCCTGATCCTGGGCCTCGTCCTGGGCGAGTTGCTGGACAAGAACCTGCTGCGCGGCCTGTCGCTCACCGGCGGCGACCCCTCGCCCTTCTTCACCCGCCCGATCAGCGCCGGCCTGGCCCTGCTGACACTGATCGCCGTCCTGTGGTCGGTGCCTGGATTGCAGCGGCGCGTCGTCGGGGTGTTCCGACGAGGATAGAACGGACTTGCTTCCGCACACCAACAGAACCAGCCGGGCAGCAACGAGGGTCCATGGAAGGATGCAACCAACGGTTAAGTCGTTACAGGGTTCCGGACCTTATGTAGGTTGCACCCTGTATCACCAAGTGCATTCGGTTTGGTGAAAACGTGTTTCCAGATCTTCCGCTAGAATTCCTGATCCACGGCACCGCCGTGAGCCTGCAGGCGTCGACGCAATCGAGGAAAGCTTGGAAAGCCGTGGTCTATGCCGCGGGACGGGCGGCAGTTCCCCCAGAATCCTGGGCGCTGACGGAAGGCGTCGCCATAACAATCTACTATTTCCCCGAAGGGGAAATGCTTGGTGACATTGATAACATCGTGAAACCCATCCTCGATGGCCTCTGCGCCTGCATCTATATCGATGATCGGCAGATCGAGCGGATCGTTGTTCAGAAATTTGAACCGGGCAACCTCTACATTTTCCCCAATCCGAGCGAGGTGCTTGTCAAAGCTCTCCAGACGGAGGGTTCGGTCGTTTATATTAAGGTAACTGATGATCCGCGCGGGGACCTGACATGATGGCATTTCAAGGCGTGCTCGAGCGCGAGGCACTTGATGAGCTCGATCGTCGCCTCTCAGGACAGGGATACCGACTGATACGGCAGCCGAAAGCTGCCGATCTCCCAGCCTTCTTGAGTCGGCTTCGACCGGACGCTGTGGCCGTCGGAAAGGCGCCGAACCTTCTTATTGAAGTTCTCACGGGCCGCGGCGCGCCACGTGCCGAATCGGCCAAGGTCGAACAGCTTCGCGATCTTCTGGTCGATCACCCGGACTGGCGTCTGGAGATTGTCTACGCCAATTCGACGGCGCTATCGCCCCCGCAAATGTCCTCGGAATCGATCCGTCGGCGCATCGATCAAATCAGGCAGTTGGCCCAAACGGACGGTGCCGCGGCATTGCTTCTCGCCTGGTCAACGCTCGAAGCCGTTGCACGCGCCTTGGAACCCGATCTCGCGTCACGAAGCCTGACGCCGAGTTCCATCATCGAATTGCTGATCGGCCAGGGGTATCTCTTACAGAGCGAAGCCAAGGATCTACGCCAAAGCGGACAGGTTCGTAACGCCGTCGCCCATGGCCAAATCGACTACGATGTCCCCTCCACGGTCACGACCCGACTGCTCGAAGTCGTCAGCCGGATGGTCGACGTTCTCGATCGACGCTAGCGGTGGGCGGGCGCTTTCCAATCGCAATCAGCTTGAAGCCGCAGCACGCGCGGCTGGACCAGGTAATCCTCTGGCCGCGGTAGGCAGTACCGGCCGAAGCTGTGCCACAGGACGATGTCGGTATTCTCGACCGGCCGGTCGCGCGCCGTTCAGGCCGGCAGGGCTTCCAGACTGATCGTCATGCCATCTCCGGGGGTCCGCCGTCCGGCACGCACCTATTGTGCCCGCCGGCGAGGATTCCCAGAGCCTTGCCGGGCCCAGCTTCAGCCCAGGCGCGCGATCCCGTCGATCTCCACCAGCGCCCGCTTCACCAGCCCGGTGACACCGACGCAGGTCCGGGCCGGGCGCCGGCCCTCCGGGAAGAACCCGGCATAGGCCGCGTTCATCGCCGCATAGTCGCGGTCGAACTCGGTCAGGAACACGCGCACCGAGACGAGGTTGGCGAGCGATCCGCCCAGGCCCGTCAGCACCCGGTCCATGTTGCGCAGCGCCTGCTCGGTCTGGCTGGCGATGCCGTCGAACAGCGGTCCGTCCGGCTGGTCCAGGTCGCGGCCGAGCTGGCCCGTCATGAACACCCAGCCATCGACGATGACCGCATGGCTCGACGGCGAGATCGGCCGCGCCAGGCCGGGTATGAAGTGGTGCTGGATCAACTCACGCCTCCGCCATGATGGATGCCAGCTCTTCCTCGGCCTTCACCCAGTCGCCTTCGGCAATGTCGATGCGCCGGTCGAGGTCGGCCTTGGCCTTCATCAGTTCGGGCACCGACGGACCGTCGCCGGAATAGGTCGCCGGGTCGGCCAGGCGCTTCTCGATCGCCGCGCGCTCCTTCTCCAGCCGGTCGACGGCGGCAGCGGCCGACTGCACGCGCTTGCGCAAGGGGGCAGCGGCCTGACGCTGGGCCGCGGCCTCGCGGCGCTGGGCCTTGCGGGCGTTGCTGTCGACGGGTGCCGATTCCGCGGACTTCTGACGCTGCAGCAGCATCCGGCGATAATCCTCGAGGTCGCCCTCGAACGGCTGCACGGTGCCGTCGGCGACGAGCCAGAGCTGGTCGACCGTCGATTCCAGCAGCGACCAGTCATGGCTGACCATGACAACCGCGCCGGAATAATCGTTGAGGGCGGCGACCAGGGCCCCGCGCGCGTCGATGTCGAGGTGGTTGGTCGGCTCGTCGAGGATCAGCAGCGACGGCGCGAGACGGCAGACCTGGGCCAGGGCGAGGCGCGCCTTCTCGCCGCCCGACAGGTCCTTGGCCTTCGTGTCGGCCTTCTGCTGGGTCAGCCCGAAGCGCCCGAGATAGGCGCGCACGGCCGGTTCCCGCAGATGCGGCATGGCCGCGCCGAGCTGCTGGGCCGCCGTCATCTCCGGGTCGAGCCCGTCCATCTGGTGCTGGGCGAAGAAGCCGACCGACAGCTTGCCGGCGCGGGTGATGCGCCCCTCCATCGGCGCCAGCGCGCCCGCGAAGAGCTTGGCCAGGGTCGACTTGCCGTTGCCGTTGGCGCCGAGGAGCCCGATGCGGTCGTCGGGGTCGATGCGCAGGTCGAGCCGGCGCAGCACCGGGCGGCCGTTGTAGCCGACGGTGACCTCGTCGCAATTGAGGATGGGTGGCGCCAGCTCGGCCGGGGCCGGGAAGTTGAAGACGACATGCGGATCCTCCGCCACCGAGGCCGGCGGCGGCAGCTTGGCGATCGCCTTCAGCCGGCTCTGCGCCTGCCGGGCCTTGGACGCCTTGAAGCGGAAGCGGTCGACGAAGGCCTGCATGTGCTTGCGCTGCGCGTCGATGGTGCGCGTCAGTGCCGCCTCATGCGCCCGGCGCTCCGCCCGAAGCTTCTCGAAGCTGTCGTAGTTGCCGCCATAGAGCGTCAGCCTGCGCGACGACAGATGGAGGATCTGGTTGACCGCGATGTTGAGCAGCGCCCGGTCGTGGCTGATCACCAGCAGCGTATGCGGATAGCGGGCGAGATGGCCCTCCAGCCACATGGTGGCTTCCAGGTCGAGATGGTTGGTCGGCTCGTCGAGCAGCAGCAGGTCGGGCTCGGCGAAGAGCGCCGCCGCCAGCGCGACGCGCATCCGCCAGCCGCCGGAGAAGCTGGACAGCGGGCGCGCCTGCGCCTCGGCATCGAAGCCGAGGCCGTGCAGGATGCCGGCCGCGCGCGCCGGCGCCGCCAGGGCGCCGATGGCAGCCAGCCGGGCATGAATGTCGCCCAGTTCCTCCGGCGCGGCCGTCTCGACCACGGCCAGCAGGCGGGTGCGCTCCACGTCGGCCGCCAGCACCTCCTCCAGCGGGGTGGTAGCCCCCTCCGGCGCCTCCTGGGCGACGAAGCCGACCCGGGCGCCCGGGCGGATCTCGATCGACCCCCCATCCGCCTGGACATTGTTCAGCAGCAGCTCGAAGAGGGTGGATTTCCCGGTTCCGTTCGGTCCGACGAGGCCCACCCGATACCCGTCCGGTATCGTCGCGTCGGCGCCGTCGAAAAGGACCCGACCGGCGATACGGTAGGTCATGGCGCGTATATCGATCATGGCCGGGTCCATAACATGGCGGATCGGCCTGCTCCAACCGCGTCCATCGCCTCAGCGTCGATCCGCCCTGCTCAGGTGATGAGCGGGCTCGGGTCGTTATCGAAGAAGATTCGCAGTGAGCCCCCATTGCCGGGGTGGAGGATCATCTCGATTTCGCCCGGCTCGGGCATCAGGGCGACGTCGAGACGCTTGCCGCTGGTATCGAGGTAGTAGAGCTCGTCCTCCTCGGGATCGAAGTCGTGGATCACCACGTTCGACCGCTCGCCCTCCTCGAAGACGAAGATGTCCTTGTCGCCGCCGCCATAGGCGACCGCCGCGCCCGGTGCGAAATGGAAGATATTGGTGCCGTCGCCGCCGATCATCACGGCATCGCCGCCGGAAGCGATCAACAGGTCGTCGCCGCCGTCGCCGGACAGCGTGTCATGGCCGGAAAAGCCCTGCAGCGTGTCGTCGCCCTTGCCGCCGAACAGTTGGTCGTCCCCCTCGCCGCCGAGCAGCAGGTCGTCGCCCTGGCCGCCATAAAGAAGATCGTCGCCGTCGCCGCCCGACAGCACGTCGTCGCCCTCGCCACCCAGCACCGTATCGTTGCCGCGCCCCGCGACCACCACGTCGTCGCCATCGCCCGCGATGATCAGGTCGTGGCCGTCGCCACCCGACAGGAAGTCGGACCCGCTCGTGCCCATCAGCGTGTCGTTGGCGGTGCCGCCTTCGACGACGACGCCGTCGAAGGCGCCGGGCGTCGGCGCGAATGCCGGCACATGCACCATCGCATCATGGGTGAAGTGGAAGCCTTCGCCGACCGGGCTTGCCGGGTCGGGCACCCCGCCCGCCTCGGCGGGAAGCGAACCCTCCACGGACCCGACCTCGACCGCCCGCACCTGCGGCGCCGGCTCGGAGTCGGGCGCCACCGAATCCGCCGTGGTGCCGCCCGCCATCGTTTCCACATCGGCCGTCACCGAGTCCGGGTCCTCCGGCACCAGCCACGCGCTATCGGCTTCGGGCGCCGAGGCCGGCGCGATCGTGTCTTCGAGCAGGGACGAATCGAAGTCGGGATCGTCGAAGAACTGGCCGAGCGCTTCCAGCGACAGGCCGAGCGCGGCAACGGTAACGGCCAAATGCGCGTGCAAGGCTTCGCCCGAAGCGCGGCCGACCGACCGCTCGGGGAACAGCAGGACGCGGTCGACCAGGTCCCGGATGTCGCCGGATTCGAAGACGACGTCGGCCGCCGCATGGTGGACGACGAACATCCCGCCGATACGGGCGAAATGCACCAGCACCTCGCCGGTGCCGCGGCCGATGAAGAGGAACCAGGGGTCGCCGTCGTCGGTGATGCCGGATTCAGTGTCGAACGGCAGGCCGCGCGCGCCCAAGAGGCTCGCTGCCCGATACAGCTCGGCCTTCTCCTGCTCGCTCCAGCCGCCCGACCGCATCGGCGATCCGAACAGCTCGATCACGTCCCCCACTCCGTCCTCCGGTACCTAGGTCACACGCCCCCGGGCCCTTGCCCTCTAGGCAGAAGCCGCGTCCTCTGGAAACAGCAGACGATAGGTGAAGGGGTCGTAGTAGCGCAGCATCGACTTGGCGAAGTCGCGTGCCTCGATGTCCAGCGCCTGGGCCCAGGCCTCGTACTGGTCCGGCGGGACCCGCCCATGACCGCCCTCGATCTGCGAGATGAAGGTGTAATAGCGCAGGCCCACCCGCTCGGCCAGATCCCGCTGCGTCATATCGCGGGCTTCCCGACGCGATCGCAGCCACCGCCCCGCCTCCTGGCGAAGTTGCCGCGCGTGGTCGGCCGACCGCACATATTGCGCGTACATCACCAACCTCCGTCGTTCATCGGTATGATCGGATGTCCATGTCATAGAGTTACTGGATGAAGGGCTTCGGGTCTACTGGAAATCGTGGACGGAGGTAGATGCGGCAACCTCGACGGTCGGGCGGACTGGAGCCGGTGCGGGGTATACGGGGGGCGAATTGATACCCCACGCCGGTGACATCGAGGCTGCCGCTACGGTGACCCGTTTCGACGCTTGCCGGGCGTCTCGTCAGGCGGCTTTGACGTTTTCATCGCGTCAACAAGTCACTGTATATTCGATGC